>JBMZAB010000014.1:0-48711 GCA_049610985.1 Flavobacteriales bacterium | reverse complement strand
CCCACAGCGACCCAAACTGGTTGGGGAGTGGGAGCACCCAGTAGCTCACCCAAATGCGTCCCATGTGGATGCCCGGGAACACCGCCGCCATGATGACCGCGAAGATGGTCATGGCCTCGGCCGAGCGGTTGATGGCCATCCGCCACTTCTGACGGAACAGCAACAACACCGCAGAAATCAGCGTTCCTGCGTGGCCGATGCCGACCCACCACACGAAGTTGGTGATGTCCCATGCCCAGTCCACGGTCTTGTTCAAGCCCCAGGTGCCGATGCCTGTGCCCAAGAGGTACAGGATGCAACCCACGCCGTAGACGGCGATGAGGCTGGAAATGGTGATCATGATTTTCCAACCCAAAGGAGCTGGTCCCATGATGGGCCCCACCACGTCGTCCGTGATGTCCTTGTAGGTCTTGTGCCCCAGAATCAGGGGTTCGCGAATGGCTGCTTCTCTCTGCATGTCGAGGGGATCAGGCTTCGTTGGACTCAGTGTTGCGCACCTTCGTCATGTAGAAAATGTTGGGCTGGATGCCCACCTCCTCCAAGGCGTGGTACGAACGGTTGTTGTTGGCGTTGGTGCGCACCTTCGACGCTTCGTCGTTGAGGTCACCAAAGTTGATGGCGTGGGTGGGGCAAGCCTCGGCGCACGCGGTGAGCACGGTGCCGTCTTCCACAGGCGTGCCGGCCTTCTTGGCGGACAACTTGCCTTCTTGGATGCGCTGCACGCACATGCTGCACTTCTCGATGACGCCCCGTGCACGCACGGTCACGTCGGGGTTCAACACCATGCGGGTAAGTGAATCCTGTGAAGGGTTGGTGTGCTGGAACTTCGCGTAGCCCTGGTAGTTGAACCAGTTGAAACGACGCACCTTGTACGGACAGTTGTTCGCGCAGTAGCGCGTGCCGATGCAACGGTTGTAGGTCATTTGGTTCAACCCTTCGTTGCTGTGGGTCGTGGCCGCCACTGGACACACCGTCTCACAAGGAGCGTGGTTGCAGTGCTGGCACATCATCGGCATGTGAACCGTCTGGGGGTTCGCCGAGGGATCCTCCATCTTGGTGTAGGACGAGATGACGCCCACCCCTTCTTCAGCGCCGCGCTCTTGCGACCAGTCGGAAGCGTAGTAGCGGTCGATCCGCATCCAGTGCATGTCGCGGTGGCGGCGAACTTCGTCCTTGCCGACGACAGGCACGTTGTTTTCAATGTGGCAAGCCGTCACACACGCGCTGCAACCGGTGCAGGTCGTGAGGTCGATGGTCATGCCCCAACGGTGACCCACGCCCTCGACAGGGTGGCTCTTCCAGAGGTCAAACGCCGACGTCTTCTTGCCGTCGCTGGCGTCGATGATCCCGTCGCCATTGACGTCCTCGTGGACGGTCAACGTGTGGTTCTTGTTCCAAGACGCTTGGCCCTTCGGCTTGCTGGCCTCGGCGAGGTAGCTGTCGAAGTTGGTTTCCTTCACCACAGAGTCGCGATCCATGACCGTGTTGTGGATTTGGGTCGCCGCCAAGGCAAACTCCGCGCCGGTCGCTTCAACGGTCACGTCGTACGCGTCGTAACGCGGTGATCCGTCTCCCGACACCGTGGCCAAGCCAAAGACGTTCGCGCCAATCGGCATGGGCTTGCCCTCTGCCGTTTGCAGGTGCTCTCCGTTCTCGCCAGTGGCGAACGCGGCACGTCCAATGTTTTCCCCTCCGTCGCCTCGACCGTAACCAAGTGCGATGCCGACGGTGCCTGGGGATTGGCCTGGCTGCATGAAGGCGGGCAATTCGACCGACTGGCCGTTCACCGTCACCTTCACCACAGAAGCCTTGTCGCGCTGGGCGATGTAGGTGTTCAATCCCAACGCTTCCATGTCCACACGGGCCATGGTCACGTAGTTGTCCCAAGTGACTTTCGACACAGGGTCAGGCGTCTCCTGGAGCATGGGGTTGCCAGCTTGGTCGCCAAACCCGATGGCTTGCTTTTGGTACAACGCCAATTCAAATGCGCCACCCTTGGCTGCAGACAACTTGCGAACAGACGCGCTGACGTCGTTGCCCAATGCAGCTGCTGAAGCAGGCATGGCTTCGCCCGTCATGTAGAACCCGTCGTGCAACGACCCGTTCCAAGACGCGTCGTTGTACATGGCCTCTGACGTGTAGCCGCCGTTGTGCGTGGTGCGAACCACGTCGTACCACGCGGCAGGCTGTCCGGCCCACGCCATGAAGCTTTCTCCTGCAGCACGGGTGTCGAACAACGGCTGAATGGTCGGCTGAGCCAGGTCCACACGGGTCCCCCCGATGCGGAGGTCCATCCAGTTCTCCAACCAGTGGTGGTCGGGGGCCATGGCCGTGCAAGGGGCGGCCGACTCGTCGGCGAACCACGAGGTGCTCACGCTGAACTTGACCTTGGCCAGTCCAGTGCGGAACGCTTCTTTGTCGGCGGCGTGGTAGGCTGGGTTGGTGCCGTGCATCACCAACGCAGACACGCGGCCGGCATTCATGTCTTGCACCAACTTGGCGAACGCCGTATCGTCTCCGGCGAACAAGCGGTCTCCGCTGTATTTCACCGTGGTGCCGTCCGCACCCAAGGCGGTGTTGATGGCAGCCGCCACAAGTTGGGCATCCAAGTCGTTCGCACCGGCCACAACCAATCCAGCGGAGCCTGCACGCTTGAGGTCGCTCGCTGCGGCCTTCACGGAAGCAGCCACTCGCTCGTCCAATCCAGAAACCGAACCTTGACCCGTGATGGCTGCATGAAGGGCAACCAACACTTTGCCGTGCTCAGATGGCTTCACCATGGTGCGCGTGTCGGCGTTGGTGCCGGTCAGGCTCATCACGGTTTCAAAGGCATGGAGCTTGGACATCGTGCCGTTCTCCGGACGACGTGTCTTCACCCATTCTGCCTCGTAGTAAGCCGCATCGCCCCACGTGCCCAAGAAGTCGGCACCCACGGTGACCACAGTCTGGGCGGCTGCGAATTCAAAGGCTGGGAAAGTGTCCACGCCGGTGTGCAATTTGGCCGCCTTGCGGAGGGCGTTGTGGCTCACGGCATCCACTTGCACGTGGTCCGCGCCGTGCGCCTCACAGAAGGTGTCGATGGTGCGTTGCAGCGAGGGGCTCAACACGGTGTTGGTCAACACCACCTTGCGGCCGGAAGCGGACATCGCCTTGGTCACTTCTGCGTCCAACGTGTCCCAAGAAGAACCTGCACCAGCGAGGTGAGGCCCTTGCAGGCGTGCGCTGTCGTACAAGCCCATCACGGAGGCGTTCACACGCACGTTGGCGTGGCCGACACCTGTGGCGGTGTTGCTCTTGATGAAGATGGGACGGCCCTCGCGGGTCTTGACCAACACGTTCACGTAGTCCTGACCGTTGTAATACGTCGAGGCGTAGTGGTTGGCCACACCAGGGGTCACCTCTTCAGGCTTGTTGGTGTAGGGGATGCTCTTGACCACAGGGGTCTCGCAGGCAGCCAATGTGGCGGCAGCCAGGGAGAATCCCATGAACTTCAAGAAGTCACGGCGGCCTGTGGTGGCCGAAGTCAAGCCCTCGTTGCCGAGCGCCTCGTCAATGGCTTCGTGTTGCGGGAATTCTTGCCCCTGGAGTTCTTGGAAAGCCTCCGTCTGGTGCAAGTCGTCGAGTCCCGTCCAGTAGCGTTTGTTGTTCGCCATGTTCATTCGAATCTGTCGTGGTTGCTCGTTGCGATCAGTAGTGGCACTTGGCGCACTCCCAACCACCCATTTCTTTGACCGTGATCTTGTCGTCCTCAAGGATGCGACGCAATTCCTCATTGCCTCGGACGTCGTCCTTCATGCGGTCGTGCATTTCCTCATAGTACTCGCTGCTCGCGAGGTCGATGGACGCCTTGTTGTGGCACTCGATGCACCAACCCATGGTGAGGGTGGGCTTGCTCAACTCAATCAAGCCTGGGTACTTGTCGACCAAGGTGTTGATGTGGTCCACGGATGCGATGCGGCCCGCGCTCCAAGTCTCCACGTCGCCGTGGCAGTTTTGGCACTGCAACCCCCCGACCACAACGTGCTGTTGGTGGCTGAAGTAGACGTGGTCAGGCAAGTTGTGCACCTTGTTCCACTTGATGGGTTCACCACCAAAGCTGTCCTGAGGCGAAGAGTGGCCGTTGTTGCCCTCGCCGTCCAAGTAGGTCCCTGTTTCAGGGTCAAATCCAATGGCCGCGTAAATCTTGCCGATTTCCACCTCGCCGTAACGCGACCCTTTCTTCACCGCCTTGTGGCAGTTCATGCACACGTTGGTGGAAGGAATGCCTGCGTGCTTGGATTCGTATGCGCTGTGGTGGCAGTACTTGCAATCCACTTCGTTCTCGCACACGTGCACCGAGTGGATGAATTTGACGGGTTGTTCAGGCAAGTATCCTTCGTACACGCCAACTCCCATCAACCCTTGGTAGCCTTTCACCACGCCAAACGCCACCACAAAGACCCCGAGGATGGACACAAACACCATGTTGTTCCAGGCCCAGGCCCGGAGGCGGTCGGAGTAGCTCAGGTCCTCGAGTTGAGGCTGACCTTCACGCTCGCGGATCGCGTTGGTCAAACCCCGGTTTACGCCCGAAGCGCTCATCGCGATCAAAAGGAACATGACCAAGAGGATCACGAACCACAACGTGGAGCTGTCGCTGGATTCCTCCACGGGCATCTCGTCGATGTTGATGCAGCCGTTGTCGGAATTGTCTGCCACCGCCACGTCGGGCGGGTTTTGAACGTAGGCCATGATGTCGCGCACGTCGTCGGCTGAAACCGCTTGTGCACTCATCCATCCATACGTTGCGACGTAACGGTCCACCAAAGACTTGATGTATCCGTCTCCTGTCGCTGCTGCGCCCTGGGGGTTTTGGATCCACTGGACCAGAAGCTCATCGCTGGCACCCCACCGATCGGCAATGCCTGCCAAACCAGGTGCGGCCAACACGTCCGCTGTCACGAGGTGACAGGAAGCACAGTTGGCATTGAACAACGCTTGTCCGTTTTCCACATCGCCTCCTTCCCAGATGGATTGCGCAGACAGGCTCTGCGCGGTCATCATGGCCGCGACGGTGAGAATGCGACCCAAGCCCGCAAGCCATGGGAATCGCTTAAAATTCTTGTTTCGCATGTCGATTGAGTACCCTCTCAATTTGAACGCGAAAATAAGGAGAATGACAAGTCCCTCGCCAATCCGTCACAGGAATGTCACGAACAACGGGCATTTAGAATCGTTCCGAGGGTTCGAAGCGCACCGCAGGCATCCCAAACGTCCCATCCGCTTCACACAAGTTGGTCCAAACTCGCCCGTCGGCACGCTTGACGCAGATATCTTTGGGCACCATGAACATCCTCTCCTCATTTGGCCTCTGCTTGTGGTTCATGTCAGTCGGCGTTGTCCTTCCCCAAGTGACTTTCGCCCAAGCTGATTCCACCCAAACTGGAGAAGAAACGTGGTGGAAAGGGTTGTTCCGAGGGGGTGAGGAAACACCTCAAAATCTCCAGGACAACATCCGCGAGGTCCCCGACACCAGAGCCATCATCGCTGCGTTGAATTCCACAACGTGGCAACCGCAAGTCGCCCCCGAAAAACCCCGCACTGTCGCGGCCACTTGGAACATGCCTGACACGCTGAAGTCCTTGTGTTCTTTGGCCAAACGGAATCCCGCACCTTTGCACGGCTTCCGGGTGCAGATTTACTTCGGGGACTTGCAAGAAGCCCGCGCCGTGCGTGCGGCCTTCAACCGAGCTTGCCCTGACGTGGCGAGCCACCTCCACCCCATCGACCCCAATTATGCGGTCACGGTCGGAAATTTCAGGGATGCTTGGTCCGCCCAGCGTGCCGTGCAAAGTGGCTCTCTTGGGACATGGGACAACGTGCTGGTGATCCCCAGCGACATCGACCTTCCGGACTTGGAGTGAACGCCTTCCTCTTTGGACGCGGCGCCGTCCCGATCAAGCTCAGTCTTCGAGCTTCTGCTTGACTTCGACTTCCTCGTAGGCTTCGACCACGTCGCCGACTTTGATGTCGTTAAAACGGTCGATGTTCAAGCCGCATTCAAAGCCTTTGAGCACCTCCTTCGCGTCGTCCTTGAATCGCTTGAGCGAACCCAAGGTGCCAGTGTACACCACCACACCTTCACGAATGACCCGCACCTTGCTTGAACGCAGGATTTTCCCTTCTGTCACGAAGCAACCGGCAATGGTGCCCACCTTGGAGATCTTGAAGGTCTCGCGGATTTCCGCAGAGCCCACAATGTTTTCTTCGATTTTTGCACTCAGCAAGCCCTCCATCGCGTCGCGCATCTCCTCGATGGCCTTGTAGATGATGGAGTACAGCTTGATTTGAATCTCTTCCTGCTCCGCGAGCTTCCGCGCTGACGCCGAGGGGCGCACCTGGAATCCGATGATGATTGCGTTCGACGCAGAGGCCAAAAGCACGTCCGAGTCGGACACCTGACCCACGGCTTTGTGGATGATGTTGACTTGGACTTTTTCTGTGCTCAACTTCTGGAGCGAATCGCTCAACGCCTCGATGGAGCCGTCCACGTCGCCCTTGATGATGAGGTTCAATTCCTTGAATTCCCCGACTTCGATCCGGCGGCCCAATTCCTCGAGCGTGACCGTCTTCTGCGTCCGGACGCCTTGTTCACGCTGCAGTTGCTGACGCTTGGTCGCAATGGCGCGTGCGTCCTTCTCGTCTTCGAAGACGTTGAACTTGTCCCCGGCGTTCGGGGCGCCATCAAAACCAAGCACAGACACAGGCGTGGCAGGACCAGCCTCATCCACGCGTTGGCCACGTTCGTTGAACATGGCCTTGACACGGCCGCTGTGCTGGCCCGCGAGCATGGCGTCGCCAACCCTCAAAGTGCCAGCCTCCACCAGCACGTTGGTCACGTAGCCACGTCCCTTGTCCAAGCTGCTCTCCACGACCGTGCCGAGGGCGCGCTTGTCGGGGTTGGCTTTGAGCTCGAGCATTTCCGATTCCAGCAGCACCTTCTCGAGGAGCTCCTCCACGTTGGTGCCAAACTTGGCAGAGATTTCCTGACACTGAAATTTGCCGCCCCAGTCCTCCACAAGGATGTTCATCTCCGCCAATTCCTGGCGAATGCGGTCTGGGTTGGCTGTGTCGCGGTCCACCTTGTTGATGGCGAAAATCATGGGGATTTCAGCAGCCTGGGCGTGGTTGATCGCCTCCTTCGTCTGTGGCATGACGCGGTCGTCCGCCGCCACGACGATGATGGCCAAGTCGGTCACTTGGGCACCACGGGCACGCATGGCCGTGAACGCCTCGTGACCTGGCGTGTCCAGGAACGTGATTTTTTTTCCTCCATCGAGCTCCACGGCATATGCACCAATGTGCTGGGTGATGCCTCCGGCCTCGCCTGCGATGACATTGGCCTTTCGGACAAAGTCGAGCAACGACGTTTTTCCATGGTCGACGTGGCCCATGACCGTCACAATCGGTGGGCGAGACACCAAATCCTCCTCGGAGTCTTCCTCGACCACGATGGACTCTTCCACCTCGGCGCTGACGAACTCCACCTCAAAGCCAAATTCTTCGGCAATGATGGTGATGGTCTCCGAATCCAAGCGCTGGTTGATGGACACCATGATGCCCAACGTCATGCACGCCGAAATGATTTCGTTGACCCCGCAATTCATCATCGTGGCCAACTCGGCCACTGTGACGAATTCGGTCATCTTCAAGATGCTTTCTTCCAGTTGCGACTGGAGGTTGCTTTCCTCGTGGCGTTGTTGGATGGCGTCGCGCTTGCGCCGACGGAGCTTGGAAGACTTGGACTTCTTGCCTCCGCTCAAACGGGCGAGCGTGGCGCGAATTTCCTTTTGGATGTCCTCCTGGCTGACTTCTTTCTTGGGCTCGTTGCGGCGTCCGCGGCCACGCTGGTCGCCTCGACCCGCTTGGTTGCCGGCCTTGCTGACGTCCACCTTCTTGACGCGCACGCGCTTCCGCTTGCCGTCTTCTCCGGTGGTTTTCTTTTTCTCGACGGGCAATTCAATTTTACCCACCACCGTCGGGCCCGACAGCTTCTCCGCTTTCGCTCGCACCACTTCAGGCTCGTCGGGCTGCACCACTTCTTGAGTTTCCGGCTTGGTTTCCTCAACAGGCTTTGTGTCAGCCGGCTTGGAGGCCTCAGGGGCAGCAGGCTGGACTTCCTCTTTTTTCGCGACTTTCTTGGCGGGCTTCTTCGGCTTCAAGGCATCCAAATCCACCTTGCCCACCACCTTGGGCCCGTCCTGAGCTGCGGAATCGGCTTCCGCCGGCGCCTCTGCTTTGGGGGCCTTTGGTGCAGGCGCGGCCTCTTCCTTGACTGCGGAAGCCGGAGCCTCTTCTTTCTTGGGGGCCGCTTCAGGTGCAGAAGTTGGCTGGGTGCGTTTCACCACGGGAGCCGCCTCGCTTTTGCGGAACTGGCTCAAGTCAATTTCTGGCTCCTCCTCTTCCTTCTTCACCTCACGCTTCCGAGCGCTGGCCAGCGTGATGCTCTCCCGCTCTTGGATGCCCGTGGCACTGCGTTGGGCCTTCTGCTTGGTTTCCTTGTCACCCTGGAAGTTGGACTTCACAAGCGCATAGGTCTCGGGGTCCAACTTGGTGTTGGGCTTGGCCTCGACCTCGATGCCTTTGGACGCCAAAAAATCAACCACAGTGGTCATGCCAAGGTTGAATTCACGGGCGACTTTGCTCAGGCGTACGGGTTTTGTTGATTCGGCCATTTAGGAAGATTTCTGGGTGAAAGTATGAAACGAGGCGGTGCCGGGGGCGGGGCGGCTGGCAGGTTGTTTGTGGAGTTCCTTGAATAACTCTTACGCGTCCAGCTCCGCTTTCAGGATGGAAATCACCTCGCGGATGGTCTCCGCCTCCAAGTCGGTTCGCTTCACCAAATCTTCTTCCTCCAAATTGAGGACAGAACGGGCGGTGTCGCAGCCAATCTTGGTGAACTCGGCCAGGATCCACTCGTCGATTTCGTCGGCAAACTCCTTCAATTCCACGTCTTCAGACACCTCGTCATCCTCACGGTACACGTCGATGTCGTACCCGGTCAAGAGGCCAGCGAGCTTGATGTTGTTGCCGCCCTTTCCGATGGCCAAACTCACCTGATCTGGCTTGAGGTACACCTCGGCTTTGCCCGTGTCGCCGTGAAGCGCCATGGACGTTACCTTGGCTGGGCTCAACGCACGTTGCACAAGCAACTCCTCGTTTTCCGTGAAGTTGATCACGTCGATGTTTTCGTTGCGGAGTTCGCGCACGATACTGTGGATGCGGGATCCCTTCATGCCGACGCATGCGCCCACTGGGTCGACTCGGTCGTCGTAAGATTCCACCGCCACCTTGGCGCGCTCGCCTGGGGCACGGACAATCTTCTTGATGGTGATGAGGCCGTCGTAGATCTCAGGCACTTCCATTTCGAAGAGGCGCTCCAAGAATTCGGGCGCCGTCCGGCTCAAAATGATGCGGGGGTTGTTGTTGCGCAGCTCCACCGCGGCCACCACAGCCTTCACGGTGTCGCCCTTTTTGAAGAAGTCCCCCGGGATTTGGTGCTCTCGGGGCATCACCACTTCGTTGTCTTCGTCGTCGACGAGCAACATTTCACGCTTCCAGATCTGGTAGACTTCCGCCGTGACCACTTCGCCCACACGCTCCTTGTACTTGGCGTAGAGTGCGTCCTTCTCCATGTCTAGGATGCGGCCGGCGAGGTTTTGACGGAGGGACAACACGTTGCGCCGTCCGAAGCTCTCGAGCTTGATTTCCTCAGAGAGTTCCTCACCCACCTCAAAGTCGTCTTCGACCTTCAAGGCTTCGCTCAAGGACACCTCCATGTTCTCGTCTTCCACGTCACCGTCTTCGACGATTTCGCGGTTCCTCCAGATCTCGAGGTCGCCTTTTTCAGGGTTGATGATGATGTCAAAATTTTCATCAGACCCGTACTTCTTGATGATCATGTTTCGGAAGACCTCTTCCAGAATTGCCATCAAGGTTTCTTTGTCGACGTTCTTGAATTCCTTGAATTCAGCAAACGATTCCAGCAAGTTCAACTGCATGTTGACTCAGATTGTGGGGCTCAAGCCCGCGGTTTGTTAAACGAGATGATCACTTTTGTCCAGTGCACGTCGCCGTAGGCAAACGTGTGGTCCTCTTCGAACCACGCTTTGGCTTTCCGGCCTTCGATGCGTCGCTTCTCCCGGGTTTGGACCACGAAATGGTCCTGTTCCACGGCCTTGAGTTCGCCTTCAATCTTGGCGCCCTCGACAGGCATGACGGCCACATCTCGGCCCACGTTTTTCAAGTACTGACGATGTAGCTTGAGCGGTTGGTCCAACCCTGGAGAAGTCACGTCCAAAGAAAAGTCTTGCACTTCGCGGTCCAAGGACCCCTCAATGTGGCGGCTCAGGCCCATGCAAAACTCAATGGATGTGTTTTCGTCGTGGTCGACAATCACCCGGATGTTGCTTCCGTCGCCGACCACCACATCCACCAAGAACCCAGGGGTTCCTTCCAGATGGGCCTCGGCCAAGGCTCGAATGTCTTCTGTACGAATCACGTGTTGCACTTTGTGAAGACCCGACGCAAACTCAGGAGACAAAAAAGAGGCCTTGTGGCCTCCATCCTTTGCTTCGTCTTGTCTTTCCGTTGCGAAAGTACACAATTCAAGCCTTCCGAGCTACCTTCACTTCATGTCGTACATCCTGCGCATGATTGAAGAGGGCGAGCACCAGCACCAAGACTTCAAGTTGCGCGTGGACGACCCCCACAAAATTGCCAAAACCCTCAGCGCTTTCGCCAACACCGAGGGCGGCCGCTTGCTGATCGGCGTTCGAGACAACGGCGAAGTGGCAGGCTGCAGGGTCGAGGAAGAATACCACATGATTCAGTGCGCCGCAGAAGTCCATTGTACGCCGGCCGTGGCATTTGAAACGCAGGTATGGAAACACCAGTACTTCAGCGTGCTTGAGGTCCAAGTTCCACAAAGCCCCAAGCGCCCTCACTACGTGGAACACAGGAACGCACAAGGTCAAGCCGTCACAGGCGCCTGGAACGCCTTTTTGCGGAAGGGCGACCGCATTCACAAAGCGTCGCCGGTGATGGTGAAAGTGTGGCAATACGAGATGAGGATGGACCGCTCTGAATTCCGTTACAACGAATACGTCGGCCGCCTGTTCAAGAAATGGCGGGACGGGCACCACTTGCGCTTCCCCCAGGTGGCGCGGACGGCTCGGCTGGAGTTCGACCAGGCCGAGGACCTCCTTGCGCTGTTGACCGTGTGGGGCATCGTGGAAGGGGAGTATGGCAAGCAAGGGTGGCGTTACGGGTTGGCCTCAGAGGAGGCGCTGACCTTGCTCGAGAGCGAGGGAGCGGACGCCTTCCGGTGGAAGCACGCAGGTTGACTGCCGCGGCTGGACACAATATCCCGAACTTCGCCACGTATGAGGCCCAGGATGACCGCTTTTCGACCCTTTGTTTGGCTTTTGGCTTTGTCCTGCAATGCATTGCAAGCGCAGTACGAAGTGTCCAGCTGGCGAGACCACTTTCCGTACGGCGAGGCCAAACAAGTCATGATGGCCGGAGACGACGTGGTGGGCCGCACCGACTTCGCGCTCTTCACCATCGACACCGCCAGTTACGAAGTTCAACGTCTGGTCAAAGGCCAAGGGCTGACCCAGGGCAGGCCTTCTGCGATGGCCTACGACCCCATCACTGAGCTTTGGGTGATCGGCTACGACAATGGCGGTGTCGACCTGAAAGACGCGTGGGGGGTAACCCACCTCCCAGACCTGCGCATCGCTCAGGTGGTGGGCACCAAGCGGATTCAAAACATCGTGGTCTACCACGGCCGAGCCTTGCTCTCCACGGGCGTCGGTGTGGTGGTGGTCGATTTGGCCAAACGGGAAATTGCCGACACCTGGAAACTCAGCCCCTCGGACATGCCCGTGCAAGCCCGTTGCGTGGTGCAGCATGAAGGCCGATGGCTTGTGGGCACCGACGGCGGGGTCTTCGCAGGCGCGGTCAACGACCCCTTCTTGGCAAATCCTGACCAATGGACCCTGTGGGAAGGCGCCCCCGAACTTGGGCCAGTGTTGGAGCTTCAACGCTTTGGGGGGCTGTGGTGGATGGCCACGGAGGCGCAAGAAGAAGGCCACGCGGTGGTGTGGCGCGGCAACGCCAGCACGCCGTGGGCGGTGGTGGACGGTTGGAATCCCGACGGACTCGAATACGGAGGGATGGCGTCCGGCCATTGGGTGCTTGAACAAGATGGATCCCGAGGTCAAGGCATGCTGTTGGCCTCTTGTTGCCAAACCTGGGGCTTCGACGAAGGCGGGTCTCCCGTGGAAGTGGCCCCCACCCTGCCCGACTACGTGCGCATCCATGACGTGGCGTTCCTTGACAGCGACCCCCAAGGCCGGGCTTGGCTCGCAAGCCGCATCGGCGGGGTGGTCACGTGGGTGCCCAACCCCACGGCGGAGAGCATCCCCCCCCGTGGCAACAAGCCCCAAGGGCCTCCGCATGCCAAGGTGCGTCGCATGGATTGCTGGAACGACAACCTGTGGGTGGCCACTGGGGCGGTGAGTGCGTCTTGGACTCCCCAGTACCGGGCGGATGGCGCCTTGAACTTCACGGACAACGACTGGCTGGAACTTGGCTTGCCAGAAAGCCAGAACGACATTGAAGGGATTCGGGACATCCTCGACGTGAGCATCGACCCTACAGACCCCAGCCACGTGGTGTTGTCTTCCTACGAGGAGGGCCTCATTGAAGTGCGCGACGGTCAAGTGGTGCGGGTGTTGAACGCCGACAACTCGAGTCTGCAGCTCACCGGCGTGGGTGGGACTGTTCGCTCGGCTGTGGGCGGCATCGACTTCGACCGCCAGGGCAACCTTTGGTTCACCAACCCGTGGGTCAACACAGGGCTTCATGTCCTGCTGCCCGACGGAACAACTGTGGCCATGGATTTGGGCGACACGGGGCAGGACTTGTTGTTCTCTGACGTGGAAGTCACAGGCGATGGCTATGTTTGGGTGGTGCTGCCACGCGGCAAAGGCGTACTCGTGTACGACCCTGCCGGCACCCCCGAAAGTCCCCAAGACGACCGCTGGACCATCTTGACGGCCACCCCCGGCCAAGGTGGACTTCCCTCGAACGACGTGTTCTGCATCGAGGAAGACTTGGACGACGAAGTCTGGGTGGGCACCGCGCAAGGCCCTGCCGTCTATTACCAAAGCGCCACCGTGTTCGACGACGTGGTGAATGCCAGCCAAATCCTCATTTCGCAGGACGGCAACCTTCAATATTTGCTCGAAAACGAAGTGGTTCAAAGCTTGATCATCGACGCCGGCAACCGCAAGTGGGTAGGCACCCAAGGATCGGGGGTGTACGTGTTGAGCGCGGACGGGTTGACCACCGACCATCACTTCACCGTCGACAACAGCCCGCTTCCTGCCAACGACATCCAAGACATCGCCATGGACTACGGCAGCGGCGAAGTCTACCTGGCCACCGGCCAAGGGTTGTTGTCCTACCGCGGCGAAGCCACAAACTGGGACCGAGACATGGGCCATGTCCGTGTGATGCCCAACCCCATCCGTGCCGACCACACAGGCCCCGTGGTCTTCGATGGATTGGCTTACAACAGCACCGTGCACATCACAGACATCTCAGGCATTCGCGTGGCCGTCCTCGAAAGCAACGGCGGCCGGGCAACCTGGGATGGCAACCTGGACAACGGGAGCCCCGCGCCGTACGGCGTGTATTTGGCCTTCGCCACGGACAGCCAAGGGAAAAAGGGCGACGTGGTCAAATTCGCGGTGATTCGATGAACCGCAAGCCCAGCCTGCCGCCGTCCAAGATGCCTGATGTGGGCACCACCATTTTCACGGAAATGACGGCCCTCGCGCAAGCGCATGGGGCCTTGAACGTGGCCCAAGGATTCCCCGACCTGCCCACGCCTGTGGCATTGAGGCAAGCCGCCTCGGACGCCATCGAAGACGGCCACAACCAGTACGCGCCGATGCCAGGGAACAAGGCCCTTCGCGCTTGGATCGCCGAGGTTCACCACGCAGGAGCAGGGTATTGCCCAGACACCGAAATCACCGTGGGCGCCGGCGCATCGAGTGTGCTGTACGCGGCGATGACGGCCTTGCTCCAGCCAGGAGACGAAGTGGTCATGCAAGAGCCAGGTTACGACCTCTACGCGCCGGTGGCTGAACTGAATTTTGCCAAGGTGGTCCGCGTCCCATTGGACAACGACCAGGCGCTTCACCAAGCCGTGGGCGCACGCACTCGGATTGTGGTGCTCAACAGCCCCCACAACCCCACGGGCAAGGTGCTCACGGCCGCCCAACTCGACCGGTTGGCGGACGCCTTGGAGGGCACCGACGCGTGGTTGTTGAGCGACGAAGTGTACGGGCCCATGGTGCACGACGGGCGAGAAGCGCCGGTGCCTTGGCGGCATCCGAAGCTTCGGGATCGCACCTTGGTGGCGGGAAGCTTTGGAAAGCTCTTCCACGCCACCGGCTGGAAGATTGGGTGGATGGCCGCCCCAGCCGAGCTCACACGAGAGCTCCGCAAAGTGCACCAGTACGACGTCTTCTCCACTGGAGCGCCGTTCCAAGAGGCCTTGGCGCGGCACTTGGTCACGGAAGACGCCCAGGCCCACTTGCGAGAATTGGGGCCCATCTATCAGGCCAAGCGCGACCGGCTGCTCCAGGGCCTCGAAGGCACGGACTTCACCTGGGAGCCGGCCGAAGGCGGGTACTTCCAAGTTCTGAACGTGGCCCGGTACCTGAGGCCCGGCGAGACGGACCGCGACTTGGCGCTGCGCTGGACCCGGGACCACGGCATCGCCACCATTCCGATGGGCGCGTTTGGCCAGGTGGAGCCCAGTGTCCGCGTGTGCTTCGCCAAAGAAGACCGCACAATCGACGAGGCGGTGGCCAAACTCAGGGCAATCCCCGCCAGGTCTTCGACGCCCATCGCCCCATCCACGGCCAACCCAACGCCATGCACCCCAGCCCAGGACAAGCTTCGTGTGGTCGCGTTGCAGGCCGACCTGCATTGGCAAGATCCTGAGGCAAATCGCACGTGGTTCGCCGCCAAATTGGAGGAGGTGTTGATGGAAGAAGTCGCGGATTTGGTATTGCTTCCTGAGATGTTCACCACCGGCTTCAGCATGGACACCGGCAAGACGGAACTGCTCGACGCCGAGGGACAGGGTGTCACACGGAAGTGGATGCAACACGTGGCCCAACACCACGGCGTGGCCCTCGGAGGCACGGTGGCGATTCGAGACAGCCAAGGCGAAGCGTGGAACCGGTTTTGGTTGGCGACCCCTGAAGGAGACATGCACGCCTACAACAAGCGCCACCTCTTTCACCTCGCGGGAGAGGGGAAGCATTATCAGGCAGGGACGGAACGGGTGGAAGTGACATGGCGCGGTTGGCGGTTGCTGTTGCAAACGTGTTACGACCTCAGGTTCCCGGGCTTCGTGCGCAACCATGGGTCAGAGCCCTACGACGCCGTGTTGTATTTGGCGAACTGGCCCGCACCACGCCGCGCGGCGTGGAGGACCTTGCTTCAGGCCAGGGCCATCGAAAACCAATGCTTCGTGGCTGGGGTGAACCGCTCTGGCACCGACGGCTCTGGACACCACTATGCCGGGGACAGCCTCTTGGTGGACATGGCGGGGACGATACTGGCGGATGCAGGCGGCGCAGGCTCCCCTGTTGTGTTGCGCGCCACGTGGCACAAATCTGAATTGACGGCCTTCCGAACCTCGCTGCCCTTCCTCCAAGACGCCGACCGGTTCGGCATCCGTTGAGGGTCGGGGACAGCGGTCGCTCAACCTTGGCGCAGGACCTTGTCCATGGGCCGGCCCTTGGCCAGCTCGTCCACCAGCTTGTCCATCATCCGAACGGCCTTCGTCAGGGGGTTGTCGAGCTCCTCAATCCGGTACCCGCAAATGCTGCCCGTAATGAGCGGGGCGTTCTCGTGGAGTTCAGCCGCTTGGAACAAGTCTGCGAAGGTTGACTTCGCCTCACGGTGGGCGTCCAATTCATCACAAGACAACCCCGTAAGCCAGGTCAACACCTCGAGCAGCTCCGCTTCTGTGCGGCCCTTCTTCTCCACCTTCGTGACGTAACAAGGGTACACCGACGAGAAGGTCATCTCGGCGATTCGCTTGTGGTGCGCGTCGGTGGGCGCAGGCAACTTACTTGAACGCGTTTTCCCCGGTGATGTCGAGGCCGGTGATGAGCAAGTGGATGTCGTGCGTGCCCTCGTAAGTGATGACCGACTCCAGGTTGGCCATGTGGCGCATGATCGGGTATTCGTTCATGATGCCCATACCGCCGAGGATTTGACGCATTTCACGTGCGATGTGAATCGCCATGTCCACGTTGTTGCGCTTGGCCATGGAGATTTGGGCCGAGGTCGCACGGCCTTCGTTGCGCAACACCCCGAGGCGGTGCGTCAACAGCTGGGCCTTGGTGATCTCGGTGATCGCTTCCGCCAACTTCTTTTGCTGGAGCTGGAATCCTCCAATCGGGCGCCCAAACTGCGTGCGCTCCTTGGCGTAACGCAAGCCGACGTCGTAGCAGTCTAGGGCGGCGCCGATGGCGCCCCACGCGATGCCGTAACGCGCGCTGTCAAGGCAGCTGAGCGGCGCGCCCAAGCCGGAACGGCCTGGCAAAATGTTGGCCTTGGGGACCCGGACGTTGTCGAAAATGAGCTCGCCCGTGTCGGACGCACGCAGGCTCCACTTCCCTTTCATGGTGGGGGTGCTGAATCCTTCCATGCCCCGCTCCACGATCACGCCATGGATGCGGCCTTCTTCGTTTTTGGCCCACACCACCGCCACCTGGGCGAAGGGCGCGTTGGAAATCCACATCTTGGCCCCGTTGAGGATGATGTCGTCGCCGTCTTCCTTGTAGTTGGTGACCATGCCCCCGGGATTGGACCCGTGGTCAGGCTCGGTCAGGCCAAAGCAACCCATCCACTCGCCGGTCGCCAGCTTGGGAAGGAACTTCTGCTTTTGCGCTTCGGTGCCGTACTTCCAAATGGGGTACATCACCAACGAGCTCTGCACAGAAGCCGTCGAGCGCAATCCGCTGTCGCAGCGCTCCAACTCCTGCATGATCAGGCCGTACGCGATTTGATCCAAACCTGCGCCGCCGTACTCCTCCGGGATGTAGGGCCCAAAAGCCCCAATCTCCCCCAACCCAGGCAACAGGTGCTTGGGGAATTCGCAGCGCTCCGCCGCGTCTTCGATGATGGGGCTGACTTCCTGCTTCACCCACGCACGCGCGGTGTCGCGGATCAACTTGTGCTCCTCGGTGAGGAGCTCGTCCATGTTGTAGTAGTCGTGGCCTTGGTAGAGGTCTGTACGCATGATCATTGAATTGCAGCCCAAAGATAACCCCTCCGACGCCCTCCTGCTTCAGCCCACATGGGCTTCATACCACGCATCGGTCAACAAGTCGCCGGTTTGGTACGCAGCCACCGCCATGGCGTCCACGCGCTCGTTCAACGGGTTCCCCGCATGGCCCTTGACCCAATGGAATCGGACCTGGTGCCGACGGTACACACGAAGGAAGCGCTGCCAGAGGTCGGGGTTCTTTTTGTCCTTGTAGTCTTTCTTCTCCCAGCCAAACACCCAACGCTTTTCCACCGCATCCACCACATATTTGGAATCCGAGTACACGTCCACCTCAATGCCGTCTCGCGTCAAGGCCTCCAAGCCCACGATCACGGCCAGCAACTCCATCCGGTTGTTGGTCGTCAAGCGGAAGCCTTCGGACATCTCCTTCACGTGCTCGCCATACATGAGCAAGGTCCCGTAGCCCCCTGGGCCCGGGTTGCCGCTCGCCCCACCGTCGGTGTACATGGTGACCTTGGCCATGGCTCAGCTGTGGGATTTCAAATGGGTGTTGTCCCGCACATCCGTGCCTTGGGTCATGCGAATGAGGCCCTCCAGCACCACGGGGTAATGGCGGTGCTCCAACTCAAGCACCTTGGCCGCGATGTCTTCGGGCGTGTCTTCGGGCTGAAGGGCCACCTCGCCCTGGAAGAGGATGCCTCCCTCGTCGTAGACCTCGTTGACCCAATGGATCGTCGTGCCCGACCGCTCGTCCTTCGCCTCGTGCACCGCCCGATGCACGTGCATCCCGTACATCCCCAAGCCGCCATGCCTTGGGAGAAGGGCTGGATGGATGTTCACAATGCGGTGCTCAAACGCCGCGCACACGTCGGCCGGGACTTTCAACAAAAAGCCCGCAAGCGCCACCCACCCGATGTCGCGGGATTGCAACTCGCGCAAGAGTGCCCCATCCGCAATGGCCGCCTTGGGCAAGTGGCTTTCGGCGACACCCAGCGCCTGGGCCCGTTCTCGCACCCCAGCTGCCTGGCGGTTGGTGCACACCCACGCCACCTCGGCCACCTCCGAGCCGGGGCCTGTGGCGAAGTGGGTCATCAACGCCTCGGCGTTGGATCCCGATCCCGAAGCCAAGATGGCGATGCGCGATTTGGTCACAGAATGAGCCGTTCAGAATGCGAAATCACCCAGGTCCACGAGGTTGCGCTCGTAGGCCTCCACCTCCGACTCCATGTCGGTCAAGCGATCCTCCAGCGCCTTGGTGACGTCGGAGATCGGGTGAAAATATTTCATGACACGGACCAACCGGTCTCCCACTTGCAGGGCAAACTGCATTTCGCGGTCAGCCGCCATGTAATACTCTGGCTCCAAGGAGGTGAAGTACGCGATGTTGTCCTCCTGCATGGCCATGAAATCGTCGCTGATTTCCTGAGCCATTTTCCAAGCGTGCAGGCGAGACACCTCACTCAAGTTCTTGGTGTTGGGCGCAAGCGCGGTGTCGCTCGCCAGCTGCATGTACGTCTCTGCCACAGGCATCATCACCCGGCTGTAGGGAACGTTTTCCTTTGGCATGGCGCGCATCAACTCGTCGAGCACCAACATGGCACGCTCTGGGTCGCGTTCCTTCAACAGCGCCTCGGAGAGGTTGGCCATTTGCAGCCGAACGTTCGTCACCATGCGACGGTTGTTTTCATCCATATAAACGCCGTGCTCGACGTCGTCCATGTTGCCCCACACCCACTTGTCCATCACGTTGTCGTACATGATGTCGGTGCCAATCGCCCCAAGGATGTTGGGGTTGTCGTTCTTGGGGGACTTGAATGGAACCAAGCGGTAGGCCAAACCTTCCAACCGGAAGTGATCCTGCAAGCCGAGGTAGCTCTCCGGCCCCGTGGTCACAGCGAAGTAAATCGGACGCTTCCATTGGTTGTTGGCAATCATGTTCAACGCCGCGTAGTGGTTCTTGGTCACGTACGACTGGGTGTTCCCGTTGCCGTTGGTCAGGGTCCATTGGATTTGGTCCTTCGTCAGCTTGGCTTCCTGGGCGCTCACCAGGCCAGACGCCAGCACCGCCGCCGAATCCACGGGCAGGGTGAAGGTGTTGCTGGGGAGGTGGAAGTAGCCTTTTTGACCTGGAAACTGCTGGAGGTTGTCGTCGTCCAACGTGAAGTTCATGGCTTCCAGGAGGTCAATCGGTTCTGAGTTGCGGTCGATCAACACCACGTCTCGGGTGCCCTGGCGGTACTTCTCCTCATCCATCAGGATGGGCAATGGTGCGCTCTCGTAGGCGCGGCGACGCATTTGGTCGATGTACCAATCGGTGTTGAGCAAGCTCAAGTTGCACACCCGGACGTCGGTCCGGATGCCTTCCACCTCTTGGGCGTACCAAAGCGGGAACGTGTCGTTGTCTCCGTTGGTGAACAGCACCGCGTTGGGCGCCAAAGAATTCAGGTAGTTCTTGGCCATGTCCACGCCCGTCCGACGGCGGGCCCGGCTGTGGTCGTCCCAGCCTTCAGACGCCATGAGGAAGGGCACCATGGCAGCGAGCAAGGTCAGCGCCCCAGCCCGCACGGCACCATCCAGCGACGTCTTGCCAAGGCCCCACGACACGGCGTACAACACCGTGGCCACCACACCCATAAACAGGACGCTGAACGACAACGCGTGGCTGCCGCCTGTGAGCATCTCCATGACGTAGAACACGACCCCTGCCACCAAGGGCAAGGCCAGCCCACGCATGTGCGCTTGAATTTCCGGCTTCTGCGAGGCTTGGTACAGGGCCATCACACCCAAGCCAATCCACATCGCAAAGGCATAGAATGATCCCACGTAGGCGTAGTCCCGTTCACGGGGTTGCAAGGGGGTTTGGTTCAGGTACACCACAATGGCGATGCCTGTCATCAAAAACAGCATGCCCACCACCGAAGCGCCCTGAGGATCCCGGAACGCCTGGAATGCGAGCCCGATCAACCCCAAGATCAAAGGCAGGTAAAAGAAATGGTTCAGGCCCTTGTTGTCCAGGGCCTCTTGTGTCAACACGCCCCGGTTGCCGAGGCGTTCCGCATCGATGAAGTTGACGCCGCTGAGCCAGTTGCCGTCCATGAACGACCCGTGGCCCTGCACGTCGTTTTGCTTTCCAATGAAGTTCCAGAAGAAGTACCGGAAGTACATCCACCCCATTTGGTAGTCGCTGAAGAACGTCAGGTTCTCCCCTTGGGTGGGCATCAACTCCTCCAGGGTGTTGTTGAGCCTCCCTTCGGCTTGAAGCGCAGCGCGGATGTCATCTTGATTCCTGGTTTGGTTCGCCCGCTGGGTCAAACGGCGCAAGGCGTCTTCGTCCGCCCGCTTCTGTTGATCCAGGCGGCGCACGTAAGCCGAGCCGTAATCCAGGCCGGACTCCAACTGGTCCACGAAGTACGTGGCCAAGCTTGAACGCATTTGAGCATTGTCCAGAGGGGCGGCGTTCATTTGCCCGGTCTCGGGATTGCGGACGAGGAGCGCGGTCTTGGATTGCACACCAAAGTTTTGGTCAAACCGCAATCCATAGTCTGCAAACAGGCGTCGCAGCACACGCTCCAACTCCAGCTTCTCGAGCTGTCCAGAGAGAACCTCCCCCTCCAAATGGGCCACGAATTGGGCCCGGTTCATGACCCCATCCACCAGCGGACTGACGTAAGAGGTGGTCGCATTGAAGCCCTTGTAATTGCTCCACCGCTTGTACTCCTTGATGTGGCTTCCCGTCGAGCTGTACATCCGCGGGAAGACCATCGTGTAGTCGGGGTTGTAGTTGGGCTTGGTGCCGCGCTTCTCGCCGCTGTCCACGTACTCCTCCACCACGTAAAACTTCTCCCCAGCGTTGGCTTCCACGAATTGGTTGGCGGCGTACTCGCCCTTGAAGCTCTTGACACGCTTTTCCGAGGGGCCTCGCTTCTTCATCACGCTGTAGCTCTTCACCCACGCCGGCTTCCCGTCGAGGTAGGGCTTGTCCAAGTTCGTGGGGCTGTCCCAAAACTGGCCTGTCGCCAAAGGACGGTCGCCGTACTGTTCGCGGCTGAGGTAGCTCAGCAACGCAAACAAGTTCTGAGGGTCGTTTTCATCCATCGGCGGATTGGCCGCAGAACGAATCATGATCGTGGCGAACGAGCTGTAGCCGAGGAGCACCATGGCCATGCCCAGCGTGAGGGTGTTGACGGCCCACCACCCTTTTTGGCGAGACACCACCAAAAGGCCCACAATCAGAGCCACGAGCAACGCGAGGTACACCAACGCCCCGGTGTTGAAGCCCATGCTGAGGTCGTTGACGAAGAACAGCTCAAAACTGCCCGCCAACTGAACCGCACCCTTGATGAGCGCCTCTTGCACAAACCCGAGCAAAGCGATGGACACCGCCCCAGTGATGGCGAGGCCCTTCCACGAGAACGCGTAATTGCGGAAATAATACACCATGGCGATGGCCGGGATGGCCAACAGGTTGAGCAGGTGCACCCCGATGGACAATCCCATCAGGTACGCAATCAAGATGATCCACTTCGTCGAATCCGGACGGTCGGCCACGTTTTCCCACTTGAGTATGGCCCAAAACACGAGTGCCGTGAACAAGCTGGACAACGCGTAGACCTCGCCCTCCACCGCGCTGAACCAAAACGAGTCGCTGAACGTGTACGCCAGGGCGCCCACCACACCTGAACCCAACACCGCCACAAGCGTGCCGCCTTGCGGGTCTTGCTCCCCACTGAGGCGTTTGGCCAAGTGGGTGATGCTCCAAAACAGGAACAGGATCGTGAACGAACTGCTCAACACGGACAGCATGTTGGCCGCCAAAGCCGCCGTGTCGGGGCCCATGGGGATCATGAGGAAGCGCGCCAACAGCATGAAGAACGGGGCGCCAGGAGGGTGTCCCACCTCAAGTTTGTAGGCGGAGGCGATGAATTCACCACAGTCCCAGAAGCTCGCCGTGGGTTCCACAGTGAGGAAGTACACCAAAGTGGCCAGGGCCCACACAGCCCATCCAGTCCAGTTGTTCAGGCGGTCAAAACGCATGTGTCGTCAATCTTCGTGAGGCACGCGGCACTTGCCGCGCGACCCCGCGAAGGTAGGGCAGCCTTGCAAAGCCAAGGCTCAATGCAAGACCAAGACAGGACGCGCCGTCCAGCCGTCTCCAGAGACCTCTGCGAAGACCATTCCCCGCCATTCTGGGCGCAACATCAAAGACTCACCTGGAGCAAGGCCTTCGTGAATCATCAAGGTTTGGCCTTGGGCATTTCGGAGCACCAGCGTGACGGTTCCCTTTGTCCAACCTGTGAACTGCACTTGGTCTTGAGCGGGGTTGGGCATGGCGGTGACCGTTGGCCTCGCCAAGGCCGACACACCGTCGGGTTCTTCCTCACCGCATCCCTCAATCACGTCCACACCCACCGTGGCGACCCACGATTCCTCTCCGCTGGTCAAGACCTCCAACACATTTTGCATGGGAAACCATCCAACAACAGCAATGCCAAGCTCATGAATGTCCCCCAGATCCGTGTTGTCCAGCGAAGCCTCCAATTCATAACAATACCCCGGAGGCAAGCAGAACTGAAACCCTTGATTGATGATGCCCCCCTGCAGCACCTGGCTCAAATCCAGCTCCATGTCGACATCTGTCATCCTCAGAACAAGGTCAAGTTCCAAGGGGTCGGCATCCGGAAAAGTGCCCCACTCGGCCTCCAACAAAATCACCACATTCTCGCATTCACCAACCTCTTGACCGTCATTTGCGGTATCCCAGCACACCTCCACCCATTCTTCCCCGCACCAGACATTGGCACAAGCCACAAACAAATAGTCGTTGGTGCCCCAAAACGCCACTTGCGTGGAGCCGTTGGGGCCTTCTCCCACCACTTCACCGTTGCCGTCCCACTCCACGTCGTCTTCTGAAAAGGGGTCGGCCGACGGGTTCGACGCATCGTACACCAGGAAATTCCACACGCCCGTCACCTCGCTTGGCCAAGCCTCGATCACCGGTTCGCAGGCGGCGGTTTGGCTGCATTCACCCTGCGTGTACCACAACACTCCTCCCAAGTTCTCAGCTTCGCACGAATTGCCGTAGGTCACACCATCGCACCCGCACACTGGATCCCAAACGAAGGGACAGGGCGCATCGAGGTCGATCAGGGACTCATCAATGCAGGGGTCGCTGCCGCATTCGCCTTCCTCAAAAGAGGTCACTCCCCCGACATACGTCGCGTAACACGAATTGCTGTAAGTCACCCCGTCGCACCCACATACCGGGGCCCAGATTTCAATACAAGCCATGTCCGGATCGATGAGGTCCTCATTGACGCACTCTGGCACCAAGTCCGAGGGCGTGAAGCAGTCTTCGGCCACGCAACCCTCGATCGTCTCCATGACCACACACACCTCCCAAAAAGGAGCGCCAAGGATGTCGTACCACTCCAACGTATTGTCAGAACCCTCCGCGAGGGTCGAGCCGTTGACGTTCCACTGGAAGGAAGCATAAATGGCATCGGTGGAGGCTTCGAACAGGTACGCACCGTTGGGTCCGACCCCGAGTTCGGCATCCAATTCCACGTCACAATCGGACTGCGCCAAAAGGGGCGAAGCCAAAGTCCACAACAAGAGGAGCAAGGGAATCACAAAAAATCGCATGGGCAAGGTGTTGGTTTTGAATCGAAAACGATGGGTCGACGTCCTTGGTTGCACCACCACGTCAATCCACAAAACGAGGGTCGGTCTCCATCACGTAGCCACAAGCGTCGCACGTGCGCAGGGCCTCGCTGCCGTAAAACTCCTGGAAACGAGGGAGAAAGTCCTTTTCAATGTTCGTGAGCTCGAAGTAGGTGTCGTGCAGTTTGTGGTTGCACTCGTCACAAAACCACATCAAGCCATCCTTCATGGGAGTGCCCTTCCTCTTGCGTTCAATCACCAAGCCCAGCGACCCCGCCTCCCGCATCGGGCTGTGGGGCACACCTGCCGGGTGCAAATACATGTCGCCCGGGCCGAGATTCATGTCCACGGCTTGGCCATCTTCTTGGATGCGCACGGTGATTTGGCCTTCCAATTGGTAGAACAGCTCCTCCGTCTCGTTGTAGTGGTAATCCTTGCGGGCGTTGGGACCGGCCACAATCATGACGATGTAATCGCCACTTTCCACGTAGAGGTTCTTGTTCCCCACAGGGGGCTTCAACAACTCGCGGTTCTCTTCAATCCACGAGGTCAAATTGAATGGTTTCCGAATGGCCATGCCTCCAAGGTACGCCAACCGAATTCAGGCCACGACCCGCCTTCTCGGCGGCACACTGACAAGCCACACGCCGGTGGCGATGACCGCAGCGCACCCCGCCTGAAGCCACCCCATGTCCGCCATGTAATCCGCCCCTCCCAAGCGCGCGGCGAGCCACACCATGGTGCCGACCAACAACGGTTGAAGGTAGATGTAGATGCTCACCACCGTGGGCTGGACCCTCCCCAGGGCGTAGATGTTCAGCAGATAAACCAAAAACGTGGTGCACAACACCACAAACGTCACGGCCGACCAATCGCCACCGTCAAACGACGCCCAATCGATGGCCAATGCCTGGGGAAGGCCGATGGGCAATGCCATGAGTCCCCCAAACAAAAACACCCACGAAATCACCGTCAGGGGCCTGTATTTGGCCATCAGTGGCTTCACCACCACCAAATACACGCCGTAGCTCGCCGCATTCAAGAGGACCATCAGGTCGCCCTGCCACGACGCGTGGGTCATCCCTTCAGTTTGGGCGCCTTGCACCAGCAGCGTCAACGCGCCTGCCGCGCCCAACGCGATGCCGGCCACCTTCCTGCCTGTGATGGAGGTGCCCAGCAATGCTGCGCTGATCAACAACACCAACACAGGGTTGATGGTCATGATGATGGACGCGTGCACGGGACTGGTGATTGCGAGGCCGTTGAAGAACAACAGTTGATTCACCGTCACGCCGGTCAACCCGCACAACCAGAGCCGGCCCAGGTCGGCGCGCGCCACGCGCTCCCAACGGAGCGCGTACAGCAGCCAAAACAACGGCGTGGCCCCGGCCACACGCAACGCGATGAACCCTGAAGGACCCACTTTTTCGGGCATGACGCCCTTGGCCACCAAGTAGTTGTACGCGTAGATCAACCCCACACCCCAAAGGGCAAGGTGCGCCTTCCACATCGAGGAGGAGCCGGAACTTCGGACGTCCGCCAACGCTCAGGAAATCAAGTCCCGCGCACGGGCCACCTCGGCCTTGGCTGACCCGGCGGTCACGCCGTCGTCCGTCAAAAACACGGGGCGCTTGAGGAAGGTGTATTCCTCCAAAATGAGGGCGCGGCAGTCCTCCTCGGTCAGCGTCTTGTCTGCCAAGCCCATGCTTCGAAACTTCATGGCGCGGCGGCTGAACAGCGCTTCGTACGACCCCGCGTGGGCCTTCATCGCGTCGAGGTCTTCGGCAGAAATGCCTTCGGCTTTGATGTCCACCACCTCACATCCGTGATCGGCGGGGGTCAGTTCGTCAAAAATGCGTTGGCACGTTTTGCACGTGGGAAGGGTGAATGCCTTTTTCATGTTCAAGGGGGTTTCCTCAAGAAGCGCCCAAGGCCTCGAGGTGTTCAATGAGTCGATCCAATCCAGGCGTCCAATCGTGGTCGTTGTCGATGACCACGTCGCAGTGCGCTTGGTGGGGTTCAATGTGCGCGCTGTAGGCCGGAGACACGTGGTGCTTCCACTGGTAATCCACCTCCTTTGGGGCGTACCCACGAACGTTCAGGTCGCGGTCTTTCCTGCGGGCCAAACGGACCTCCGGCGACGCGTGGATGAAAGCCTTGACGTCGGCCATCTCGACCACGTCGGGGTAACACATCACAAACAACCCCTCCACGATGAGCCACTCGCGCGGCTCCACCACCGTCAACTCAGACGTCATGAGGTCCTTGTTGTACGTGTAGGATTGGAACGAGACCTGCTCTCCCCGGCCGAGTTGGAGGATGTCCCTGTGAAGGGCCACGTGGTCGATGGCCTCGGGCACGTCAAAGTTGGTTTCGCCGTTGTCGTCCACTGGCAACTCCTCCTTGGGACGGTAGTAGTCGTCCAGAGAAAGCATGGACGCCCGCGCCCCCAAATGGTCGGCGAGGGCTCGAAGGACGGTGCTCTTTCCAGAGCCACTCCCTCCCGTGATGGCGAGGATCTTCATGGTTGTGGGGTCGAATGGTGCACCGCCAGCAACATGTCGGCCATGTTGCGGTCGTTGGCGAGGCGAGGGATTTTGTTTTGGCCTCCGAGCTTGCCCCGTTGCCTCATGGCCTCCACAAAGCAATCGCTGGCCACCGGGGTCAACACGGCAGGTCGCAGCACGGCGCCCTGGATCAAGTCCTTGTAGTAAGGGTTGCGCGATTGCAGCGCCACGTCGAGCGCGGCCTCAAAGGCCTTGATGTCTTGAGGCAACTGCTCGAACGCCACCACCCACTCGTGGTGCGGCAACCCCTCCTCCGGCGTCACCTGCGGGGCCACGTGGAACTCGGACACCACACCGCCGTGGGCGGCCATGGCCTCCTGGGTGGCGCCCTCCACTTCCTCGGCGATCACGTGCTCTCCGAAGGCGGAGGTGTAGTGTTTGATTCGGCCTGTGACCAACACCCGCGGCGGGTCCAAGGACACAAACTTCACGGTGTCTCCGATGTCGTAGGCCCACAAGCCGGCGTTGGTGCTGAGCACCACGGCGTACTGCACGCCGAGCTCCACCTGCTCCATGGTCAACCTGCGGGGGCGCTCGTCGAAATATTCGCTGGCAGGGATGAATTCGAAAAAGATGCCGTCGTTCACGTTGAGCAGCATGCCTTCCACGCCCGGCGCGTCTTGGTACGCCAAGAACCCTTCTGAGGCGGGGTAAAGCTCGACGCGTGGGATCTCGAACCCGAGCAGCTGCTTGAACCGCTCGGTGTAGGGACCGTAGGCGACGCCCCCGTGGACGAACAGCGAGAGGTTGGGAAAGACGTCTTGGACGGTGGCCGCGCCGGTGTGCTCCAGCATCCGCTCGAAGTACATCTGCACCCAGGACGGGATGCCACTCACAAGCCGCAAATCTTCAGTGCAGGTCTCTTTCACAATGGCGTCCACCTTCGTCTCCCAGTCTTCGATGCAATTGGCCTCCCAGGAGGGCAGCCGGTTGCGCTGCAAGTAGGCGGGCACGTGGTGGGCGACGATGCCACTGAGCCGCCCCAACGGGACGCCTCCTTTTGTCTTCGCCAACTCCGGGCTCCCTTGCAAAAAGATCATTTTCCCGTCCACAAACGAGGCGTCTCCGGTGCCGGCAATGTGACCCAGCAACGCGTTGCGCGCGCTGCCGATGTGGTTGGGCATGCTGTCCGCCGTCAGGGGGATGAACTTGGCGCCGGAGGTGGTCCCGCTGGTCTTGCAGAAATACAGGGGTTCCCCAGGCCAAAGAACGTTCTGCTCACCCGCCACGGCCCGGTCCACATAGCCTTTCAGGCCTTCGTAGTCCCGCACGGGGACGCGCTCCTGAAACGCTTGGACCGTCATGTCCGGTTGGAACCCGTGGTCGCGGCCAAACGCCGTCTCAAGTGCACGTTCCACCAAAGACGACAACACCGCGCGCTGGGCAGCCACCGGATCTGACACCTGGCGCCGAACCCGACGCATGGTTGCCCTTGCCAACGGTTTGCTCAGCCACGCCTTCCATCCCATGGCCCGAAAATAACAAGGCACCGCCACGGGGGCGATGCCTTGCTGAAGTCAAATGGTTAGATTCGCTTACTTCACCGTCAACTTCTTGGTGGTGCGGAAGTTGTCCGCCACCAAGGTGCAGGTGTACAAGCCAGAAGCCCAACCGCTCAAGTCGAGGGTGGTGTTGTGCTGACCTGCGCCGAGTGTGCCCATGTCCTGGATGGACACCAAGCGGCCCATGCCGTCGCGCACCTCCAAGGTGACGTCGCGAGGCTGGCCCAACTCGAAGCGCACCAGCGTGCTTTCCGAGGCGGGGTTGGGCATGCACTGCTCAAGGCGGATGCCTTGGCTGGCCTCCAACAACTCCACCGCTTCACGTTCGCTTGTGATGAGACGTACAGCTGGGCTGGAGGTTTGGCTCGTGAACCACACAAAGCTTCCGTCGCCAGCCTGGTTGAAGTTTCCAGTGCTGTTGTCGGTGTCGCTGCCCAATTCCGTCAACACGGTCAACTGGGTGGGCGATTCGTACTCGTTGATCACGGATGCGAAGTAGAACGCGTCCTCGTCCAATTCAATGGCGTCCTCAAACGAGAGGTACACCTCAAAGTCGCTGGTGCCGTCCAAGTTGCTCCATTCCACGTCGTACAACCAGTAGTTCGCGTCGAAGGGACTGTCGGTCAGGCCAACTGCGCCGTCGTACGAGTACAAGCGCGTCTCGAATTCCAATTCACCGGGGTTGCCGTCAACGTCCAAACCGCAATTCGGACCGAAACGCACCGCCACGCCGTAAGCCATTGTGCCGGGGTTGGGACAGTGGAAGTACGAGCCGTATCCAGTGGGGTCGTAGTACCCTTCGATGTCGTCGTTTTCACGTGGTCCGAGCTCGCCGTCCAAGACGTTCTCGTCGTCGTGGCCGTAAATGTCATCGGTGTACAAGATGTTCTTGAACAGGGTGTTGTTTTCAGGGGTGGCGTCCGTACTGTCGCCGGTCAACGTGATGCGCAAGCCGTAGGTGCCGATGGCGGCGGGCTCCCAACCTGTGGCCAAGTACAAGGTGTCTTGGGTGTTGGCAGGGCATGTGGGTGCGTTGGCGTACGTCAACACAATGTCCAACATCTCCGTGGTCGTGCTCAATACGACGCCGGATTCGTCGAGAACCTCGACAAGCACTTCCACGTTGGTCTGGTTCACGGTGCCGACGTTCTTGTACATCACCCCAGCCAACAACCCTCCTTCGCTGTCGAGGATGGCTTGCTCGAGAGGCGTGACGCGGTATTCGAACACGTTGTAGACGTCGCCGTTCACGATTTGGGTGATTTCCACATCGTTCATGACTTCGTTGGAGCTCACAGTCACGTCGTCGATGCCCCAGAAGTAGTGGCTGTAGGCGGCGCCGGTTTCAGGCGCTTGACGGTATGCAAAACGAAGCTGGACCGAGTCTTGGTTGGCCGCCACACAGCTCACGTCCACACTCACAGGAAGGGGGTTCGCGGAGATGGTGTTGGCCGACTCGATGAAGTCGCCGTGGGCGTCGAAGGTGGTCCATGAAGTCACCCCTTCGTCAGTGGTGCCCACTTCGAGGTACACTGGCGCGTAGGGGTAGCAGCAGTAGCGGAAGTACGACTCCCAGCTGACGATGACCGACGCGTTCTCCTCGAGGTTCAACCAAGGGCTGGTGATGGAGCCTTCGGTGTCCACGGCGGAGTTGTCGTCAGTGATGGGACCTCCATGAAAAAAATCGTTGTCAAAAATGACCCATCCATCAAATGCCGTTTCAGAAGCGAGCTGATCTGTGTTGCCGCTGTATGCGCCTGCTGGGTGAGTTGCTTTGCCCGTGGGTGTCCCATCGGCATAATAACCCAAGCCCCCAGGAGCCACCCAAACCCAAATCTCTTCGCTGTTGATTCCTTCCACGTTGTCTTCCACGGTCCACGCGCCGTTGCCGTTGCTGCCGTCGAAGCCGTTGGCGAACGTCTCTTGGAACACCACATTGCGGACGCCTCCTAGGTTGGCCAGGGCCTCTTGACCTTGCGCCAAGGAAGCTTGGTTTTCAGCCCGGGTCACCGTTGTGGGGACCACAGACTTGTCTGTGTCGGCGGGGCGTTGGGCCACCGCAGCCGTCGTGCTCAAGGCAAGAACGGCGAGCATTGAAATGCGTTTCATGATGAGGATCAGGTTTTGATTGCGCCGAAAAATACTGACCGAAGGGCATCCGTGCACCATGCCCGGGGCCGAACACAAAAAAAGGGGAAGCCGAAGCCTCCCCTTTCCAGGAATCCCCTTCCGGGGAAGTCACTTTCAATCTTACTTCACCATCAAATTCTGGGTGATGCGGGCGCCGTTCACCACGAGGGTCGCGGTGTAGGAACCAGCGCCGAACGCTGAAGTCTCCACCATGAAGTTGTTCATGCCGGCAGGCTGGGTGCCCAGCTCGCGGACCTCCACCAACTTGCCCGTAATGTCGCGCAACTCGAACGTCACCGCAGCCGCCTGGTCCAAACGGAATTGGAAGCGGGTGTTGTCGGTGGTTGGGTTCGGGAAGGCTGGGAACATTTCGAACCCTTCGCTGGCCATCACCTCGTTGGTGTTGGTCACGGCGTCTGGGTTCAAGTTCAAGCGCACCATGGGCACTTCAGTGGTGTAGTACCAGTCGTACGCCTGGCCAGAACCGAATGGGCCGTACACGAAGGCGGTCTGCGCTTCCGTGTCCTGGGCCTCCCCGATCTGAACGTTGGCGCCACCGTAGTGCTCGAAGGCCGCGCCGAGGAAGTCGCCCTCCACCGCTTCGTACGGCTCGTCAAACACGAAGGTGTACCAGGTGATCTCACCGGCACCGTCGTTGGTGTTGCCTGGGACCAAGGCGATCTCAGGAGAAGAGGTCAACTCGCCACCGTACTGCTCCGTCAACGCTTCGCCGGCGTTCACGTCCACCAAGAACCCACGCACAGGCGTAAAATCCTCGCTGCCCTCCATGATGGCCACGTCCACACCGTAAACGGTGACATCTGCCAACACTTGGTACAACGGCATTTGGATGTAGTCCACAGTGCCGTCGAACGGAGCCAAACCTGACACCTCGCCGTTGTCACGTCCCCACTGAAGGTCGGTGATTTCAAATTCGGCGCTCACGGAGTTGTTGCTCATGTCGGCGTCGATGGAGTCCATCTCCAAGGTCAGGTTGAGGTTCACCATGCCGAGGTCAGATCCAGTCGCGTAGTTCACATACACGGTGTCGGTCTCGCCAGTGGCCAAGGCCGCCGCGAGGGTAGCGCCTACGCTGACTTCGCCGTTCACGTCCAAAGAACCAAACACGCCTGACGTGGCGTTGTTGCCAAAGTTGGAGGCTTCAGCCGCGAAGGTCAAGCTGTCGGGCAACTGAGACTGGGCCCATGCGCCGTATTCGTAGAGGTTGCTTGTCGCGGTTGCAGTGTAGCTGGTGTAGTTGCCCACGGTCAGGTCGTTGTCGGGGGCGTCGAAGACCTCGAGGTCGTCAATCATCCATGCGTAACCCCAAATGCCCTTCCAACGGAAACGGATGTACACCGTCTCCTGGTTGCCAGCAATGCCGGTGATGTTGAAGGTCTTCTGGGTGGGGTTGGCCACAGGGTCCTGCGTCTGCATGTCGGGCCACAATTCCCAACGGGCCTGCACGGGGCCTTCCATCTCGTCGTAGGTCACGAAGCCCTCAGATACCTCGAAGGTGTTCAAGTCTGGCCATGTGGTGCCGTCGCGAGAGACTTCCACCAAGCAGTACTCGTTGCCGTCGTTGTTGCCGTTGTCCCACATGCGGTATTGGTTGGCGAAGGTGATGGCCACGCCAGGGTGGCCCACTGTGGAGAATGGAGTCACGAGGTCGGCCCATGCGTTCTCGACCACGCCCAAACCAGACTCGCCGCCGGCAAGGTCGGAGTCGATCATCAAGAATCCGTCGTCTGCAGTGGCACTGTTGATGGCTGCAATCGCGGCAGGTCCGCTTGGCGCCAAGCCAGGTCCGCACTGCCAATCCAACTCGATGCCAGGCTCGTTTTGTTCGTCGAAGGCCCACTCGTCGCAGTTGGCGAAGGTGGTGGCCCAAATGGTTTCGCGGTCTCCGTCCAGGGCGGGGGCCACAGCTTTCACGTCACGCAACTCGGTGCGTACAGCTTCAGCAGGAGCGCACACTTTCTGGGCTGCCGCGCCGAAGCTCATGAGGCCGGCAAGGGCCAAAATGTAAAATTGCTTCATAGATGTAGGTTTTGGATTCAGATACAATTCGGGGCGAAAATAGGCTCCATCTCTTTAAGTCGCTTCTTCAGGCCCAAGGGTTGCGAATACCCTCAGGTGAACGCCTCCTCGAAGGCCGAGAGCGGCAGGCAAGAGCACACGAGGTTGCGGTCTCCATGGGCGTTGTCAACGCGGGCCACCGAACTCCAGAACTTCCGTCCCACCAAATCGCGCACGGGATACACCGCCTTTTCACGGCTGTACACGTGGTTCCATTCGGTGGCTGTGGCCTCTTCCACGGTGTGGGGCGCCATTTTCAGGACGTTGTCGTGGGTGTCGGCCTCGCCGCGCACCACAGCGGCGATTTCCTCACGAATCGCCAGCATGGCCTCCGCGAAACGATCCAGCTCTTCCAAACTTTCGCTCTCAGTGGGTTCCACCATCAACGTGCCCGGCACAGGCCATGACACTGTTGGGGCGTGGAATCCGTAGTCGATCAGCCGCTTGGCGATGTCCATCACCTCGATGCCCGCGTCCTTGAACGCGCGGCAGTCCAAAATCATCTCGTGCGCCACCGTGCCGTTCTTGGCCTGATACAAGACGTCGTACGCCCCTTCAAGCCTTGCTTTCAAGTAGTTCGCATTCAAAATGGCCACCTTGGTGCTCTCCGTCAACCCACTTTGGCCGAGCATCTTGATGTACGCGTATGGAATCTGGGCAATCAACGCGCTTCCAAACGGCGCGGCACTCACTGCGTCGATGGACGTGTCCTCGCCCACCGCCACCACGTCGTGGCCCGGCAAGAAGGGCACCAAATGCGCCGCGACCCCAATCGGACCCACGCCAGGGCCGCCGCCTCCATGCGGGATGGCGAACGTCTTGTGAAGGTTGAGGTGACAGACGTCGGCTCCAATCATGCCCGGACTGGTGAGTCCGACTTGGGCGTTCATGTTGGCCCCGTCCATGTACACCTGCCCGCCATGGGCGTGTATCAACTCCGTGACGTCGAGGACTGAGCTCTCAAACACCCCGTGTGTGGACGGGTACGTGATCATCAAAGCCCCCAGGTTCTCGCTGTGCTGCTCGGCCTTCGCGCGCAAGTCGTCGACGTCGATGTTGCCGTGCTTGTCGCATCCAACAACCACCACCTTCATACCCGCCATCACAGCGCTGGCAGGGTTGGTGCCATGCGCGCTGTTGGGGATCAAGCAAACGTTGCGGTGGCTTTCCCCACGTGCCGCGTGGTACGCCCGGATCACCATCAGTCCAGCAAATTCACCCTGGGCGCCGCTGTTGGGCTGGAGGGAAATCCCGGCAAAACCGGTGATTTCGGCCAAGTCTCGCTCAAGCTCGGTGAGCATGGCTCGGGTGCCTTTGGCTTGGTCTGCGGGGCAGAACGGATGCAACTCGGCGAACGCCGCCCACGTGATGGGGATCAGTTCGGTTGCCGCGTTCAGCTTCATCGTGCACGACCCGAGTGGGATCATGGCGTGGGTCAAGCTCAAATCCTTGTTCTCCAAGTGCTTGATGTAACGCATCATCTCCGTCTCCGAGCGGTGGCGGTTGAATACGGGGTGGTGGAGGTAATCCACCGGACGTGCCAAGGAGCCCAAGAAGGTTTCTTCAAAGAGCACGCCTTGGACAGGGCTCACGCCGAGGACCGAGCACAACGTCGAAAAGTCGTTGCGGTTGATGCGCTCGTGAAGGGAGATCCCCACGTGTTCGCCGTCAGGATAGTAACGCAGGTTGACGCGCTTGGACTCTGCGCGAGCGCTCAATGCCTTCATGGCGTCTTCGCCCCCAGCCACATGCACCTTGAGGGTGTCGAAATAGCACGTGTTCACGACGGTGAGCGACTCGTTGGCCCCCAACGAAATGGCCAACGTTCGGGCGTACGCGTGAATGCGTTCTGAAATGGCGCGGAGCCCCTGCGGGCCGTGGTAGACCGCGTACATCGACGCCATCACCGCAAGCAAACTCTGGGCCGTGCAGATGTTCGAGGTCGCCTTGTCCCTGCGAATGTGCTGCTCTCGGGTCTGAAGCGCCATGCGCAAGGCTTGCTTGCCGAGGCGGTCAATCGACACGCCGATGATGCGTCCTGGGAAGTGGCGTTTGAAGGACTCCCTGGCGGCGAAGAAGGCCGCGTGGGGACCACCGTAACCCATGGGCACGCCGAAGCGCTGAGTGCTGCCGACAACGACGTCCGCACCCATTTGGCCTGGGCTCTTCATGACCAACAGCGCCATCAAGTCTGTGGCGAACACGCTCCGCACCTCCAGGGCGGCCAGGCCGGCCATCACGTTCGTCAAGTCTTGCGCCTCTCCGTTGGCGTCGGGGTACTGCACCAAGCAACCGAACACGCCGCCCTGTTCTGCCGCGACCTGCATGTCCTCTCGGGCCATGAGCTCGAGGTTGATGTCCAAGTGGGCCGCGCGGGTCCGCAACACGCTGAGGGTTTGAGGGAACACCGCATCGTCCACCAAGAACCGAGTCCGGCCTTCCTTCACTTGGGGGCGGGGACGTGCGGCAAACAGCATGGCCATGGCCTCCGCGGCCGACGTACCCTCGTCCAGCAAGGACGCGTTGGCCACTTCCATGCCGGTCAAATCCATGACCATGGTTTGGAAATTCAACAGGGCCTCCAGGCGGCCCTGGGCAATCTCAGCCTGATACGGGGTATAAGCCGTGTACCATCCCGGATTCTCAAGCACGTTCCGGCGGATGACGCTGGGCACCTCAGTGGGGTAGTAGCCCATGCCGATGTAGTTGCGGAACAGGGTGTTCTGGGACGCCAACCCGTCAATGTGCTCGAGGTACTCACTTTCAGTCAACGACGTCGTGACGTCCAACCGCTCACGCAAACGAATGCCTCCAGGCACCACGCGTTCTATGAGTTCGTTGAGGGAGGGCGCTCCGAGGGTGCGGAGCATGCTGCTTTGGTCTTCGAGGCGAGGACCCACATGACGGGACACAAAGCTTCTAATCTTCATGGAACCAGGGTTTTTTGCGAAAAATTCCTAGAAAGGGAAGCGCAAAAATACACTTCTGGTTCTCCCGGTGTTGTCCAAACCGTCAACATCCCGTCCACCAAAGGGACAACGGCGGCCATGGGCGACCGAATTTTGTGCCATGCTTTGGCGGCTTCTGTCCTTCACCCACCTCTGGATTGCCCTTGGCGCCTTCGTCACCACCATGTTCAGTTGGATGTGGTGGGCGGAAGGGGCGGCCATGGAGCGCGGCGGGGTGGAAGTCGCCTTCTGGGTGGCCACAGCCACAGGGTTGGGGTACACCGTCCAACGCGCCATCAAGCACACCCGGCACCCCCACAACATGCCCGTCGGTCGGCGGCGGTTTTGGGACGGCGCCAAGTGGCCCATGGTCGGTGCCTGGAGCCTGGCATGGGCGGGCAGCACTTGGGTTCACCGAGGCGAGTTGGGGTTGGGAGAGTCCGGGCGCGCCGCTGTGCTCGGTGCGGTGGCCCTTGCTTCCTTGGCGTACGCCGTCGTGCCTGGCTGGGGCGGCGGACTGCGAAAATCTGTTTGGATGAAAACCCCACTGATTGCCGCGGTGTGGGCGACCGCCACCACACACCATCCGGAGCTGGGCTGGGACGGCGTTCTGTGGGTCCAACGGTTTGTGTTCATCGCGGGACTGACCCTGCCCTTCGACATCCGGGATCTTGACGTCGACAAGGATCATATGGACACCTTGCCCTTGGTCAAGTCCCCCAAACTGGTCCTTTCCTGGTCCCGGCGACTGCTGGCTTCCGCAGGGATCTTGAGCCTGGCCGTGTGGGGCTGGCGCCTCGGCCAGCATGGGGTCCGCCCAATCGACGCCGCACCAATGTTGCTCGCCCTTCAATGTGGTTGGGCCATGTGGTTGATTCGGCCCAAGGTGGCCCTGGATGCCTTGATGAGTTCCGACGAATGGACGCGTGAGCGCAAGACGGGCTGGCAGCTCGACGGCGTGCTTGTGATGCCCTACGTCGTGGCTCTGACACTGTACGCCCTGCTCCTCGTGCTGGCGCCCGTGATGCGAGGCTGAATCCGGGACGCTCGAGATTTGTCATACATTCACAGTCAACCAACGAGCCATGATTTTGACCCGATTTTCCTGTGCGGTTCCCATGATGGGATTCTTCGCGATGCTCCTCTTGGCAGGGCTTCCCAACGCCCATGCGCAATGGCTGGAGTGGGACCTCCAAACCGAAAGCCGCCTTGTGCTTTCCTCGGTGGCCCAATCGGACGACGAAGAAAAAGACATGTGGCCTGCCGACTTGAACCAAGACGGATGGACCGATGTGATTGTGGTCCGAAAAGAGCCCTTTTCTGCGGCGACGGAGCCCGCCAAATCTGACCTCTTGCTCATGAATCAGGAGGGCACGTTGGTGGACATGACGGCGGAGTTGGCCCCTGAGTTCTTGACCAACATCAGCTTCGCACGGGACGTCTACACCGTGGACGTGGACGGCGATACGTGGGACGACGTGGTGATCATCAACACATTCAACCAACAACCCATGCTGTACATGAACCTCGGAGTCGACGAGGACGGGGCGTGGTTGGGTCTGGTGGACCAATCGGCCGAGCGGTTTCCTGAATTGACAAGCGACCAGCCGTTGATGTGTGCGGTGTGGGCTGGGGACTTGACTGGCAACGGCGCCCAGGATTTGTACTTCGTGAACTACCGTGTCAACAGCGGTGGTGGCACGGCCAAGGACTTCCTGCTCATCAACGACGGCACCGGGCACTTCTCCGACGAAGGCGAAGCCCGGATGGGCGAATTGCTGCACAGCGCATTTGGCACGGCAGGCCAAATCCACGACATGGATGGAGATGGCGACCTGGACATCGTCAAAAACACCACCCTTTACAGTGTGGCGCCTTGGAACAGCCGTGGCGTTTTGGTCCTCTTCAACGACGGGGAGGGGCACTTCAGCAACTGGCAAAACTTGGTACCCAACGCGTCCCCGTACATGTTCGAGGTGGCCGATTTCAATGGCGATGGCCTGCTGGACCTCTACGTGGTCGACGACGGAAGCGACAAACTGCTCACCGCCACCGAGCACGTTGCGGACACCCAGCTTGGGTTCGTCACTGTGAACCTGGGCTTCCCTTCCTCCAACGGGTTTGGAGGAAACGTGCACGCCGCGGATTTGGACTTGGACGGCGACTTGGATGTGGTGGTTTCAGACGTGGACGTGGACATCCCCCCGTGCAACAGCGGACGGCGCATGGCGATCTACGAGAACGTGGACGGCATGCTGTCCGACCCTTATGGCACGACCACATTCGACTGGGTCACGAACAGTTACGATGTGGCGCTGCTCGACATCAACAACGACGGGCTTGTGGACATTTTGAGCGGAAAATGCGCCGGCTATGAGGTGATCATGTCCGACAACTGCGCACTGGCGTCAAGCTCGGCGGATTATGATTTGGACGGGGTGCCCGACGCCTGCGACGTGTGCCCCAACAACCCCGACCCCGACTGCGAAGCGCAAGGTTCTTACCCGACGGTGAGTACGGACCACAGCATGGCCCGGCAATGGAACGACATGCTGCTGGAAAGCATCCGGTCCGACTTCGCCCGCCCCACTGTGCATGCCAGAAACCTGTGGCACAGCTCCATGCTGATGTGGGACGCGTGGGCGGTGATGGACAGCACCGCATGCCCGGCTTTCCTGGGACAGGACTTGGGCGGGTTCGTGGCGGCGTTCGACGAATTCAACCCAGCGACCGATGTGGAAACTGCAAGAAATGAAGCCATCGCTTATGGGATGTACCGGCTTCTAAGTCACCGCTTCGCCAGCGCCCCGGGGGTGGATGACCTTCTGGTGGGCTACGAGATCCACATGGGCACCTTGGGCTACGACGTGAGCTTCACAAGCACGGACTACTCCGGTGGCGACGGGCGGGCGCTCGGCAACCACCTGGCGGAACAGCTCATCGCGTTTGGCCTTCAAGATGGAGCCAACGAAGCCAATGGGTACGCCAACACGGTGTACGAGCCCCTGAATCCCTCTATGATTGTCGATTTGGACGGCAACGAAACCGTGGAAGATTTGAACCGGTGGCAGCCACTCACTCTGGACTTGTTCATCGACCAAAGTGGCAACGTCATCCCCGGAGAAACACCTCCATTCCTGTCGCCAGAATGGGGCCAAGTGACGTCTTGGGCCCTAGGCGATGAAGATCTCAACACCTACATCCGAGACGGCTTCAACTACCAGGTCTACCACGACCCTGGACAGCCTGCATTGCACGCCATAGACGGCTCAGGGACCTCGGCGATTTACCAAACCGGGCACAGCATGGTGGCGCTTTGGTCGGGGATGCTGGATCCCACCGACGGAGTGATGTGGGACATCAGCCCTGCGTCGATTGGAAACCGCACCTCCTACCCCGCCACGCTTGAGACGTACGCCTCCCTCTATGACGCCACGAACGGAGGGTCACCAAGTCCAGGCCACGACGTCAATCCGGCCACTGGCGACCCTTACACACCCAACATGGTTCCCCGTGGCGATTACGCCCGTGTGCTGGCGGAATTTTGGGCGGATGGCCCAGATTCAGAGACTCCTCCAGGCCACTGGTTCACCATCCTGAACTACGTCAGCGACCACCCTGAACTGGTGAAGCAATTCCAAGGTGAGGGACCCGTGTTGGACGACTTGGAATGGGACGTCAAAGCGTACCTCGCCCTGGGGTCCGCCATGCACGACTGCGCCATCTCGGCGTGGGGCGTCAAAGGCTGGTACGATTCTTCGCGCCCCATCACCGCCATCCGGGGCATGGCGGAACTCGGGCAAAGCTCCAATCCCACCTTGCCGAGCTACCATCCAGGAGGGTTGCCGTTGGTGCCAGGAGCCATTGAATTGGTGGAGGTGGGAGACCCCTTGGCGGGTGTCGGAGGAGAACATGTGGGTGAGGTGAAGTTGTGGGCATGGAAAGGAAGCGACGCCATCAACAACGTGGACACCGAATTTGCGGGGGTGGGTTGGATCCTGGCCAAAGCGTGGGAGCCCTACCAACGGCCATCCTTCGTCAGCCCCAACTTCGCCGGGTACGTGAGCGGACACAGCACCTTCTCCCGCGCCGCCGCTGAGGTCCTCACCGCCTTCACCGGGGACGCCTATTTTCCGGGTGGCATGGGAACATTCATCGCGCCGGCAGGGGAATTCTTGGTGTTTGAAGACGGCCCCAGCGTCGATGTCGAATTGCAGTGGGCCACCTACCGAGATGCCTCCGACGAATGCAGCCTGTCCCGAATCTACGGCGGAATCCACCCGACGTTCGACGACGTGCCAGGGAGACTCATGGGCATCGACATTGGGCTGGACGCCTTCCAGCGTGCCCTCTCGTTTTACGGAGGCGACGCGGCCGAAGGTCCGTGCATCTCCACCCCTGAGCCGGAGACCTGCCCCGGAGACCTCAACAGCGACGGCTTCGTGACCATCTCCGACGTGCTCATCTTGTTGGGCGACTTCGGGTGCACCAGCGCATGCGTGGGTGACGTGGACGGAGACGGGGTGGTGACGGTGGCGGACCTCTTGGGCGGCATCTTGGCGGCCTTCGGCGAAGCCTGCCTTTGATGGTACTTTTGGAAGACATGCAAGAGCTTCCAACCCGCGACGAGGCGCGACATCTCGATCAAGCCGATCCGCTCAGCGCGTTTCGGGCTCGGTTTCACATCCCCCAGCACGACGGGGAGGATGCCATGTATTTCACCGGGAACAGTTTGGGTCTGCAGCCCAAACGCGCCGCCGAAGCGCTCCAAGTCGAGCTCGAAGATTGGGCCACCCACGGCGTGGAAGGCCATTTCCAAGGACGCCATCCCTGGGTCAACTACCACGAGCGGTTCACCTCTGGGCTGTGCCATCTGACAGGCGCCAAACCGCACGAAGTCGTGGCCATGAACGGCCTGACGGTCAACCTCCACCTCCTGCTCGTCAGCTTCTACCGTCCCTCCGGTCGCCGAAAGAAATTGATGTGCGAGGCCAAAGCCTTTCCCAGCGACCGCTACGCATTGTGCAGCCAAATCCGCATGCATGGCGGCGACCCTGAGGAGGACCTCATCGAGGTCGCCCCAAGGGAAGGAGAGCACCTCATCCGCGAAGAAGACTGGCTTGGAGCGATTGCGCAAGCCGGCGACGAACTTGCCACCGTGATGGTGGGTGGGGTGAACTATTACACCGGGCAATGGCACAACCTCCAAGCCATCACCAAGGCCGCGCACACGGTGGGTGCGACTTGCGGGTTTGATTTGGCCCACGCCATGGGCAACGTGCCGCTCCAGTTGCACGACTGGAACGTCGATTTCGCCTGCTGGTGCTCGTACAAGTACGTCAACTCAGGCCCGGGCGCCGTGTCTGGCGTGTTCGTGCATGAACGGCACGTCCGGGACAAAGAGGGCCAAGGCACCCTGATGCCTCGTTTGGAAGGCTGGTGGGGACACGATGCAGCGAGCCGCTTCAACATGGATCCCGCATTCATTCCCATGCCGACGGCCGAGGCATGGCAGCTCAGCAACGCGCCTGTGTTGAACATGGCCGTGCACAAAGTTGCCCTCGACTTGTTCGAAGATGCGGGCATGGCCGCCCTTCGCGAACGTTCTTTGCGCTTGACAGCCTACCTCGAACGCGTCGTCCAAAGTGTCGCCCGACGCACCGGCACCGACCTTGAGATCTTGACGCCGAACGACCCCACACAACGAGGGTGCCAATTGAGCATCGTGGCGCACGGGCACGGGCGATCTTTGTTTGACCACCTCATGGCACATGGCGTGGTGGTGGACTGGCGAGAGCCCGCGGTCATTCGCATGGCTCCAGTCCCTTTGTACAACAGCTTCGAGGACATTGCACGTTTCGGCAAGGTGCTTGAAGAAGGGCTCTTGGCGCACGGCCAAGGCTGAGGAAAGGGTTTTCTTTCGTCCTTTGCACCATGGCAAGATCACGCTACGCAGTGTTCGGCGCGGGCCGATACGGCACCCAAATTGCTTTGTCGCTGGCCCAACGAGGGGCCGAAGTCTTCACCTTTGATGCAGACCCCGGCCGGGCCGAATTGCTGAAAGAAGACGTGGCGTTGGCGGTCACCTTGGACGCCACAGACAAAAAGGCACTCATGGCGCAGCACGTGGAAGACCTCGACGCCGCGGTGGTGGCCATTGGGGAAAATTTTGAAGCCACGGTGCTGACAACCCTCAACCTCTTGGACCTTGGGCTGCCTCGCGTCATCGTGCGGGCCAACGACGCCAACCAAGAACGCATCCTACGAAGCCTTGGTGTCACCGACATTTTGCGGCCTGAAAGCGAGGTGGCTGAAGTGGTCAGCGAGCGACTCATCAACCCCAACATTCGCGGCTTTTTGACCCTTCCGGACGACTACGAAATCGCAGAAATCAAAGCCCCAGAGGCGTGTCATGGACGTCGATTGGCAGACCTGGATTTGGCCAACCGGTACGAGTTGCGGCTCATCACCATCCGACGCGAGTTCAAGGAAACGGGTGACGACGGCGCCCCTTGCGTGCGAGAACACATCTTGGGCGTGCCCAAGCCCGACACCACCATTGAAGCCACGGACACCCTTGTGGTGTTTGGCTCCCTCGGGGCGGTTCAGCGCTTCTTGGACATCAACGGCTGATTTCGTCGCGAACGCAGGCCGCTGAATCCAGCCGCCACACCGTTTCCACTTCCCAGTTCGCCCGAAGCGCCACAGGATCGAGGTGCAACACCGGCTCGGGCGCCTTCCATCGGGCCACGTTCACCTGCTCCCAAACGCCATTTTCGTTGGGGTCACCCCACCACGTCGCGTTGAGAGACCTGGGTTTCAGGCCTGACCATGCGAGGATGGTGTCGGCATGAATGCGGATCAAATCGACCTGGTCTGTGCCCAGCGCCACCTCGATCCATCCTGGACAAGCCACGTCTTCCAACTTCAACCGCCACGTGGACAAGGCGTCTAATGGGAGGGTGCTCCACACCAAGTCCACCGTGTCCTGGGGCCAGATGTTCGAAGCATCTTCTCGCGACAAAGCCCCTGGCCTGAACGAGACCTGAACAGACGCCCCTGGTCTCTTCACTTGGCGGCTGTTCAGCCGAACCTCAGACCATGTGAGGTCCCAGTCGGCCTCCACTACTGCGCTGTCCACCCAAACCGTCATTTGGGTTGCATCCAAGCTGTCCAACGGGGCCGAAAACTCGAAGACCGGCCGCTCGTCAGGCATGAGCCGCCCTTGGGGTTTGGCCAGCAAACGCAACGAATCCATGTCCACCAACCGAGGTTTGGGCACCGCCATGGTGTCCACGCGCCCTTGCCGTTGGCCCCAAACTGGCGCCCTGTGCCACACCAATTGGATGCCCGCACTGTCCAATTCCGCGCGCCATCCTCGGGCGTGCACCGTCCCATCGAAAGGGGCCAGCTCGGAGGGCTGCAAGGTCTTTTCAGCGGGGGTCAGCCATTCCAACGAATCAGACTTGGCCCAAGGCTCGCTCAAGCGCCACGAGGCCCAGCCCCACTCGTCCCGAACCGCCTCAGACATGTAAGGGGTTGAAGGTGCTGGCGTGGCCCCAGACCAAAGCACCCACGATGTGGTGTCCTTCGACGAGACCTGCCGCTCCAAGAGGGCGACCTCCTCCCCAGGTTCCCAAGCGTAATTGCGGTTCTCGTCTCGCAACGCGAGCACGTGGAAGGGTGCGTTGGGCAAAAACGAGACGTCGAACCTCCCGTCTTCCAGGGTGGTGGCGACGTACGACGGGGTGGCCCCTGCCAGCACACTGTCCACAGTCCAGGACCCAGGAAAAAGCATCACCCTCATTCCAGACTGGGCGTCTCCTGTCAGGGCGTCCAGCACCCGGCCTCGAATGGACAAGGTGTCCAACACCGAGCCTGTGGAAAAGGCATGTCGCAAATTGGTGGCCGCATTTCCTTCGTTTACATCTGCGACTGCGTCGCCGAATTGGAACACGTACGTCGTTTGGGCTTGCAACGCCTCGTCCCAACTCACCCACACTTCCCGGCCACGGACCTCCAACTCCACCGTGCCGCTCAAAGGAGGGCTCACCAACAATTGGGACCTCCAGTTGGACGCCTTCACATACTCGTCAAACTCCAAGACCAAGCGCTGGTTGCCAACTTCAGTGGCCCCCAATGCGGGCAAAGCTGAGATCAGTTCCGGGGGTGTCTCGTCTTTGGGGCCGCCAGACGGCGAACCTACCTGGGCGCAAGAGGCCAACACAATGCATGCCAGCATCCACGCCCATGTTCGCGTCCAATTCATGACCAGGACCACGTTGGCCATGCGCGTTCCACCAAGGTCCTCAATGCCTCCAGCCCTTCCACCTCCTCCTGAGAAAAATCGTCGGCCACGGCGCTGTCGATGTCCAACACCGCCAACACGGCTCCATTGGGCGCACGGATGGGCAGCACCACTTCACTCAGGCTCGCACTGCTGCACGCCACATGGCCAGGAAAGGCGTGCACGTCGGGCACCACCTGGGTGGTGTTGGTTTCCCAGGCTGCGGCGCACACCCCTTTCCCACGGTGCAGGCGGGTGCAAGCCACGGGGCCTTGAAACGGTCCCAGCACCAAATTGTCCGCGGTTTGGTCGACCAGGTAAAACCCCACCCAATGCCACCCTGTGGCGGACCACAATGCCGCAGCCACGTTGGCCAAATTGGCCATGCCCGAAGGTTCGCCAGTCAACAGCCCCTCGAGGGCAGGCAACAACTGGTGCAACCGGGCTGCACGGGGCAGAGAAGGATCGATGGGAAGGTCTTGCGCCACACCTCAAAAGTACGACCTGCGTCAAGCCATGGCCAACCACACGCCGCCGATGCATCTGTGGCCTTTGGCCTCCATCGCCTGGGCGCAGGTTCGGTAAGTCGCACCCGTGGTCAACACATCGTCTACCACCACCACCGTCCTCGCATTCGGGGTGGGCATGCCAACGTAGCACGCCTCCAGCACTCGCATTCGCTCCACCCGCGAAGATCCCGTCAGCGAACGTCGGTGGGCCGTCCTGACCAACATGGAGGGCGCCACCGGAAGCCCCCAATTGCAGGCCAATCCTCGGGCCAGCGATTCCGCCGGATTGAACCCTCGTCGAAGTCGCCGACGCCAATGGGAAGGCACCGGCACGAGCACCACATCTGACGGCGGAGATGGCCAAACGGCGGACATCCAGCGCCCTAGCCGTTCTGCAGGGTCGGCCCGGCCGCCGTATTTCATCCGGTGCAAGACTTGGGACGTCCCCCGCTCGGCGCACAAGCGAAAGCCAAGCGCCCACGGCGGGGCGCCAGCGCGCATTTGTCCCAACGCATGGCTGCTGGCGCCTGGCGGCAACACAGGCCACGCCAAACGGCACCCTGGGCACGTCCCCGCCACTTCGTTCGCCAGCAACATGGTCCCGCACCCCCAACACCGCCCCAAGCCCAACCACGCTCGCCACATGACCGCAAGTTGCGCGCGTGCCGCTTAGGTCGCCCCAGTGATTTCACGCACGTGGGTGCCGCATCTGCTCGCGTGACGACCGTACCTTCAAGGTGTGAAATTTGGGAAACTCGACGCCGCCCCAGAACTCATGGACTGGACACTTCCTGCAGGTGCCCCGAGCTTCAGCATGGCCGATGTGAGTTCATCCACCAAGCGCCCCTCCGCCGAAGTGCGGGTGGGCGGCACCATGTGGACCATCAGATCCTGGCGCGGAACGGTGTACCCTGCGAAAGACCCGCAACGGACCTGGCCCGCACACTACGGGCGACAGTTTGGCACCCTGGAATTCAACGCCACACACTACCGCATCCACCCCGCAGATCGCATGGCGGAATGGGCGAGCGCGATGCCCGAGGGGTTCCGGTTTTGTCCCAAGTTTCCTCAAATCATCACCCACTTCCGGCGCTTCAACGGATGCGAAGGCCCCACCGACGATTTCATTGAAGGGTTGTTGGCCCTGGGGGACAACCTTGGGCCCGCCTTCATCCAATTGCCCCCCCATTTTGCGCCCCATCACGCGGATGCCATGAAAACGTACCTGGCCAAGTGGCCGCGTGAACTGAAGGTGGCCGTGGAGTTCCGGCACCCAGGGTGGTTTGAAGGTGGCCCTGAGGCCGAGGCCGTATGGGGACTCATGAAAGATGTGGGCATGGGGGCCGTCATCAGCGACACCGCAGGCCGGCGCGACGCCTTGCACATGCGAGTCACGGCGCCGTTTGTGTTGGTTCGGTTCGGAGGGTACGAAGGCCACGCCTCGGACGAGGCACGCCTGGACGCGTGGGCGCAACGCATTGCTTCTTGGCAAGACGAAGGGTTGGAAGAATTCCACCTCCTGGTCCACCAGCCGGACAGCGTGCACACCCCTGAGACGTGTCGGCAATTCGCCCGCCTCGTGCATGAACGTGCGGGGCTGAAAGTTCAAGCCCCGATCGCCGTGAGCGACAGCTCGGGCGTTGCCAACCTGTTCAGTGGGTTTTGACCCCAAGGCGTCAGCTCCAGAACATGGCGTAGAGCGCCACCAAAATCAGCAAAATGGCAAAGGCCATGACGTTGTACAATCCCTCGGTGCGGAAGGTTTCGCGCGACAACTCAATCGCTCTGGCATCGTCGGCACCACGGCCGCCGCGGACACTTACCAAGGCGATGATGGCCATGGTGATCAAGGACGTCAGGCCCATTTGGTCCAAGAAGGGCAGGTCCAAAAACAAAGGGCTCTCTGACCATCCCTTGGGGGCCACCTTGAAATACATGGCCACTGGAATGCTCAGAAGCGCACCCCAAATGGCCCCTCGGTTTGTGGCTTTTTTCCAAAACAGGCCCATCAGAAAAACCGCCAAGATGCCCGGGCTCACGACCCCCGTGTATTCTTGGATGAATTGAAAGGCCTGGTCGATTCCCCCGAGGAGGGGCGCCATCAATGCCGCCAACGCCAGCGCGGCCGCCGCCGACAGCCGCCCCACATTCACGGTGGTCCGGTCGTCCGCATCTGGACGGATGTGCTGTCGGTAGATGTCCATGGTGAAAATGGTGGACGTGGAGTTCAGCATGGACGCCAGCGACGACACAATGGCGGCCGTCAATGCCGCAAACGCCAGGCCTTTGAGGCCTGTTGGCAAGAACTGGAGCAACCACGGATATGCCTTGTCCGCCTCGGAAAGGGAGGGCATGTTCTGGGTGGCGCCTTCGCCCAGCCCCGACATCACGGCAGGGTCGTTCACCATCACAAAGGCGGCGATGCCCGGAAGCACGACCACCAGCGGCAAGATCAACTTGAGGCCGGCTGCAAAGAGGATGCCGCGTTGGGCCTCTTTCAGCGATTTGGCGGCGAGCGTGCGCTGGATGATGTATTGGTTGAAGCCCCAGTAATACAGGTTAGCCACCCACATGCCGCCAACCAGCACCCCGATGCCTGGGAGGTTGTTGTGTTGGGGATGACCGCGCTCGAGGATCATCACAAAGCGCTCCGGCGCGGCGTCCATCAGGGCTTGCATGCCCGCCCACATGCCGGCTCCGCCTGACACGGTGTCCAACGCCAAATACGACGTGACCAACCCTCCCATCACGAGAAAGACCACCTGGATGACGTCGGTCCAGGACACCGCACTCAACCCACCGTACAAGCTGTACGCCGCCGCAAACAAGGCGAGCCCCACGACCCCGTAGGCCATGGGGACACCCATGATGGTCTCCAAAGCCAACGACCCCAAATACAAGACCGAAGCGAGGTTGACGAACACGTACAAGCCAATCCAAAAGATGGCCAGGATGGTTTTGAGCTGCGGGCTGTACCTCTTCTCCACAAATTCTGGAATCGTGTACAAGCCCTTCTCGATGAAAATGGGCAGCAAGAATTTGCCCACGACAAGCAGTGTCAGCGCCGCCATCCACTCGTACGACGCGATGGCCAAGCCCAACGTGAACCCACTTCCGGACATGCCGATGAATTGCTCGGCACTGATGTTGGCCGCAATCAAACTGGCGCCAATGGCCCACCATGGCAAGCTCTTGCTCGCCAAGAAATAGTCTTCGGCGCTTTTTTGTTGGCCTTCTTTGGACCTGGACACCCACAGGCCCACACCCAGAATCAGCAAGGCGTAGGCGGCAAAAATGACGCTGTCAAGGGTCGAGAAAGTCGTGTTCATGAGAAAGAGAGGTGGTGTTCGTCGGTCAAGCTAAGCCACACGAGAACACCTTGATGTACTTTGGACGCATGGCATCTTCCGTGCGCATTCTGAACGAACACCCCGGCATGGCCGGCCAACTCCTGTTGAACCTTCGAGATGCCTCCACCCATCAGGACAAGGCCGCCTTTCGGTGGAACATGCAGCGGCTGGGGCGTGAATTGGGCAGCGCCCTGGCGCAATCCTGGGAGATGGCAGAAGCCTCATGCCAAACCCCCTTAGGCGAAGCCACCGAGCGCGTCCCTGCCGAGCAGCCCGTGCTGGCCTGCATCCTCCGGGCCGCCATGCCCCTTCATCAAGGGATGCTGGACGTGTGGGACAAGGCGGATTCGGCGTTTGTGTCGGCCTACCGGAAGCACCACGATCGGGGGTTCGACATTGAAGTCGAATACCTCGGTGCGCCGAGCGTGGCTGGCCGACAATTGATTCTGGTCGATCCGATGTTGGCCACCGGAGCCTCCTTGCAAGCGGCGTACGACGCCCTGTGCGAGCACGGCGCACCGGATCGACTTCATGTGGTCAGCGCCCTCGCCAGCCGAGATGGCTTGGGCAACGCCCAAGCTTGGCTTCCGGAAGGGACCACGTTTCTTTTGGGCGGCGTGGACCCCACCTTGGACGAGCGCAGATACATCGTGCCGGGGTTGGGGGACGCCGGCGATTTGGCCTTTGGGACCAAAATGCGAAACTGAACACCCCTCGGCTCAGACCAGCTGGAACTGGTGAAAGTGATGCGTCGTGTGGTGACGCACCAACGCCTTGGCGTCCTCTGCCTTCATGGCCCCATACATGGCGTGCTGCACGACGCCATCCAAGGCCTCTACGTCAGCCAGCGCCTCCAGAAACCGGGCGATCTCCGCGTCGAAGTCCAACTCCGCCCCCGGTCGGGCCTTGATGGCCGGCATGGTGCCCAAGTTGCGCGGAGTGGCGCCAATCGGCTTGGTGAGAAACGACCTCAAAAACAGCGGCCCGATGAGCCGCGACAGCAGACGGGCCCACCCTGGAACGGCAATTCGGCCGAGGTACAAGTCCATGAACCTGGAGCAATGCCGCAGCATCTGGGACGCATCCATGGTCCCCCACGCAGGGGCCGTGCCCGGGTCCAGCGACGCCAACGCAAGTCTGAGGTCGGCGAGAGACAGGGTGTCCGGAGACACCTCAGGCAGGGTCATCACCCGTGGCACTTCTTGTACTTCTTGCCGGAACCGCAAGGACACGGGTCGTTGGGCAAGACCTTCTTTTCAGTGCGAATGGGCTGCACGGGCTGAGGACGTGGCGGGCGTTGTTGGGGCATGC
>JBMZAB010000013.1:0-50807 GCA_049610985.1 Flavobacteriales bacterium | reverse complement strand
TGCGCCTGCGCAAGCTCCGCCGTTTCCTTCCGATTCCGGGCGAATTCATCCCGCAGTTGCGCGTCTTGAGTGTCGAGCTTGTCCTTGATCCTGTCCAACGCTGGATCGCTTCCTCGGGACGCACTTACGGACGACGACATGCGCCAAACAAGCACACACGCCACAGCAGAACATAAGGCAGCAAGAATGGACAGGACTTCAGGCATGAACTTAACGTTGGGGTTGGGGTGAAACCAAAGCTACACCGAGCTGGACATCTTCAAAGATGTCTTGTCAAGGTTTGACGTGACTTTGCTGAATGGCGTGCGCCCTCAGCTTTTCTCGAAGCATGCCACTGCGCTTTTGGGTGTAGCGCAATGCACCGCGGTAAGACAACACGGTCATTTTCAGCGATTGCACCTCCAGAACGAAATCCAAGGAGCTGTATTTCTCCTTGACCTCGGGTTGGTTGAAAAAGAACCGCGTGTCGGCGATGGCGGTGGCGGGCCTGTCTCGCTCGTACATCTGGGTGTACCGAAAGCTCAACAGGGGGTGAACCTCGGAGATGAATCTGAGGGTTTTCCGGTCCACCTCAGGGTTTTGTTCCCCAAACATCTTTCCCCCATTCTCGTAGTACGTGCGGACATCTTTGGCCAAGTCGGAGGGGAATTGGTACATGCGCACTCCGGTGAGCAGCGAATTGTAGGTGAAGTCCTCGATCTCGTGGGTTTGGTTCAGAAACAAGATCCCAATGCTGGCCAAGCTGTCCACGTACACGGCGTATTCAAGGTCTCCTCGATGGAAATCCTCCGCGACATCCAACACCCGGTTGATGTTTTGGATTCCGGTTTCGGCGTACCACAACGCGTTCGACAAGCCAGCGCTGTCCTTTTGCAATTCCACGAGCATCTGCTCCACATCCAGCTTGTGCATGGACGCCTTCTCGCGGTCGGCCGCCCAATCTTCAGACCAAAGGGACACCGAAACCCCAAGAAACACAACCACCGCCTCAAGGGCATAAATCCAAGCGTGCGTTTTGAAGTCTGCCCCTGGTTGAGACTGTTTGAGCACGTGTTTCGAAATCATGCGTGGTCGTGTTGATTTGTGGGGCTGGGCATGTTCCAAATGAACACCACCCCCATCAAAAAAGCCAGACACATGGCCTGGCTTTTTTTGAACGGAGGTGACGCGAAGGTCACTTTCCGAGGACCTCGGCCATCTTGGAGCCGATGTCTGCAGGGCTGTCCACGACGTGGATGCCGCACTCGCGCATCACGCGCTTCTTGGCTTCGGCCGACTCGTCCTCGCCCGACACGATGGCCCCTGCGTGGCCCATGGTCCGGCCCTTGGGGGCGGTCACCCCTGCAATGAAGCCCACAACTGGCTTGGTGCCGTTCTCTTGAATCCAACGCGCGGCCTGAACTTCGAGGTCGCCGCCGATTTCCCCGATCATCACGATGCCCTTGGTCTCGTCGTCCGCCATGAGCAACTTGACCGCCTCAAGGGTGGTGGTGCCGATGATGGGGTCGCCGCCAATACCGATGGCCGTGGTTTGACCAAGACCAGCCTTGGTGCACTGATCCACCGCTTCGTACGTGAGCGTGCCTGACTTGGACACGATCCCCACGACACCTGGCTCGAAAATGAAGCCGGGCATGATGCCGACTTTGGCCTGACCTGCGGTGATGATGCCTGGGCAGTTGGGACCGATCAACGTGCAATCGCGGCCGTCGATGTACGCCTTCACCTTCACCATGTCCGCCACAGGGATGCCCTCGGTGATGGCCACGATGACCTTGATGCCCGCGTCTGCCGCTTCCATCAAAGCGTCCGCCGCAAATGCAGGCGGCACGAAGACGATGCTCACATCCGCCCCCGTCTCGGCCACGGCCTCAGCCACGGTGTTGAACACAGGACGGTCCAAGTGCGTCTGCCCACCCTTGCCTGGGGTCACACCACCCACGACATTCGTGCCATACTCGATCATTTGGCCTGCATGGAACGTGCCTTCACCTCCTGTGAAGCCTTGGACGATGATTTTGGAATCTCGGTTGACGAGTACGCTCATGTCGATGTGGTTGGGTTGCGGCGATTGGTCGCCTCGTGTTGTGAATGCGCGGCAAATTTAGGCCAAATTCGCGCCATGAACTCCCCCCTTCGCGACGCCGTAGACGGCGCCACCATTTGCGCCATTTCCACCGCCCCCGGGGCAGGTGGAATCGCGGTCATCCGGGTGTCTGGCGACCTTGCTCTCACGCTCGGTAGCAAGGTGTTCTCCAAGCCTCTGGCTCACGTGACCGACCGTTCTGTCGCGTTTGGGAAATTTAAGAACGCCACCGGCGACACCCTGGATGAAGGGCTCGCCCTGGTCATGCGCGGCCCTAAGTCTTACACCGGGGAAGACACCATCGAGTTCAACATCCACGGCTCTCCCTTCATCCAACAGGAAGTCATGCGCGCCCTCATCGAGGCGGGCTGCCGGCAAGCGGGACCTGGGGAATTCACCCAGCGCGCCTTCTTGAACGGACGCCTTGACCTCACCCAAGCGGAAGCCGTGGCCGACTTGATTGCCGCCGAGCACGCAGGCGCCCACAGGCTGGCCTTGGAACAACTCCGTGGCGGCTTCGCCAAAGAAATCAACGCCCTTCGAGAAGCGCTCATCGGATTCTCCGGCCTCCTGGAACTGGAGCTCGATTTTGCCGAGGAGGATGTCGAGTTTGCTGACCGCGCCCGATTCGATGCGCTGCTGGTCGACCTCTTGGGAAGGGTCGGACGTTTGGCAGACAGCTTCGCCACAGGCAATGCCTTGAAAGAAGGCATTCCCGTGGCCATTGTAGGTGCACCCAACCGCGGCAAATCCACCCTGCTCAACGCGTTGTTGGACGACGACCGCGCCATAGTGTCGGACATTCCTGGCACCACGCGCGACACGGTGGAAGACGCGTGCACCATCGAAGGAATGCGCTTCAGGTTCATCGACACCGCAGGACTTCGAGACACGCAGGACGTGGTGGAAGCAGAAGGCATCCGTCGTGCATTGGACAAAGCGGCCTCGGCCTCCACGGTCCTTCTCATGCTTGACGCCTCCACAGACACCCATGACGACGCCCTTGGTCAGCTGAACGACCTGCAGTTGCCTTCAAACAGCCACCTCGTTGTGGTTTGGAACAAATGCGACCTCGCCACGCCTGCCCAGGCCCAATGGGACCACCCTGTGGTTCACTTGAGCGCGGCACATGGACAAGGCATTGACACTCTCAAGGAACTTCTCACCGCCAAGTACCAAACCAACGACCAGGGGCACCAATTGGTCGTCACCAACCTCCGGCATTTTGAAGCGTTGACGGCTGCCCACGCAGCGCTTCAAGCGGTGCGCCAGGGGTTGGCCGACAACATGCCGGGCGACCTTGTCGCCGTGGATGCCCGCCAAGCCTTGCACCACCTTGGCGAAATCACAGGTGCAGTCCATGCCGACGACATCCTCGGCCACATCTTCTCCCACTTCTGCATCGGCAAATAAAAAGCCCGAGCCTTCCGGCCCGGGCTTCTCTTTCAACGGGTTCCCCCGCGTCAAAGTCTCATCGTTGGATCATGATCTGGTGACGTGCCATGGTCTGGGCATTCGACACCTGCAAGTGATATGTGCCTGCTGACCAACCGGCCACGTCGAGCACCAGACGTGTACCGTTGAATGGCAATTGTGTCACGACACGTCCTGCGTTGTCGAATACCGTAATGTCAGCAGCCATCGCGCCATTTTCCAATTCTACAGCCACCCAATCCATTGCTGGGTTCGGGTACGCAACGAACACGAGTTGGCCTGCCTCATCCAATCCATACACATCGTCCACAGCGTAAGGACCACCTTCGGCTTCGCAACCATTGGCGTCGGTCACCGTCACGCTGTAGAAGAATGGCGCAGGCAAGTCAGAAATGTCTTCCTGGTCAGAAGTGAAGCTGCCTGAGCTGGTCCAGTCGAATTCATAAGGTTCGGTTCCTCCTTCGACAGTCAAGTCGATGGCACCAGCACCCTCTTCGGCAGCATCCGTGACCGCCACGTCGAGCGACAACGCCTCTGGCTCGGTCACGTCAACCACTTCTTCAAACGTGCAACCATTGTCGTCCGTGGCGGACAAAATGTAGCTGCCGCCTGGCAAGTCCTCGAAGTTGCCTGAGTTGTTGGTCTCTGACACTGGGCCAAACAAGACGTATTCGATTGGCAATACACCACTCAAAGCGGTCGCGTCGATGGAGCCATTGTCTTCCCCGGCACATGTGACATTCGACGTTTCGATCGCCACCGACAAAGCCGTGCCGTCCTCCAAGTCGAAGTCCAGGGTCGCTGCGCAGTCCGTGCCTTGGGACACCGACACGGTGTACGAACCAGCACCCAAGCCAAGGAACACTGTACTGCTCTGGACCACCCCGTTCAATTCTATCGTGATGCTGTCTGGGTAAACCACGTTGCCGAGGATCAATTCGACCACGCCGTTTTCATCTCCCTCACAAACGATGGGTTGCAAGACCTCAGTGCTCAACAACAGGTTGCAGTAATCGCAGCTGCCGTCGTCGATGGTGGCCGTTTCGTCGTAGTTCAAGGCCACGCTGTCTGTACATCCCGCACAAGAGGTGTATTCACAGCTGCCATCGTCGTCGGTCGCATCAGGATTGTAGTTGCAGGCCGCTGGGTCTTGACAGCCGTCAATTTCATCCACATCGCAGATGTCGTCGCCATCGTCGTCAGCTAAACAAGGGCCTCCACAAACGCCAAGGGCGTCGAGTTGGTTGCCATTGCAATCGCAGTCGCCTTCTGGAATGTCCGCGCATCCACACTCGTAGATCTCTCCTGGACCATTGCAGACACCGCAGGCGTCATAGGCGCCAACGCAGTCGTCTACATCGTCACAAATGCCATCCGCATCGACATCAGCTGTACAAGGGCCTCCACAAACGCCAACGGCGTCGAGTTGGTTGCCGTCGCAATCGCAGTCGCCTGCTGGAATGTCAGTGCATCCACACTCGTAGATTTCTCCTGGACCATTGCAAACACCGCAGGCGTCGTAAGAGCCAACGCATTCATCAATGACGTCACAGATGCCATCTGCATCGACGTCAGCTGGACAAGGGCCTCCACAAATGCCAAGGGCGTCGAGTTGGTTGCCATCGCAATCGCAGTCGCCTGCTGGAATGTCCGTACATCCACACTCATAGACCTCTCCTGGGCCATTGCAAACACCGCAGGCGTCATAGGCCCCAACGCAGTCGTCCACATCGTCACAGATGCCATCCGCATCGGCGTCAGCTGAGCAAGGGCCTCCACAAACACCAAGGGCGTCGAGTTGATTGCCATCGCAATCGCAGTCGCCTGCTGGAATGTCCGTGCATCCACACTCGTAGACCGCCCCTGGACCATTGCAGACACCGCAGGCGTCATAGGCCCCAACGCAGTCGTCTACATCGTCACAAATGCCATCTCCATCGACATCAGCTGCACAAGGGCCTCCACAAACGCCAACGGCGTCGAGTTGGTTGCCATCGCAATCGCAATCGCCTTCTGGAATGTCAGTACATCCACACTCGTAGACCTCTCCTGGACCATTGCAGACACCGCAGGCGTCAAATGAACCGAGGCATTCGTCCACGTCGTCACAAATACCGTCGCCGTCAGCGTCGTTCAACACAACAGCACCGCCTTCGCAGGACTCGCAAGCGCTGGCGTCGGCGAAGACGCATGCTGCGGCGTCGAGATAAAGGGCCTCGGCGTCGTAGTTGCAAGCGTTCTCATTCAAACAACCGTAGCAAGACACCAAATCACAAGAGCCGTCGTCGGTGTTGGCAGAGGCATCGTAGTTGCAAGCAGTGGGATTCGTGCAACCGGGCACCGACAAAACACAGTTGCCCGCGTCATCCGTTGCCTCCGGGTTGTAGTTCAGCGCAGTTTCGTCCGTGCAACCCAAAACTTCGTCCACATCACACACGCCATCCATGTCGGTGTCAATACATGTCCCATCGCAGTTGAATCCTGGCTCAGGATATTCGCATGAACCAGATTGTGTGGCATTCTCATCGTAGTTGCACGCCACTGAATTGAGGCAGCCAACGCAAGACAAGAACTCACACGAACCGTCATTCACGTTCGCATTGGGGTCGAAGTTGCAAGCCGCGAATGAGGTGCAACCCAGGTACTCGCATGACCCCTCAATGGTGGCCGTCGCGTCGTAGTTGTCAGCCGCAGGGTCCAGACATCCCACGCAGCTCGTGAAGTCGCAGCTGCCTGCAATGGTGGCTGTCTCGTCGTAGTTGCACGCACTCGGGTTCTGGCAACCTTGGCACGAGAGGTATTCGCACGATCCATCGCTGTAGGTGGCCTCTGGATCGTAGTTGCACGCCGCTGAATTGATGCAACCGAACACAATGCAGGACAAATAGTCACACGAGCCGTCGTCGTCGGTGGCTGCTTCGTTGTAGTTGCAGGCAAAAGGGTTCGTACATCCTTCAATGAAGACCTCGTCGCAATCCCCCACACCATCACCGTCTGAATCAATGGCCGTAGACGCACCATCTACACATTCTTCGCATTCCTCGACAGGAACGTCGCAGCTGCCATCGTCTTCGGTGGCCGAAGTGTCATAGTTGCAGGCCATGGCGTCTGTGCAACCAGAAACCTCGTCGCAATCAGCCACACCATCTCCGTCTGTATCAATGGCTGCAGACGCACCGCTCACACACACTTCGCATCCCGCGACAGGAACGTCGCAGCTGCCATCCTCGTCGGTGGCTGCTTCGTTGTAGTTGCAAGCCGTAGTGTCTTGACAACCGGGAATTTCGTCTGCATCACAAACACCATCGCCGTCAGCGTCGTTCAACACAACAGCACCGCCTTCGCAGGACTCGCAAGCGCTGGCGTCGGCGAAGACGCATGCTGCGGCGTCGAGATAAAGGGCCTCGGCGTCGTAGTTGCAAGCGTTCTCATTCAAACAACCGTAGCAAGAATCGAATTCACAAGAGCCGTCGTCGGTGTTGGCAGAGGCATCGTAGTTGCAAGCAGTGGGGTCTGTGCAACCGAGCACGGGCAAAACACAGTTGCCGGCGTCTTCCGTGGCATCAGCGTCGTAGTTCAGCGCAGTTTCGTCCGTGCAGCCCAAAACTTCGTCCGCATCACACACGCCATCCATGTCGGTATCAATACACGTCCCATCGCAGTTGAATCCAGGGATTGGGTAAACACATGAACCGGATTGTGTGGCCGTCTCGTCGTAGTTGCACGCCGCTGAATTGAGGCATCCAACGCAAGACAAGAACTCGCAAGAACCGTCATTCACGTTCGCATTGGGGTCGAAGTTGCAAGCCGCGAATGAGGTGCAACCCAAGTACTCGCATGACCCTTCAATGGTGGCCGTTGCGTCGTAGTTGTCAGCTGCAGGATCTGTACATCCCACGCAGCTCGTGTAGTCGCAGCTGCCTGCAATGGTGGCCGTCTCGTCGTAGTTGCACGCACTCGGGTTCAAGCAACCTTGACACGACAAGTACTCGCACGAACCGTCGCTGTAGTTGGCCTCTGGATCGTAGTTGCATGCCGCTGAATTGATGCAGCCGAACACAATGCAGGACAAATAGTCACACGAGCCGTCGTCGTCGGTCACAAATTCGTTGAAGTTGCAGGCAAAAGGATTTGTACAACCTTCAGTTTCATCTTGGTCGCAAACCCCGTCGCCATCCGCGTCGGACAACAGCACCGTACCGTCAGGCGCGCACTCCTCACAAGCGTCGTCTGCAAAGACACATGACCCGTTGTCAAGGGTGGCAGTCGCATCGTAATTGCAAGCCGTGTCGCTGGTGCATCCCGCGCAGCTGTCGTACTCGCACGCCGCGCTGTCTGTGGCCTCTGGGTTGTAGTCGCAAGCGTCCGCGTCTTGGCATCCCGCCACTTCATCCGCATCGCACACCCCGTCGCCGTCTGCGTCACTCACAATCACCACGCCTGTGCCGTCCATTTCTCCTGAACAAGATTCACATGGGCCATCAGCAATCACACACTCTGCAGGGTCCGTAGCTTCGGAATTGTAGTTGCAGGCCGTAGAAATTTGACATCCTTCAACTTCCAATTCATCGCACAACCCGTCGTCGTCGGCATCGTTGATGCACGTGCCGTCGCATTGATACAGTAGCTCCGCATAGGTGCATTCAAATCCGACCGCTGGAGGATCGGTGGCCTCGGCGTTGTAGTTGCAGGCCGTTTCGTCCTGACAACCAGGAATCTCCAATTCGTCGCAAACCCCATCGCTGTCGGCGTCAGCCTCACAATTGCCATCGCAGTCGAAAGGTGGTTGCGCATACACGCAGCTTCCGTCGTTGAAGCTGACTGTAGAGTCGTAGTTACACGCGCCCGGGTCGTTGCATCCAAACGATAAGCATGTTGTAAAATCGCACGAAGAATCACTGATCGTGGCTTCCGGGTTGTAATTGCAAGCCAATGCAATCATACAGCCGGCAATTTCTTCGTCGTCGCAAACACCGTTGTCGTTGTCATCTGACACACAATCACCACCACACACGCCGAGGGCGTCGATTAAGGTGCCGTCGCAGTCGCACGCGCCGGCAGGGACGCCTGTACCATCACAATCGCACGCGCCGGCTGGGATGCCAGTGCCGCCGCACACGCCACACTCGTCAAGCTCTTCGCAAGAACCGTCGTCCTCGGAGGCTTCGGGATTGTAGTTGCAAGCCGTTTCGTCTGTGCAACCTGGATTGGCAATGGCGGAGTACAAGCCTGTACCATTGAAGTCGAAGGAATTCCTGATCACATTGGCCGCACTCTGGTCGCCCATGGGGAAAATTTCGACGTTGATGGAACCAAAAATCTCACCGGCTGTGGTGATTTGGGCAATCAACCAACGTCCGTCGCTGTCCGGCGAGGCGTTGCCTTCGTCACCCGTCAAGGACCATGAGCCCCCACCGGGGGTGTTCACTGCAAGCAAGGTGCCGTTGTTGTTCCCACTAAAATAGGCTGTGATTCCGTTGCTCAGGGCAGCATCCTCAGTCACCTGCGGTGCTGTAGCCCCAAAAATGACTGAAGAACTCGCAGCACCTTCGAAATTTACCGTAGCATAGCTGTCGTCGGCCAAATCGGGGAAAAGGCCCAGCCAAGCTGGCTCCACTTCTGCAGCCGTGGCACTTGTACCTGCTGGCGAGTTAAAAATGCCACTCGGCGTGTTGATGACAAGGGGCGAAGAATCGCTGCCGTAAACGGACGACAACTTGTCAGAAGTGTCGTCAGTGTGGACGTAGAACCGGTAGACCTCTCCGGAGGTACTCTCTCCGACGGGTTCGGCGCTCTCCACAATGAGTGAGTATTGAGCGAAGGTTGGGATCGTAAGACCCAAACAAAAGGTCAATGAAGCGACAAAATGTCTCATAAGTTTGTTTTTGGTTTTCGGGCTGAAGATAACTTCTTAGGCCAGGCAAAAAAACGAATTGGTCATCGATTTGCTTCATTTTCTCTATTTATAGAACATAACACAAAAAAACCCGAGGTGGTCCCGGGTTTTTTCTGCAATTTATGTGTGACTATTTCAGCAGCAGCACATTAGTGTTGAATGGACAACCGCTGAACGGAAACCCCGCGGTCGTCAGAGAGCATGACGTTGTAGGTTCCGCTGCTGAGCGCAGACAAGTCGACCATGACGCTGCCTTGCAACACCATGTTGTCCTTCGACCAAACCACACGGCCTGACGCGTCCAACACCTGCATCAACACCCCTGCGTGGTCACCTGAGACATTCAATGTGACTACGCCGTTGGTGGGGTTGGGGAACATGCCAAATGCAATCGCGTTCTCGACCATGCCGTCCACCTCTCCCACGCAATCGCAATCCACGGTGTACACGTCGTTGATGGTGGTGTCGTCGCCGTCGTCACAGGCATCTCCTGGCAACGCGCATGACCCATCGTCATCGGTGGCCGATTCGTCATAGTTGCACGCAATGGCGTTGGTGCAACCTGGGACTTCAAGTTCGTCGCACACCCCGTCGTCGTCGGCGTCGCTCAAACATTCGCCGTCGCAGTTGTAGTACTCTTCCGCGTATTCGCACAGGTCGTTGTTGATGTCGGTCACTGCCTCGTTGTAGTTGCACGCAGTTTCGTCGAAGCAACCTTCGATTTCGTCTTCATCACACACCCCATCACCGTCGGCGTCATTCAACACCACGGTGCCGTCTTCTGCGCATTCTTCACAAGTCTCGTCTGCATACACACACATGCCGTCGTCGTCCGTGGCATCGGCATTGAAGTTGCACGCCATTTGGTCGGTGCATCCAAACACTTCAAACTCGTCACAAACACCATCCATGTCTGAGTCCATCAAGCAGTCGCCGTTGCAGTCGTACCCCATTTCGGCATACACACACTCGTCGTTGGCTTCAAAGACGTTGCCCGCATCAAAGTTGCACGCATCCATGTCCATGCACCCTGTCTCCTCTTCGTCGCACACCATGTTCATGTTGGTGTCGGCCCCAAGGCAGTTGCCGGCGCAGTCGTAGCCCTCCGCAGCGTACAGGCAGTTGGTGCCGTCGTCCAGCGTGGCGTCTGGATCAAAGTTGCACGCAGCCGCGTCCGTGCAACCGTTGCATGAATTGTATTCGCATGATCCGTCGTCGAAGTTGGCTTCCGCGTTGTAGTTGCAGGCGTTGGTTTCCATGCAACCGCACACGTAAGTCTGACCGAAGGAGCCCACGCCGTCAAAGGCAGCCGTCACAGAAATGGCATCATCCTGGTTGCCCAAGGGGAAAACCTGATAATTCAACGTGCCGCTGATGCTTCCGGTGGTGGCGATCTGGGCAATCAAAATTTGGCCGTTTGCGTCAGGCATGGCGTTTTCCACACCGGACAACACAAACCAAGACAACCCTGGGTCGGTGTCAGAGACCAGCGAAGTGCCACCATCTGTGGTGAAGAAGGGGGTCAAGGTGTTCCCAAGGTCAAGCAAGGATGCATCCATGTAGTTGCCATCCAAGGGGGCCGCAGGCCCATCCAAGCCAATGGTCACGTAGGAGTCGTCCACGAGTCCCGGAAACGCCTGAAACGCTCCCGGATTCACACCAGCCGCATTCCAAGATCCTTCGGGGTGGTTGTAAATGCCGTCGGGCACGTTGATGCTCAGCGGATATTGGGCGTTGCTGAACACAGCGCTCAGTTCATCCATGGCGCTGTTCGTGTTCACGTACAAGCGGTACACCGTCAGGTCGCTGTTGTACGCATCGACCGTTTCCACGGACAAGGTGTACTGACCTTCAGCGCAAGAACAGTATTCGCAAGTGCCATCGTTTTCGGTGGCTGTCACGTCGTAGTTGCAGGCGAACGGATCGTCGCAACCGTCGACCTCATAGATGTCGCAAACCCCGTCGTTGTCGGTGTCCGGCTCGTTGCCTCCGCAATCGCAGTACCCCATGGGAAATCCTTCGCAGCTCCCGTCATCCGCGTTGGCCGCGGGGTTGTAGTTGCAGGAAGTGGGGTTGGTGCAACCTGGCACTTCAATGTCGTCGCACACGCCGTTCATGTTGTCGTCCTGGGTGCAGTCGCCTCCACACACGCCGGTCGCGTCCAAGGTGTTGCCGGCGCAATCGCAAGCTCCATCAGGGATGCCCACACAACTCCCATCGTCCGTGGTGGCCGAAGGGTCGTAGTTGCACGCATCCGCATCCATGCATCCCGCAACTTCGCCACCGCTTCCAGAATACGTGCCAGTGCCGTCAAACACAATGGACGTTTGCACTTCGTCTGCCCCCACACCAAGTGGGAACACCTGGAAGTTGATTTGGCCAGAAATGTCTCCTGTTGTGGTGATTTGGGCCACCAACCAGCGCCCGTCGGTGGGCAGGGCGTTGGCGGCTGTGTTCAACACATACCATGAAGCCCCGGTCAAGGTGGTCACGTTCAAACTGGTGCCTCCGACAGTGAAATACCCACTCACTGTTGGGTTCAATGCCGCATCTTGAACAAGTGATGGGTCTTCTGCCCCTGGTGTGGCAGCCGCAGGCCCATCCAGGCCAATCGTGGCGAAGCTGTCGTCCGCCAAGTCAGGAAATACCGCGATGATGGCCGGATTCAAACCCGCGGCGTTCCATCCTGAGTTGTAAGAATCGTTATAAATGCCTGCAGGAGTTTCGAAAATCAGGCTGGCCTCGTTGTTGCCAAACACGGCAGACAGCTTGTCGCTGTCGTCTTGGGCATTGACGTAAAAGCGGTACACGCTGCCGTTGGCAGCATCTGCCGCAGGACTAGACTCAATTGTCAAGGTGTACGGCGAGTCTTGCCCAAACACGAATGCCTGAAGTCCTATGCCGAAAAGAGCACAAAACGTAAGATGTTTCATGGTATGAATGGTTTTTGAATTTTTCGTCCCCAAGTTCCAGCGTACTTCCCTGGGCGCGTCGCCTTTGCGGGGAAGCAATCAACATCGACACATGGAAAAGCACAGAGATGTTCGTCGGTCTTTTATCGACACCTAAATAGGTGCACTATCCGTGTCCTCCGTAACTTGCCAGATTGAACACTCCTTACCTGCATGGACATTCATTCGACCGATTCAAACAACCTCACCAGGCCCTTGACGCGTTCAAGTGTCATGAATGTGTTGTTTGCAGCGATGTTTCTCATGACTGCGGCTTTCGAAAGCTTGGCAGAAGAGACCTTCCCTCCCACCAGCATGACAGTGTCTGAAGCACCGTTCTGTGTAGGTGATGACGTGACGGTCACCATCCTGGCCCCAGACACCGTGGGTGCCAACACCCTGCAATCCGTGCCTTGGCAGGTCAGCTACAACGGTTCTATTCTCTCCAACGCGGAACTCTCGGACTACATCACCTTGGAGGCGGCAACGGGGTCGGCCTTGGAAGATTGGTCGATGTCCACGGAGTTGGCTTTTGAAGTGCTGCAAGCCGGCTGTTATGAAGTGTCGTTAGAGGGTGACGCCCTTGAGGTGGCCACAAACAACCCCAACTTCCCTACCCTGGCGCAAATCGTCACCCCGACTGAATTTGAGGTGTCGGGCGTGCCAAGCGCGCCTGTGGTGTCGAACTACAGCGCGGTGTTGTGCGCAGGCGACTTGTTCAGTGCCTCCATGTCCACGAGCTCGGTTGGCCCAGAGTCGACAACCTTGTCTTACACTTTGATCGACCCGATGGGCGCTACATTGGACAGTGGCGCCGTTTCGGCGTCGGGTTTGGGATGCAACGGTCCGTCTTTGAGTTTGGCTCTTTCACCCATCGCCCTGGAGACCCTTGGCTCCCACTTGGTGGCCATTAAAGCGCAAAACTTATGCAGTCCGCCCTCCCCCACCACAGTTCAAACAGTCGAAGTCGTGGCCGCCCCCACCTTCGCGCTTAGCTCCATCCCTGTGTGCGATGGAGAGGACGCCCTCGTGGTGAGCGACATCAACATCATTGACTACACAAACGACGTGACAGGGACCCCGACCGCGGAGTGGACTTGGAGCAACGGCAATTCGATTTTGGGTCAGACCAACTTGGTCAGCCCCGCAGATGGTGATGTTGTGGAACAAACCGTCGATTTGGACTACACCGTGATCGACGACAACGGCACCAGCACTGCGACGTGCTCTGCCTCTGCGTCCACTTCCTTGGTGGTGCACACACCCACGCCGCTTGAGCTCAGCTTCAATGGAGAATCCTCCGCACCCACCCTTTGCGCGGGAGACATGTTGGAAGTGGCCGTGGTCAGTGGAACCGCCTCGAACGAAACCGCGAGCTACAGCTGGACCACCTCTGTATCACCCAACGGTGTTGACGACACCTTTGTGATGTGGCAAGCCCTCAACCAAAGCGTGAACATCACCGTCGAACAAAACTCAACGTTTGACGACGGCACGACGTGCGACAATTCCGACTCGCCTGTTGCCGTGACCATACCAGTCAACGCCACTCCAATCATTTCTTGGGCCGACGGCGACAACCTCGATGCGGCATGTGCCGGAAGCGTGGCCGCGCTCGACGTGAACCTCGTGGCGTCCAGCGGCGCAGCGACCACAGTGTCCTGGGCCTCCACACTCGGAGAAAATGACCAAGAACTCGACGGCAGTGGAGCGGTGACGTTGGAACTGAACCTTCCCGCGGAACAACCCGCTGGTGCGATTTCTGTGGCGGTCACAGCCGTAGACAACGCTGGATGTATGAGCAATGAACTCGAAGGATTTGTGGACGTCCGTGTGGCCGAGAGCCCAGCAGGGGAATTCGAGGTCGCTTGCGAAGGGCAAGCAATCGAACCCACAAATGTCCCTGAGGGTACGAACTTGTCGTATTCATGGACTTACAACGGATTGCCATTCAATGGAGAAGGAGCTTCAACCTCCACCCCAACTTTCCTTGGGGTCAATTGCATTGATCCCCCCGAAATCGAACTTGCCCTGACCACAGCCTACAACATGGCTGGGGAAACGCTGATGTGCACGAGTGCGCCACTGGCGTTCCCTGTGATTGTGACGCCTGTGGCTGAATTTGAGTTGGCCCTTCCCGATGTGTTGTGTGCCGACGCTGAGGTGGAATTCGAGGTGTCTGGACCAGGTCTGACACCATTCCTGTGCGAAGACGCCACCCTCACATACGCTTGGTCCGTGGACCGAGGCAATGGGTTTGAACCAGCAGGCACAGGAACCAACCTCCCCTTGAACACCGGCGATGCAGGCGCCATAGAGGTCACCGTGGAGGCCACCACCACAGGTTCTGCGGGGACATGTGTGAACACGGAAACCGTCGGGCTGAACATTGCAGCCAACCCTGTGCTGTCCCCCTTCGACGGGGACCTGATGTTCTGCGAAGACGGAAGCCTCGAACTCGAGGCGGCCTTTGACGTCAACGAGAACGGCGGCATGGCGTACAACTGGGAGCTTGGTGATTTGTCCGCATTCATCTTGCAAGGGCAAGGAACTCCAGGCGTAAGCTTGTCGCTGTCGGAAGGGAGCGCGGCCAGCGACGGCACCATCGTGCTTTCTGTGGAGGACGCCGCCGGTTGCCAAGCTTCAGCTGAAGTGGAATTTGATGTGTTGACGCTGCCCGTCCCCGGAGCCGTCAGCTGGGAAACTGCCCCTGCCGAAGCGTGCTCCGGTGAAAGTGTCTCTTTCAGCATGGAAGCGCCACAACTCGACCCCGCATTGGATCCGCAAGATTTCACTTACGAATGGACGGCGACGAATGCCGACGGCGAGGTGTTGCCCACAATGCCCACAACAGATCCGCTTGCTGATCTGTTGACCGGGGAGACCATTCCTAACGCTGCTTGGTCGCCAACGCTGCAACCAAGCCAGGTGACCATGGAGTTGACATTGACCGATGGCGGCCTTTGTACCAGCACGACCCAGTTCCCGGACGCCATTCAAATTTACCCGCGCCCCAGGGTCACAGCTGGCGACGCCGACCTGAGCATTTGTGCTGGCGACGATTGGACTGGCGTCTTGACCGGGGCCTCTTCCATGGAATTCACCGGGCCGTTCACTTCCGCCAGCTACGATGTGCTTAGCAACGATTTGGGAGAAGTGCTGTGGACCATGCCCTGGAGTGAAATTGGGCCTCTTCATGACCTAAATGACCCCGTGAACTACCCCACATTGTTCAACCTTACCGCGGTGTCCAGCTTTGGCTCATTGACCTGCGAAAACAACTGGTTCTTGGATTTGGAGGTCCACGACAACCCAGAGATCGCGGCCTTGCCTGTGGAAATGGTGTTGTGCGACAACGGAGACCTTGACCTTGCCGCAGACGTGCTGTCCAACCCCAATGGAGGGTTGGATTTTACCTGGGATTTGGACGCGTCCGACGAATTCAACACTGAGGAGACCAATGGAGGACAATCCTTGACCCTCTCTCTCAACGAAGGCGTCAACGTGTCTGGCACCACCGTCACACTGGTCGTCACAGACGCGGAGGGGTGCATGGCCCAAGGCACCACGGCGTTGTCCGTGCACAACGCCCCAGCGCCAGTGAGTGTCATGTTTTCCGAATTGGATTCTGCCATTTGCTCCGGAGGATCCATCACTTTGACCATGGACGAACCAGTCTTGGACGCATCGAGCACCCTGGACGACTTCGACTACACCTGGACGGCCATGGGAAGCAACAACGAGGTGTACACTGTGGCACAGATTTCAACTTTGGTGGACGAAACTGAGGACCTGACCCTCGCCACGAGCCAAGGCTGGTCTTCGGATTTTGATCCGGTGACCGTGTCCTTTGAACTCAACATGACCGACGGCGTTTGCGCGAGCACGGTTTCGTTCCCAGACCAAATCAGCCTGTACCCTTCGCCACGCATCACCGTCCCCAACAACTTGGACTTCCGCATGTGCGAGGGCACCGATTGGACTGGGCCCATTTCAGGCGCGTCGTCCTTGCAGTACTTGTCGTACACCGGCGAGTTGATGGAAATGAGTTCGCCCACAGGCACCATCGACTGGGTGATGCCTTGGTCCGAGGCGGAAGCTGCGATTCAAGCTGGCGAAGGGACTGTCTTTGAACTGCTGGCCATTTCTGACTTCGGGGGGGCAATGTGCACGGACACCTGGACGTTGACGTTGGAAGTGGTGGAAAACCCCGTGCTCAACCCCGACAACACCAGCGTGCCTGCTGAAATTTGTGTGGGTGAAACAGTGAACGTCGTGGCGGGCATCGTGCAAGGGGCGCATAACGGACAGCCCTTGGATAGGGTTTGGAGCAACGCGGGCACCGACCCAGTCTTCAATATCTCCCCTTTCCAGAGCGGCCTAACTGCTGGAGTCAGCGTCAACACGGCCCTGGACGTGCCCGCCAGCGGAGATCTCACGTTCACTGTGATCGACGGCGCAGGGTGCCAAGTCGACACCACCTTGAGTGTGGTCATCCACGAACTCCCCACGTTTGAGAACCTGAGTGCCACGCCCGACGCTGTCTGCTCAGGTGAAGAAATTCAATTGACTTTCGAGGGCATTGGCGTGGACGACAATTTGGATCTGGCGAACGCCACGTACAATTGGAGCGTCAGTGTTGACGGCAGCAACATGCCTGTCACAGGGGACGAATCCTTGTTTACTGTCACGCCAACTGTCAACGCTGTGGTGGCCGCGAGCTTCACAGAGCCCACCCCAGTGGTGTTCCAATTGACTGCTGGGGCAGGTGGATGTTTGGCCAGCCAGACTTGGAACGACTTGGTGCATGTCTATCCTGCTCCTCGCATTCAGAATGGGAACCCCTATGCGTGTCAAGACCAAGCGTGGACTGCCTCGATCACAGGACCGGAAACCTTGATGACTCTGGGGCAGAATGGGTTGGATTCTTTGGTGTGGGAAGACAATGGCGCGGGCCAGTTTGACGTCACCTTGCCCCCAGATTACCTCGTCGCTCTGGGCGGACAAACCGTCCAAACCTTCACCTTCCAGGGCACCATCGAATACGAGGACGTCGGATTGACGTGTGTCAGCAACAACACGTTGGACCTGAATCGTCGTTTGGCTGCCCCCCTCTCAGTGACCGGTGACGACACAAGTGGTCCTGCCGGCGACTTGGTGATGTGCGAAGGAGCCGATTTGACGCTCAACTCATTCGTAGACCAAAACGGAACCACGGAGACTTTCTCTTGGCAGGTCGCCAACGGTTATCCGCACGAATTCAACGAAGACAACGCGTACTTCATTGACGTGCTTCCTCAGGCGCCCCTCACCTCAGCCACAGTCGTGTCTGGAGTGGCCACCGTGGTGTATTCCGAGTACAACAACACGCCCGCTGATTTCGAGTGCGTCGTGGAACAGCCTTGGTCATTCACCGTGTTGCCTACACCCAGCGTTGATTGGACCATTCCCGAGTGGGCGTGCGACGGCGCAAACGTTCAAGTGGAAGTCGGACTGGCCACAGGTGCCGATTCCCTGGCAGAAGCTGGGCTGACCTGGGAATGGGATTGGAACACAAGCACTTTCGACGAAACAGTATTCAGCGATGCGCCCACGAGCAGCATTTCTTTCCCTGCAGCTTACGAAGCCTCCATCGGCGGCATCCACGACCAGAACGTCAGCCTTGTCGTCACCGACAGCTACGGTTGCGTGTCATTGCCTTCCACCCAAACGGTGTATGCCCTTGAATTCCCCGTCCTGAACCTAGAGACGGAGCTGGCATGCGACGGCGACACCGTCTCCTGGGTGGCTTCAGGAGCCGATGCGTATGGATGGTTTGGCAACGTTTCAGAGACTTTGTTAGCCATTACAACGGAAAACCCGGGGTACGCTCCCACAGGGATGAACATTGCCGAATTGCCTTTGACCGACATTGCCGATTCCCTTACCCTGTCAATTGTCGGAACCATCTACTATGAAATACCAGGCTCTGGCACCTCCGCGTGGTGCTCCACTGACCCGTCTACAAGCCTGGTCAGTGCCACTGCATATGTTTATGACCTCCCTGTGTTGACTCCAAGTTTCACGAACTTGCCTGCCTTGTGTGAGGGAGGAACCCTCGAATTCGAAGATTTCAACGAGGACAATGCACCTTCCAACACGTCGTACTCCTTTTTTGCCACCACCGGCCTTGAATTGGACAACGTGAACAGCAGCCAGACTTCTTTTGAGCTCATTGCCGATTCCACGGTGTTCGAGGTCACGAAGTCTTTGCTTTACGTTCAAGGGGAAGACAGCCTGTTGTGTTCTGCCCATTTCGACAGCACCTTCGTGGTGTTTGCCCCGCCCACGGTGGCCTTGACCGGGCCTTCTGGAATTTGCCAAGGCGAGGAAGCCACGTTGACGTGGGAGGTGACCAATCTCCCAGATTCGGTGTTGCTCCCGCCCATTTGGGTCCACGGGGACACTTACAGCTCTTCGGATTCGGCCAACCAAACGACTCTCATTCCCAACATCGGGCTTGGCGCTCAGCCTTCTGAGGCTATGGTGGTGGAGCTCCGTGTGGAAGACAACAGAGGCTGTTCGTCCGACTTGGAAACATGGACGGTGGACGTGTTGGCCACTCCCCAATTGACCTGGACCCTAGAACTCGATGGAGAAGTGTGCTCCCCAGCCCAAGAATGCGCAGAAGTGGGACTCTTAAATGAAGACCTGCCATTCAACACAGGTGTGGAATACATCTTTGGAAACGCCGAGCCAAGTCCAATCAACAGCGCATGCGCCAATTACACCAACCCCTTGTCATGCCCACGTGAGGACTCCATGGCTGTCGTGGTGAGGTTTGCGCACGACTTGGGCTCAAACGGAACGCTGTTTTGTACGAGCCGGTTGGTGGACTCCATCATGGTGAACCCCACCCCTGAACCCACGTTTGTCATCGACGCTCCTCAAGCGTGTTTGGACACCGCGGACGGCAATTGCATCCCCCTAGTACACGACCTCGGGATGTACGATTTCTGTGAAGACGACAGCCTGTCCTTCAACTGGTACGTCACACCTTTGGACGACTTGGACATCGCCGACTTCACCATTGAAGATGCGGACCAAATCATGCCCACCATTTGTTTGGAGAAAGAAGGCGCTGTCGAAATCGTCATTGAGGTGGAAAACCTGCACGGATGCAGCCAAACCAGTCCTTCCCAGCCCTTTGTCGTTCGCGGACTGCCGCGCCCTGAGTTGACCTTCGTGCAGGAGAGCATCTGTTTGCCGACCACCGTGTCCGTGCTGAATTCATCGGCTGGCGCAGCCAACTTCACCATGTCCATTCCAGGCTTTCCCACCTACGAAGACTTCTTGTCTCCATTGGAATTGAATGTGGAATTCCCGGGATACTACGATGCAGACTTCACTGTGTCCAACACCTACACTGTCGGACAGCACGTCGTGGTTTGCGCCGTGGACACCACCTACGAGAAAGCCTTTGAAGGTCGGACGCCGCCGGTGGCCATGTTTGAAGTGTTGCCAGACACCGTGGTGGAATTCGTGGACCCTGTGGTGGACTTTGACAACATGTCGACAGGTGCTGTCGAATACATCTGGTCTTTCGGCAACGGAGAAGGCTCAGCCGAGGAACACCCCTCCGTGGAGTACGCGCGCCCTGGGACGTACAACACTCAGCTTTTGGTGGTGAATGAATTCGGCTGCACTGACGTGCACAGCCAATCGATCGACGTGACCACGGACCTTTACGTGTACACGCCCAACGCCTTCACGCCCGACAACGACGGCCTCAACGATGCATGGGCGCCCTCCATCATTGGTCAAGACCTCATCGCCAGCTACGAGTGTCACATCATGAACCGCAGCGGCCATGTCCTCTTTTACAGTGAAGATCCCAACGAGGCCTGGGACGGGAGCAACGCCGTCACAGGTGAAGGCCTGCACTACAGCAGCGGAGGCGAAGTGTTTGCATGGCGCATCGCCATCAAAAAGAAAGGTGGACGCGGCGCCATCATCTACACGGGCCACATTCAAATGATTCGTTGACGTGAAACTGGGGAAGGCCTCCTCCCTTCTGACGTTCATGGGGTTCTTGGGGGGTGCATGGGGACAATCCATCGCCACGCCTCTTCCAAGTGCCACGGAAACCAAGCTGCGCGCGCCAGTGGTGGGCGATGCAGACTCCGTATACCGCAAGCACGAGACGCTTGTCAATGTCCAATTTAGCCAGGTTCAGCTCAGCCAATGGGCCGCTGGTGGACAGAGCTCCGCAAGCCTGATTGCCAAGGTGGACCAATTCTGGGAATACGATGGAATGGATTTTGGGTGGGACACAGAGTTTCACGGGGCGTTTGGACTCTTGCATCGGCCAGACGATCAAATCATCCTGAAAACCGACGACCGCATTGAATTGGCCACCAAGCTTGGACGCCGCCTGAAAGACAAGGGGTCGCTCACCGCGTTGGGAAGCTTCAGAACCCAACTTGCCCCTGGTTATGCCACAGTCAACGGGTTGCCAGACGTGAACCAAGTTACCTCACGCCTCATGGCGCCAGGCTACCTGGTCCTTGCCCTCGGGTTGGACATGAAGCCCACCGAAACCACCACCATTTTCTTGGCGCCCTTCACCTCCAAGTCCACGTTTGTCCTGGACGACAGCTTGTCTGCACAAGGCCTCTTTGGCGTGTTGCCTGGAGAGCGCGCCCGCCACGAGGTGGGTGGCTACATCCGAGTTGGCCTCAAGGAACAAGTCACCGAAAATGTCACGTACGCCGCACGACTTGATCTCTTCAGCAACTACCTCGAAGAACCAGAAGCCATTGACATTTTCACCGACCACGTCTTGACGCTTAAAGTCAACAGTTGGTTGTCCACCACGTTGGGCTTGACTTTGATCTACGACAAGGACGTGGAGCTCGTGCTGCGAGAACCCGACCCAGACATCCCTGGAGACCCCGGCGAAGTGGGCCCAGGTGTGCAGCTGAAACAAATTCTTGCGGTAGGTTTGTCCCTCAAATTTTCTTGAATCTCATGAACGCATTTGTGTTTCCGGGCCAAGGTGCCCAATTCCCTGGCATGGGAAAGGACCTGTTCGACCAGTCTGAATTGGCCAAAGGCCGATTTTCCGAAGCCAACAGCGTCTTGGGCTTTGACATTGCGTCCACCATGTTTGAAGGAACCCCTGAAGCCCTCAAGCAAACCAACGTCACCCAACCAGCCATCTTCATCCACTCGGTCGTCTTGGCGGAATGCTTGGGCGCACGATTCCAGCCCGACATGGTGGCCGGACACAGCCTAGGTGAATTCAGTGCCCTCGTCGCGGCAGGATCTCTGAGTTTTGAGGACGGACTCCGGCTTGTCAGTGCCCGCGCCAACGCCATGCAAGAAGCCTGTGAACTCCTGCCTTCCACCATGGCCGCTGTGCTTGGCCTTGACACCGAGGTGGTGGAAACCATTTGCAAAGACACCCAGGGTGTCGTGGTGGCGGCGAACTACAACTGTCCAGGGCAACTGGTCATTTCCGGAGAAGTTCCCGCCGTCGAAGCGGCCTGCGCCGCCCTTTCCAAGGCTGGGGCACGACGGGCCTTGATGTTGCCCGTGGGTGGCGCCTTCCACAGCCCCTTGATGGAGCCCGCACGAGAAAAGCTCGCCCAAGCCATTGAGTCGGCAGCCATCGAAGCCCCTCGTTGCCCGATTTATCAAAACGTCAGCGCCGAGCCCACGGTGGATCCTGGGGTGATTCGCACCCAATTGGTCGCCCAACTCACCGCCCCAGTGCGTTGGACCCAGACGATGCAAGCCATGATTTCAGATGGCGCCACCAACGTGACCGAAGTGGGTCCTGGCAAAGTCCTTCAAGGGTTGTTCAAGAAGGTGGACCGGGCGTTCCCCACATCTTCCGCAAGTCTGGCTTTGCAAGAAGCCTGAGGCCTCGATTTGCACCACAAAAAAAGCCACCCTTGATGCGGGTGGCTTTTTTGTTCACCGTTGTGCGCTGTGCCCGGCAGAATTCAACTTTCGCCGTTGTCGGCTTGGGCGGCGTAACTGAAGAGGTTCGTGACTTCATGCTCCGCCGCGTGCAGGGCCTCACGCAAGGCGCGGTTTTCGCAACGCAAATCGTCGTTTCGCTGCTGGGTGCGAACGAGTTCCGCTTTCAAGCGGAGGAATTCGTGCATGACCGATTTTCGGTCTGCCTGCGCCTCCTTGAGTTGTTTTTCGAGCGACAGTTCCATGTTGTCAAGGTAGGTTTTTGAACCTGGATTCGACCTCAGCCTCTGTGGAGTTCTCAACAGTTGACACGTTCGATTTTGTGAACGCGCATCCACCAAAGCATGAAGGTCAATCCCACGAGGCCACACCACGCGCACCCGAGGTACAACGTCAACAAAACAGAAGGGTCCGAGGCGTACCACGAGCCGCTGGCAAAAGCCCCGACGCCAATGCCCACCTCCAACGCCATCAGCATGGTTCCAAGGGCGGTGGCTGCTTTCCCTTCTGGCGCCAAATCCACCGTCCAAGCAAAAATCGCCGGCATGTTGATGCCCACAGACATGCCATAGACAATCCCTGCCGCCACCAGCACAGGCACAGAAGTCGACGCGGAAAACAACCACATGCCCAGCGCCAAGAGCACAGCCCCGACCAACAGCAATTGAGGACGGCCGTATTTGTCGGAAGCTTTGCCAGCAACAAGACGCATGGCGATGGACGCGATGACCACAATCGTGTTGAAGGATCCCTTGTACACGAACCCAAGCCCTTCCACGAGGTCCGGGGTCACCGTCAAGAACGTCCCAAACGCCACCGCCACCGGCAACAAAAACAACGCCGCAGGCCACGCCGCAGGCTCCACCGTGCCTCCTTGAAAGACGTTCAAATCCTCCTTGGAGACAGGCCGCGCGTTGGGCAAGGTCTCTGGAAGCTTTCGAGTCATGACATACGACACCACCCCCAGCAAACTGCTGGCTGCAAACATCGCGTCGTACCCAAAATCCACCGCCAGCCAACTGCCGAGCGAGGGTCCCAGAGCCATGCCTGCGTTGCCGGCCACACCCAAATAGCCCAGCGCCTCGCCGCGCCGATGTATGGGCACGAGGTCCGTCAAAAACGCACTCGTACCTGTGGGTCGAAATCCCGTGGACAAGCCATGCAACAACCGAATGGTCAGAAACGCCGACACCGCGAAGGCCGCGTCATCCAGCCAACCGACTCCGATGTAAGCCAGCCCTGCCAAGGCCGTCACAGCAGTGCCGAACAGCATGACCGGCTTCCGTCCGGCACGGTCTGCGATCCGGCCTGAAAAAAACCGGCTGAAGAATGCGCCCACCGTGAACAGCGCCACAATCCACCCAATCAAATGCCCTGCGTCGTACGTCTCGAGGTACCCTGGGAGCTCCGGCAGGAGCATCCCAAAACTGGCCATGAAAAGGACCGTTCCTGCACAAAGGAGCCAAAAGGTCGGGGTGAATACGTGTTGTTTCAAGGCCGCGAAGGTACTCTTTCCCCTCGGGTTCCGTTCCTTTGTTCCATGTCCAAACGCTACCCCACCAAAGTGTTGCTCGCCTGGGGTGAAGCCATCTCAGGCAACGACAGCCTGCGGGATTGGCTGCTCGGGCATGGCTACCCTGAGCTGGGCTTGTTCGTGCACGCATTGCACAACCAACCTTCTGCACGCGATTGGCTTCACAACGAAGGACATCCCGAATTGATGGCGCTGTGCAGGGGGGCGGAGGGCGACGGCCGTGCGGTGCAGTGGCTCCAATCTCATGGGCATGAGGTGTTGGCCAACATGGCCTTGGCCGCAGACAATGACGACGACGCGATGAAGACTCTGCTGCAGGAGAATGAGCGCCTTTGGGCCACCCTGGCCTTGAAAATCAGGTCGGTGAAAAACGGCATCGAGGAGCGGCACAACGACTGGCACACCTTCAACCGGGACTGAGACCTCCCGACGTCAATCCGGCAGAAAGGTCACCGACCCCATGGACTGAGGGTCGAGCCAAGTGTGGGCCACTTCCCGCAGTTCTTCTGCCGTGAGCGCCTCGATCGCCTTCAACACCGCATCCAACGTTTCCACGCGACCGTGCACGAGAAAAGTCTTGGCCAGCCCAGACAACACGTGGCCGCCATGTTCGTGGCTGAGTGCGATTTGGCCCAAAAGCTGCTGTTTCGCTTCATGGAGCTGCCGCACGCCCAACTTGGTGTGGCGCATCTTGTACACCTCCCGGCGCACGAGGTCGGACACGCGCTTGTGAAACCGGACATCCGTGCCGTAATACACGTTGAACACCCCCACGTCTTGGTGCATCATGTGGTTGGCTTCGATGTGGTACGCCATCCCATGCTTCTCACGGATGTTCAAGTTCAAACGGCAATTCATCGCCGGGCCACCGAGCACGTTGGCCACCATGGTCATCGCGAGCTTGTCTTTGTGGTCGCCTCCAGGGACCATGCCCCCCATCACGTGGTGCACCTGCTGGACGTTGCGACGCTGCTCCACGCAAAAACATCCTGCGTTCTGAGGGGGCGCCAACCTGACCGGGGACGGATGTGCGTCGCCTCGGCCCACTTCGGCAAAATGCCGTTCTGCCCACGACAAGATCTCCGTCCACGTCACATTGCCCACCACCCCCAAGACCATGTTGGTTGGTCGGTACCACGTGTCGACAAAACTGCAAACCTGGTCCCTGGTGAGGGCCTTGACACTGCCAGGGGTGCCCAAGATGGGACGCCCCAGGGCGTGCTCCCCAAACAAGTGACGGTCAAACGTCTCAAAGATGACATCTCCTGGGGTGTCGTCCACGCCGGCAATTTCATCGAGCACCACGTCCCGCTCCTTGTCCAGCTCGCCCTTCGGAAACACACTTCGAAAGGCGACGTCGGCCAACAACTCGAGGGCGCGCTCAGTGTCCTTGTTCCGTTGTGAGCTGGTCAACCACGTGTCTTCCTTGGTCGTGTAAGCGTTGATCTCCCCTCCCACCGACTCCATGCGATTCAAGATGTGGAACGCCTTTCTCTTGGTCGTGCCCTTGAACAGCACATGTTCGATGAAGTGGGCCAGACCCTCTTCTCCCTTTCGTTCGTCCCGCGTGCCTGCGTTGACCACCAAGGCGCAATGCGTCACCTGGCCGGCCTTGTGGGCATGAATCACCCGCAATCCGTTGGGCAGGGTGTGGGTGTGAAATTCCGGGATCATGAGGTTGGGCTCAAACAATCAGAATCACCAAAAAGACATCCCCACAAGCATCACCAACGCCGCCGTCACCATCACCAGCAACGTGTAGGGCAAGATGTCGCGTGCGGACAGGCCCGTGATTCCCAGGAGCGGAAGGGCCCAAAAGGGCTGCAACATGTTGGTCAACTCGTCGCCGAAGGCCATTGCCATGATGCCCCGTTCCCAAGAAACGCCGAGTGCTTGGCAGGCCTCCAACACCAGGGGTCCCTGCACGGCCCACTGCCCCCCTCCGCTCGGCACAAACACATTCAGCACCCCGGCCGATACGAACAACGTCTGCGGGAGCCACGATGCAGACGTGGCGTCCACCAACGCCCCTGCCAACGTTTGGCCCAACCCCGTTCCCGTCACAATGCCCATGATGCCGAAGTACAAAGGGAATTGGATCAGGATGCCTGACGCCCCGCCAATCGCCTTGTCCAACGCCGCCAAGAACCCACGCACTTGGCCATGGGCAAGAAGCGCCAGCGCCAGAAGAAGCATGTTGATCCAATCAGGGGTGACAAACGAAAGCGACATGCCCCCAGGACTTTGGTTGGCCCACCACCACGCGCCGCCCAAGGTCACCACGCCAAGACCGCATGCGACCCACGGGCTGGTGTCCATCGCCTCCGCCGCGCCGCCCAAGGTTGGAGCAGATTCGACAGGCTGTCTGGCTGGGTTCTCACCCTCAGGCGTGGATGTCACCACCCCCGCGTCAGGCCGGCCATGCACCCGGCTTCCCAACCACGCAAAAAGCCCCACCACCGCGACCACGACCGCACCCGTGACCATCAGGCTCCAAGAGGCAAACACCGTGGCAGTCAATGGCAGGGTATCAGGCAGCGTCGGGGCCCAAGACGCCTGAGGGACCAAGGAAGCCAAATGTCCTGATTCAGCCACCTTCAAAGGAGCGGAACCGCTGAGGCCGCCGTGCCACACCAGGAGGCCTGTGTATCCCGCCGCACCGAGCATGCCTTTGGACAGCGACCGCAATCCCTGCGAGGCATGCGACTTCTGCATGTCGTCCAGCACACCGCGCACCAAAATGGCACCCGCAACCAGGCCGAGGCCCCAATTCAACCACCCCAACACCATGCTCAAGAGGGCCACCTTCGCTGGCGCGAACCGCGGCGTCACCGTCACCCATCGAACAGCCTTGTTCAGTCCCCCAAGGACAGGAGGCGCCAACGCGAGCACGTGCCCCAGCACGAGCATGAACATCGCTTGGAAGCCAAACCGCAACAAACCTGGGTTCCACAACCCTGTGGTCCAAGCCTCCACCACGGAGGCAGGCGTCGCACTGGTGAGGGCCAATCCGGCGGCCACGAAGGTCAACACCACCGCAATGGCAAACGGGCTCGGAAGCCAGCGCTGGAATGCCCGCGCGTAAGCGTTCAGAGCCCGTTCGATGGGCGAGGTCGGACCGTGGTCGGTCACGGTTGCGGATGTCAGAATGGCAAGTCGTCGTCGCCTGCAGGCGCGGACGGCATGGGAGGCACCGCCGGCATGGGCGCTGCACTCACGGCTTCAGGCGCACCTGGCGCTGGGGCCGCCCCAGACGCATCGGCACGCTCCACACGCCATGCATTCAAGTCGACGTAGTACTGGCCGTTGTACTCACGGCCACGCAGGTCAAACTTCACGTTCAACACGTCGCCTTCCGAGTATTGGCCCAACTGCTCAGACTTCTCCTTCAACGCAGAGAACTTGATGTCTTGGGGGTACTGCTCCATCGTGGTGACCACGAAGTCGCGCTTGTAAAATCCGCTGGGGAAGTCTTGCTGATCGAACAGCTTCTTCAGGGTGCCTTTCACTTCAAATGCCATGGCTCTAAAGTACGCTTCAGCCCCCAGGTTTGGAGGTCATCCAGCGTTGAATGACAGAAGGGTTTTCCACGCTTCATCCACCATGCCTTGGTCCAACAAAGACGCCGCATGTTGGTGGAGGGCCTGCTCCAACGCCGCACCGTCGTCCTCGTGCTCCATGAAGAGGTCTGCCAGCTCCAAGAGTTTGTGCTCGTTCACGTCGGTTTCGTCCGGCAAGGCTTCCGCCCCACCCAACATGGCCAACTGGTTGCCGGTCAACACCCGACTGGTTCGGATGTCCTCTGGCAGCGCGTCCACCCCCATGCCCATCACGCCCAAGGGTTTGGCCACAGTGAACAGCGCGTCGCCGTGGGCCCTGACGTAATGGTCGCCACCACAGCGGCCCACGAGGTCCAACAACGTGGCGTCTGGCACCCCGGCGTCGTTGACGATGGCGTCGCGAAAATGCATTTTGACAATCTCCGCGAACACCAACTGTCCCGCACCACCCTGTTCTCCCAGGGATTCCAACTTCACCACCTTGCATTCCAACTGGACCGGCGACTCGGCCACACGGGGAGGACCCACGTGGTCGGACGCCAGGGGCGTCAACCCCGTCTTGACGAATTCGTCCACCCCCTCTGCGTAGTCGGTGCTCGCGAGAGAGCACGCGTGAACCATGGCGTGGTCGACCAAGTTCACCACCACTTCTGGCACGCGTTGGACGTTGTCCCATGTGTGTTTGGTGCTGCCATCCCGGCCGCGACGAGCAGGTGAAAACACCAGCAAGGGCGGGTTCGCTGAGAACACGTTGAAATACGAAAATGGGGCAAGGTTCACGCGGCCTTGCGCGTCTTGCGTGCTGACAAACGCGATTGGACGGGGCGCAATCCCGCCGAGGAGGCACTGATGCAATTTCCGCGCATCCAGTTCTGACGGGGTGTAACTGGTCATGCCGGCTTGTGCCCTTCCACGTCGCGAATCGACGCCATGACCTTGTCTTTGAGGCCTTCTTTGAAGGCGGCGATGCGTTCGCGGAGCGCATCGTCTGTGGCACCGAGGATTTGCGCGGCCAAAATCCCTGCGTTGGTGCCTCCATCCAGCGCCACCGTCGCCACAGGCACACCTGAAGGCATTTGAAGGATGCTCAACACACTGTCCCACCCGTCGATGCTGTTTCTGCTTTTGATGGGAACGCCAATGACTGGCAGCGGGGTCAACGAGGCTGTCATGCCGGGCAAATGTGCCGCACCTCCAGCCCCAGCGATGATCACACCGACGCCGCGGTCAGCCGCGCCGCGTGCGTAATCCACCATCCTGTCGGGGGTGCGGTGGGCGGACACCACGGTCATTTCACACTCCACCCCCAATTCCTGGAGCGCGCGTTGTGCGCCTTCCATCACCGGGAGGTCGCTTTTGCTCCCCATGATGATGCCAACAGATTTTGTCATGGTGCGAAGATACTCAGCCTCCCAACGCGTCGATTTGCTTTTTAAGCTCCGAGGCGCGCTCGTAATTCTCCGTGGCGATGGCTTCGTCCAATTGCCGCTTGAGATCTTCCATGCTCGGGGCGTCGTCCTGTTCCTCTTGCGGAACCACCTGGGACGATTCCTCGGGCGCATCTTGGTCCGTGGCGTCCAACTCCACCCCTGCCGCTTCCATCACCTGGGCGCTGCAGCGGATGGGACATCCAAACCGAACCGCGATGGCCACCGCATCCGAAGACCTTGAGTCAATGCGTTCTTCGCGAATGCCGTCGCTCACCACCAATTGGGCGTAGAAAATGCCCTCCGACATCTTGTGGATGACGACCTCCGTGACCTCCATCCCAAACACCGACAACGTGTTTCGGAAGAGGTCATGGGTCAAGGGGCGACTCGGACGCATGTTTTCCATCTCAATGGCGATGGACTGCGCTTCTGCCCCACCTATGACGATGGGCAATTTGCGCTTGCCTTTCACCTCGCCCAACACCAGAGCATACGCCCCCGAAGAGGACCCGCTCAGGGCAATGTCGAGGATTTCAAGGTCGATGTTGGCCATGATTCAAGATTGAAGGAACGCAGACTCAGCCGAGGTTCTTGATGGCCTCGGTGAGCTTGGGCAACACTTCAAACGCGTCCCCCACGATTCCGTAATCTGCCGCCTTGAAAAAGGGAGCCTCTGGATCTGTGTTGATCGCCACGATGACTTTGCTCTGGTTGACACCGGCGAGGTGCTGAATCGCCCCTGAAATGCCAGCTGCGATGTACAGGTCAGGGCGGATGGTGATGCCTGTTTGTCCCACGTGCTCGTGGTGGGGACGCCATCCCATGTCGCTCACTGGACGGCTGCATGCGGTGGTCGCCTCCAAGGTGGTGGCCAGTTCTTCCACAATGCCCCAATGCTCAGGCCCCTTCAAGCCCCGGCCTGCGGAAACCACGCGCACCGCCTCGGGGAGGGGCACTGATCCATCGCTGCTGGACGCCTTGAAGCCGGTGACCTTCAACGACGCCTCCCCCACTTCCGGGGCAAACGACTCCACATCCGCTACCGCGCCTCCAGTTTCCACACCAAAGGCATTGGGTGTGGTGGTGATGACTTTCACCTCAGAGTCCACAGACACGTGGGCCATGGCTTTGCCACTGAACACGTTGCGCTGCACGGTGCTTCCTTCTATCACGCCGGTCACCCCAGGGACCATGCCGGCGCCCAAGCGCACTGCAACACGCGGCGCCACAGCCCGTCCCACGTGGTTATGAGGAGCCACGACCAAAGAAGCCCCTTCGGCCTTCGCAGCCTCGGAGACCGCGCGGGCGATCTGTGCTTCGTCTTGAAGGTCCAGAGACACGTGCAAGACTTTCGAGGCGCCAGCGCTGCCTGCGCCACCGTCTACATTCAATGAACCCACGGCCAACGCCACGACGTCTGCACCGCACTTCTTGGCGTATGAAACCGCTTCGAGACCTGCCTTGGTGGCCTGTCCATCTTGGGTTGGGAGGTATGCCAAACACTTCATGTTGTCGTCATTTCAAGGGTAGGAATCAGAGAACTTTGGCTTCTTCACGCAGCAAACGCACCAGCTCTTCTGGCTGGTCGGCCGAGACCATTTTGCAGGCCCCCTTGGCAGGTGGGAGTTCAAACTTGGCGACAGAAGCTCCTCGGAGCGCGTCTTCCGCAGGCACCACGTTCAAGGGCTTGGTACGTGCGGCCATGATTCCCCGCATGTTGGGAATGCGCTGTTCGGCCATGCCTTTGGCTGCACTCACCACAGCGGGCAGTGAAGCCTCCACACTTTCCAAACCGCCTCCGGCTTCGCGTGTGGCCTTCACCACGCCGCCTTCCACCTCCAAGGACGTGGCCAAGGAAACGAACGAGGCGTCCATGAGTTCAGCCAACATGCCGCCCACCACAGATCCATTGTGGTCGATGGTTTCCTTGCCGCAGAGCACCAAGTCGTATCCACCACCGCTCGCGTGGTTGGCAATCAGGGAGGCCACTTGAAGGGCGTCGGTTGGGTTGGCGTCGATGCGGACCGCGTCGTCTGCGCCAATGGCCAATGCCTTCCGGATCACCGGGTCGCAGTCCGCTTCACCCACCGTGATGGTGGTCACCGACCCACCTTGGGCTTCTTTCAACTCAAGGGCACGCACCAAGGCGTACCATTCGTCGTACGGGTTGACAATGAACTGCACCCCATTGTTGTCGAATTGGGTGTCGCCTTCTGTGAAGGCAATCCGGCTTGTGGTGTCCGGCGCTTTGCTGATGCAAACGAGAATTTTCATGACGCTATTTTCAAGGGCTGGGGGCGCACGAGGGCACACCCACTGGGGGGGGGCAAAGTTAGGTCAGGCAGGACGAGTCTGGGCCTCCTTCAGGCCTCAGTGGCATGGCATCGCCACATCGACTATCTTTGCCGCCCAAATTGCAGCATAAAATGCGTGAAGTCACATTCAGAGAAGCGGTGGCCGAGGCCATGAGCGAAGAAATGCGCCGCGACGAGTCGGTGTTTTTGCTTGGAGAGGAAGTGGCCGAATACAACGGCGCGTACAAGGCCTCCAAAGGCATGTTGGATGAGTTTGGACCTGAACGTGTCATCGACACGCCCATCGCCGAACTTGGATTCAGTGCCATTGCGGTCGGCGCCGCCATGAACGGCCTGCGCCCAATCGTGGAGTACATGACGTGGAATTTTGCGGTGTTGGCCTCAGACCAAATCATCAACCACGCGTCCAAGATGCTCCAGATGAGCGGTGGCCAGTTCTCTGTGCCCATCGTCTTCCGCGGGCCCAACGGGACAGCTGGCCAACTCGCCGCCACCCACAGCCAGAGCTACGAAAGCCTGTACGCATCCATGCCGGGCTTGAAAGTGGTGACGCCCTTCACGCCATACGAAGGCAAGGGCTTGTTGAAATCTGCCATCCGGGACAACGACCCCGTGCTCATTATGGAGTCTGAAAAGATGTACGGCGACAAAGGCATGATTCCGGACGGAGAATTCCTCGTGCCCATCGGAAAGGCCAACATCCGCCGCAAAGGAGACGACGTCACCATCGTCTCCTTTGGCAAGATTCTCAAGGACGTCCACGCTGCAGCCGACGAATTGGCCAAGGAGGGCATCGAGGCGGAAATCATCGATTTGGTCACCATCCGTCCGCTCGACTTGGACACCATCGTCGAGAGCATCAAGAAGACCAACCGCTTGGTCATCGTGGAAGAAAGCTTCCCCGTGGCGTCCATCGCCACAGAAATCACGTATCGCGTGCAGCGTCATGCGTTCGACCACCTGGACGCGCCGATTCGTCGGTTGTGCCAAAGTGACACGCCGTTCGCCTTCTCCACCAGCCTGATTGAAGAGGCCCTTCCACAAGTCAGAGACATCGTCGAAGCCGTCAAGGATGTCGCCTACGTGGCGTGACCCTGTCGGTCGAATTCAACCTTAAGATCAACCGGAGCCACGCTCCCTAACCAACTACCTATGCAGCAATCTCTGCTCTACCTCGTACCTGGCTTGGCCGTCCTTGGACTGGTCGTCATGGCCATTCAAGCCGCTTGGGTTCGCAAGCAAAGCACCGGCGAAGCCCGCATGAGCGAAATCGCCCAGCACATTCACGAAGGCGCCCTGGCCTTCTTGAGCGCGGAATACCGCATTCTGGCCGTGTTCGTCGTCATCGCAGGCGCACTCCTCGGCCTCGTCTCTTCCATGGTGGAAACCACCCATTGGTTCATCGTGGTGGCATTTGTAATCGGTGCCGTGTTCTCTGCACTTGCCGGAAACATTGGCATGCGGATCGCCACACAGGCCAACGTTCGCACCACCCAAGCCGCCCGCACAAGCTTGAGCGAGGGATTGAAAGTCTCCTTCACAGGCGGCATGGTGATGGGCCTCGGCGTCGCAGGCCTTGCGGTGTTTGGGTTGAGTGCCCTTTTCATCCTCCTTCTCGGTTGGATGGGCGGCGGTGCAGAAGGCACTTCTGTGGACCAAATGACCATCATCCTTGAAGCCCTCGCCGGGTTCTCACTCGGTGCAGAAAGCATCGCTTTGTTTGCCCGCGTGGGCGGCGGAATCTACACGAAGGCCGCAGACGTCGGCGCCGACCTCGTGGGCAAGGTGGAAGCGGGCATTCCTGAGGACGACCCCCGCAACCCTGCCACCATCGCAGACAATGTCGGCGACAACGTGGGCGACGTGGCAGGCATGGGTGCCGACTTGTTCGGCTCCTACGTGGCCACTGTGTTGGCGGCCATGGTGCTCGGCAACTACGTCATCAGCGACATGGGCGGATCCATCGTTGACAGCTTCGGTGGCATGTCCACCATTTTGTTGCCCCTCGTGATCTCTGCCTTGGGCATCGTGTTCTCCATCCTCGGAGCGCAAGTGATCCGCGTGGGCGACGACGCCAAGGAGGCCCAAGTCCAATCTGCGTTGAACCGCGGAAACTGGGGTTCCATCGTGTTGACTGCAGTGGCGTGCTACTTCCTCGTGGACGTCATGTTGCCCGCCGAGTTGAGCATGGACTTCTTCGGTGAAGGTCTGCGTACGTTCAGCTCCATGAACGTGTTCTACTCCGTGGTGGTTGGCCTCATCGTGGGCGGCGCCATCAGCTACATGACCGAATACTACACTGGGTTGGGCAAGAAGCCTGTCTTGGACATCGTCCAGCAGTCTTCCACCGGTGCAGCCACCAACATCATCGCGGGATTGGCGACAGGCATGATTTCCACGTTTGGTCCCATCTTGTTGTTCGCGGCGGCCATTTACACCGCATACGAGTTCGCCGGATTCTACGGCGTGGCCATCGCGGCATGCTCCATGATGGCGACCACCGCCATGCAGTTGGCCATCGACGCCTTCGGCCCCATTGCCGACAACGCCGGTGGCATCGCTGAGATGAGTGAGCTTCCTGAGGAAGTGCGCGAGCGCACCGACATTTTGGACTCTGTGGGCAACACCACCGCCGCGATCGGAAAAGGCTTCGCGATCGCTTCTGCGGCGTTGACTGCCCTCGCCCTCTTTGCGGCTTATGTGGAATTCACCGGCATTGAAGGCATCAACATCTTCAAGGCCAACGTGCTCGCCGCACTTTTCATTGGCGGCATGGTTCCCGTGGTGTTCTCGGCCTTGGCCATGAACAGCGTCGGCAAGGCAGCCATGGAAATGGTGCAAGAAGTCCGTCGCCAGTTCAAGGAAATTCCCGGAATTTTGGAGGGCACAGGCACCCCAGAATACGGCAAGTGCGTGGACATCTCTACACAAGCGGCACTGAAAGAAATGATGTTGCCAGGCGCCATGACCATCCTCTTCCCCTTGGTCATTGGACTGTTGCCTTTGTTGTTGGGTGCTGAAGCAGCCTGGGCGGCAGAAACGCTCGGTGGCTACATGGCGGGTGTGACCGTGAGCGGTGTGCTCTGGGCCATCTTCCAAAACAACGCTGGAGGAGCTTGGGACAACGCCAAGAAGTCCTTCGAGGCCGGCGTGGAAATCAACGGTGAGATGACCTACAAAGGGTCCGACGCCCACAAAGCCGCCGTCACAGGCGACACGGTTGGCGATCCTTTCAAGGACACCTCCGGTCCTTCCATGAACATCCTGATCAAGTTGACTTGCCTTGTGGGCTTGGTGATCGCCCCCATCTTGGGTGGCGGACACAGCGAAGGCCATGCCGAAGCTGTGAACCAGGACCGCACCGAGGTTGTTGCTCAGGCAACTGAAACCCTTTCTGAATGAACAAATTCTTCTCAATCCTCCTCGGGGCCTCTTTGCTCGTTGCATGCGGGACCGCAGCCCCTGAATCCGGTCATGACCACAACGACGGGTCCCAAGCTTCTGCCGACTTGGCGGACGGCCTCTACGCCATCACCAAGGTGGCCCCCAAAGTCACGTGGTCTGCTGAAAAACTTACCGGTGGCGGTCACCAGGGCACCTTGGAGGTATCAAGCGGCAAATTCAAAGTGGTCGACGGCACAATCCAAGACGGCGTTGTCAACTTTGACATGACCCAAATCGCGGTCACAGACTTGACTGGAGAGGAAAAGACCAGTTTGGAGGGCCACCTCCGTTCTGGAGACTTCTTCAACGTGGAAACGCATCCCACTGCGGTCTTGACCGTGAATGGCATCGAGGGCAGCACGATGTCTGCAATCTTAGACATGAACGGAGTCCAGGTGGACTACTCCATCCCTGTGACCATCTCCCAAACTGACGTGCCAGGCGACCAGCAAGGCATTGCAGTGACTGGCAAGTTCAAGTTGGACCGCACCAAGCACAACATCACGTACCGCTCACAAACGTTCGACGACAAGTTGGACTGGTTCATCAAAGATGATGTGGCTGTGGGGTTCGCAGTGATGGGCGTGCCCGTACGGTGATCAAAACGACCTCTTATGAAAAAGGCCTGCTCGAGGAGCGGGCCTTTTTTGTGTCATGGACTTGAGAGGTTCGTCCCTTCAGCTGAAGAGGTTGTTCAGCTTGCCGTCGATGTTTGTGATGATTTTGCCCAAGTCCTCCTTGTTCTCGTGGAAGTTGCTCTCGTCGACGTCCACAATCAGCAGCTCTCCTTTCGTGTAAGTGCTGATCCATGCCTCGTATCGCTCGTTCAAACGGTTGAGGTAGTCGAGTCGGATGGCCTCCTCGTAGTCCCGACCTCGCTTCTGAATTTGAGCCACCAAAGTTGGCACGGATGCGCGCAAGTACACGAGCAAATCAGGGGGCGTCACAAACTCCTCCATCAATTCGAACAACGAGAGGTAATTCTCGAAATCACGGGTCGTCATCAGCCCCATGGCCTGCAAGTTGGGCGCGAAAATGTTGGCGTCCTCGTAGATGGTTCGATCTTGGATGATGGGCTTTCCCTTCTTCTTCATTTCAATCAACTGAGAGAAGCGACTCCGAAGAAAGTACACCTGCAAATTGAAGGACCATCGGGTCATGTCCTTGTAGAAATCGTTGAGGTAGGGGTTGTTGTCCACCTCTTCAAAGTGAGGGGTGTAGCGGTAGTGCTTGGCCAACAACGTCGTCAACGTGGTCTTGCCTGAGCCAATGTTTCCTGCGACTGCGAGATGCATGGGGAAGATTCGAAATGAAACGAAAATGGAACGACCAAAGTAGGTCGGACTCTACGCCCGTCCAAGGCCAGTCAACAGGTTGGGGATAACTAATCCGTCGACGCCTTGGCGCACGCCATCACCCCGTCCAAAATCAATCCAGATGCATCCAAACGCGGCACCTTGTGCTGCCCCCCGAGACGGCCGTGCTCCGCCAGCCATCTGTCAAAGGACCCTTCAGGCACCACGGTCACCTGAGGCGCCTTCAGGATGAGGTCGTCCGTTCGCTTGGCCTGATAATCGCCATTGAAGTTTTTCAACCACCGGTCGAGCTCAGCACTCAGCAGTGCCGAGGACGGCACGGCACGGCCCGGCTGGAATTCCACAACCCACCTGTGGCCCACAGGCTTCCCAGCGTCATCGAATCGCGGCGCCCCAGTGTAGTTGTACACTTCCGTTTCCAGCGCTCGGGCCACTTCAGCCCAGGCACGGTCGGCGTTTTGCGCCATCAATTCTTCCCCCACCACGTTGAGGTGTGAAGTCACCCTGCCAACCACTTGAATTCGAACCGGAATCTTGCAAGTGATGGTGACCAAGTCTCCGACCATCATGCGCCACACGCCAGCGTTGGTGGAAACCACAAGCGCGTAAGTCTGCCCAACCTCCACTTCTCGGAATTCCAACGCTTCTGGCTGAGGTTTTTCCAATTCCGACATGGGAACGAACTCGAAGAAAATCCCGTGGTCCATCAACAGAGCCATGTCGTCCCGTTCGAGGTTGTCTTGAAATGCAAAAAAGCCCTCCGATGCGTTGTACGTTTCCACGTAATGGATGTTTCGTCTTCCCGTTCGCGGAGGAAGCAAGGCCTCGAACGTCCTTTGATACGGAGCGAAGCCCACCCCACCATGCATGTACAACCACAAATTGGGCCACACCTCCCACAAGTCGGACTTCCCGCTCTTCTCGAGCACACGTTGGCAGACCAAGGCCATCCAACTGGGAACCCCAGCCAAAATCCGCACATCTTCTGTCAAGGTGGCTTCGGCGATGGCATCCACTTTGGACGTCCAATCGTCCATCAGGGCAATGGCCTTGTCTGGGGTTCTTCGCGCCTCGCACCAGGGCGGCAGGTGGTTGACAATGATGGCACTTAAATCCCCTTTCACAGCGTGGTAACCGTCGTGCACCAAGGCACTGGATCCGCCGAGGATCAAGTGTTTGCCCTGGTACAACTGGGCCTCGGGCACCTGGGAACAATATTGGGCCAGCAAATCCTTGCCCCCCCGATAGTGGCCGCGTTGGAGCGCCTCCTGGGTGACAGGCAACCACTTGAATTGGTCGGTGGTGGTGCCTGAGCTCTGGGCAAACCACTTGGTGGCGCCAGGCCAAAGGACGTCCTCCTCCCCGGCCATGGCCCGCTCGATCCATGGCTTCAACTCGTCGTACTTGACCACGGGCAAGGCCCGAACAAAGTCCTTGCGACGGGAAACGTCGGACAGATGATGGATGCCATGGGCCCTGCCGTAATCGGTCGAGGCCAACCCGTGAATCAACCCCAAAAACACCCCACGCTGGGCATCAGCTGGACGGTGTTGTGCCCAGAGCAATCGGGGCATCCGAACCCCAATCAGCCGGTGAAAAATGTGGTTGCCCAGCATGGTTCGAAGGTACAGGGTCGATCACCCCTCCACGAGGACAGGCGCAAAGACTTTGTCCACGGCCTCCAAGGCTTTGTCAATGTCTGCCGACGTCGTGTACCGCGAAAAGGAAAAGCGGACGCTGGCACGCTGAGGGTCTTGGCACCCGAGGGCACGCAGCACGTGTGAGCCCTGGGTCGCACCACTGGAACACGCGCTTCCACCCGAACAAGCCACCCCTTCCAAATCGAGCAGGAAGGTGGCCATCCCACTGTTGGGGTGCGGCGGGAATTTCACGTTGAGGACAGTGTACAAGCGATCATCTTGGTCCGAGTTGCCATTGAACATCACTTCTGGGAGGCGCGCCCGAAGTCCGTCAACCATCAACTGTTTGACACCGCGCACGTGTGACTCATGCTCCACCATGTGCACGAACGCCAATTCAAACGCTTTGGCCAGGCCCACAATGCCCGCCACATTCTCAGTGCCGCCTCGCAAGGCACGCTCTTGGCCACCGCCGACAATCATCCCATCAATGCGCAGATCAGGGTTCGTGTACAAGAAGCCTGAGCCCTTGGGGCCATGAAACTTGTGGGCGCTGCACGCCAGGAAATCAATGTCTATCTCGGAAAGGTCCATGGGATAGTGTCCCATGGTTTGGACGGTGTCGCTGTGAAACAACGCGCCGTGCTCTCGGCACAATTGACCCACGGCTTGCAGGTCAATCATCACACCGACCTCGTTGTTGGCGTGCATGAGCGACACCAGAGTCTTGGAAGCGCGGTCTGAAAGCAATTCGCGCAAATGAGCCATGTCCACCTCCCCAGAAGGCAGGTGACGCACATGAAGCACCGCCACGCCCTTGGTCTCCATTGACGCCGACGCCTTGACCACCGCGCTGTGCTCAGCTGCGGAAGTGACAATGCGGGTGACACCCAAACATCCCACAGCTGCGGAAATGGCATGGTTGTCTGCCTCAGTCCCGCCTGAGGTGAAGCAAATGGAACGTGGTACGCACTTCAGATGGGCTGCGATGGCCCTGCGGCTGGTTTCCACGAGCGCCTTCGCCTTGCGGCCCACTGCGTGGGACGACGACGGATTCCCGAATGCATGTTGGTACACCTCCATCATGGCCTCGGCCACCTCAGGGGCGACCGGGGTCGTGGCGGCGTTGTCCAAATATGCGGCACTCATGCCGGCAAATTTACGCTTGAGGCCCCTCCAACGATGCCAAGTGACGCTCCAAGTCTCCTTTGAACCTGTCCACAAGTGCCTGAGCCTCCTCTGGCGACGGGCCTTCGGCGTAGATTCGAATGATGGGCTCGGTGTTGCTTTTGCGCAAATGGACCCATCCGTGCTCGAGGTCAAACTTCACCCCGTCCACGTCGTTCACCTCGGCATCTTTGACCTCGGCCTGGAGGACGCCCAGCGCTTTGTCCACATCCACAGGGGGCAAGTCCATCTTGTCCTTGACCATGCTGAAATCGGGGTAGGTGGCCCGCAAAGCACTGCAAGTCATTCCCTTCGACACCAACAAGGTCAAAAACAACCCGATGCCCACCAACGCGTCTCGACCGGCATGCGACGTGGGGTAAATGACACCACCGTTGCCTTCGCCGCCCAAGATGGCGCCAACCTCCCGCATTTGGGCCACCACGTTCACCTCACCCACAGCGGCGGCGGTGTAAGTGCAGCCGTGACGGGCACTCACTTCACGCAGGGCTCGGGTGCTGCTCAAATTGCTGACGGTCGGACCTGGGGTGTGCGCAAGCACATGGTCGGCCACCGCCACGAGGGTGTATTCTTCCCCGAAAAAGCTCCCGTCCTCGCTCACAAAGCACAACCTGTCCACATCCGGATCCACGCTGATGCCCAAGTCGCACGATTCTGCAGTGACCGCATCTGTCAAATCGACCAGGTGCTTGGGCAGGGGCTCTGGGTTGTGGGCAAAGTGCCCCGTGGGGTCGCAATGCACAGGCACCACCTCCACATTGAGCGCTTTCAGAAGAAGAGGTACCGCCAGACCGCCTGACGAATTCACCGCATCCACAGCCACCTTCAATCCGGCAGACCGGATGGCGGCCGGGTCGACAAGTTCCAAATCCAAAACGTGGTCCACGTGCTTTTGCAACCACGAGTCGTCGTGGGTGGTCGTCCCTGTGTCGTCGACGTCGGCAAACGTCAGGGTCGACTTGGCCAAGGCCAACACGCGTTCCCCCGCATCCTTGGACAAAAATTCACCGCGATCGTTGAGCAACTTCAGCGCGTTCCACTGCTTGGGGTTGTGGGAAGCGGTCAAAATCAACCCCCCATCCGCGTTCAAACCCGGCACAGCCAACTCCACCGTTGGGGTGGTGCTCAACCCCAAATCGACCACGTCGATTCCCTGGGCGTTCAAGGTGCCGCACACGATGTCTCGCACCCAAGGCCCACTGATTCGAGCGTCGCGTCCCACCACCACAATGGGCTTGCGATCAGGTGCGTGGTGCTTTTGAAGAATCCAAGCGCCGTATCCGCTTGCAAATTGAACCACATCTGAGGGGCTCAACCCCTCTCCTGCCTGGCCTCCGACCGTGCCGCGGATGCCTGAAATGGACGCAATCAACATGGCCGCAAGGTAATTCATCGTCGCGCGGCCCTCCTGTTCATTTTTCCAGAGTCCCTGTTCAAAAGCCCACCCAGTCTGCAGGATTCTTCCGACATTTGCCACGTACCTTGAAGGGCATGCAAGACGAGGGACGTCGACATCAAGAAGAAGAACAGCTTCACGCGCTGGTCAAGGCTTTTGAAGCCATGATGGAAGCGGGCGAGTCGAAATTTTTCGACCACGATGAATTGGAGTGGCTGATTGAGCACTTCTTGGAAAAAGGTTCGGTGAGAAAAGCCCAACAAGTGCACCACCACGCCATCGGCTTGTACCCCGAGAGCATTTCGCTCCAGCTTCGAGAGGCCCAAATTTTGGCGAGCACAGGAAAGCACATCCAAGCGATTCCGCGGCTGAAGAACTTGCTGTCGTTTGAACCCCACAACGAAGAAATCCATCTGACGCTTGCGAACATTTACAGCCAAATGCACGAGCACAAGTTGGCCTTGCAGCATTTCAATGCCGTGTTGACGTTCGCAGACGCTGAACTCAAACGCGATGTCTACATCGACGTGGCCTTGGAGCACGAGAACCTCGGCGAGTGGAAACACGCCATACGAATCCTCCATGATGCCTTGGAAGCCGACCCAAGCAACGAAACCGCGCTGTACGAGTTGGCCTTTTGCTACGACAAAGAAGGCCGCATTCAAGAAGCTGCTGATTTCTACGTGCGTTACTTGGACGATCACCCCTACAGCTTCGCAGCGTGGTACAACCTCGGGAACGCCCACCAGCGCCTCGGGAAATTGAAAGAGGCGGTCGACTCGTACGACTTCGCCATCGCCATTGAAGGGGCTTTCGCGCCGGCATACCACCAAAAAGCAGAGGCCTTGACGGCCATGGAGAAGTACGGCGACGCCTTGGAAGTGCACCGGGAATCCCTCGAAGTGGACGCCCCCCAACCCAGCACGCTCTGCTATATGGGCGAATGCTTGGAGCACATGGGAAGCCTCGACGAGGCGGCGGAGTATTACCACCAATGTCTGGAGCTTGATCCGCACTTCTTGGAGGCCCATGTGGGTCTCGGGGTGCTGGAGGACTTGAAAGGGAACCATGAGGGGGCTTTGGAACACATGGCCACAGCCCTGCTTCAGAACCCTCACCACGAAGACACCTTGCTGATGATGGCCACCGTTTTGAAGAAGATGGAACGCCATGAAGAAGCGGACACCTGCCTGGTGCAGCTGTTGGAGCGCAACCCCAAGCACGTGGAAGCGTGGGAGGAGCGCGTGGACAACATGCAAGCTCTTGAGGCACATGAACAAGCACTGATTTTGCTCGACAATGCCTTCGAGCACGTTCCACCCACCTCTACAGTGCTGGGGTACAAACAATTCGTCAGCCTGTTCGCGTTGCGGATGGATGGAGAGGCCTTGCGCCTGCTCGACCATTTGCTCCTCGCAGACTTTGACGGCATGAACCGGTTGTTGGAAACCTACCCCGGTTTGCTTGACGACCCGCGCGTGGCCAGCCGCTACACGCGCATGAAACCCTGAACGATGAACCACAACCTTACGCATCTGCCGGAGCGCCCCGCGAAGCCCCGCGAATCGGGTTTGACCATGGTCATGGACAAAGGCCTGAGCCTTCGCCAAGCCGAAGATTTTCTTGAAGTCAACGCCGACAAAGTCGACTTGCTCAAGCTGGGGTTTGGCACCTCCATCGCCACCCCAAACGTCAAGGAGAAGATCAAACTCTACCACGACGCTGGACTGATGGTCTACCCGGGAGGCACGTTGTTTGAGGCCTTTTTCGTCCGAAACCAACTCGACGACTACTTGCGCTTTGTGGACAAGCTCGGGCTGGAAACGGTGGAAGTCAGCGACGGCTCCATGGTCATTGACGAGCGCAAGAAGTGCGAAATGATCAGCCGCTTGGCCAAGAACTACCGCGTGTTGAGCGAGGTGGGGTCCAAGGAAGCTGGCATCCTCATCAGCCCCAACAAGTGGACGTCGATGATGGAACAAGAGCTGGCGGCGGGCAGTTGGAAAGTCATTGCCGAGGCTCGCGAGAGTGGGAACGTGGGCATCTACCGTCCCAATGGGACCGCCCACACCGCCTTGGTGCGTCGCATCTTGGCCAAAGTTCAGCTGGAAGACATCCTTTGGGAAGCCCCCAAGAAGCCCCAACAAGTGTGGTTCCTCAAACAATTTGGGGCCAACGTGAATTTGGGCAACATCGGGCCGCACGACGTCATCCCCTTGGAGTGCCTGCGCTTGGGCTTGAGGGGGGACACGTTCTTCGATCACCTGCCTGGAGAGATGGCAGAGGGCGTACGCCAAATTCCAGAAGACGCCGAAGTCGAGGACGATTGAACCGCTACCTTCGCGGACATGAAATCCATCTCGGTTGAACAATTGCACTCCTGGCGTCAAGACAACGTCGAGCACACCTTGATTGACATTCGTGAACCTTACGAGCGCGAGGTGAGCCACATCGACGGCAAGCACATCCCCATGGCGGACATTCCAGACCATGTCGAGCACCTGCCCAAGACTCATCCCGTGGTGATTCATTGCCGTTCAGGCGCACGTTCAGCTGCTGTGACCCAAGCGCTCACCACCCAAATTGGCATGGACAACGTGCACAACCTGGAAGGCGGCATCAAGGCCTGGGCAGCAGCGTTCTCCCCAAACATGGACGTGGCATGAACCAACACGGGCAAATCGCATTGAAGGGATTTGCCATGGGCATGGCCGACCTCGTTCCTGGGGTCAGCGGAGGCACCATCGCCTTCATCGCAGGCATTTACGACCCGCTCCTGAACAGCCTCTCTGCGCTCAGCGGCGAGGGACTCGTCTGCGTCCGACGTGGCGAATTCAAGCTGGCCTGGAGGGCCATCAACGGACCATTCTTGTTGGCCCTTGGCGCAGGCATCCTGACCGCCGTGGTCACCTTGGCGGCGCCCCTCCATTGGTTGCTGGAACACGAACCTGTCATGCTTCGTGCATTTTTCACAGGGCTGGTGGCCGCATCCGTCCCCTTGGTTGGGCGCCATTTGTCCCCCTGGAACGCCCAGGCTTGGGTGTGGGGTGCTGTGGGGTGCGCTGTGGCCGGGTTCGTCACCTCCCTCCCGCCTTTGGTGCAATCCACTTCCGCGTTGTGGCTCATGGGTTCTGGCATGCTTGCCATCTGCGCCATGTTGCTGCCAGGCATTTCAGGGAGCTTCTTGTTGCTCATCCTTGGGGCTTACGCGCCAGTGCTGTCGGCGATCAAGAGCTTCGACGTGACCAAAATTGCGGCGTTTGGCATGGGCGCCGTGTTGGGACTCCTTGCCTTCAGCCGAGGCTTGAAATGGTTGCTTGCCACCCACCGACGGCCAGCCCTCGCCACCCTCACCGGATTTTTGGTGGGCTCCCTTCAAGCGTTGTGGCCCTGGAAAGAAGGCGTCCGCCCGTTGTACACCCACAGCGACGGCCGTGTGGAATGGCTGTTGGTCAACGTCTCTCCAGCGTCCGAGGACGTGTGGGCGGCTGCGGCATGGATGTGCCTCGGAGCCGCCGTGGTGTGGGGGATTCACCGTTGGGGCGAGGCGAACAAGCAGGCTTCCTGACCGTGGCTGGCGTCAAGCGACTTGGGTTGATTGGCCATCCTGTCGGCCATTCGCAAAGTCCCAAGTTGTTTGCCATGCGCTTTGAACGACTCGGGCGACACGACCTGAGCTACGAGGCGTTCGACCTCCCCGACATCTCAGCATTCCCAGCATGGTCCGAGGCCAACCCAGACGTGGTGGGGCTGAATGTCACCGTCCCCCACAAATCTGACGTGCTGCCTTACCTCCAAAGTTTGGGGGCCGAGGCTGGGCAAATCGGCGCCGTCAACACGTTGGTGCGCACACCAGAGGGATGGGTGGGGCACAACACCGACGCCTGGGGATTCAGGCGCTCCATTCAGCCTTTTTTGAAGAACACCCACGAACGGGCATTGGTGCTGGGCACCGGTGGAAGCGCAGCCGCGGTCATCTGGGCGTTGCGCGACGTGGGCATTGACGTGTTGGCGGTCTCCCGGTCGGGCCGAAGCGCAGAAGGCCGGCTGCACGCAGGCGCACCTGTGGTCGGCTACGACGAACTCAACCCCGCGTTGATTCACCACCACTTGTTGGTGGTGCATTGCACCCCTGTGGGCATGTCCCCCAACACCGAGGACATGGTGGCCTTCCCCACCTCCCACGTGGGCGCAGGACACCTCGTGGTGGACTTGGTGTATTCTCCCCCGCAAACCCGTCTGCTTCGGGAAGCACAGGCGCATGGTGCGGTCGTGCTCAATGGCCAGGACATGCTCCGGTTGCAGGCCGACAAGGCCTGGGAAATTTGGGCTGAGGCGGGGGTTTGACCATGACGCTTCAATGTACTTTTGGGTGAGACCTCGACCATGGATTCAGACCCCAACACGCTGCCCCCCACGGAACAACCTGGTGCATTCAACGACCTCCACAACATGGACGTTCATGAACTCCTGGGCGCCATGCACCAAGTGGATCACGACGTTCAACCTGCTGTGGAAGAAGCCATGCCTGCGTTGGCGGGGCTGGTCGAAGCCTTGGTCCCGCGCATGGCCCAAGGAGGACGGTTGTTCTACTTGGGGGCAGGCACCAGCGGCCGCCTGGGTGTGGTCGATGCAAGCGAATGTCCGCCCACCTTTGGAGTGCCCCACGGCTTGGTTGTGGGCATCATGGCGGGAGGCGACACCGCAATCCGCCGGGCGGTGGAGGGGGCCGAAGACGACGACAAACAAGGTTGGCGAGACTTGGAGGGGCACAACCTGACCGAACACGACACCGTGGTGGGCATTGCCGCAAGCGGTCGAACCCCTTATGTGGTCGGTGCCTTGAACGAAGCACGGGCACATGGCCTTCTGACAGGATGCATCGCGTGCAACCCTGACAGCCTTGTTGTCCGCGCATGCCATCATCCAGTCGTGGCGGTCACTGGGCCCGAATTCGTGACGGGGTCGACCCGCATGAAGGCTGGAACGGCCACCAAACTTCTCCTCAACAGGCTCACGACCGCTGCGATGATTCGACTCGGTCACGTGCAAGGCAACCGCATGGTGGACATGCAGCTGTCCAACGCGAAGTTGGTGGAACGTGGCTCCAGAATGGTCGCCGATGCCACAGGGTTGAACATGGCGGAAGCCGAAGCGCTTTTGTTGTCCCACGGCAGCGTGCGCGCCGCCGTGGCGGCCCACACAGACTGAACCATGCACGCTCTTGAACCCTATTACGCCTGGCGCAACCACTACGTGGCGAGCCAAGACCCCCAAAGTCCTTTTTACGACCGGGTGTACAACGAGTTTGCCTACCACCTCAAGGTCTACAACCACTTCATTCACCCGCAATGGGATGAATTTGGGAGCCAAACACTCTACACGAAAATCCTTTTCGCGGATTACGAAGAAGGGTACGCCATCCTGGAATTCATCGGCGAATGGAACGATTGCTTGTTCAACGACATCATGCTGCTGAAGCGCGAAGTCATCGACCCGTTGATGTCAGGTGGGGTGACCAAGTTTGTGCTCATTGGCGAGAACGTCCTCAACTTCCACCACAGCGACGACGCGTACTACGAAGAGTGGTTCGATGAGGTGGTGGAGGACGACGGGTGGATTGCCCTGCTCAACTTCCGTGAACACGTGCTGGCGGACATGCAAGCCATCGACCTCGATTCTTACTTCGTTTTGGGCGGGGAATTGAACGAGCTTGGATGGCGAACGTTCACCCCAGAACAGCTGTGCAGACGCATCGACGATTGCGTGGAACAACGCTGGGGGCTGCTGGGCTAAATCCGCCGCCGCCTGGAACCGTCACCCCGTGGCCTGGCCCTTCTGCCAGGCCTCCCACGCCTCTCGGTCTGAGGCAAAATGAAAATCGTTTGGCTGGAGTGTGGCGACGTCGCGCCAGCCCAGTTTTTGGTCCATCATGGGCACGCCTTTGCCAAACACGTCTTCCAACATGCCGTCGTCCTCAAAGCACACAGGTCCATCCAAACGGGCCAAGTGGTGGATGGCCAACACCTGCTGGTTCTCGTCAAAGGTGCTGATGTGGGCCTTTCGGCTGACGTGCAACAACGCGTCCACCGTCACCGACTGACCCAACTCTTCCAAGGCCTCGCGCCGGATGGCCGCGACTGGCCCTTCGCCCCACTCCACACCTCCGCCAGGAAATTTCATGACCCCACCTGTCGGCAGCCGTTCGTAAGACACCAAGACCCTCCCCTCCTGAACCACGACCATGTAGGCGCGGACGTTGAAGCGACCTCGAGGGCGTGCCACTTTGGTGGCACGCAGCATTTCTCGTTTGCCGGGCGGACCGGGGATTCGGTCCACCTGAAACCCCGCCTCTTCCATGGTTCTCCGGACCTCACCCTTGGCGCAGTACGTCACCAATTGACCTCCTGGCTTGAGCGCCCACCGCATTCGGTCCATCACAGGAATGGTCCACAATTCAGGTTGCGCTCCAGGTGCAAAGGCGTCGAAGTACACCACGTCCGCCCAGCCCTCCTCCAAGGCCGCGTCCATGACGCCGGCGTCGATTCTGGTGAAGTTCATGTGGCTGTCGACGTGATGTCCTGCAATGATGTTCTTCAGCACCTCTTCTGGCACGTCGGTGAGCGCAGCATGACCGAGCGGTTCCACGTCATTCCAGCTTAAGGGCTTGGGCTCAAGGCTTCGGACAACCAAATGTCGATTGGCAGCCTTGGCCCGCACCCAGGCGTCCAAGACGTTGAGTCCGGTTCCGAGGCCCACCTCCAAAATGTGGATGGGACCCTCAGGTTGACGCCCGCAAGCCTCGCCCAAGCCCATTGCCCCAAACACGTGTTGCGTCTCTGCCCACGCGCCATGAACGCTGTGGTAGAAAACGTCCAGCTCCAGATTGTGGAGGGTGTGGCTTCCGTCTTTGGTCTCACGCAACTTCACCGCGCAAAGGTCAAAATCCTTCCATCGCCCCCAACCCAAACAGCGCAAAATCCAGCCGGACCGGGTCCTGGGGATCGATCTCCCGCAAAGACGCCGTCAACTCGTCCACTGCCCTCCAGTCGTTGGCTTTTCGCGTCAACAGGCCAAGCTTGCGCCCCACGTTGCTGGTGTGCACGTCCAACGGGATGTGCAAATCCTGCGGCTTGAATGAGGACCAAAGGCCCAAATCCACCCCTCTGGTCGACGGCCGGACCATCCATCGAAGGAACATGTTGAGGCGCTTGGCTGCGGAACCTGCGTCGGGGTTGGCCACGTGTTTTTTGGTGCGTGGAGCCACGCCAGTTTGGGCCATGAATGCGCGGTGGAATCCAGCCAACATCGGCTTGATGGCGGCGGGGCCTTCGCCTTCAGACGCGTGCACCTGAAAGGCCGCTTCCAAGCTTCCGTGCGTTCGCATCAATCCCCGCAAGGCCCGCATGAACCCGCGTGCATCCTCGGCTTGGAAGGTGCGGTGCACGAACCCATCGAACACCTTGAGATCCGCCTCCTCGCACTCCAGCACGAATTGTCCGGGCGCATGGTCCATGCAATCCATCAACTTGTCCAAGCTTTTGAGGATGGACACCCGATTGCCCCAAGCCAACGTCGCCGCCAAGAATGCAGACACTTCGACGTCTTCTCGACGCGAGAAACGGTGCGGCACAGAAAGGGGGTCGTGGGGAATGAAATCCGGCACCTCGTACTGTGAAGCTTTCTCCCATAAAAAGTCCTTGAGTTCCCCCTGGGTCATGCCGCAAAAATCGGGCTAAATTCGCGTCTGTGTGGGGTCGTCCTGACATACTCTGGGGTTTGCTGGCGCTCGCCATCCCTGTGGCCTTGCACTTGCTCCAGCTTCGGCGCTTCAAACGTGTGGCCTTCTCCAACGTGGCCTTCCTGCGGGACGTCCAAAAAGAGACCCGCTCTCGCCACAGGCTCAGGAATTTGTTGATTCTTCTGGCGCGGCTCCTGGCTTTCGGATGCTTGATTTTGGCCTTTGCGGACCCCATGTTGACGCCAGAATCGAAGGCGGGAGAGGCAGGCCGCAATGCCGTGTCCATTTACGTCGACACCAGCCCCTCCATGATGGCGTCGGGCGAGTCGGCTCCGTTGCTCCAAGAAGCGAAAGGGAAAGCCAACGCGTTGGTGGAATCCTTCGCGGAGACCGACTTGTTTCATGTCTTCACAAGCGAATTCTCCGGTCAAGACCAACGGTTCTTGACGCGACCTGAGGCCTTGGAACGCATCGCCTCCATCCAACTTTCCTCCCAAAGCCCTGGACTGGGATCCGTGGTGGAGAGGTCCTTGGACCAATTGGGGCGTGCTGAAGCAGCTTCAAGCCGGGCATTTTGGATCAGCGATGTGCAAGAGAGCAGCCACGAGGTGAACACCATGACGCCGCCTGACTCCGCGGTGTCGTGGCACCTGCTACCTGTCCAATCCAACCCCTCGCCCAACTTGTGGGTGGATTCGGTGTGGTTCGAAACACCGTTGGCCTTGCCTGATCGCGAGGCTGAATTGCACGTTCGCATCGGCCATGATGCGCTCGACGGGGTGGACGGCCTTCCCTTGCAACTGCGCGTCGACGGGGTGTCTGAAGCCTTGGGGTCCTTCAATGTGGTTCCCGGCATGCCTACGGACACCGTGCTTCGGTTCACCCACGGCGCGCCTGGACCGCACCTGGTGGAAGTTCGCATCGACGACGCCCCGGTGTCGTTTGACGACGTGCACCACATCGGGTACGACGTCTCCTCGGGCGTGAAAGCGTTGCATTGGTCAGGCGGCACCTTGCGAGACAAAACCACGCAAGCCGTTCAACAAGCATTCGAGTCCTCGGACGGTCTTGTCGAGGTGGATTGGGTGCAATCCTTGCCGACTTCTCCGACCTTGATGGGGTACGACTTGTTGGTCGTCCATGCCATCGACGAGCCCTCCCTTGGGGCCGTGTCCTTGGTGCGCGAATTCATGTCTCTAGGCGGGACCGTGATGGTGTTGCCGGACAGCATGGCCAGCGGATTGTCATGGGTGGCGGGGGAAGCTTCTTGGGTGCGAGGAGAAGGTCGTGTGACTGACGTTCAATGGTCTCACCCGTTGTTCAAGCCCGTGTTCCGAAGCGTGCCTTCCCGGGTGGATTGGCCGACGTACGACCGCATCCTCGACAGGCGTCCAAGGGCCCAAGAAGAAGTGTTGGCCACCGCTGCCAACGGACTGCCCTACCTGACCCGAATGGCTTCCGCGGAGGGGGGCGACCTCTACCTCCTTGGCACGTGTTTGGAAACGGGGAATTTCGTGAGACACGGCCTCTTCGTGCCCACGCTTTTGCGGGTGGCTGAATCGGCACGCCACGCAGCGGCCCTTGCCCAACGACTCGACGACGCCGAGGCGTTGACAATTCCAAGGCAACCAGGACGGCGGCGAGACCACACCTGGCGCATCGTGGGTGCGGAGGATGTGCAGGTTGTGCCTGAGCCAAGAAGCACTGCGCAAGGCACGTCTTTGCGCTGGGGCGATGCTTTGACCGAACCTGGAGGGTACACCGTGCTTCGCAACGACACGGCCGTGACCACCTTTGGGCTCAACCACTCCCCCAATGAATCCAACCTCGCCATCTGGGACGTGGAAGCATGGCGCGAGCGCACCGCCTCCTTGGGCTGGCCAGAAGTTCAAATTTGGACCCAACCTGAAAGTCAACTCCGAAACTTGGTGGAACAACACATCTCTGGCAAGCGTCTGGCATGGTACTTTTTCGCCGCAGCCATGATGGCCTTGGCTTTCGAAACTCTACTCCTTCGCAGATGGAACAAGCTCTTCTCCTGAAACAAACCCGGGTGCTGGACCCTTCCAGCCCATGGCATGGCCAGGTGGTCGACATTTTGATGGACCAAGGTCAAATCGTTGAGGTTGCACCTCACCTCGACGCCTCCTCCGCGAAGGTCTTTGAAGGTCAAGGCGGCGTGGTGAGCCAAGGTTGGGTGGACGGCCAAGTCCACTTCCGGGAGCCCGGGGAAGAAACCAAAGAAGGCCTCGATCATGGGCTCCACGTCGCGGCTGCAGCCGGGATGACCCAAGTGGCCCTGTTGCCCACGACCCACCCCCCTGTGGATCACGCCATGGCCGTGGAAAGCTTGCTGGCCAAAGGGACCAAGGCACAGACTTCAGGTTGCCCGACCGCCGTGCTTCCTATGGGATGCGTCACAGAACAAGGCCAAGGCCAGCAATTGGCTGAGATGAGCGACATGGCGCACCACGGTGCGGTGGCCTTCTCGGACGACGCCCCGATGGATCGTGTGGGCACCTTGCAACGCGCCTTGACCTACTCCAGGGCCCACGGAAAAACCGTGATGGATTTGCCCTTGGAAACCGACTTGAACCACGGCGGCGTCATGCACGAGGGCTTGGTGAGCACAGAAATGGGGTTGCTCGGCATCCCCGTGGAAGCGGAAGTGCTTCGGGTCTCGCGCGATTTGGACGTGCTCCGGCACGCCGGCGGGCAGTTGCACTTCTCCATTGTGACCGCCGCCCAATCGCTCGACCTCATCCGAAAAGCCAAAGCCGAGGGACTCTCCGTGACGTGCGGCACAACCGCGGGCCATTTGGTGTACACCGACGAAGACCTGCGTGGGTTCCACGGAACGTTGAAGGTCCGCGCCCCATTCCGAGCATCCTCAGACCGGAAAGCACTGCG
>JBMZAB010000012.1:0-58175 GCA_049610985.1 Flavobacteriales bacterium | reverse complement strand
TGGAGTTTCTCCGCCCAAATTGAGCGCTTTGACGTCGACGCCGCGTGGCATTTTCGCCATCCCTGCCGTGCATGTGGAGGCCGTCCGCGAGGCCGGCGACGGACGCTACGTCATCACAGTGAACGACGCCGTGACCTGGTCTTGCGGACTCCTGCCGACAGGCGATGGCCGATGGTTCGTGGCGGTGTCCAAGGCCAAAATCAAGGCCGCCCAGACCACATTTGGCGGATGGGTGCATGTGGATTTGGCCGTGGACAAGAGCAAATACGGCATGCCGATCCCCGAGGATTTGCAAGACATGCTCGACGACGACCCTGAATTTTTGAAACGATTTGACGCCATGCTTCCAGGAAAACGACGCGGAATGATTCACCACATCGCCAGCGCCAAGACCGACGCCACCGTCGCCAAGCGCATCCTCAAACTCATGCAAGAATTGGGCTTGGTTTGGGCGCTGATGGGATGGTGCCTCGCCGCCCATGCCCAAACCCTGGGCCACGAACGGACCACCGAATACCTCCCTTTGTTGCAAGATCGCGTGGTCGCCGTGGTCGCCAACCACACGAGCATGGTCGGCGGGCCCGAAGGCGTTCATCTGGTGGACACCTTGTTGTCGCTCGGGGTGAACGTGAAACACGTCTTCGCCCCTGAGCACGGGTTTCGGGGCGACGCGGCCAACGGCGCACACATCGAGGACGGCATCGACGCCGCCACAGGCCTCAACATTTTCAGCCTCCACGGGTCCAACCGCAAGCCGCAACCGTCCCAACTGAAAGGCATCGACGTGGTCGTCTTCGACATCCAAGACGTGGGGGCGCGTTTCTACACGTATGTGAGCACGCTCATGCTCGTCATGGAAGCCTGCGCAGAAGCCGAGGTCGACGTGGTGGTGTTGGACCGCCCCAACCCGCACGGTCACCACATGGCAGGCCCCATGCTGAATCCTGATTTCAAGTCGTTTGTGGGCTGGATTCCCACGCCCATGGTTCACGGCTTGACCTTGGGAGAATTGGCCAACATGGCGGTGGCGGAGACTTGGTTCCCCGCACCAGCCGACTGGAAGCCGACAGTGGTGACTTGTCAAGGGTGGGCCCACGGCACAGACTACAACCTTCCGATCCCGCCCAGCCCCAACTTGCCCACGGCGGCATCTGTGGACCTCTACCCCAGCCTGTGCCTGTTTGAACCCACGGACGTCAGCGTGGGACGGGGAACAACGACGCCTTTTGAGTTGCTCGGGCACCCCAATTGTCCTTGGGGCTCGTACCGGTTTACGCCTGTGCCGACCCCTGGCGCCGCACCCCACCCGAAACACGAGAACACCCCCTGTTCGGGACAGCGGTTGACCGCCCTGGCCCAGTCGTGGCGATCCCGGTCTGAGGACGGTTTGCCTGGGTTCACGCTTGCGCCCCTGTGGACGTGGGCCGACATGTGGCGCACCATGCACCAACGGTCGTTGGACGGGTTCATCGCCTCGCCCTCGTTCTTCGACAAGTTGGCGGGCACGGACGAAGTGAGGTTGGCCTTGGAAAACCAAAGCCCCTTGGACCCACTCACCGAGACTTGGGCAGCGGACCATGCGGCCTTCTTCCAGCGTGCAGAACCCCACTTGCTCTACCCTTGGAATGCACCGAAACCTGGGCGTTGAGCGGGATTTGATGGTATACTTGCACATGCGTTTGTCCTTGACCCACATGTCCCTCTTGGCAGCCACCATTTCTGCGCTTGCGCTGGGCTGCACGCGTTACGACCCCTACGAGGGGGAAACCTTCGATTGTGAATGCGGAAACCTCAATTGGGGCGGACGTGAGTTGAACCTGCGGATGGCGGAGGTGGAGGCCTTGGACTCGGCCCAGTTCCGTTACCACATCGTGGCGGACCTCCGTCAAGAAGAGGCCATCGTGGCCCGCGAAGAGCCCAGGGATGTCGTGCTGACGCTGACCACCGAATTGGGAGGCACCAGCGCGTTCCTCTCCTTCCTCGCCAACGACGAGAACTTCACGATCCAGCAGGTCAATTCCCCGAATTCCACGACCCCGTGGACCATGGATGGGGCGAGCGTGAACGTGATGGTCGGTGCGGACATGCACACCATGACCATCAACGAGTTGAGTGCGCGTCAGGGCAACACGGTCCTGCCGGTGACAGGAACCCTCACCTTCGACCTCGTCGACTGAATCCTTTTCGAGAAGGCATCGACCTCACAGGGCCGATGACCTCGCGTTCGGTGACCAAGTACACTTCTTCCCCGCGTTTCGGCTCCACGGCGTGCATGCCGGTGAAAGCCCCAAACGCCGGCAGCGTCAACCTGTACCCCGCTTCGCACCCCGTCGACGACTGGGCGTAGCACGGCACCCGCTCGGACTGTCGTCCCACACCACGCATCACGGCGGCGGGATGGACGTGGCCGCACAAGTGAATCCGGGTGCCCTTGGGAATCTCGTCGTCGGGCTCGTGCGTGAGTACAACACCTTGCTTTTCCCACAGGTCCACCACCTCCAGGCCCATCGCTTCGTAGACGACATCGTGGGCCCGGTCGTGGTTGCCACGCACCAAGATGCCTGCGTCCAACCCGGCCGCTTTCTCGTCTTGGAGCCATGCCTCAAAGTCTTCCCACGCTCGGTTGGGCGACGAGTGAAACAAATCCCCAAGCAGCACCAGCGTCTTGGGTCGGCATGCTCTCAAGGCCGAGGTCAACAAAGACAGCGTTTGGAAATCGACAGTCGGAGGCACCGCAAGTCCCTGGGAACGAAAGTGCTCCGCCTTGGCCAAATGCAGGTCACTGACCACGAGCATCGACTCGGCAGGCCACCACACCGCTTTGGCAGGCAGCAACCACATCTCGACGCCGGGCACGTCCCATCGAATCACCCCAGGAATTTTCACCCTTCAAAGTTCGCGAAATCTGAAGCCTGGACAGCGCTTGGGGTCCCTCGAGGTGTGTTTGGCTTTTCGTACTTTCGCTCTCCGAAAACCGACTTTACGATGAGCTTGTATTCAGCATATCTCCAAGAGATTGAAGACAGAAAGGGCGAAGGCCTCCACGCCAAACCCATCGACGACGCGGCGTTGTTGTCCGAGGTCATTGACCAAATCAAGGACCCGAGCCACCCCGATCGGGAGGCGTCGCTTCATTTCTTCACATACAACGTCCTGCCCGGCACCACCAGCGCGGCAGGCGTCAAGGCCCAATTCTTGAAAGCCATCGTGCTCGGGGATGTGGAAGTGGCGGAAATCACCCGCGCTGAAGCGTTCGAGCAGCTCTCGCACATGAAGGGGGGGCCTTCCGTGGAGGTGCTGTTGGATTTGGCCCTGGGAGAAGATGCCGACATCGCGGCGGAAGCTGGCGACGTCCTGAAAACGCAGGTGTTCCTCTACGAAGCGGACACGGAGCGGCTCGAAGCGGCCCACAAGGCGGGCAACGCCGTGGCCACGAGCATCATCGAGAGCTACGCCCAGGCGGAGTTCTTCACCAAGCTGCCCGACGTCGAGGAAACCATCGACGTGGTGACCTACATCGCCGGGGTAGGCGACATCTCCACCGACTTGTTGTCTCCGGGGTCCGACGCGCACTCTCGTTCCGACCGCGAGTTGCACGGCAAGTCGATGTTCGAGCACGACAGCGAGCGCCAGCAAGAATTGCTGGAACTTCAGAAGCAACACCCAGGCAAGCGCGTCATGCTTGTGGCCGAGAAAGGCACCATGGGTGTGGGATCGTCTCGGATGTCTGGGGTGAACAACGTTGCCCTGTGGATCGGCAAACAGGCCAGCCCGTACGTGCCCTTCATCAACATCGCCCCTGTGGTGGCCGGCACCAACGGCATCTCCCCCATTTTCTTGACCACTGTGGGCGTGACTGGCGGCATTGGGGTGGACTTGAAGAACTGGGTCAAAAAGACCGACGCCGACGGAAACGTCGTCATGGACGCCGAGGGGGAACCCGTCTTGGAGCAGGCCTACTCTGTGGAGACCGGCACGGTGTTGACCATCAACACCAAGACCAAGAAGCTCTACAAGGACGGCGAAGAGCTGATCGACATTTCGTCCTCGCTCACGCCGCAGAAAATGGAATTCATGCGTGCAGGCGGGTCGTACGCGATTGTGTTTGGCAAGAAGCTCCAAACCTTCGCAGCGAAAGTGCTCGGCATCGACGTGCCGCCTGTGTTCGCCACGTCCAAGGAAATCAGCCACGAAGGCCAAGGCTTCACCGCCGTGGAGAAGATCTTCAACAAGAACGCGGTGGGCACTTCTGGCCAGCCGCTCCACGCCGGCTCGTACGTGCGGGCTGAAGTCAACATTGTCGGTTCTCAGGACACCACAGGGTTGATGACTTCCCAAGAGTTGGAAATGATGGCCGCCACGACCATCTCCCCCATCGTGGACGGGGCCTACCAATCTGGTTGCCACACGGCGTCGGTTTGGGATTTGAAAGCCCAGGAAAACATACCGCGGTTGATGCGTTTCATGAACGACTTCGGGCTCATCACCGGCCGAGACCCCAAGGGAGGGTACCACGCCATGACCGACGTCATCCACAAGGTCTTGAACGACTTGACGGTGGACGACTGGGCGATCATCATCGGCGGCGACTCGCACACGCGCATGTCCAAGGGCGTGGCATTTGGCGCAGACTCCGGCACGGTGGCGTTGGCCTTGGCCACCGGCGAAGCGTCGATGCCGATTCCCGAATCGGTCAAGGTGACATTCAAAGGGGAGATGAAGGAGCACATGGACTTCCGCGACGTCGTGCACGCCACCCAAGCCCAAATGCTCCAGCATTTCGGCGGCGAGAATGTGTTCCAAGGCCGTGTGATCGAGGTCCACATTGGCACCTTGCCGTCAGACCAGGCCTTCACGTTTACAGACTGGACCGCAGAAATGAAGGCCAAGGCGTCGATCTGCATCTCCGAGCCTGAGACGTTGATCGAGTCGTTGGAGATTGCGAAAGGCCGCATCCAAATCATGATCGACAAGGGCATGGACAACGCGCCGCGAGTTCTTCAAGGCCTGATCGACCGCGCGAACAAGCGCATAGAGGAAATCCGTTCTGGCAAGAAGCCTCCCCTCATGCCCGACGACAACGCGAAATATCACGCGGAATTTGAGGTGGACTTGGACATCATCAGCCAGCCCATGATTGCGGACCCCGACGTCCACAACGAAGACGTCTCCAAGCGCTACACCCACGACACCATCCGCCCGCTCTCGTTCTACGGGGGTGAAAAGGAGGTCGACCTCGGGTTTGTGGGCTCTTGCATGGTGCACAAGGGCGATTTGAAGATCGTCGCGCACATGCTGAAGAACCTTGAAAAGCAGCAAGGCGACGTGACGTTCAAGGCCCCTCTGGTGGTGACGGCCCCGACCTACAACATCATCGACGAGCTCAAGGAAGAAGGCGATTGGGACGTGCTCCAGAAGTACTCCGGATTCGAATTCGACGACGACGCCCCGAAAACTGCGGCGCGCACCGAATACGACAACATGATGTACTTGGAACGCCCCGGTTGCAACCTCTGCATGGGCAACCAGGAAAAGGCGGCCAAGGGCGACACCGTGTTGGCGACGTCCACGCGCTTGTTCCAAGGCCGCGTGGTGAAAGACTCCGAGCGCAAGAAGGGCGAGTCCCTCTTGGCCTCCACGCCTGTGGTGGTCCTCTCCGCCATCTTGGGCCGGACGCCGACCATGGAGGAGTACGAATCGGCTGTGGACGGCATCGCACTGACCAAGTTTGCGCCGCCTCTGAAGAAGATGAGCGCTGGACCTGGCCACCTGTTGTCGTACTGACCTGCCAGGGCTTCTTTCGTGAAGTAACTTGACGCCATGGCTTCGAACTCGACGTTGTGGCGGGACATGGTGCACGTGGCATTGCGCTCCATTCGGGGGCAAGTCCTGCGCACCTCGTTGACGGTGGGCATCATTGGCATCGGCATCATGGCCCTCATCGCCATGGTCACCGCCACGGAATCCCTCAAGGCCAACGTGCGTCAAGAATTTTCGGCGCTGGGCACCCAAAGTTTCTCCATCGACCAAATGCGCAGTGGCGGCATGTTCGGTGGCAAACGCATCTTGCCCAGCAGCCCCATCGACTTCAGGGAGGCCGTGCAATTCAAGGAGGAGGCCAGCGGGTCTTTTGATGTCGCCACCTCGGTCTACGGCACCGGCATGGCCACCGTCACCCGAGGCAGCGAACGCACCGACCCCAATGTGAGCGTCCAAGGCGTGGACGACCTCTACTTGGGCGTCAGCGGCTTGGGCGTCGCGAAGGGCCGAAACTTCACGGACCACGAAATCACCACGGGCGCCTCGGTGGTCATGGTCGGCCAGTCCATCGTGTCTCGGCTTTTCGAGGCGTGGGAGGACCCCGTGAACCAACACGTGTTGGTGGGCGCGCAACGCTACAACGTCATTGGGGTGTTGGAGGCTCGGGGGACGTCGTTTGGCATGTCCCAAGACAACCAAATCCTGATGCCCATCCCCTGCGTGCGGCGCCAATATTCTGACGAAGGGCGGAGTTACAACCTCACTTGCACCGTGGAGAAGGCCGAGGACATGCCTGCCGCGGTGGACGTGGCCACCGGACTCATGCGCGTGGTGCGCGGGGACGCGCCCGGGGAACCCAACTCGTTCAGGGTGCGGCAAAGCAACCAGCTCGTCGACACGTTGCTGGAGGCCACGGACGGCATCACGCTGGCCGCGGTGTTCATCGGGCTCATCACGCTGTTTGGCGCAGGCATCGGCTTGATGAACATCATGCTCGTGTCCGTCAGCGAACGCACCCGCGAAATCGGCACGCGCAAAAGCCTCGGCGCCTCAAGCGCGGCCATCCGCACCCAGTTTTTGGTGGAAGTCATGGTCATCGGGCAATTGGGCGGAATCCTGGGCATCGCCCTTGGCTTGCTGACCGGCAACCTCATTGCCGGGTACTTCGAGACGCCATTTGTCGTGCCGTGGGGATGGGTCACCGTGGGCGTCGTGTTGTGTTTGCTGACAAGCTTGGTCTCAGGTTACTACCCTGCACGGTTGGCGGCGCGCTTGGACCCCATCGTCGCCCTGGGCCGTGAATGAGGTCAACCTGGGACCCTTGAACCGCCACGAGGCAGATCGCGCCGTCGACCTCTGCCTTCAGAGCATCCTGGAAGGCCCCGACAGCCAATACACGCCCACCCAACGCGCCAAGTGGGCCGACATCGACCGCGCCGATTGGACGCGAAGGCTGGTGGACCAACACACCGTCGCGGCGCGCGACGTCCGAGGAACCTTGGTGGGTGTGGCGAGCTGGGTTGCGCAAACAGGGGCAACGGCGTGGCTCGATCACCTTTACGTGGCGCCCACATGCCAACGTCAGGGGGTGGGCCTCAGCCTCCTCCAAGTTGTGGAGCGCGAGGCGCGTAATCAAGGCATGGTCCGGCTCCAAACCCAAGCCAGTTTGCACCTCCTCCCCTTGCTTCTGCGCCACGGACACCACGTGCTGGAACACCGCCTTGCGGGACGGGACAAGGACTTGCCATGCGCTTGGATGGAGAAGGTCCTGGAGGGAGTTCAAGGCTGAACTGGCATGGACGGCTCGGATTTCCGACATTTGCCGCCGCATGTCAAAAATTCTGTACACCCTTACGGACGAGGCGCCCGCGTTGGCGACTTACAGCTTTCTCCCCATCGTCCAAGCCTTCGCCGGCAAGGCGGGCGTGGAAGTGGAGACCCGTGACATCTCGTTGAGCGGCCGGATTTTGGCCGTGTTCTCAGATGTGCTCCCTGAAGACCAAAAGACTCACGACGCCCTCGCCGAGCTCGGCCAATTGGCCAAGACGCCCGAGGCAAACATCGTCAAGCTCCCCAACATCAGCGCCTCCATTCCGCAGCTGAAGTCGGCCATCGCCGAGCTCCAAGCCTTGGGATACGCCTTGCCGGACTACCCCGACAACGCGAGCACTGCCGAAGAGAAGGACGTCAAAGCGCGCTACGACAAGGTGAAAGGCTCTGCCGTGAACCCCGTGCTGCGGGAGGGCAACAGCGACCGCCGTGCCCCCAAAGCCGTCAAAGCGTACGCCAAGAAGCATCCTCACCGCATGGGCGCCTGGGCGTCGGACAGCAAGGCCCGCGTGGCCAGCATGTCGGAGGGCGATTTCTTTGGTTCAGAACAAAGCGTCACCCTGCCTGCCGCCACGACAGCCGACATCGTGCACGTCGCCGAAGACGGCACCCGGACGGTCTTGAAAGGAGGCCTGGCGCTGCAGGAAGGAGAAATCGTCGATTGCGCCGCCATGTCCATGGCCAAACTTGAAGCGTTCTTGACCGACGAGATCGACCGCATCCAGGCCGACGACGCGCTGTACTCGTTGCACATGAAGGCCACCATGATGAAGGTGTCCGACCCCATTTTGTTTGGGGCCGCCGTGCGCAACTTTTTCAAGCCTGTGCTCGACCAACATGGCGCCGCCTTGGAGGCCGCTGGGGTGAACTTCAACAACGGCCTTGGAGATTTGGTGGCCAAGTTGCCCGGCATGCCTGAGGCGGACCGGACCGCGATTGAAGCCACCTTAGCCGAGACGCTTGCGTCGCGTCCGCCTTTGGCCATGGTCAATTCCGACAAAGGCATCACCAACTTGCATGTGCCTTCCGACGTGATCATCGACGCCTCCATGCCGGCCATGATCCGTGAAGGCGGCAAGATGTGGAACGCCCAAGGCGAAACCCAAGACGCGGTGGCCATCATCCCCGACCGCTCGTACGCCGGGGTGTACCAGGCGACCATCGATTTCTGCAAGCGCCACGGCGCCCTCGACCCTGCGGTCATGGGCACGGTGCCCAACGTCGGGTTGATGGCCCAAAAGGCGGAGGAATACGGTTCTCACGACAAAACCTTCCAGATTGCCCATGCCGGCACGGTGGAAGTGACCGACGCCACTGGCCAGGTGCTCATGTCCCAAAGCGTGCAAGCGGGCGACGTGTTCCGCATGTGCCAGGTCAAGGACGCGCCCATCCAAGACTGGGTGAAACTTGCGGTGTCCCGTGCACGTGCCACCGGCGATCCTGCGGTGTTCTGGCTCGACGCCAACCGCGCCCACGACGCCCAACTCATCGCCAAGGTGGAGGCGTACTTGCCTCACCACGACACCGATGGACTCGACCTGCGGGTGTTGTCGCCGGCCGACGCCACCCAATTCTCCCTGGAACGCATCGCGCGCGGCGAGAACACCATCTCCGTCACGGGCAACGTGCTGCGGGACTACCTCACCGATTTGTTTCCCATCCTCGAAGTCGGCACTTCAGCCAAAATGTTGAGCATCGTGCCCCTGATGAATGGCGGTGGGTTGTTTGAAACCGGAGCTGGAGGGTCTGCTCCGAAGCACGTCGAACAGCTCGTGGAAGACAACTACCTCCGCTGGGACAGCTTGGGCGAATTCATGGCTTTGGCGCCCAGCCTGGAGCACATAGCCACGTCAAGCGGCAACGCACGTGCAGCCTTGATGGCGAAGTGCCTGGACGACGCAACCACGCGATTCTTGGACGAAGACAAAAGTCCGACGCGTCGCTTGGGTGGCATCGACAACCGCGGATCACACTTCTACTTGTGCTTGTTCTGGGCTGAAGCGTTGGCCGCCCAATCGGAAGACGCTGCCCTGGCTGAGGAGTTCACACCGTTGGCGGAGACACTCCGTACGGAGGAGTCCAACATCGTCGAAGAGCTCATCGCAGTGCAAGGACAGGCTGTGGAGTTGGGGGGGTACTACCGACCCAACCCCACAAAATGCGAGGCCGTCATGCGGCCATCCTCCACATTCAATGCTGCGCTGGCGCAGTGGAGCTGACCATGGCGCGCATGCGGGCGCGCTCCCGCAGGACCAATTCTTGAAACAAGGCCCCACCTCCGGGGCCTTCTTCATGCGCGTGAATCGCGGCAAGCAGGGCCATCCAATCGGCCTCCTCACGCGCCGGAACCGAAGCATGCTGGTCGCCTTCCACCAGGGACTCGGTGTGTTTGAGAAACGCCTTCATGTACTCCGATTGAAGGTTGGCCATCATGTGGCCAAGCTGGGCCACGCTGTCCGGATCGAGGGTGGCTGCCATCGCTGTCCGGCACCGGCGTACGTTTTCCACATGGCCGCGCACCACGCCTTCCAACGTGTCACCAAGCGGCAATGTTTGTGGAACTGTCACAGGCGCCCCCAAAGCCACGACCCCCAGCGTTTGAGCCACGTCACTCAACAACACGCACCGCTCCACGCGGCTGGCTGCGAGTTTGGGAATCACCGCCCCCCTCAGAAACTGGTCACGGACCTTGAACACGGCTTGATCCAAGGCGTCCGTGATGTCATCGGAGGTGGCGTTCTCGGACAGCCCGAGCAGGGTGAAGGCTTTAGACCGCTCCATTCACACAAGTTACGTGACAACCTGGAACCTCAAGGGCTTTCCATGCGTCAAACGGCGTTACATTCGTGCAAGCTGATTTTCAACCAATGAAACATCCCATGATTTGGACACTTTGCATGGCCGCGTCACTCGCGGTCGGATGCGGAAACGCCTCTGAAGGAACCTCTTCTTCTGCAACCTCAAAGCCCGCGACCAACACGGCGCAAGCCAGTGCGCCAGCCGCCACTCAACAGCCCGACGTCACCGTCTCTGCCAAATGGAAAGACGGTGTGACCGACGCGAACCGCGGGGACAAAACAGGCAAGGTGCGCTTGCAAGGGTCGGTGCCTGCAGCCAACGGCACGGTTTTGTTCCTCTATGAAACCGAGGGCCGCAACTTGACCCTGATGGACAGCACCAAAGTGCAGAACCAAGCCTTTGACTTTGGTCTGGTGGAGGTGCACCGCGGATTCTACCAATTGGCCACCGACAACGCCAAGAACAATTGTCAATTCGTGATGAACCCCGACGAGCCGCAGGTCAATTTGAAGTTCCGCTCCAAGCAATTGACCAGCAGCAAGACGGCGGAAGGAAGCCAAGAGAACGAAGCGTGGTTCACGTACCAGAATTTCTCCCGCGTCAACAACAATCAAATCCGTTCGCTCCGAAAGCAACTAAAGGACAGCCCTTTCCGTGCTCAGGTGGAGAAGCAAATCGAGGACAAGGAAATGGAGTTGGTGGCCAAGCAGCACGAGTTGATGGGCCAATATCCAGACACCTACCTCGCCAAGTTCTTGGGCTGGCGCAACCCCAAGTACCCCAAGTCGCAAGGCAATTACTTCGACGACATGGACCCCATGGACAACAGCTTGGTGCGCAGCATGGCCATCAGCGACCGCATCCAAGGATTCATGGTGGCGTACAGCAAGGGCAACGACCCCGGGTTCTTGGCGTGCATCGATTTGGTGAAGGCGCACTTCGAGCCCAATCCCGTCACCCTCGAGAGCGCATTGTACTCCATGCTCGAAGGATTCTACAACACCGGCAAGGAGCACATTTGCCAGTACATCCTCGACAACTACATCTACGACGAAGATTGCGGTGCGGACCTGAGCGACGTCATTCGCCAACGGGCGCAGGGCATCATCAACCTGCAAGTGGGCAAGACCCCACCCAACTTCACCATGGACAAGTGGGACGGCGGCTCCTTGAACCTCATGGAAACGGCCAAGGCCAACAAGTACACACTGGTCATGTTTTGGGCCTCATGGTGCCACAAGTGTGAGCAGGAAATCCCAGTGTTGATTCCCGTTCATGCGAAGTACAAGAGCCAGGGCTTCGAGGCCATTGGTGTGAGCCTGGACCAGGCGCGGTCCACGTGGGTCGGCGTAATTGAACAGCGTGGCATGGGCTACCCCAACGTGAGCCAGTTGCAAGGCTGGGACTCGCCCATTGTGAAGGATTACAAGATCACGGCCACACCGACGTACTTCTTGCTGGACAGCGAAGGCAAGATTGTGTTGAAGCCCAAGCGCGTGTACGAAGTCGACGCCTTCTTGGCCAAGAACCTCTGAGGCAGGGGCTCACGCCCAAACAACTTGTTGGAAGGTCTCTGGAAGGGTCACCCCTTTTCGGAGGCCTTCCACGCTTTGTAGACGGCCAAAACCATGCCGTCGCTGAGCCCCACCTTGGGCACGTGCATGTGGGTCGCTTGGGCCAATTGCATGACCCGGGTGTAGATGTCCGCGGCCGGCACAATGACCTCCGCCCTGTCGGGCTTCAAGTGAAACCGTGACATCCGCTCCTTGAGGCTGGCTGAAGCCAGCGCGTCCGACAGCTTCAGGAGTTTTTTCAGCGACACCGCGTCCTGCCTCGGGAGCAATGCAAGACGTTGCAGCCGGTTGGCGTTGCCCCCGGTCCCGATGGCGTACAGGGGGCGTCCGGGTTCAGAGATTTCTCCGATGTACGCGTTCACCGCGTCCCATTCGCCGTCGGGGATTTGGTTCTGCAAGGCACGGACCGTGCCCAGTTGAAAGCTCTTTCCCTTGATGCGTTTGCCGTGACGGATCAAGGTCAATTCCGTGCTGCCTCCCCCCACGTCGATGTACAGGTAGTCCTTGTCCTGGTCGAAATCGGCCGCATTGAAGTTGGAGAAGATCAAATCCGCCTCTTCGTCCCCGGAGATGATTTCGATGTTCACGTTGGCCCGCTTCTTCACGTACTTCAACACCGCCTTCGCGTTGGTCGCCTCACGCATGGCGCTGGTGGCGCATGCCCTGAACCAATGGATGCCGTGCACATCCATCAAATGCCAAAACGCCTTCATGGCTTTGGTCAGCTCAGCCATGCGCTTGTCCGACACAGCACCTGTGCTGAAGACGTCGGCGCCGAGTCGAATGGGGACGCGGTAGTAGGCCAGTTTTTGGGCTTGTGGACGGCCATCCACCTCCTCCACGCGGGAGACCAGCAGCCTCACTGCGTTGGATCCGATGTCAATGGCGGCGCACTTCATCCTTGGTCGGCATGGTACACATACAGACGCTCTTGGGCCAAAAAGGGTTCACCCAAGACCTCGTCGGCAGGAAGGTTGTCGCCGTTTCCGGTCACGCGCCTGGCCTTTTGGTTGTCGCGCCAGAGGTGGTCAAACAAATCCACGATCTGGGCCTTCAGCCCTGGGTCCAACACAGGCGTGGTGACTTCCACCCGGCGGTCCAAGTTCCTGGTCATCCAATCGGCGCTGCTGAGGTACACCTGCGTGTCGCCGCCACCCGCAAACACGGCAAACCTGCTGTGTTCCAAGTAGCGCCCCACGACCGACCTCACTTCAATGTTGTCGCTGAGACCTGGCACACCCGCCTTGAGCGCGCAAATGCCCCGCACCACGAGTTGGATGCGGACGCCGGCCGCCGACGCCCTGTACAATTTGTCGATCATTCCGGTGTCCACCAGGTTGTTCAACTTGAGTCGGATCCACGCCTCCTTCCCTGCCTTCGCCTGCTTCATCTCTTCGTTGATGAGGTTCATGAACCGCCGTCGATTCGTGAAGGGGCTCACGAACAACAGCTTGTACTGCTTGCGCTCGAAGCTGCTTTCAAAGAAGTCGAAAATCTTGGCCACCTCTTTCGTGAGGTCCGAGTGCGCGGTCAGCAAGCTCAAGTCCTCGTACACCCCGGCCGTCTTCTCGTGGAAATTGCCTGTGCCGATGTGGGCGTAACGTCGAACGCGGCCTTGGTGTTTCCGGGTGATGAGAATCAGCTTGGCGTGCACCTTCAACTTGGGAATCCCAAAACGCACCACCACCCCAGCCTCTTTCAGCATGTTGCTGATGCGGATGTTCTGCTTTTCGTCGAAGCGCGCCGCCAATTCCACCACGACCTCCACGTGCTTTCCGTTCCGGGCGGCGTTCACCAACGCGTTGATCACCAAGCTGTTCTTGGCCACGCGGTACAGGTTGATCTGGATGGTTCGGACGCTCGGATCGATGGCGGCCTCCCGCAACAAGTCCACGACATGCACAAACTTGTGGTACGGATAGTGCAACAGGATGTCGCCCTCGTCAATGGCATTCATCACGCTTGTGGCGGCCTTCAAGCGTGGATGGGTCAAGGGCTTCTGGGCAGGGTGCACCAATTCGGACCGGCCAAAGTCGGGGAACCCCATCAAGTCCCTACGGTTGTGGTAACGTTTGCCTGGAATGACGCTCGCTTCCGACTGCAATTCCAGCTTGCGGAGCAAGGCCTGGAGCATGTCCTTCGGCATCTGCCGGTCGTACAAGAAGCGGACGACCTCGCCGGAGCTCCGCCGCTTGAGTCCGCGCTCCATCTTGGCCATCACAGATCGTGTCAGGTCGTCGTCCATGTCGATGGCCGCGTCCCGCGTCGCCTTGATGGCAAACGCTTCAATGTGCACCGCCTCGAACAACTTGAAAATCCTGGGCAAAGCCTCGCGGATGACGTCGTCCAGGAACATCACGCGCTTCAAGCCTTCGTCGTTGGGCAACGTCAAGAACCTAGGCAAGTGACTCGGCAATTGGATCAGGGCCAATTTCTTCTTGCCCTCCGCCGTGGTGAGGCGAATGGCCAAGTACCCCTCCCCGTCGACCAATTCAGGCATTTCCCCCCCCCGTCCCAACATGATGGGCACAAGGGAAGGACGGACCGTTCGGCGGAAGTAATCGTCCACAAATTCCGCATCTTCTGGAGCCAGTTGGGCCTCGTCCACCATGGCGATGCCCTCGCGCCTCAACTCCTGTTGAAGGGCGACGAAGGTGTCGTCAAATTCGCTTTGAAGTCGGGTGATTTGGGCTTCAATTTGCTTCAACGTGTCCACGACCGGAAAACCCAACGTCGTCTTCGCCTTGGCATCCACAGACGCCATCCGCTGCAAATACGCCACACGCACCCGGTAGAACTCGTCCAGGTTGTTGGAGAAAATGCCCAGGAAGCGCATGCGTTCCACCAGCGGATTGTCCGCGGACTGCGCCTCTTGAAGCACGCGGTGGTTGAAGGACAGCCAACTGAGCTCTCGGTTGATGTATCGGTCGGTGTCGCCCCCCTTCTTCATGACACAAAGATGCGGCGCTGAAATGTGACTTCCGTGACAATTCTTGGCACAGATTCGCTGAACTCCCACTGGGGGCCGTTGTTACCTTTGCCTCACATCATTCAAACCCAAATTCTCAAGAACCATGGCAGTTCTCGTCGGCCGCAAGGCCCCCCACTTCAGCGAAACCGCAGTTGTCAATGGAAAGGACATTGTCGACGGCTTCTCGCTTGACCAGTACCTCGGCAACAAGTACGTCATCTTGTTCTTCTACCCCAAGGACTTCACCTTCGTGTGCCCCACTGAAATTCACGCCTTCCAAGAGAAGCTCGGTGAATTTGACGCGCGCAACTGCGCCGTGGTGGGCGTGTCCACAGACACCGCCGAGACCCACCAAGCCTACCTCCGCGTGGCCAAGGACCAAGGCGGCATCGAAGGTGTGACGTACCCCCTCGTCGCGGACACCAACAAAACCATCTCCACCAACTACGACGTGTTGGCCGGGGAGTACGACTACGACGAAGAAGGCAACTTGACGGCCGAGGGCGAAATGATCGCGTACCGCGGTTTGTTCCTCATCGACAAGGAAGGCATCGTGCGTCACCAGCTCGTGAACTTCTTCCCCATCGGACGAAACGTGGACGAAGCCATCCGCGTGTTGGACGCGTGGATCCACAACGAGACCAACGGTGAAGTTTGCCCCGCCAACTGGGAGAAAGGCAAGGACGCCATGAGCGCCACCAACGACGGCGTGGCCGCCTACCTCGCCAGCCACTGATCCTGATTCCTCAGGATGCAAAAGCCCCGGCTCGCAGGAGTCGGGGCTTTTTTGTTGCTGAGGTGCGACGTCACTTAGACGCGCTGCTTCTTACGACGCACGTGGTGCACCTTCTCCCCGTTCGCAGCCAGAAAGGGCTCGGCGTGCTGGCCAAAGTGCCTGGTCAGCTCCTGGGCTGACCACTCCGGACGGGCCTGAATCAAGCAAGTCACGTCGTCGCACGCCACGGCAGGATTTCCGTCCTCGTCCATGATCACGTAGATGTCATCCACCAACCGCTGGGCCATCTTTTCTTGGTGAGACATCGGTGGGGTGTACACAGCGTCGCGTGTTTGGCGGAGTTCATTCAGGGTGCGTGTCTTGCTCATCTTATAAATCTTTCAGACAGGCAATATACACGCAATCAATAAATTGCACGTGTCCATTGGACACGGTTTGAGATCACATTGGCCCAAATGCGTCGCGCACAAAGGCTTGCACAGCCTTGAGTTGCCCTGGAGAGAATGCGAGCGTCAAGTTTTGGTTCTTGGAACACAAGTGCAACAACATTTCATCGTCGTCACGCGCTGTCCATGTCACCTGAATGTCCCCTCGGTTCCAAGGCACGCCATAAACCTCCAAACGAACCCGGAAATACAAAATGGCGCCCGATCGGGTGCGCTGCAGGTTGGCCCACTTGACGTCGGCGGTTTCACCCACGAGGGTTTGCACCTCGGCAGAGCCGTCGAGCAAGCGCAGCCGGGGACTGCCCGACTTCTTCCACCACGGAAGCGGCTTCCCAGAAATGGCATAGACCTCGGCCCAGCGGTCCGGGTCAGCGTACGTCAAGTTCCAAAGCATCTCCGCTCCAGAGGGTTTGGAATTTGCCGTCGCCGTCGTACATCTCCGCCTGACGTCGGGTGTTGAATTTCCGGTTGGGACGGGGGTCGTTGCCCACGCCCGCCACGTAAATCCAATTGCCGGTGTTGCTCGCAGGGTCGTGGTCCAAGAGAAGGTGCTCGAACCACGACGCCCCCAGTCGCCAGTCGATGCCCAAATCGTGGACGAGGTACGACGCCACGTTCTGGCGGCCTCGGTTACTCATGAATCCAGTGCGGGTCAATTCCCGCATGTTGGCATTCACAAAAGGGTCTTTCGTGCGCCCCTCCTTCCACGCTTCGAAGGCGTGTCGTTGGGTGCCGCGGTTGGGGCTGTCCGGCTTGAGGGCCTTCTTGTGAAAAATTTTGGCCCCGTATTTCATGGCCACGAAGCGGAAGTAATCGCGCCAAATCAACTCGAAGACCAACCAGTACGTGCTGTCGTTGGCTTCCACAGTGTCCTCGAAACGGGTCACCTCGCTGGCGATCCGACGTGGGCTGATGCATCCGTTGGCCAACCATGGGCTGAACTTGCTGCTGTAGTCTGCCCCCACCAACCCGTTGCGGGTCTTCTTGTACACGGCCAATTTTTCTGTATCCCAGAAGTAATGCTTGAGCCTGGCGCGGGCCTCGCTTGCGCCCCCGCGGAAAGGCAACACGGCGCGCGCGTCGTCCACCGGCAAGGCCATGCCATGGCGCTTGAGGAAAGACGCCAGTTCTGGCAACTCGCCCAGGTCGTCCGCCTCCAAACATGTCATGGATTGCGGCGCCGGATGCGGCACTCGGACATCGCTTCCTTTCTCCACCTTTTTCCGGAATTGGGTGAAGATGTCGGGCAGCGCCTCCAGGGACATGGGAATGTCCTCCGGGTGGTACAACGTGAGGCCTTCCACCCAGCGACAATGTCCGCCCAACGCCACCACAGCGCGCTCCACCGCCAACTCAGCTTCAAGCTCTTCCGGGGTGTGCTCCGCCTGCGCGGTCAAGACCTTGCACCCCAAGTCGGACATCAAGGCCGGGAGCACCTCATGCGGTGCGCCTTCCAAGATGTGCAAGCAGCCGCCCACGTCTTCAATGGCGCGTTGCAAATCAGCCACACTCTCCCACAAGAATCGGGTGCGGAAGGGCCCGGTTTTGCAATGGCCCCAACGATCTTCCTTCCAGAAGGCAGGGTCAATCACGTAGGCAAGTGCCACGTCTCCCCCTTGGAGCGCTTCCTGTAAAGCGGGGTTGTCGTCAAGGCGGAGGTCGTTTCGGAACCAATGAAGGGTGGCCATGTCAAAGATGTTCGAGGTTGTGAAGGACCGCATCCCCGCGATCGAGAAGGGCTTGTTGCTTGGCAGGGTCCAACTTGTCCCAGGTCCGGTAGACCATGCCAATGCGTGGGTTTTTCTCCAGCAGGTGTCGGTTCCGTGCATGGAAGTGCCAGTACAGGCTGTTGAAGGGGCAGGCGTCGTCCTCGGTCTTGCCCTGGCGGCTGTACCGACACGCCGCGCAGTGGGGACCCATTTTGTGCATGTAGTTGGCGGAAGACACGTAGGGCTTGGTGCCCACAATGCCGCCATCGGCGAACTGACTCATGCCCCGCGTGTTGGTCATCTCCACCCACTCGATGGCGTCGATGTACACCCCCAAATACCATCCGTCGACTTCGTCGGGGTCGATCCCAGCCAACAAGGCGAAGTTTCCTGTCACCATGAGGCGCTGAATGTGGTGGGCGTAGGCGTGGTCCAGGGTTTGGGTGATGGCGTGCTGCAAGCAGCGCATGCCGGTCTCCCCCGTCCAAAACCACCCCGGCAGCGCACGGTCGTGCTCGAAGAAATTCGTCTTCGCGTATTCGGGCATGTGGGCCCAATAGACGCCCCGCATGTACTCTCGCCACCCGAGGATTTGACGGATGAAGCCTTCCACTTGCTCGATGCTCGCATGGGACGGCGCCTCCCGCCACTTGCGTTCCACCGCCTCGATGACTTCGCGCGGCGACAGCATTTTGACGTTCATCGCGAAGCTCAAGCGGCTGTGGTACACCGTCCAGCTGTCCTCTGAAAGCGCGTCCTGAAAGTCGCCAAACAGCGGAAGCAACTCGTCCACAAACACCCCCAACAACTCCACACTCTCCTCCCGGGTCACCGGCCATCCGAAGGCGGTCGGGTCCACGCGGCCCACGGTTTGGACCCCGGCTTCCTCGAGCTGGGCAACCAAACCCGCCACGTCACGGGGCCAAAGCTTGGGCTGAGGCGGCACATGGCCCTTGGGCAGCTTCTTCCGGTTGTTGGCGTCGTAGTTCCACTTTCCCCCTTCTGGCTGTCCGGCGCCGTCGAGCAACACGGCGTGACGCTTCCGCATCATCCGGTAAAACGACTCCATCAAGTACTGCTTCTTGCCCTTGAAGTGGGTCGCGAGGTCGTCGCGTTGGGTCAAAAAATGGTGGGTGTCGCAAGGCACCACTTCAACGCCCCAATCTGCCGTGCCCGTGCGCAGCAAATCATCCAGCCGCCACTCGTCCGGAAGTTGGTGCTCGAAGCGCGTGGCCCCGGTGGCCGCGATCACGTCGTGCACCACATCGAGCATGGGACGCAACGCGTCAGGCTGATCGATGGTCACGTGGTGCATGCGGTGTCCCTCCTCGGCCCTGGCCGATGAAAACCCACGCATGGCGAGAAAGAACGCCAGCACTTTTTGAACGTGATGCCGGGCGTAGTCCGTCTCCTGCCGGCACTCCACGAGTACCGTGACCACACCCGCGTCCACGTCCGACCACCAAGGATGTGCCGCATTCAGTTGGTCACCAAGGATCAGACGCACCGTGTGTGCGGAACCCAAAGCGTCGGTTGGAGGGAGTGCTGACATGAGGAAAAACCAACACCCCAACGCCTGTCATGTTCTCTGCTTTTGCCGACGGCAGCGCACGCTGCAATGTTTCACCTCGTCCCAACAGCGGGCCCACTTTTTGCGCCACGAAAATGGCCTTCCGCACGTTGCGCAGTCCTTCTCTGGCAAATGTGGCTTTTTGTGAGCCACCTCAGGCCTTGGGTTGTTGGAGCGCCTTCAGCTCAGACCAAGACATGGGCACCGGTGTGGCGGTCACACGTTGCGGAAACTCCGCCCCTTCCAGGAATTTGAGCACCAACTCGTTGAAGAGCTCCGGCGCCTCAATGCTGCACACGTGCCCGCAATTCTCAATCACGCTTAAACGCACGTTGCGGTGCACCTCGGCAAACTGCTTGGCCGCCTTGAAGAAGATGTGGTCTTGGTCGCCCATGACCACAAGGGAAGGCTTCGCCACGTGGCGCGACATGACGTTTTTTACCAGTTTGAAAAACGGCTTGTACAGTTCCACCCATTTCAAGTACTCCAACTGTGTCAAACGCCGACTCTGTCGTCTGAAAATCCAGCGACTCATGCGGTGGTTCCTCCGAGGCAACACGATGAACGAGAATATCCAATAAATCGCCTGAAAAGGCAAAATGTGGTTCAGCACGCGCGCGCTGTGCACGAACAAATGCATGACCCAACTCCCGTCGAAAATGGCCCCCGCCATCACCATGCGGTCGACCAATTCGGGCCGGAGCATGTCGATTTTTTGAAGAATCACGCTGCCGATGCTCAAGCTGACAAAGTGCGCCTTCTCGATGCCCAGGTGGTCAAGGACTTTCAAGATGTCTTCCGCCACGATGTCGAAGTCGTAGGCGGGGAATTCTGGAAGGATGTCCTTGCTCAACCCATGGTCGCGCAAATCGAGCAAGAGCAACCGGTAGTGCGGCGCGAAGGCGTCGGTCTGGAACTTCCAAGTGCGGATCGACCCTCCAGCTCCATGGATGAAGACCATCCAAGGCAAGTCGGGGTTGTCTCCGACAATTTCGTGGTGAAGCAGGGTCGTCTCGGCCATGGGTCAAAGTTCGCGCATTCGGCCTTTCGTTTGGGCGGCCGGTGGAACCACGTGGCGGGCCAAAATCCTCCGTCCTTCCGCCTTGACTTCCGGACGTTTGCGGAACGCCCACATCCGATCACGGGCTGCCCGGGCCGCCTCGGCCACATCGACCACGGATTCCGGATAAGCCTCCATCCCCCACCCCGCCATGACGGCTTCCATCGGCGGGGCCGTCCACGGGGCGTGGATGCAATTGTTGGGAACCTGGGCCAACTCGGGCACCCATTTCCGGATGAACGCCCCGTCGGGGTCATGGTCTTCCCCTTGCTTCACCGGGTTGTAAATGCGGACTGTGTTGATGCCGGTGACGCCAGCTTGCATTTGGAATTGGGGAAAGTGAATGCCAGGCTCGAAGTCCAAAAAACAGCGCGCCAAATGCTCCACGCCGTCCTGCCACCGGTGGTTCATGTGGTGGGTCAGGAAGCTGACCAACATCGCACGCATGCGAAAATTCAAGTACCCCGTTTCTCGCACGGCACGCATGCACGCGTCCACCAAGGGCACCCCCGTGGCGCCCTCCTTCCACTTGGAAAGCGCCTCTGCATCGTGCACGGTGGGCAGGGCGTCGTACGCGCGGTTCAGGTTGCGCCATTCCAGGGCGTGCTCGGCTTCAAACTTTTGAATGAAATGGCAATGCCACCTGAGCCGGCTCCCGAACGCATGGTGGTTCCTTCCCTGGCGCGGCGTGGCCTCCAAGGCCTGGTAAATTTGCCGAACACTCAACGCGCCCCACGCCAAATAGGGAGACAGGCGGCTGCAAGACGTGCGGCTGGCTTCCGGCTTGCTGATGTGCCGCTGGTAGGTGTGCACCCGCCCTTCGTCGAGGAACGAACCCAAATACTTGTGCCCCGCACGTTCGCCCCCCGGCTGAAACGGGCCCGCCCCAGCGAGGTCGTCGGCATGGGTGACCGCAGGCGGCGCAGCGCACCGCCAAGCCTCGGGCCACTGCCACGCAGGCGTCTGACTCGGCTGGATGTGTTGCAGTGCTTTGAGATCTGGATGCGCCAAAGGACGCGCCATGTTCTCGTGCCATCCTCTCACCCACCCCCGTCGGTGCGTGCGTCCGCGCTGCACCCCGAGCTGAGGTTCTTCAAACCACGACACCCGATTGTGCGTGCACCAAGCCGCCACCGCCTTGTCGCGGTCGAAGGTCCACGCCACCCCTGTTTCCTCGTGCGAGTGCAAGGATTGGATGGGGGTTTGGGCATGCAACCGGTCCAAGACCTCCAACATTGGGGCATGCAACCGCACGAAGGACACCGGCCAAGCCTCCTGGGCAAAGGTGCCTGCCACGTCTTCCAAACACTGCCATTGGAATTGGACATGGCGTGACGATGTGGTGGGGTGGCTCAACAATCCAGGCTCGAAGACATGCAGCACCACGACCCGGTGGCCGTCGGCAGCCGCCTGCTGCATGGCCCGGGCCAACGGCGCGTGGTCCCTCGTTCGGAGGTCACGCTTGAGCCACACGACATGCACCCCAGCAGACATGACTCAGCTTGAGACGTCTTCCCAACCGCGGGCAGGGTCGTCAAGGACGGAGACCTCACGGTCAGTCTTGGCGTACGACCAACGCCCCAGGGATTGGGTCTTGTGGTAACCGTCCAGCCCCGAGATGGCCACCGTGTCCGCGGCCTCCAGATCCACATACCCGTCGCCCCGAACCACATCTGAAAGCACGTCGGCCCATTCCACTTGCATCACCATGAAGCGGCATGCATTTGGGAGCTCAACGTCTTTCAGCAGGGTCATGCCCATGCGTACCGAGGCTTCCCCCACCGCGGGGGCCTGCCAATCTGCGCCGACCTGGGTGGGGAATGCCGGGGTCAGGCCCGTTTCCTCGAATTCCGACACGTCCGCCGGGTACCGTGCACTGCACTGGTGGGCTTGCTGGAACCAAGCCGCCCCAACGTGGTTGAAGGTGCACTGGCCTGTGGCCATGATGTTCTTGTAGGTGTGGGCGTCTGCATCGGGGGGGCGCAACACCACCCCCATTTGGGCGGGGGACGACCCGAGGTGCACCACGGAGCTCACGACACTCAAATTGTGGACGCCTTGTGCGTCTGCGGTACCGATCACGTTCGCGCTTTTGAACCCGCTGAGGCTGTTGATGGTCCGGGCGCGCTTGCGCGAAGGCCAGGCCGTCCACTCCTCGGCCGTCCAAAACGACCGCCCACTCATCGCACCGACCCCATCCCGGCGTCCACCTGCATCACTTGGCCAGTCACGCCGGCGGCGTGCGGACTCAGAAGGTATGCGGCGGCCGAGGCCACTTCGTCGGCCGTCAAGACGCGCTTGAGTGGGTGCCGCTCGGCCGCAGCTTCACGTTTGGCGTCGTTGCCAAGCAAGGAGGCCGCGAGGCTCGTGTCGGTCAACGTAGGCGCCACCGCGTTCACACGAATGTCTGGGGCCCACTCGGAGGCCAACGTCCGGGTCAACCCTTCCACAGCCCCCTTGGAGGCGGCGATGCTGGCGTGGTAGGCCATGCCGGTTTGGACGGCCACCGTGCTGAACAACACCACCGTAGGGGATTGGCCTTTTTTGAGGAGCCCGTGGTTCGCCTGAAGCGTTTGGACGGCCCCCATCACGTTGACTTCGAAGTCGGACAAAAACTGGTCTTTCTTCAATCCTCGAAGCGGCTTCAGCTTGATGGTGCCTGGGCAGTACACCAGCCCGTCGAGCTGCTCGGTGAATCCGGACAAATCGCAAGGGTGCGCCACCGCGTCGAACACCAAACTTTGGTACCGCTCGTGGGCGCCACCTTCCCGTTGCACCCCTGTTCGTGACACGCCGATCACCCGGTGCCCCGCATCAAGCAATTGCTCGCGCAACGCCGCACCGATGCCACGGCTGTCCCCCACCACGGCCACGGTCCTCATGACGCTTGGTTTTGGAGTTCCACAATGCGCGCCTCCACTTTCGCCGCCTCGGCCACCAACGCGTCCGACTTGGTGCGGTCCACCGTGCTCATTTTGTGGGCGCGGGCCAGCAGGTCCGCATGCTCCTTCTGGAGCTTGTCCAGCGGGTTCTTCTTGAAAAGTCCAAACATGCGAACACAACACCCCAGCCGGGTGGAGTGTTCGACACCAGCTGGGTCATTTCAACCTCAAGCGAGGTCGGCGAGCTTCTCCTCGAGGACGGCGATTTTCGCCAAGGCGTCCGCCTCCTTTTTGCGCTCGTTGTTGACCACCGCTTCGGGGGCCCCTTGCACAAACTTCTCGTTGGACAGCTTGCCGCGCACGCTGCGCAGGAACCCTTGCTGGTACTCGAGGTCCTTTTGGACTTTCGCGCGCTCCGCCTCCACATCGAAGCCCTCGCCAAAGGGCACACTGAAACGGTGCGTTCCAATCACGAACCCAAAGGCGCCTTTCACCTTGTCCGTCACGTGCTCGATGGCCTCGAGGTTGGTCAGGTGCGCGATCCACGGCTCCAGGTGCGCGGGGTATCCCTCGCCCTCCTGGACCTTCAACACAAGCTTCTCCTTGTTGGGGATGCCGTTGTCGTTCCGAATGTTGCGGATGCCGGTGACGACTTCCTTCGCCAATTCCACGTCCGAAAGAATCGCGCCATCGTACGCTTCCCGCTCCGGCCAAGCTGCCACACACAGGTCGTCCTCAAAGCCCTTACGCTCCCCGGTCCAATGCCACACCTCTTCTGTGAGGAACGGCATGAACGGATGGAGCAACTTCAGCATGCGCTCGAACAAAGCCAGAGTTGCACGCTTGGTCTCCCCGTCGATGGGAGACCCAAACGGCGGCTTGATGCTCTCGAGGTACCAGCTGCAGTATTCCTCCCACACCAGGCGGTAGGTCGTCATCAACGCTTCGCTCAGCTTGAAGTTGGCGAATTGCGCGTCAAGCTCCTCCATCGCCTGTTGGCTCCGCGCATCCATCCATTTCACGGCTGTGGCCGCAGCGGCGGGTTGGGGCTTGGCCTCGTCGACCTCCCAGCCTTGCACCAACCGGAAGGCGTTCCAAATCTTGTTGGCGAAGTTTCGGCCCTGCTCGCAGAGCTTGTCGTCAAACGGCAAGTCATTCCCCGCAGGCGACGTCAACAGCATGCCCACGCGCACCCCGTCCGCCCCGTATTGCTTCATCAGCTCGATGGGGTCGGGGCTGTTGCCCAAGCTCTTGGACATCTTCCTGCCCTTCTTGTCGCGGACAATTCCCGTGTAGTATACGTTCTTGAAAGGCGCCTCCCCGCGGTAGTGGTACCCGCTGATGATCATGCGGGCCACCCAGAAGAACATGATTTCAGGCGCGGTGACCAAGTCGTTCGTGGGGTAGTAGTACGCCACTTCTTCCTCATTGTGCAATCCGTCGAACACCTGAATGGGCCAAATCCAAGAACTGAACCACGTGTCCATCACGTCCTCGTCCTGCTTCAGCTCGGAGGCCGCCATGTCAGGGCGGCCCGACTTCTCCTGGGCCTTGACCAGGGCTTCTTCCGCGGTCTTGGCCACCACATAGTCTTCCTCGCCTTCGCCGTAGAACCACGCAGGGATTTGGTGACCCCACCACAATTGGCGGCTGATGCACCAATCCTTGACGTTCTCCATCCAGTGGCGGTAGCTGTTCTTGAATTTGGGCGGGTGGAATTGAACGGTGTCGTTCATCACCGCGTCCAGGGCTGGCTTGGAGAGCTCCTCCATGGACAAGAACCATTGGAGGCTCAAGCGCGGCTCAATCACGGCGTTGGTACGCTCGCTGCGCCCCACCTTGTTGGTGTAATCCTCCACCTTCACCAGATTCCCGAGGCCTTCGAGCTCCTTGGGGAACGCCTTGCGGCATTCAAACCGGTCCATGCCCTCGTAGGTGCCTGCCTCCACAGACATGGTGCCGTCGGCGTTGATCGTGTTGATCGTCTCGAGGTTGTGCTTTTGCCCAAGCTCGTAGTCGTTGACGTCGTGGGCTGGTGTCACCTTCAAACACCCGGTGCCAAACTCGATGTCGATGTAATCATCGGCAATGATGGGGATTTCACGGTTGACAACCGGCACCACGGCCTTCTTGCCCACCAGATCCTTGTAACGCTCGTCGTCCGGGTGGACGCAGATGGCCGTGTCCCCCATGATGGTCTCGGGACGGGTCGTCGCCACCGTCACCCAGCGGTCTTCCTCCCCCACAATGGCGTAACGCACATAGTACAACTTGCCGTGCTCCTCGGTGTGGATGACCTCTTCGTCGCTCAAGGCCGTCAGCGCAGAAGGATCCCAATTCACCATGCGCACGCCTCGGTAGATCAACCCACGCTCGTGAAGTTGCACGAAAGTGTCGATGACCCCTTCATAGTAGCCTTCGTCCATCGTGAACCGCGTGCGATTCCAATCGCAACTCGCACCAAGTTTCTTCAACTGCTCGAGGATGATGCCCCCGTGCTCGTGGGTCCACTCCCACGCATGCTCCAAAAACGCTTCCCGAGACAGGTCCGACTTCTTGATGCCTTTGTCGCGCAACCGGCGAACCACCTTGGCCTCGGTGGCGATCGACGCGTGGTCGGTGCCTGGCACCCAACAGGCGTTTTTCCCCTGCATCCGCGCACGGCGCACCAGCACGTCCTGGATGGTGTTGTTGAGCATGTGCCCCATGTGCAACACCCCCGTCACGTTGGGTGGCGGGATGACCACGGTGTAAGGCTCGCGGTCGTCGGGCACCGAGTGAAAGTGACCCGCCTCAAGCCAATGGGCGTACCATTTGTCCTCCTTGGTCGTGGGGTCGTATTGCGCAGGAATGTTCATGGCGATGGAATGCGTCGTTGCGTGGGTGACAAAAGTACTTTTCATCACACGACAAAGCCACCCCGAGGGGTGGCTTTGCTGTGCTTGTTCTGTTCAGAAGGTCCAGCTTACTGCTTGCCCGAGGTTGGGGCGCCAGCAGCAGGCTGCTTCACGGGAACGCCGCCTGTGTTGCCCAGGTCCGACGCTTCCACTTTGCCTTTGATGCGAATCACCTTGGTGGGCTCGTTGCCCGCGTTGGAGGTGATGGTCACAGACTTGTTGATGGGGCCAATGCGCTTGGTGTCGTACTTCACCTTGATCGAAGACGTGGCGCCTGGCGCAATCGGAGACTTCTCGCACTGGGGAACGGTGCAACCACACGATCCTTTGCAACGGGAAATGATGAGTGGCTCCGTGCCGCTGTTGGTCACGGTGAATTCACAGTTGCCGTCGGCACCCTGCTGAATGGTTCCGTAATCGTGCACATCCTTGTCCAAGGCGATGGCAGGTCCGTTCACGACTTCTTGGGCCAAGCCCATGGTGGCGATGCCGAGCATCAGCGCACACGCTGCAAAAAACTGCTTCATGATTTGTTGGTGTTGTTCATTGTTTGAGGCAACAAGATAACACAGAATCCAAATCCGAATTGCCAATCAGGTGCCGGAGAGCCGTCCTTTCACATCCTTTTGAGATGAAGCAAGAAAAAAGGGCCACCCCGGAGGGCAGCCCTTTCATCAGGTTGAAATCTGTTCAAATCAGTTGCAAGACTGGCCGAATCCGCTCAAGAAGACCAGCAAGTCATTGGTTGCCACGGCACCGTCCTGGTCGAGGTCAGCAGGGCAGTCGTTGTTGCCACCGTCCTCAAACTCACAAGACTCGTCGTCGTCGTTGGCCAAAGGGTTGTAGTTGATCGCCGATTCATACATGCAACCAGCCACCACGAGGTTCTGGCAAGAACCGTCGTCGATGGATGCATAGGGATCAAAATCGATGAATGTCGGATCGGTGCATCCAGAGCAAGAGCTGTTGTCTCCACCACAAACCCCACAATCGTCATTCATGGCGCAAGAACCATCGTCGTCCGTGGCCTGTGGATCGAAGTTGCACGCCGAAGAATCGGTGCAGCCGTCATACCCGCAAGCCAAGCTCAAGTCGCAAGGGCTAGAGAAGTTGTTGGCCGCAGGATCGGCACAGCCCACAGGGAAGTTGCCAAGGGGCGCAGCCCACAAGTACTGTCCGTCTTCGTTCACAGGGATGGGTGACTTCCAGAACTGGCCGTTGCCCACCATGGGAATGATGTTGCCCAAGGCCGCCACGGTGATGTTGTCGCCGCAAATGCTGAAGCCCACGGTGGACGCCAACGCGACCAATTCTCCGAGGAGTCCAGTGGGGTCCTGGATGCCAGCCATGCCCAAAGGAGCAGAACCGTCGCCCACAATCACACCGTTGATGCTGACGTTGGGGTTCACACCGCCGTCATCTTCACATCCAGCACCGAAAGCTTCGAACGCCGTGCCGGTCACAGTCAGGCCGACCACCCATGGGGTTTCGGCGCCTGTGGGAAGGGTAGAGCTGTCCAAGTAGCCGCAAGAACCGTCGTCGGTCTGGGCTGTGTTGTCGTAGTTGCAAGCCATGGGGTCGGTGCAACCAGGAGCGATGGCGTTGCCAGCGCAGTCGTAACCCGCCTCAGCGTAGGTGCAAGAACCGTCGTCTGACGTGGCCAACGTGTTGTAGTTGCACGCGTCAGAATCGGTGCAACCTGGGCCTGCAGAAGCGAGTTCAAGCAAGGCAGCCAATCGAGGTGCAGAGTATCCCACGATGGTGTCGCAGTAAGCGCGCCCTTCAAGTGGACCCATGTTGGGATTCAGGGTGAGCTGAGTTTGTGCGACAGTGGTGCCGTTTGCAGCGTCCACGAGTTCGGTGTAAGCGACATCCCACCATTGCCAGGGCGCGCCGTCGAAAGGTTGCGTAGCAACACCACCCACGTTGTCGTTCTTGACGGGATACAAACCATCCCATCCCATGTTGCCGTTGGCCACTGCTTGGGTCGAAAACACATCCGACAAACCAAGCGCTTGGTAGGTTGCGTTGTTGTTTGGCGCGGCTTGAGCGTTGATCTCCTCATGGATGTGGTAAGCTCCGCTCACTTCCACCACATTTTCTCCCGTAGTGGGCACCACAAGCACACCCGTGGTGTAAGGCGCAAATTGGTCCACGGGCGTCTGGAAGCTAATCATGGCAGGATCGCCAGAATCGAGCCAATTCAAGTCACCCAACGCACCCCCCAAATTCACTTGGAAAGCCACGTCAGAGCTGTAGCCGACGTGGTTGGCAATGCACAACTGAACAGGCTCAGGACCGAAAACGCCCGCTGGCGCGTAGCCATCGGAGGTGCCTTCAGGGTCGCCGTTCACCGCCTCGATCACCATGGGGATGTAGTCCTCCGCGCCAGGAGTTCCAGTCCAAAATTTGGCGATGGGCAATCCGTTGTCGTCGAGGATGATGTCGTTGTAGTCGCTGATGGTCGAAGCTGCGTAGCTCACGTAACCGCCGGTGCCTTCTCCGAGGTATCCAATTTTATCTTCGTCGATGCCGTAAGGATCGCTGTCTTCTGCCACCGACTTCCGGAAGAAGCGGACCGCAGTCCGAGCATCCTGAACACCGCGGTAGGCCGCATTGATCAATTGGTAGGTGCGCTCAGACTGGGTGGCGGCCGTTGGGTTCCAACCCAAACGGTAGTCGATGGAAGCCACCACGTAGCCCATTTTGGCGTAGCGCGAGCACAATTCGACGGCCACAGAGTCGCTCTTGGTTCCTACTGCACTGCCGTTCAAGTATTGCGGCAAGAAGTTTCCGGTGTGGATGTAGATCATCAAGGGACGATCGGTTTCCGTGTCGCCTGCAGGTTCGTAGATGTCACACACCAACGGCTGAGCCGCGGGGGGAGCTCCCTGGAGAAGGGGCAACACAGTGACGTTTTGGCCATACAGCACATCCGTCGTGACGTTCACGTCTGTGAACACCTCGTTGAGGTAACGCACCTGGGCGTCCATCTGACAGATGGCCATGAACCCAAGGGCAAGGGTCAAAAATTTCTTCATGTTGTAAAGAATTGGTTTGTCGTAAAACTAAGTCAAATCCATTGATTTCGTGTCTTAAACACACATTTTCATCGACGGATTGAAATATTTCAAGGTTGAATTTAAAGGTCCATGGCGAAGCTGATGTACGCCAACCGCCCCACCGTGGGGCCGCCGTAGGTCTCGATGTGCTCGTTTTTCAAAAGGTTGCTCGCCCCGGCCTTCACCGTCAATCCCTGGGCGTCAAATTTGTAGTTCACCTGTCCGTCCAAGAGATCGTAGGCCGGCACAAGGCCGGTGAATTGGGGAGATCCCTCGAAGACAAAGCCCTGGACCCACCGGTAATTCAAGCTGAACCCCCAGCTGTCTTTGCCTTTCGCCTCCAAGCCTCGCGCGGTCAACCCCACATTGTACTTGTGCTCCGGAGTGTTGAACGCGGGAATGATGGGGTCGTCTTCGTCGGTCTTGACCAGCTTGTTCCAGCTGTAATTGCCGTTCAAGGTGAATTTGTCGTCGAGGAAGTAATTGAAGCCCAGCGAGGCGCCTTGAGTTTGGACTTGGTTCAAGCTGTTTGCCGCGTAGCGGTAAACGTCCACTCCCGTAACAAATTCCGGAAAAGACGGGTTCTCAAACAGGACATCAAGTCCCAAGTTGTAGCCAATGAAGTGGGTGTACCAACTGAAATAATAGTTGGCATCCAGATAGAGCTTTTCGCCCAAGGTCGTCCGGTAGCCTGCCTCCAATGTCCGAACTTGTTCTGGCCTCAGGGGAGCAATGTCGAAATACTGCAGGGTGTCGAGGTTGAATCCAATGTTGGCCCCAGAAGAACTGTTTCGATAGTCGATGAAGCTCTGCACTGTCACCAAATTCTGAGCACCTTCGAGGTTGCCAACAAGAGTCGCAGGACCCACATTCAAAAAAAGGTATTGGTCGGCCAGCGTGGGGTTACGCAATGCTGAACTGAAGCTGAATCGGACAAAGTCCGTAGGCGTGGGGGTCCACACCAGCGAAGCCGCGGGCGACACCACCAAGTTGAAGTTTTGGTTCTTATCCGCTCGTAACGTGGCTGTAGCGATCAACTTGTCCTCGAGAAAGTGACGCTTGATACCCGTGTACAAGCCAACCTCCTGGTTGGTGATCACACGGCCATTCGTGTCCGAAAAAATGGTTCCGTCAGAATCTGGGGTGTAGCGACGCATGTTGGCACCAAGCCTGATTTCATCCGCCCACCAAGGTTTGAAAATCTTTTCCCCGTGCACGTGCACCAGAGAACTGCGGTCGTAAAACCTCGTCCCCCCTTCTGTTTCGTTATTTTTCTTGCCGACCAAGTCGTTGAACAGCGCGTTGAATTGGGACGTTTGAGGTGCCAGGAATCCTTGGGGGTCGGTGGCCACATCGTTCAGATTCGCATAGCCGTTGTTGGTCCACTGCTCCACCTGGTTGTGCCAATTGACGAGATTGTCGCCATTTTCTGCATACCATGCGTCCTCAGCGCCCTCTGGGTAAGCCGCCACCGGCACCAGGGTGTAGATGTCCGGCGGCACGATCCAGAGGGTGTCGTAGCGGACAATCTCCAGCGTGGGGTACGTCGCGTTGATCTGTGGTGCGATGCTGTCGATCCAGTAGGCGTAGTAGACCTTGGACCAGTCGTAGTCGCTGCGCAAGCTGTCCTGCATGCGCAGGGCCGTGGCGTAAGGGTCGTAGCTGTTTCCAGCATCCTCGCTGGTGCGGTACGCGCGGATGAACCAGTCTCCTTTTTTGCGCAACTCCACTTTATGCTGGTAAAACTCGATGTCACGCAGGCTGAAACGGTTGTCCCCTTGGTACACGGTGGTGCCTCGGCCCATGTTGAAGCCGTAGATCAGCTCGGGGCTTTCGTACGTCTTCTCGGGCTGCAAGCGCCAGTGTCCGCTCAAGCTCACCTTGAGGTTGTCGGTGTTGTAATCCACCAAATCCACCTCCTTGTACCCCGTGCGGTAAATCGTGCCGAGGCCTCGGGCGTTGGTGCTGTTGTCCCCCCCGTAATCCAACGGCGAGCTGTATTCGTCCCCGTAGATGTTCACCGCGTCGAACCGGCCTGGGTTGGAGGCGTCCACGAGCGACCCGTCGACGGGCCCGTAGTTGGTGGCTTCCCAGTCGTAGGCAGAGAATGAGAAGGCGTTGACTTTGTAGGCAAACACCGGGTCGCCGTCCTCGTTGTCGAACGATTCCGCCCAACGGAACCCCCACTCGCTCAAGTTCCGCTCGCCCATCCGGTAAGAGGCACTGAGGCCGTCAAACACAAACGGGTCTTTCGTTTCCATGTTGATTACGCCGTTGAACGCCCCAGGGCCGTAATACGCCGAGCTCGCGCCCGCCACAATCTCCACGGTCTTGACGTCCAAATCGGGCGCCCCGAGGAAGTTGCCCAGGGAGAAGTTCAACCCGGGGCTTTGGTTGTCCACCCCGTCGATCAATTGCAAGGAACGCACGGGCGACGTGCTGTTGAATCCGCGCGTGTTTACAATCTTGAAACCCAGCGATGCGGACGTCAAATCCACACCCTTCAGGTTGCCCAAGCCTTCGTAGAAGCTCCCTGTGGGCGCCTCTTTGATGGCCAACGCGTCCATGGTTTCCACAGTCAACGGGGCTTGCTTTTGTTTGTCGCTGATGCGCTCCCCAACGACCTCAGCCTCTTCAATCAGGACTTGGTCGGGCATGAGCTTGACTTCAATACGCTGGTTGGCCTGGGTCACCGCCACCTTCTTCAAGGAGTATCCGATGAAGCTGACGTTCAACGTGACGGGCAGGGAAGCCACGCCGATGTTGAAGCGGCCGTCGAAGTCGGTCATGACACCCTTCGTCGTGCCGTCCACCGTCACGCTGGCCGAAAACATCGGCTCACCGGTCTCGCCGTCCAATACGTTCCCGACCAGTTGGATTTGGGCTTGTGCGCCCAAGGCCAAGACCCACAACAAACAGAGGGTCAAGGCCTGCTTCAGCGGATGGGCAGAAAAGAGTGTAAAACGTGCCATGGCTGGAGTTTGACTCGCAAGATGAGGCAAGACCCCCGACGTTGGACCTTCATCCGGGCGAAGGTTGTCCACGGGACACGTGCGAAATGTTGTGGGAACTCAGGCTACCTGTTCCGAAATGACCCAAGCCTCCGCCGGGTCCAAGGCCAAATCAAGGGTGTCCCCAGGGCGCAACTTCCGACGCCGACGAGATTCCGCCTCGCCGTTGACCGTCACGAATCCTTCATCCACGATGGCTTTGGCCTCCCCCCCGGTGGCCGCGATGCCGGTGGCCTTCAGGAATTGAAGCAGGTCGATGTACTCGGTGTGGATGCCGAAGGTCTGCCGCGACTCACTCATCGCAACGAAGGGTGACTTGTGGGGTCCACTTCACGCATGACGTCGTACGCCGTTTCCACGATGTCGTCCACACTGGGCTTGGAGAAGTAATCGCCGTCGCTGCCGTAGGCCGGCAAGTGCGGCTTCGCGGTCAAGGTTTGGGCTTGGCCGTCCAACATGTTCCACGCGCCTTGGCCGTTCAACACCGCATCCAACAAATAGGCCGCAGCGCCCCCGGGCACGTCTTCGTCCACCACCACCAACCGGTTGGTCTTGGCGACAGATTGGGCCGTCGCGCCCTCCAGATCGAAGGGCAACAACGTCTGCGCATCGATGAGCTCCACCTCCACGCCCAAGTCGGACAACCGCTGGCACGCCTCTTGGCACAGGTGAAGCGTCGATCCGTAGGACAACATGGTCAAATCCATGCCTTCCCTCAACACCTCCACTTGGCCCAGGGGCACGCGGAAATCGCCAAGGTTGTTGGGGCAAGGTTCCTTCTTTCTGTAGCCGTTGAGGCACTCCACCACCAACGCCGGTTCGTCGGCTGCCATCAAGGTGTTGTACATCCCTGCTGCCTGGGTCATGTTGCGTGGCACGCACACATGCATCCCGCGCACCGAGTGAACGATGGCGCCCATGGGCGATCCGCTGTGCCAAATGCCTTCCAGACGGTGGCCGCGCGTCCGCACGACGAGCGGCGCCTTCTGCCCGCCCGCTGTGCGGTAACGGACGGTGGCCAAGTCGTCGCGCATCAATTGCAAGGCGTAAAACAAGTAATCCAGGTACTGGATTTCCGCAATGGGCCTCAACCCACGCATGGCCATGCCAATGCCTTGTCCAAGGATGGTGCACTCCCGGATGCCGGTGTCGCTGACGCGCGTGGCGCCGAACTTTTCCTGCATGCCTTCCATCACTTGATTGACCCCCCCGATGCCGCCCGTGTCCTCGCCGAAAGTCAACACCCTGGCGTCGCGTTCGAACATCACTTCAAAATTGCGCTGAAGCACTTGACGGCCGTCGAGCATTTCAGGTTCTGCGTCGTACGTGGCGGGCACGGGCTCGACGTCCAAGGCGTTGTCGTCTCCCTCGCTGTAGAGGTGGGCGTTGTACCGCTGGACATTGTCCTTCTCGAACGCCGACAACCAACCGGCGAGGTGGGTTCGGGCCTTCGACCCGTTTCCTGCGGTGTCGACAAGCGCTTGCCTGACCGCTTGTGCGACTTCGGCGCGGCCTGCGTCTGGGTTGTTGCGGAGCGCTTCGGCCCTGGCGGCGTCCACTGGCTGGAGCACGTCGCTGGCGGAGAGGCGTTCCTCGTCGATCGCGGCACGGAAGGCAGACCATGCCGCCTTTTGCTGAGCCCGAACGTCTTTTTTGGCCTCCTTTCGGAGCGCCTGCAGTTCCTCGTCAGTGGCGGCCCCTTCGCGGATCAAGAACTCGGACATCTTTTGGATGCAATCGAATTCCTTGGCCCACGCGAGCCGCTCTTCAGATTTGTAACGCTCGTGCGAGCCGGAAGTGCTGTGGCCCTGAGGTTGGGTCACCTCTTCCACGTGCACCAACACGGGCACGTGGTCCTCACGGCAGCGCTTCGCCGCTTCTTCGTAGGTCGCGACCAAAGACGGGTAATCCCAACCCTTGACACGGTAGATGACCAGTCCGTTGGTGGCCTCTTCACGCTGAAAACCAGACAACGCGGTCGAAATGCTTTCCTTGACGGTTTGGTATTTCTTGGGGACGGAGATGCCGTAGCCGTCGTCCCACACGCTCATCAACATGGGGACTTCCAACACGCATGCCGCGTTCATGGATTCCCAAAACATGCCTTCCGAGGTGCTGGCGTCACCAATGGTGCCGATGGCGATTTCGTTGCCGCCGGAGGTGAAGGTCTCCATGGAGGCGGCCAATTCAGGCAACGCACGAAACACCTTGCTCGCTTGGGCAAGCCCCACCAACCTCGGCATTTGCGCCCCTGTGGGCGACACGTCGGCCGAGCTGTTGAAACCCGCCATCAAGTCCTTCCAACTTCCGTCGTCCTCCAACGTGCGGGTGGCGAAGTGGCCGCCCATTTGGCGACCTCCGGAGGTGGGGTCGGCCGCCACGTCAGCGTGGGCGTACAACGCAGCGAAGTACTGCTGCACACTCAACAAGCCCTTGGCCATCATGAGCGTTTGGTCGCGGTAGTACCCGGAACGCCAATCGCCCGGCTGCAACACCTTGGCAAGGGCCACTTGCGCCATCTCCTTTCCGTCCCCGAAGATCCCAAACTTCGCCTTGCCTGTGAGCACTTCTTTGCGGCCGAGAAGCGAGGCTTCACGGCTGAGGCACATCAATTTGAAATCTGCGAGAAGCGTCTCGCGAAACGCTTGAACGTCTTGGTTCGTGGGGGTGGTGGAAGTTGCCGCCATGGAGTGCAAAAGTACGCAGACCCTCGCCTCCTTGGAGGGACTCAACCCAAGGCAGCGTAGGCCCTGGCGATTTGGCCTCCGACCATGGCGTTGTGCTTCACCAAGGCCACGTTCGCCGCCAAGCTCTTCCCCTCCGTCGCCTCGGCGATGAATTTGAGCAAAAACGGCGTCAGCGCCTTGCCTTCCACACCCTGGCGCTCGGCCGCCGCCAAGGCCTCTTCCGTGGCGCCGGCCGCGTCGAAGCCGGCCTCGTCGGGCACGGGGTTGGCGACCAACACGCCACCCGTGAGCCCGAGGCCCCACTTGGCGTGCATCGTGCGCGCCACCTCGTCCGGAGAATCTGCGCGGTGGGCCACTGCAAGTCCGCTTCGTGGCGTGAAAAACGCCGGGAATTCGTCAGTGCCGTACCCCAGCACCGTGATGCCTTGGGTCTCGAGGACCTCCAAGGTCTTGGGCAAGTCCAAAATCGACTTCGCCCCAGCGCTGACCACGGCCACATTGTGTTGGGTGAGTTCCCCGAGGTCCGCACTGATGTCCCACGTATCGGCGACGCCGCGGTGCACCCCGCCGATGCCGCCCGTCACGAACACCCCGATCCCTGCCAGCCCGGCGCCGATCAAGGTGCCGCTGACCGTCGTGGCCCCCAAGCTGCCTTGGGCAAGCACCACTGGGAGGTCGCGACGGGACACTTTGGACACGCCAGGCTCGGAGGCCAAGCGATGAAGAATGTCTTCCGTGCACCCCACCTGCAACTTGCCGTCCACCACCGCGACGGTGGCCGGAACAGCGTTTTGGGCGCGCACAATGGACCCAACCTCAAGGGCGGTGTCCAGGTTGGCAGGAAAAGGCATGCCGTGGGCCACAATGGTGGACTCCAAGGCCACGACGGGCCGCCCCTCTGCAAGGGCATCCTGCACTTCTTCGGCCACGGACAGCCACGGCGACGTGCTCATTGGAAATGGGGGTTGTGAAGCATGGGGTTGGCTTGCACGATGGCGTTCCACACCGCGTCTTTGAGCGGCTGAAGGCCCTGCTGTGCGACGCTGCTGAAAAACAACGGCGGCACGTCCAGGTGTTGAGCCAATTCTGCGCGCAACTCACGCTCCAACTCGTCGTCGAGCATGTCGCACTTGCTGACGGCCAGGATGTGCTGCTTCTCCATCAAATCCGGATTGTACTTCTCCAGTTCCCGGCGCAGGGTGGCGTATTCGGCAGGGATGTCGTCCGCGTCCGCAGGGACCAAAAACAACAGCACCGGGTTCCGTTCGATGTGGCGCAGGAAGCGCAAGCCCAGCCCCTTCCCTTCCGCGGCCCCCTCAATGATCCCTGGGATGTCGGCCATGACAAAGCTCTTGTTGTCGCGGTGGGCCACCATCCCCAAGTTGGGACGAAGGGTGGTGAAGGGATAGTCGGCGATCTCGGGCTTGGCCGCGCTCACGACGCTCAACAGCGTGGACTTCCCCGCGTTGGGGAATCCCACGAGTCCTACATCGGCGAGGAGCTTGAGCTCCAGGACTTTCCACTCCTCGCGGCCATCCTCTCCCGGCTGCGCATATCGCGGGGCTTGGTTGGTGGGCGACTTGAAGTGGTCGTTTCCCAACCCGCCGCGGCCACCAGGCGTGGCCACCACGGTTTGTCCGTGCTCGGTGATTTCAAATTGGGTCTCCCCAGTTTCAGCATCCTTGACCAGGGTGCCCAACGGCACTTCGATCACGGCGTCCTTGCCGTCGGCGCCGTGCTTGCGGTTGCCGGAACCTCCCTCACCGTGGGCCGCGATGACGTGACGCTGGTACTTCAGGTGAAGAAGCGTCCAAAGCTGGTCGTTGCCACGGATGATGACGTGACCGCCACGTCCGCCGTCGCCGCCGTCCGGACCGCCCTTCGAGGTGGTCTTGTCGCGGTGCATGTGTGTCGAGCCCTGCCCGCCCTTTCCAGAACGGCAGCAAATCTTGACGTAGTCGACGAAGTTTTGGCTGGCCATGCCTCAGGCGCCGATCGCGCCGGTGAGCCGCTCGGTGATGTCCTCGATGGAACCCACCCCGTCGATGCCTTGGTACTTGCCCGTGGCGCGGTAGTGGTCGGCCACAGGCGCGGTCTCGGCGTTGTACACGTCAATGCGCTTCTGGATGACGGCCGGGTCAGCGTCGTCGGCGCGGCCTGAGGTGGCGGCGCGTGCAAGCAGGCGCTGCTTCAATTCCTCCTCGGGAACCTCGAGGGCGAGCATGGAGGAGATGGTTTGGCCTTTTCCTTCGAGGAAGGCGTCCAAGGCCGCGGCTTGCGCCGTGGTGCGTGGGAATCCGTCAAAGATGAATCCGGCGGCTTCAGGGTGCTTGTTCACCTCCGATTCCAGCATGCGGATGGTCACGTCGTCGGGAACGAGTTGACCTTGATCCATGTAGCTTTTGGCCAAGTTCCCCAGCTCCGTTTCTCCCTTGATGTTGGCGCGGAAAATGTCTCCAGTGCTGAGGTGAACCAAGTTGTAGTGCTTCACCAAAAAAGCACTCTGGGTGCCCTTCCCTGCCCCTGGAGGGCCAAACAAAATCAAGTTCCTCATCGCTGTGTTCCTTTCGTGGATTCTTTGGGGAAAATGCGAAGATAGTTGAATGCTTCAAGGCAGTACCTTCGCGGCATGAAGTACGATGTGATTGTTCTTGGAAGCGGGCCTGGCGGATATGTGACCGCCATCCGCGCATCGCAATTGGGTTTGAAAACCGCCGTGGTGGAGCGTGAGGCGCTGGGCGGCATTTGTTTGAACTGGGGGTGCATCCCCACCAAGGCGCTTTTGAAGAGCGCCAACGTGTTTGAGTACATCGAGCACGCCGAGGATTACGGCATCCAAGTCGGCGCCCCCAAGGTGGACTTTGGAGGCATGGTGAAGCGCAGCCGCGGCGTGGCCGAGGGCATGAGCGGTGGCGTGACGTTCCTCATGAAAAAGAACAACATCGACGTCATCATGGGCAACGGCAAGTTGCTCCCCGGCAAGAAGCTCGAAGTGACTGCCGCCGACGGCGCGGTGTCCACCCTGGAGGCGGACCACATCATCGTGGCCACCGGGGCGCGCTCACGCCAACTGCCTTCGCTTCCTCAGGATGGTGAAAAGGTGATTGGCTACCGCGAGGCGATGACCCTCCAGAAGCAGCCCAAGAAAATGGTCGTCGTCGGCTCCGGCGCAATCGGCATCGAATTTGCCTACTTCTACAACGCCATCGGCACAGAGGTGACCGTGGTGGAGTACGTCGACCGCATTGTTCCCGTGGAGGACAAGGAAGTTTCGAAGCAACTCGAGCGCACCTTCAAGAAGGCGGGCATCAAAATCAAGACCAGCTCCGAAGTCACCGGCGTGGACACGTCCGGCAGCGGCTGCAAAGTGACCGTGAAGACCAAAAAGGGCGAGGAAACCCTCGAATGCGACGTCGTGTTGAGCGCAGCCGGCGTGGTGTCCAACATCGAGAACATTGGCCTGGAGGAGTGCGGCATCGTGCACGACCGCGGCAAGATCATGGTCGACGACCACTACGCCACCAACATCCCTGGTTATTACGCCATTGGCGATTGTGTGCCTGGTCCTGCGTTGGCCCACGTGGCCTCGGCAGAAGGCATCACCTGCGTGGAGAAAATTGCGGGACACCACCCCGAGCCCATCGACTACGGCAACATTCCAGGCTGCACATACTGCTTCCCTGAAGTGGCGAGCGTGGGCATGACCGAGGACGCGGCGAAGGAAGCGGGCCACGAAATCAAGGTGGGGAAGTTCCCCTTCTCAGCATCCGGCAAGGCCAGCGCGTCCGGCCACAAAGACGGCTTCGTGAAGCTCATCTTCGACGCGAAGTACGGCGAGCTGCTCGGCGGCCACATGATTGGCGCCAACGTGACGGAGATGATCGCGGAAATTGTGGCGTTGCGCAAGCTCGAGACCACAGGCCACGAGCTCATCAAAACCATCCACCCTCACCCCACCCTGAGTGAGGCGGTGATGGAGGCGGCGGCGGCAGCCTACGACGAGGTCATCCACCTCTGAGGACAACCGTCCCGTCAGTTCGAACAAGGCATGCCGCATGGCATGCCTTGTTTGCGTTCAGACCCCTACCTTCTGGGCATGACCCGTTTCCTTTCTTTGTGCGCCACCGCATCCTTGTTGTGCTGGTCCGCCGCCCAACCTGCTTGTGCCCAAACCGCCGAGCTCCAATCCACGTTTTCTCAAAGCCAGCTTGCCTCCATGGCCACGGCCTTCGGCATTCCGTCCGACCTGTTTTCCGCCGACCACGACGTCGAGATGTACCGGATCACCTACCCCATGCCCTACCTGGGAGACACGGTGGACGTCAGCGGGGCGTTGTTCGTGCCCCTGGGGTTTGACGAGCCTTGCGGGTTGCCCATCCACGTGTACATGCATGGCACGCTGTTCAAGCGAACCGACGCTCCGTCGTTTCTGGGGTCGGAGGGCATGTTCGGCGGTTTGATGGCCACGTTGGGACAACTGGTGTTGATGCCAGACTATGTGGGCTTGGGGACGAGCCAGCTGATGCACCCGTATGTGCACGCACAATCTGAATCAGACGCAGGCTTCTTCATGATGAAAGCGGCCGATGCGCTGTCTGGAGAATTGGGGTACACCTTGAACGGCCAAAACTTCATCTCTGGCTATTCCCAGGGTGGCCACGCCGCCATGGCGCTCGCCCGAGATTTGACCACCACCGCCTACAGCGACGAGTTCACACTGAGCGGCGCAGCCCCTGGGAGCGGTCCGTACGACATCAGCGGCACCCAATTCCCCATGACGTTCGACGCGACTTCGTACTCCAACCCGGCGTATTTGGCCTACAACGTGGTCGGATGGAACAGCGTCTACGGCACGCTCTACGACGACCTGGACGAGGTGTTCCAAGAGCCGTACGCCTCGACCATGCTGGACCTCTTGGACGGCACCCACGACGCGACCACCATCAACAACGCGTGCCCGCCAACCTTGGAGGAATTCGTGCAGCCCAATTTGTTGGACGACATCTTCAACAACCCGGACCACCCGTTCAACGTGGCCGCGCAGGACAACGACGTGTACCAGTGGATCCCTGAAGCCCCCTTGGAGATGCATTACTGCACCCAAGATGAGCAAGTGTTTTACCAAAACGCCTTGGTGGCGGAGTCATGGATGACCGCCGAGGGAAGCACCATGCACGAGGCCGTGGACCTAGGCGCGTTGGACCACGGTCAATGCGCTGGGCTCGCCATCTTCGGCGCAACGTTGTGGATTGAAGACCGCGTGGAGGCCTGCACCGACGGCGTGTTGGAGGCCTGGCCCCGCAGCCTTGGCATGCATCCCAACCCCGCTGCCAATCAAGTCCGGTTGGCGGGTGCCCACACGTCCACATCGTGGAAGGTGGTCAGCGTGGCGACGGGCCAAGTGGTGCTCTCAGGACAAGGCGAGACCCTGCATCTGGAAAGCCTGTCTGCGGGCATGTGGCTCGTGCAAGCCGACGGCCTTGGCCGGGGGCTCCTGTCTGTGACGCGCTGAGCCCTCAGGGCTTGCGAAGTGTGATGTGCATGCACCCACCCTCGGGGATGACGTAGATGATGCCCGCATCCTGGTAGCGGTTGAGCAAGCGCTCCATTTCCCGCGTCGGGCTGCCGCATGAGGCGTTGTCGTCCATGCGGTCGACAAATGCGATGTCAAACGACGCCCCGTAGCTGTGGGTGCTTTGGCTCCCTGTCGCGTTCAGGTTGCGGCGACGCAACTTGCGCTGCTGGCTGTCGGTGCGCGTGACGGACGTCACCCGGAACACCGCCCCCTCAGAGGCTGTGCCTTCCAAAGCGTCGGCGAAGTCGTTCCCCATGTCCTGAAGCAACTGGTACGTTTCAGGCAGCAACCACGGGTGGCTGTGGGTCAACCGCGCAATGCGGTAACCGCGCCCGTCTTCCACCTCAACCAACTTGCCGTTGCGTTTCCCTGCCCCGAGCTCCACGTTGTTCTTCACGAAGAAGCTGTTCGGCAGGCTGCGCGCTGCGCGTTGGTGCGCGGTGTATGGGTTCTTCGGGACGCGCATGGTCTTCTTGCACACGCTGCAGGGCAAGATGTCTGTGCGGCGCTCGCGCGGGGCGTCGACCGCGGGCTCGGGCACGGATTCCACCACAGGCTGTGGCGCAGGCTCGGGCAAAAGGGTGCGCTCAGGGGCGGCTTGTGGCGGGGCCACTTGATCTTGCGTGGCTTCCTCGGCTTCTTCTTGGGCGGTGCGGTTGCGCAACAAGACAGGGAAGGCTTCCTTTTTCTGGAGGGCGACCACCGGCTTGGGGTGGGTCAGGCGCGTGAACGCCTCTTCCTCCGCTTCGCTGGACCCGACGAGCGCCACCATCCCGCTTGAGCAGCCGACCAAAATCAGCCCCACAAGCCCCAACCGGTCCCAACGCAATGCTTTCATGACTGCCAAATTTCACAGGAAGCGCCGAATCAGCTGGGACAGGACGTCCACAAATTCCCACGCGTCAATGTTGAAACGCGTTGAGGGGCACAAGCGTATGTCACGGCCGTTGTTGCACTTTGCATCCCATGGCAACACTTGGCGCAAAAATCAACCACCCCAGCTACGGCGAGGGGGTCATCTTCAACCAAGACGGCGACTTCTGGCGCGTGTATTTCCAGGAACACGGCGAGAAAGAGTTCAACAAGTCGTTCGACAGTTGGGAGCTTGTGGAGGAAGGCATGGAAGAAGGGGCGGTCGACTTGAGCGATCTGACCTCGGCGGTGGAGCAGGTCTTCGAAGAGCACATTTACCGCATTGAGCAACACCTCGAACCCGCCCCCATCGAACTTGGCGACCGGTGGGACGGCGGCACGCTCATCATGCAACCTGGCGACGACGGATTGCAAGCCAAAGAGGTGCCGGTGGAAACCTTCTTCCACAAGATCGTCATGGTGCGAGACCGCCTGCGCGTCATGGAACAGCAGATCAACGCCCAGGACAAATTGTCGGACGAGGACAAGGTGAACCTGCAGCAATACATCACGCGGATTTACGGCAGCCTGACCACCTTCAACGTGCTGTTCAAGTACAAGGAAGACCACTTCAAAGGCGCCAGCAAAAGCGGGGAAGGGTCATGATTTGGGCGCTGCTGTCGAAAATGAACAAGTGGCTGCTCCCCTCCATCCACAAGGTGCCTGATTTGACACGGTTGAGTGGCTTCCAAAAGGCCATCGTTGGCTGGAAAATGTGGGTGACGTACAAACACCTCGACACCCTCAAGGAACGCGGAGAAGGGCCGTTGAACGGCGAATCCCTCCCCCACTGACATGGCGGCCTCCCGGGTGGAGCGGTGGCTGAAGACCCTGGGGCCAGGCATCTTGTTCGCGTCCACCTGCATCGGGGTTTCCCACCTGGTCCAATCGACCCGGGCGGGGGCGCTGGCGGGGTTTGGGCTCGTGTGGGCGGTGGCGGCGGCGAACGCCGCGAAATACCCCTTTTTTGAATTCGGGTCACGCTACGCGTCGGCCACGGGGACCTCGCTGATCGAGGGCTACCGCAAGTTGGGGCGCCTGGCCTCCTGGGGCTACCTCGCCACAGGCCTTGCCACGGGCTTTTTCGTGATGGCGGCCGTGGGATTGGTGACTGCGGCGTTCCTGGACGCCTTGATCGGGATTTCTGCCTCGGCAGGCACGGCCTCCACAACATGGGTGGCGGTCGGGCTGTTTTTGGCCACCACGGCACTGCTGCTCGTGGGCAAATTCAACACGTTGGACAAGCTGGTCAAGTTCCTTGCAAGCGTGCTGGTGCTGTCCACCGTGGTGGCGGTCGTGCTCAGCGTGGCCTCGCCCCCCGAAGCCCTTCCCGCCGTGGAGTGGCCGGAATGGGACCTGGACACCGCGGCAGGCGCCGCCTTCCTGATTGCGTTGATGGGCTGGATGCCCACGGCGGTCGACTTGAGCACGTGGAACAGCATCTGGACGCTGGAGCGCATCAAAGCTTCTGGATACCGCCCCACCCTTCGAGAAACGTTGCGGGAATTCAACCTGGGTTACGGGGTCTCGGCCCTCCTGGCGTTTGGGTTTTTGACGCTCGGCGCCTTGCTGCTTCACCGCACGGGCGCGTCGTTGCCGTCGGGGAGCGCGGGATTTGCCGCCGGCATCGTCGGGCTGTACGCCAAGAGCATTGGACCGTGGAGCGCGCCCATCATGGGGGCGGCCGCCTTCAGTGCGATGCTCGGCACCTGCATCGCGGTGATGGACGGGTACGCCCGGAGCCTGTCGCAATCGCTTGCGGTGGCCTTGGGGCGCGAGGCATCGGCACGCTGGGGTCAGATGGCCCTGCTGACCGTCGCGGGCGGGGGCCTGGCCATCGTCATCATGTTCTCAGGCCAGATCAAGCAACTCGTCGACCTCGCCACCACCCTGTCGTTCTTGGTCGCGCCCCTGGTCGCGTTTTGGAACCTCCGACTTGTGACGCGGTCCGACTTCCCGGGGGACGCCCGACCGGGCCGTGGCCTTCAGGCGTGGGCCTGGGCCGGCTTGGCCTTTCTGACGACGTTCACCCTCTGGTTCCTTTGGATCCAATTCGTCGCTTGACCTCGCCCATCAAGTACAGCATCTCGGTGCCAATCTGACGGCATCGCGCGTCGTACGTCGCGGCCTCCTCGTCCGTCCCGTCGCTCACCTTGGGGTCCACATACGGCGTGGCGAATCGGGCGGAAGCCCCGTGCACCAACGGACATCCCCGATCTGCGCTGCTGCACGTCATCACCGCCCCAAATCCCTGTTGCGGGTTGGCCTCGTCCGTGTACGTCTTGGAGAAGCACGCCATCCCCGGAACGTCCTCGCCCATGGAGACGTCGTAGGTCGGGTTGGTGGCGCCGTGCACGGTGTCTTGCACTGCCACTTGGAATCCCGCGCGACGCATGGCGGCCACCGTGCGTGGGTTGCACGCGGTGGCTTCTGTGCCTCCGCTGAACGTGCGCACACCTTGCAATCCAGAAACCTCTGCGCCCACCTGCGCCCAAACTTGCGCCAAATGGCTTCGTCGGCTGTTGTGCGTGCAGATGAACGTCAAGTCCACGTGGCCTGAATCGACCAGCATGTCGGCCACCCACAGGGCCACGTCGTTGAGCTCGGACTGGCGCGCCTGGGCGATGTCCGCGGTGTCGTCCGCCATGGATTGCACGGTTTGGGCCAGGGAAGGATGCAGGTCATCAAGGGTCATGGTCGTCGGGGCAGAGGGCGCTTGGCAGGCCAACCACATGCTGGCCACCAAACCTCCCATCAAGGGGCGAAAGGTCATGGTCCAAAGAGACGGATTGCCGGCCACTTCGCGGCCTCGCGCCTGTCAAGAAAACATGAAGAAATCGACGAGGCCGTTCGGTGGAATCTCACGACCTTCGGAGCATGAACCGCATCACCATCACCGCCTTGGGCGTCGTCGCTTTCGTTGGACTCATGGCCTCCTCAGGAGGGGTGGCTGAACAGCAAAACCAAGACCGAACCGGCGCCCCTGGCTCCAACTCGCCGTGCTCCGCGTGCCACAACGCCGGCAGCACGGACGCCACGTCGGCGTTTGACGTGGTGGACCCCGCCACCAACGAACCGGTGACCTCCTACCTCGCGGGCCAGGACTACCTCGTTCGGATGGTGGTCGAGAGTTCCAACGCCAGCCGCTACGGCGCCCAAGGCACCGCGGTCTTCGCCGACGGCAGCAACGCAGGCGCGTTCTCCATGCCTGCCAGCAACGTGCAACTGGAAGACGTCAACGGACGCCACATCGTGGAGCAAAACGCCTTGAGCAACAGCAACGTGTTTGAAGTTACATGGACCGCCCCGGCCTCTGGGTACGGCGACGCCATCTTCTACATGAGCGGCCTGGCTTGCAACGGCGATGGCAGCACCATGGGCGACGCCTACGACGGCGCCTCGTTCACCTTGCCAGAAGAAGGCACCTCCAGCCTCGCCGACCTGCCCCTCAGCCACACGCGTCCGGTCGCCCAATTCGGCCAATGGACCTGGACGGCACCCGCCGAGGGACAATTCGTGGTGGCCGACCTCGCCGGCCGCGTGCTGAGCAACGAAAAAACCGTGAAGGACCAGCGCCTCGAATGGCAAGCACATGGCATGCACGTGATGTCGTTCGTGTCGAACGACGGGCGTCGAGCATCTTGGACTTTGGGGGCGCACTGAACGCCGAACCCCACGTGTCGCAACCCGCTGAAAAAACCATCTACACCCTTTCCCAACTTGGGGAGAGCCTGAAGCGCACGCTGGAACGTGTCACCGAAGGGCGGGCATTGTGGTTCAAGGCTGAAATCAGCAAGCTGACCACGGGGCTCACGGGCCATGTCTACCTCGACCTGGTGGAAGAGAAGGACGGACGGCGACTGGCCGTGATGCGGGGCACACTTTGGCGGGGTCAAGCCGACGTCGTCAAGGCCAAACTTGGAAACAACGCCGACCACATCTTGCAAGCTGGTTCCGAGATTGTGTTCAGCGGACGGGTCAACTACCACGCCGTGTTTGGGGTGAGCTTGGTGATTGAAGACATCGACCTAGACGCCATGGTGGGCGAGGCTGAACGGCGCAAGCAAGCCACCCTTGCCACCCTGAAGAAGGAAGGTGCCCTCGCCACAAACGGGATGCGCTCCATGCCCCGGTTGGTGCAACGCATTGCGTTGGTGGGCTCACCCGGCACCTCGGGATTTCGCGACTTCGGCGTGCACCTCCTTCGTAACGAATGGGGACTCGGCTTCGACGTCGAGGTCTTTGCCACCTCCGTGCAGGGCAAGCAGGCGCCTGCAGAAATCGTGGCCGCCCTGGAAGCCGCGGCGGCTGCAAACCCTGACGTCGTGGTGCTGGTGCGTGGCGGCGGATCGGCGTTGGACCTGGACGCGTTCAACGATTTGGAACTGTGCAGGGCCATCAGCCGCTGCCCCATCCCGGTCCTCACCGGAATCGGCCACGAAAGCGACTTGAGCGTCGCCGACCTCGTGGCCCACACGCAATTCAAGACGCCCACCGCCGTGGCCGACGGCCTGGTGGACAAGATGATGCAAGAGCAATCCCTGCTGCTGGAGTGGACCGGACAAATGAGTCGCCACACCCACCAACGCCTGGCGTGGGAACGAGAGCGCTTGGCGCATCTGACCCAGACCATGAGGTTGCAACCGGACCAAATGCTTCAAGCCAAGGCCGTGCAGCTTGGCCACTTGCGCGAACGCACGTTGTCGCTGGCGCAGCAAGCCTTGGAGCGCCAAACCCAGCGCATCGGCCAACTCCACCAAACCGTTGATGCCCTGAAGCCCGACAACACCTTGGCCCGTGGGTTCTCCATCGCGCGTCACCAAGGCAAAGCCGTGAAGGACGCCGCGTTGCTGTCCAAGGACGACGTGGTCGAACTTCAATTTCACCAAGGCCGCGCCACGGCTGTGGTCACGTCCGTAACTTCGAATCAAGATGGCTGAACACGACAACCTCGACCTGTCCTACGAAGAAGCGCTGCAGGAACTTCAAGACATTTTGGGGCGCATGCAATCGAACGAGTTGGGCATCGACAGCCTGACGGAGAACATCCAGCGCGCCTCGCTCCTGCTCGACTTCTGTCAAGGCAAGCTTCAAAAAACAGAGGCCGAGGTTCAAGCGGTGCTCAAACGACTCGGCCTCGAAGAAGGGGAATGAAGGTCTTACCTGGGCTCAGTTCTTCTTGAGCTTGTCCAGCAACTCTGAGGCAGACTGCTTCGCGTCGCCCACGGCTTCTTTCACTTTGTCCTTGGCGCTGTCCGTGCCCTTTTGGGCGCGCGCCAACACTTCTTCCTTCACGTCGTTCATCACTTCAGTCAGGTTGATGAATTCCACGCAACCGCCCATGGCTTGGGTGTACAGGCGGTCGAGCTCGCGGTTGCCTGAGGGCTGCATGCATGGCAACACAGCCTCTGAAATCAGGACGTTCAATTCCGCCGTGGACACCTCGTCCATGCTCTTCATGCCCTCAAGGAAGGCCGCGGCTGACTCCTTGTTCTCGGTCACGCAATCGCAGGGATCGCCGCGCTCTGCGATGGCTTGCTCCAACGTGGGGACGGCTGGGGCCGCGGGAGAGGCTTCGCCGGTGCTTTCACCGCAGCTCTCCAACAGACACATCATGGCGACAATGGCCAGGGCAAGGGTCAAAAATGCTCTCATGGGAATTCGTTCTGTTGCTGTTCAGTTGGGTCACTCTTCTTCGCGGACGACCACAATGCGCTTTTCCACGCGCACCTCGCCGTCGCCAGTTTCTTTTCGGATGATTTGGACGTCTCCACCGCCAGTCATGCTTTCCATCACCTCTTCCATGTTCACCTCCACATCGATCTCGTCGCCGTTGGACGAGACATTCACAACGCCACCGCCTGGCAACGTGATCACGGTGTCCCCTTCAAACTCCTCGTCGGTGAACATCATCACCTCCACTTCGCCGTCCGACACCCACACGTTGTCGCCAACCTCCATGCAACCAGGATGGTCCTTGTGCATCCGAAGTCCCTGGTGCCCCGTGACACGGCCGAGCAAGAAGCCCAACACCAAGAACACGGCGCTGAACAAGATGAGATGGGTGTTCTTGGATTCCACGAAACCAAGATCTTTCACTTCACCGCTGCCTCAGGGCTGAAGTTGACAAGTTGCCACCGTCTGTTTGTGAACTGCGCCCACGGCGCCGAATCACTCGCAAGTCAGGTTGTAGAGCGTCAAAAAGACCAACAAATCTTGGGCGTCCACCGTGTCGGTGTCGTCCAGGTCGTAGGGCCCTGCCCAGGGCTCGCCGTACGCCGTCAGAAACAGCACAATGTCAGCCGATCCGACGGCCCCATCGCCGTTGAAGTCACCTGCGCAATCGCCGTCGGGCAGGAAGCCGGTGCCCCCGAACTCTTCGGCCCATTGCGGGAACACGATGGTCTCGGCGTAGTGGAAGGCGTGGCGCCCCACGTGCTTGCCGATGCGCCGTCCAGGTGCGTCGTCGATCGGCGGGTGAATGCCGCCCCACATCCGACTCAGCGCGCTCTCGTTGGACGCGTCCATGAACGTCGCCCACTGGAGGTTCACGTTCACACTCGGCCCGTCCTCAAACACCAAAAACTGGTTCATCGGCGCCGACCACTCGGCCAGGCCGCCCGGCCAGTATTCCGACCCGGTCAACAGCTCCAGCAACTCGGCCGCGGCACGGGAGTACGTGCTGTGCCCGCTGACGTACCCTGCAAAGGGCGGCGTCACGAAGCTGGGACGCTGGTACGGCCACCATTGGTCGGCCGGAATCCACCCCACTCCCGCTTCGTCGATGAGCGGCACCTCGATGTAATCGGGCCCTTTCCAGCAACGCACCTTCACTTTGCCCACCTGGTCCTCGCCGTTGAGGAAGTTCAGGGGGTCGGCGTCGTCGATGATTTCGATGAAGCCGGGTATCAACGGCAGTCCAGCTGGGTGGTAGCTCGGCTGGTTGGGGTCGGTGCTTTGGCCGTGCTCCGCCATGTAGCGGATGGCGGAAACAGGGCGCGAGTAATCGTAGTAGCCCTTGTTGCTCCACGCTGAAATGGCGCAATCGTGCATGGCGCCGCCCAACGCGAGGTAGGCTTTCACGTCGAACTCCAAATCGTCGATGATCGGCCCCTGGCCGCGCCAACGGTGCTCGCCCGCTTGGGCGTCGAGGATGAACTCGTTCAACAACGTGAACCAGTGGCCTGGGGGCGTCTCCGAATCCGGACCGTCCGCCCAAAATTCCGCAATCACCCGGGCGTAGTCGCCGCGGGGCACGACGTTGGGCTCGTACGGCTCGCCCGTGAAGGGGTTGAACTCGTGCCCTTGGCCTCCGAAGTTGCCGTTCTCGTCGTACCACGACACAAGGCCACCCTCTTCCCACGCGTAGAACTGGTCGAGGTCTGTGTTGGCGGGCAAGCTGCCGTCGTACTTCAGGCTCGCGGGGCTGATGTCCCACATCACGCCGTCGTCGGGGCTCAAGTGCTCGCTCCAGCTCATGACCATGCCGTGGTTCCACTTCCACAGGTCCTCGAACCCACTGGCGACAGTCGTGTCCACATACACCGGCGGGCCTGGGTTGTGCCACACCTTGTACTCGCACCCGCCATTTTCCAGGACCGTGAGGTTGCTGTCGCGGAGGGCAAACCCGGGCACCTCGCCCCACTCTGGCCCGAGGAACGGCGGGGTCTCGGTCAAGAGTTCGCCGCTTTGGTCGATTGCGAAACTCAATTCGACCGCCTGCCAGGCGTTGGGGTCCTGAAGGCCGTTGGTCCCTGGAATCTCGGGCAAGATGTTGGGCTCGCTCTGCACGTAGCAGGTCGAGGCGTAGTCGTTCGCTTCGTTGGAGCCGTCGGTGAAGCCGTAGGCGATGAGTTGCTCCGCGATGTAGTTGCCCAAGGCCGGGGCGCCGTGGGTGGCATAATCGGTGCTGGTGAAGCCCGGATCGAGCTCCTGGATGATCATTTGGACCAAGATGTTGTCCATGGTGGACTCCGCCTGGGGACTGTCCGAATACCGGTGGGTCAACAACCGGAACATCGCGTAGCTGATGGCCACCTCCTGGGCCTCCTGAATGCCTTCAGGCGAGCCTGGCATCTCCAGCGTTTCGGGGTCAAAGGGGCAGGTGTAGCCGTCGAAAGTTTGGCCGAGAAACACGTTCTGCGCGGAGGTCGAATCGTACGCCGCCCAGCAGTCGTACATCAAGATACTTGCATGGTACAGGTTCCTCGCGTGCACCGTGGGCCGCGCAAAGTCGTTGCGGATGGCTTCGAGGTTTTGCTCGTTCCATTGGTGCGCCACTGTGTGCTGCTGCGCCGAGACGCTTGTGCACCCCATCACCACAAGCCCCATCGCCCACATCGCACGCTTCATCCAATCCTTGTTCAAGTCCATGTCGTTCAAAGTCAGGTCCATTGCAATTTACAACATCTCGACCGGCGCCTTGTGCACCCAGGGTTGCATCTGTCGACATGCCGATGTGGGTGGACGTGCCGCTTCCATACCCGAACTCCTTGTTCGACGAAAGCAACCCCTACAGCCATTGAACACCCTGGACGTTCGACAAGTCGACGAAGTTGCCGTACATTCCCATATCCAAATTCCTTGACGCATGCCATTCAAGACCAACGCTTTGTCCGCACTTATCCTCCTTTTGGCGATGTGGATCGGTCAGCCCCTTGCTTGGTCCCAAACCGACGGATGCACGGACAGCACGGCGTTGAACTTCTCGTCTGAAGCCGACACGGACGACGGGTCGTGCGTGTTTCAAGGGGATTTGCCAGAGGGCTGGACCTTCACCCCCACCCCATCGTCTGGCATCTTCCTCGGCAACGTGACCCTGGACGGGGGCAACCCCGTGGACGAACCGTTCGTGCTGGGGGCGTTCACCGAAGAGGGGCTTTGTGTGGGAATCACGTTTCCGATCGCTTCTGAAGGGTTGGACTACGTGGCCTTGGCCATCTACGGGGACGATTTGACCACCCCAGAAGCCGAGGGCATGCAGGCCGGTGAGGCCTTCACCTTGGCCCTTCATTTGTTGGGCTCAGACACGACGTTGCACAATTTGGCCATCGCCAACTCCTTCAATGCCTGGGTCAACAGCAACGGCACCCCCATGCCTGCGTACAACAACGTGAGCGTGGCCTACGACTTCTTGACGGGCGCCAATTGCACGGCGACGGAAGCGTGCAACTACAACCCCCTGAGCACGGTTGACGTAGACTGCGCCTTTTCTGAAGAAGGACTGGATTGTCAGGGCAATTGCCTGAACGACGAGGACGGAGACGGCGTCTGCGACGAAGATGAAATCCCGGGATGCACGCTGCCTTCTGCTTGCAACTACAACGCCACAGCCACGGACAACGACGGCAGCTGCCTGACCTTGGACGAGTGTGGGGTGTGCGGTGGAGATGGCATTCCCGAGGGCGACTGCGATTGCAACGGCAACGTCCTCGACGCGGCGGGCGTGTGCGGCGGCGATTGCCAAGAAGACTTGGACGACGACGGGGTGTGCGACACCGTGGACGACTGCGTCGGGAGCTTGGACGCCTGTGGCGTGTGCAACGGCCCTGGGGAGATCTATGAATGCGGATGCGCCGACATCCCTGAGGACGATTGCGACTGCAACGGCAACCAATTGGACGCGTTGGGTGTGTGTGGCGGGCCGTGTTCGGCCGATGCCGACGGCGACGGCGTGTGCGACGACGTGGACGACTGCGTGGGCAACTACGACGTGGTGGGCGATTGCAACGGCAACTGCACCGAAGACCTGGACGGGGATGGGGTGTGCGACACAGAAGAAATCTCCGGCTGCAACAACCCTGATGCGGTCAACTTTGAGCCCGAGGCCACAGAAAACGACGGCAGTTGCAACTACGAAGGTCTGGCGCCACCCAGCGGATTCGAAGTGGCCCCAGGACTTGGCTCGGCCGAGGTTGTGGGCACGGTGACCTTGGACGGGATGCCGTGCGAAGGGCTGGACTGGATCGGCGCTTTCACGTTGCAGGGCGTCTGTGTGGGAGCGACCCACCTGACCATGGTGGAAGGCGCTTCGCAATTCACCATGGCCCTCCAAGGCGACGACCCGACCACCGTGGGGGAGCCCTTCTCGTTCCGGATCTTTGACGCCAGTGCAGGGGCAACCATCAGCTACAACCAAGGACAATTGTTCACGGGATGGCTGGACACGCAGGGCGCGCCCCTGCCAGGGTTCAGCAACCCTGCCACGACCTACCCGTTTTTCAGTCCCGCATGTCCAGACAACGACGGCGACGGCATCTGCAACGACGAGGACACCTGTCCCAACCAGCCCACCGACGCTTTGGGCGTGTGCGGCGGCACATGCATGTCCGACCTCAACGGCAACGGCATCTGCGACGACTTGGACGTCCTCGGATGCACCTACGAAAGCGCCACCAACTTCAACCCTGCCGCCACGGCAGACAACAACTCTTGCGAGTTCAACGCCATCTACTGGCCCACCTGCTTCGGCGACCTGGACCTGAATGGCGGCGTTGGCGCCGGAGACCTGCTCCAATTCTTGGAAGTCTTTGGCAGCGCCTGCTCAGAATGAACAACAAACCCATCCCATCACCATGAAGAAGATCTTCTCCTTCCTTGCCGCCCTGTGCTTGGCCTCCGTCAGCTGGGGCCAAACAGGCACCGGCATCGTTCTCCTCACCGAGGTGAGCCACGACTTCGGCGGCACCACCGTCGACTCCACCACCACGTTCAACCTGCAACTTCAAAACACCGTCGGCACGGCCCAGACGGTGACCCTCTCCGGCTTGAACGCTCCGTTCTCAACCTCCCTCGGCGCATCCGTGGAGGTCGACGTAGAGGAAATTGTGGACTTCAGCATCTCCTTCAACCCTTCGCAACTGGGTGAATTCAGCGACACGCTGGATGTGGAGGGCAACATCTTTGGAGAGGCGAGCCTCGTCTTGAGCGGCACCGGCATTCAAGTGCAGTTGGATTGGTCGCCGGGAGAATTGGCCTTCGACACCACCGCCATTGGCCAAACCAACCCGCAAACCCTCACCCTCTCCAGCGTGGGAGATGGCGACGCGGTCGTCAGCGCCATCGAGTTTTCGAACGACGTGTTCTCTGTGGACAGCGCCTCGAGCAACTTCAGCATCGCTGAAGGCACCAGCGAAAACATCGTGGTCAACTACGCCCCGGTCAACGCCGGTGCCGTGGACGCCACCATGACCCTCCACACCAACGACCCAACCAACGCGACCATCGAGATTGCCCTCTCGGCCGTCGGCATCAGCGAAGTCAGCGGCGAGGTCTGCGACATCACATGGACCCTCATCAACTCCCCCTACACCCTCGTCGGTGACGTGGTTGTTCCCGAAGGATGCACCCTCAACATTGACCCAGGCGTGGAAGTGATTGGAAACGACTACGACATTGAGGTGTTCGGTGCGTTTTTCGCCAACGGCGAGGAAGGCAATGAAGTCCAAATCGAAGTAGGCGAACTCCTCTCCCACACCGCAGCCGAGAACATGGTCCTGACCCACTCCACAGTCACGGAAACCAACGGACTTGATTTTGGAAATGTAGATTACCGAATTTTCCGTGACTTGAATAGCTACGCCTTAGACTCGTTGCCTTATTTCTTAGACGATATCGACAGCCTTTATAACGCCGTCAGTAATCAAGGCCTCTACGAAAACGAAGCTTCGTTCTTAGGGAAATATGCAGAGAACTTTTCGGACGGCAGCGGTCAGGGGTGGACAAGAGGATGGTCGAATTATACAGGTAGCCCATCGAACTCAGTAAGCTTTCAGACAGATGAAGATGGATATTACTCGGGGTATGATTACTCCCACGAAGACGGTGAATATTCTGTAGGTCGCGCTTGTTGCTACGACTCCGATTGGTTTGAAATGGAGATGACATCTCCCAGCTTCAATGTCATAGGACAATCTCATGCATTCATTTCATTTCGCAGTAGGACCGATTGGTGGAGTGATACGAGGTATTTGAGGTCCTATGTGCGCTTCGATGGCGGACCTTGGGAACTCATGACCGAAAACGTAAATCCGTCTAGTTCCTGGACTGATTTCAATCTTGAAACTGATATCCCTTATGGTACTGAAACTTTAGAATTCAGATATGCCTATCGTTTGCGCTACTACGGGGAATATTGGCTCGACGACTTTGTCCTCACCACTAACCTTTACCCTGGATCTGAATTACCATTTGCATCATTATCAACAGCAGCAGCTCTAAGCACAGGCGGTATTACATTGGTTGAGAGCACATACAAAGGCGACATTCATAGCGCTGGAGATATATTGGACGTCGTGCTCGAAAACAGTGTTATCCCAAGAAATGAGGATCGAGACAAGGACAGCCACGGGATGGGGTTGTACGCCAACCACGTAAATCTTAACACGATCAACTCATCGGTGAGTGGCCACTCCTTGGATGGCATCCACATCGAAAGTGCAACCACGAACTGGACAGACGACCACAGCCTCGTATTAGAAAACGGCGAGGATGGAATTGATGTGAACGGCAACATCGCTTGGCACTCAAATCATTCAGACGTTTTAGGCAACGGGTCTGACGGTATTCGGGTGAGTGGTGATCTCGAATTGAATGCTACTGAGCTTGATGCAAATGGAAACGGAGCAGACGGCATGGACGTCGGCGCCAACTCGAACCTCACCCTCTACGGGGCACGCATCCAAGACAACGGTGGGGACGCAATTGATGCACAAACTGGAAGCGTCATTGACCTCGACTACGTTTTGATGGACGACAACGGCGGTCGCGGGATTGAGCTTGCCGCAAATGGTGCGTTGAGCCTTGGAAACTGCCGTCTTCGTGGAAACGGTGCGGAAGGGATTCACAGCGGCTCGCCGGTGTCCGTCAACCACTGCGACATTGCGTTTAGTGGCGAAACGGGATTGGTGCTGACCGGCAACAACTTCCACACGCTCAACAACAGCATCTTGTGGGGGAACAACTCCTCAAACTACACCCAAATTGACATCGGTGGCGGTGTGATTTCCACGAGCTACAGCACCGTGCAAGGGCGCAGCAGCTACGGCACCACGGGCAGCGGGCAATACTACTGGGGTGAAGGTGTGATTGAAGCGGACCCGTTGTTCTCAGACGACGACCTGCATCTTGAAATCTTCTCCCCCTGTGTGGACGGTGGCCAGCCTTGGCATCAGGATGCCTACATGCCGTTTGGGCTGGGTGGTGTGCGTGCCGACATGGGCATGTACGGCGGACCAGACAACGCCTACTGGGGCGGTGAAGCCTTGCCGGATGGTGCGAGCGCACTGACTGGCGTGTCGGACAGCCCGCAGGATCAGGGGGGTGTGGTTGGTTTGGTCTTTGACGCCAGCTTCTACGACAACAGCGACCTCGTCAACAACGTCACGTCCTACGCCTTCTGGCGCCATTACGACCCCACCGGTCAGAGCATCGGCACCCTCGACGAAGGCAACTGGGAACTCATCGGCGAGATGCCTGCCCAGAGCTTCAACGGCTACGCCTACCAGGCGCAAACGCTTGGGAACACCAATTCGTTTGGCACGTTCAACAGCTGCTACACGGTCGTCGCTCAGACGGACGACCCCGACACATACTGGTACTCCAACGTGATGTGCGGCGAGTCGGTCGACAACTTGGCGCCAGTCGAGCCTGAACTCGGCGGCATGGTCTTGGAAACCGGCGGCGTCAGCGTGTTCTGGGACACCCCACAAGAGGCCGATTACGCCTACACGGAAATCACAAGCGACGCCGGGTTCGTGGCCGAGGTCAACAGCGACACGCTGACGGTGGACCTGACCACCGTGCCAGGTTTGACCTACACTTACACCGCGGTCCACTACGACGTGAACGGCAACGGCTCGGAGCCGTCGTCCGTCACCTTGGAAGTGGAGGCTGGCGTCGACGTCATCGAACTCCACGCCGGCTGGAACCTCATCTCCACGGACCGCGCGGTCGACCAAAACGTGGGCGAAGTCTTCGCAGGCCTCTCTGAAGGCAACCTTCAGTACGTGACCGGCTTTGAAGGCGGTGTGCAGTTCTACGACCCCAGCGGCTTGTCGTTCTTGAACACGTTGAGCACCCTGACGCCGGGCCACGGGTACTGGGTGAAGGTGGAAGCCGACGACGTGCTTGAAGTCAGCGGAACCCGTCTTGACGAAGCTTACACGCCCGCTCTTCTTGAAGGTTGGAACCTCGTGGGCTACGCGGCGGAAGACCCTGCCGCGCCGGGCGACGTCTTTGCAGACCTCGAGGCGGAAGGCGACCTGCTCTACGTGACGGGCTTCGACCAAGGTGTGCAGGTGTACGACCCCAACGGGTTGTCTTTCCTCAACACCTTGACGGAGATGCGCAACGGGTTTGGCTACTGGGTGAAGAGCGCCGTGGCCACCGAAGGCGACGTGTTGGCTCCCCTTTCGGACGACGTGCTTCCTGCAGCCAAGCCTTCTCCGCGCTACGACGTGGTGAACGGCACCAGCACACTGGGAGACCACGCCGGTGAATTCGTGGACGTCCTCGACGGATGGGGCACTGTGGTGGCCCGCCTGCCCATTTTGGAAGGTGGACACTTGATGACCACGGCCTTGTTTGGCGACGACCCTGCCACGGGCGTCGTGGAAGGACTGGCCGAGGGTGAAGTCTTGCACTTCGCCTTCCGCGGCAGCATGGCGAACGAGATGTTGGTCTTCGGAGGCGACATGGCGCACAAGACCTTGGCGCTGACTTTCGACGAGCTCGAAACTGGGCTGAGCGTCTTCCCCAACCCCGCCATGGACATGACCACCGTGCGCGTGCACGCCGTCGAGGCGGGCTTGGCCACCCTCGAGGTGACCGACGTGCAGGGACGCGTGGTGCTCCGCCAAGACCTCAGCCTCGCAGCTGGGGTGCACGCGGTGACGCTGGATGTGGATGCCTTGGAAGGCGGCGCGTACAACGTGGAACTTCGCCAAGGAACCACACCGCTCGGCACAAGCCGACTGGTCGTGCTGGACTGACCGCACATCCTGTGTGCGCGTGGATTACATTGCACACATGAACTCAACGAATGCAATTGCGAAAGGGCTGCCCATCTGGGTGGCCCTTTTGGCGTGCTTGGGATGGATGTCTCTTGAGAACCATGCCGTGGCACAACCTGCCGAGTTTGAATTTTCGCCCACCAACTCCAGCGGGACGTTCTACGGCCAGGCCACGGTGAACGGCGTCCCGGCCAACGGCAACGACTGGGTGGCGGCCTTCGACATGGCAGGGAACTGCGCAGGTGCTGCACAGATCGTCCTCAACGACGGGCTCGCGTACATCAACCTCGCCATCTACGGCGACGACATGACCACCGCGGGCATCGACGAAGGCATCACCGGCGGCGAGGAATTCACCCTGCACTTGTGGAGGGCGGCGTCTGGGACGGCCCTGAACTACCCGGCCATGGACGCCATCTTGGCGTTCAGCGGGTGGACCAACACCAACGGCGCACCCATGCCCGGCTTTGACGACCCCACGGAGGTCTACAATTTCGAAGAAGCGGCCATCCCACCTTCGATTTCTGGCCCTGAGAGCACCTGCTTGAACGCCGACCCCTTCGCCCTGGCCACCGCCCCCGCGGGAGGCGTCTTGGTGGGGCCTGGCGTGGACAACGGGCTGTTCAACCCAGCCCTGGCGGGCGAAGGCGTTCACACGGTCGATTACATCGTGGACGGGATGCTGGCGAGTTGGACCATCACAGTGCTTCCCACCCTGGACGCCACTATCCTCACGGAAGGCCCGTTCTGCGAGGACGACGATGCGGTGGTGTTGGAGGCCGTGACATCCGGCGGCGTGTGGGTGGGCGACGGCGTGTTTGACGGCGTGTTCGACCCTGCGTTCGTGACGCCCGGAACCGTGAATGTCACGCACACCCTGGGCGAGCCTGAAGACGCCTGCTACGACACGGACCAACAAGCGCTGACGGTCTACCCCTCTCCGTTCTTCCCCACCCTGGAGTTGATCCAACCCAGCGCTGGGGTGTTCCACGGGGTGGTGCCGTTTGGCCAAACCGACGTGGAATACAGCTGGTACAACATGATGGGCGAATTGCTCGCGGAAGGCGACACGCTGTACAACGTGGAAGAAGGCGACTTCCTGTTTCAAGCCACGAACACCTACGGGTGCACGAGCACTTGGACCTGGGCGTTCGCCTTTCCTGGTGTGCAGGACCTGCAGCGCGCCATCGACTGGACGTGGCTCAGCCCCACCCAAGTAGAACTCAGCGCCCCCGTGGAACGGGTGGCCCTTCACAACGCCATGGGGCAACTGGTGTGGGAGAAACGTCTGGGCGGCACGAGTCGTGCAGAATTGCCGCTGGCTGAAGGCGACGGATGGCGCCTGATTCGGTTGGAGTTGGTGGGAGGCGGACAGGTCTCTCAGGCCGTGGTGCGTTAAGGAGATGTGAAATTTGGGGTGAAAGGCAACATTTGCCTGCCGGGGATTGTCCTGAGTGTGACCTCACGCTTGACCTGACATGACCCCGAGATTTTTCGCCCTCACCACCTCGCTCCTTGCCGCGCTGTTCGTCGCCACGTGCATGCAGGCCCAAACTTCGAACAGCGTTGGTGTGCTCGCCCAGACCGAGCAGTCGTACGATGGATACACCCTCCTTCCTTTGTCCGCATTGACCACGACGTACCTCATCAACAACTGTGGGGAACAGGTCCACCAATGGGAGA
>JBMZAB010000011.1:0-67082 GCA_049610985.1 Flavobacteriales bacterium | reverse complement strand
CCCTCGGGCACAGGCAAGGCTGAAAAGGTGGGGTAAGGGCCCACCAGCGCAAGGGCGACCTTGCGGCTTGGGTAAACCTTGTGGGTTGCAAGACCATGTAAACTGACGATTGAGGGCGTCCCGTCCGAGTCAGAGGGTAGGTCGCGTTAGATCAATGACGAAGCCCTTCGGGGAACAGAATCCGGCTTACACCGAACCTGAAGGGAGATGCGGAAACGCGTCTCCCTTCTCCATGCAATATGGTGTTGTTTGTATTGGGAAAATGAATCATCATACATTTGTCCTGCAACGGCCCGTCCTTGCACCTCTCTCCAATTTTCATTTTGTTTTTGCCATCCATGACAAAAATTGAGTTTTCAGCCAAGGAGGCGGCCAGTCTCCAAGCTCATTTCGCCCGCGAAAAGGAGCGCTTGACGACGGAATTGGCCCACGTCGAATTGATGTTGTCCAAGTTGGGCGCGCCTGCGAAGAAAGCGACCACCAAAGCAGGGCACACCCCCAAGAAGCGCGGACCCAAAAGCATCTGGGGCGCGTTCATCCTGAAGCGACTGCGTGCACGCAACCGTCCCATGAGCTACGACGAACTCATCGCAGACGCCATGTCGATTCACAAGATTCCTGCAGCGAGGCTGAAGTCGGCAAAAGCGAGCATTTTGAACAGCGCTTTCCGATTGCGCACCGTGCATGGCAAAATTGTCACAGTGGGTCGACCTGGCAAGAAGGACAAGATGGTGGTGTTGACCAAGTGGGTCGAAGAAAGCGGCGCATTGAAACCGGAACACGCCAAGGCATTCAAATCCATCATGGGGGGCAAAGCCGCTCGTGTGGACATGGCTGCCATCCCAGCAAATCCATACCCCGACGACGAGGATTGACGGACCGTCTGACGCACAGCCAAGAAAAAAGGGACGTTGCATGACGTCCCTTTTTTGTGCCCAGATGTTCCTTGGTCAGCCCAAGAACGGGTAACGGTAATCGGTGGGCGAGACCAAAGCCTCTTTGATGGTCCTCGGGCTCACCCAACGGAGTAGGTTGAGGTAGGAGCCAGCCTTGTCGTTGGTTCCAGAACCGCGCGCCCCACCAAACGGCTGCTGCCCCACCACAGCCCCGGTGGGCTTGTCGTTGAGGTAGAAATTGCCTGCGGCGTTTTCCAGCTTTTTGGATGCCAAGTCCAATGCGTATCTGTCGTTGGAAAACACGGCACCTGTCAAGGCGTATTCGGACGTGCTGTCCACCAAATCGAGCACCTTCTCAAATGCGTCGGGTTCAGTGTCGTCGTAGACATGTATGGTCAACACTGGGCCGAAGATTTCTTCCACCATGGTCTTGAACTGCGGGTTGGCTGTTTCAATGACGGTGGGCTCCACAAAATACCCCACGCTGTCGTCGGTGCCGCCACCTGCCACAATTCGCGCGTCGTCGACCGACTTCGCAAAGTCGATGTACGACTTGATTTTGTCGAACGATTTTCGATCGATGACGGCGTTGATGAAGTTGCTGAAGTCTTCAGGTGACCCCATCTTGAGGGTGGCCATTTCTGTTTTCAATTCTTCTTCCAAAGCTGGCCACATGGAGGCTGGGATGTATGCGCGAGACGCGGCGCTGCACTTTTGGCCTTGGAATTCGAATGCGCCCCGGATGAGGCCCGTGGCCACTTCCTTCACTCCAGCACTGGGGTGGGCGAGTACAAAGTCCTTGCCGCCGGTTTCACCAACGATGCGCGGGTAGCTTCGGTACAGCTCCAAGTTTTCGCCGATGGTTTTCCAAAGGTGGCGGAACACGCCGGTCGAACCTGTGAAGTGCAACCCGGCAAAGTCGCGGTGCTTGAACACCACATCTCCTGCGACTGGCCCGTCGCATGTCACCATGTTGATCACGCCGTCGGGCAGCCCTGCCGCTTGGAAAATCTCCATGATGACCTGGGCGCTGTAGACTTGGGTGTCGCTGGGCTTCCACACCACGACATTCCCCATGAGGGCTGCCACAGCCGGCAAGTTGCCAGAAATGGCGGTGAAGTTGAATGGCGTGATGGCGAAGACAAACCCCTCCAAGGCACGGTAATCCAACCGGTTCCAAATGCCGTCTGCGCTTTCGGGCTGCTCCGCATGAATTTGTTGCGCGTAGTACGCGTTGAAACGGAGGAAATCTGCGAATTCGCAGGCCGCGTCAATTTCGGCTTGGAAACAGTTCTTGCCCTGGGACAACATGGTCGCCGCGTTGATCTTGGCGCGGTATGGTCCAGCAATCAAATCGGCGGCCTTCAAGAATACCGCCGCGCGGTGTTCCCACGGCAAAGAAGACCACGCTGGACGCGCCGCCAAGGCCGCATCGATGGCCGCCTGCACATGGCTGGCGTCGCCGTAGCTGAAGTGGCCAAGGACTTTTCCATGCTCGTGCGGCGGAGTCATGACTCGCTTGTCGCCGGTGTTCACTTGGTCAGCTCCGATGTACATGGGGACTTCGATGGGCTCTTGGTTGTACATCTCGACGTACGCTTGTTGCAAGGCTTCGCGCTCGGGTGATCCAGGCGCGTAGCTCAGCACGGGTTCGTTGATTGGGTAGGGGACGTTGAAAGTTCCGTGGGCCATGGTGTTTGATTTGTGGTGGCAAAACTAACACGGGGGCGCTGTGGTTTAATTTTGGCGACATGAAGTACTGCTTGGTTGGCGCAATCGCCATGATGGGTTTCGGCGCAATGTCCTTAGCCCAAACCCCGGTGTTGAACGAGATGATGTCCTCCAACCAACTGGCGCACTTCGACGACTTCTTTGAATCCGACGACTGGGTGGAGATCTACAACCCCGGAGGGTTGTTGGATTTGGCAGGTCACCACATTTCAGACGACCCTGCCAACTTGACGAAGTACACGTTCCCCGACTCAGACCCAGGAAGCACATTCATGACGCCGGGAGACCACTTGTTGGTGTGGTGCGACAACGACAGCGTTCAAGGGGTGTTGCATGCCAATTTCAAGCTGAGTGCTGAGAACGAGGGGGTGTGGTTGACCGCGCCCGACGGCGTCACCGTGTTGGATTCCATTGTCTACCCTCCGCAGCAAACCGACGTCAGCTTTGGACGTGTGTGCGACGGATGTGAAGAATGGGTGTACTTCAATGTGCCCACTCCAGAGTCTGCCAATGTGGACCAGGTGCTTCCCACGCCGGCGCTGTACTTGAACGAGGTGCTTCTGGACAACTCCAACGTCTTGATCGACGAGAATGCAGAGCTGGATGCGTGGATTGAGGTGTACAACCCCAATGCGTTTCAGGTGAACCTGGGCGGGTACACGTTGTCCTCGTCGCTTGGCGATACCTTCTCGTTGCCCACAGACAACCCGGTGGAAACCATGGTGCCCGCGGAAGGCTTCTTGCTCTTGTGGATGGACGGCCAGCCTGGTCAGGGCGGCCATCATTTGGGTTGGTCGGCCGCCAATGCAAACCAAACGTTCACCCTCACAGGGGCAGACGGCGCTTTGGCAGACACTTGGGAGGTCCAAACGTCGTTTTCGAATGTGAGTTTTGGACGCACCACGGATGGCGCCCCCTCGACGACATGGTTTGACACGCCAACGCCAAGGGTGACCAACGCCTTGTTGGTGGTGCCTCCTGCGAATGTGGTGATCAACGAGTACATGACGTTCAACGTCAACGGCGAGACAGACGACCAAGGTGAATTGGAAGATTGGGTGGAGATCCACAACAAATCCACCGTGCCCATCGATCTGGCAGGGTACTACCTCACAGACAGGTTGAACAACCCCACCAAGTGGCGCATTCCGGTCGATGCCGGAGACTCTACGGTGATTGAGGGAGACGGCTACATGGTGCTCTGGGCCGACGAGGACGGCGGAGACGGCTGGAACCACATGAACTTTCGGCTGAACAACACGGGAGAGGTGTTGGTGTTGCGGTCGCCGGATGGGTTCTCCATCGCAGACAGTTCCCACTTCGGGACGAGCGTGGCGGACCAGTCGTTTGCACGGTTGCCCAACGGGGTGGGGGAATTTGTGCAAACGGACTTGGTCACGTTTGGGGTGTGCAACGATTGTCCCGATGGCACCACGGAGGAGTCGATGGTCCGGGGCGCAGTGCGCGGTGCCAACCCGATCCATCCTGGCGGTTACTTGGAAGCCACCACGGCGCTCGACGTGTTCGACGCCCAAGGCAAGCGCCTGGCCCGGATTCCTGCAGGTGCGTTCACCGTGCCTGAATCTTGGGCGGGATGGTGCACGTTTGTGTCGCCAACGGGAAGGCAGACTTGGCTGGTCGTTCCTTGATTCGAAAAGACTGACTGTCAACTTGGATGCTGGCAGGGGGTGCACTACTTTTGCACCCCTAAAACCTTGACAGGGCAAGGCGAGTTTCACTCCGCAACGCTCCCTGTGGCGAAGCATCAAACCCCCGGTGACGCATGAACGACGCCACCCAACAGCCTGAAGAAGGCCACCTGGAGAACCAGGAAGCCAAGGCGCCCGAAGCGGCAGAAGCCGCACCAGCTCCAGAAGCTGCCCCCGAAGTTGAACCTGAAGTGAAAGCTGAAGCCCCTGCGGTCGAAGAGCCAACGCCTTCAGAGCCACGTGAGCTTGCCAAGCCTGCTGGTGATTTCGATTGGGACGCATTCGAAAGTGAGCAAGACGATTACAGCGCGGAAGAGCGCAAGCGTCTCGAGGACCTCTACGAAGAGAGCCTCACCCTCATCAAAGAAAAAGAAGTGGTGGAAGGCACTGTGATTTCCATTGGCAAAAAAGAGATTGTGGTCAACATTGGCTACAAGTCTGAAGGTGTCATTGGCGCAAGTGAGTTCCGCTACAATCCAGAATTGAAGGCAGGAGACAAAGTGCCTGTGTTCATTGAAAAGCAAGAGGACGCCAACGGCCAGCTTGTGGTCAGTCACAAGACGGCGCGCATCTATGACGCTTGGGACAAGGTGAACAAAGCCAAGGAAGAAGACATGATCATCCAAGGTTCGGTCAAGTGCCGCACCAAGGGCGGCTTGATCGTGGACGTCTTTGGTTTGGAAGCGTTCCTCCCTGGTTCTCAGGTGGACGTCAAGCCCATCCGCGACTTCGACGAGTATGTCGGCAAGCAGATGGAATTCAAGGTTGTCAAGATCAACCAAGAGTTCAAGAACGTGGTGGTGTCGCACAAGGCCCTCATTGAGGCCGAGCTCGAAGAGCAGAAGCGTCTCATCATCCAAGGCCTCGAAGTCGGTCAAGTCCTCGAAGGCACCGTCAAGAACATCACGTCGTACGGTGTGTTCGTCGACCTCGGAGGCGTCGACGGTTTGGTGCACATCACCGACATGAGCTATGGCCGTGTGGGTCACCCAGAGGAGATGGTGGAAGTGGACCAAAAGATCAACGTGGTGATCTTGAATTTCGACGACGACAAGAAGCGAATTGCCTTGGGCATGAAGCAGCTCACCCCGCACCCATGGGATGCGTTGGGCGAAGATCTGGTGGAAGGCGCCAAGGTCAAGGGTCGTGTGGTGGTCATGGCGGACTACGGTGCGTTTGTGGAGATCGCCCCAGGTGTGGAAGGATTGCTCCACGTCAGCGAAATCTCTTGGTCGCAGCACTTGCGCAGCGCCCAGGACTTCTTGAAAGTCAACGACGAAATCGAATGCGTCTTGTTGGGCATTGACCGCGAGGAGCGCAAGATGTCCCTTGGCTTGAAGCAGTTGACCAAGGACCCATGGGAGGACATCGAAGCACGATACCCTGTGGAATCCAAGCAGAAAGGAAAGGTGCGCAACTTCACCAACTTCGGCCTGTTTGTCGAATTGGAAGAAGGCATCGACGGTTTGGTGCACATTTCTGACCTCAGCTGGTCCAAGAAAATCAAGCACCCCTCGGAGTTCTGCAACGTGGGCGACGAAATCGAAGTCGTGGTGCTCGAATTGGACAAGGAAAACCGCCGCATGAGCCTCGGTCACAAGCAAATCGAAGAGAATCCATGGGAGGTCTTCGAGAGCGTGTTCGCGGTCGGCAGCAAGCACCAAGCCACCGTGGTCAAGGTGGAAGGCGGTCACGCCACCATCGCATTGCCCTACGGTTTGGAAGGAACTTGTCACAGCAAGCACCTCAACAAGCAGGAAGGCGGTGCCCTCGGAGTCGACGACCAAGCTGATTTCGTGGTGTTGGAATTCAACCGCAATGCCAAGCGCATCACGGTGAGCCACCTGCGCACCTACGAGGAAGGGCCTGTAAAGTCTGACTTGCCCAAGAAGCCACGCAGCAATTCCGGCGGCGGCGGCGGTTCTTCGCGCATGATGCAAGAGGTGAACGCAAGCGTGGAGAAGAGCACGTTCGGCGACTTGAGCGTGTTGACTGCCCTCAAAGAGCAAATGGATGGCGACGTCCAAGAGGATGCGCCAGCTGAAGAGCCCAAGAAGGCGGCTCCAAAGAAAAAAGCAGCTCCCAAAAAGGCGGCGGCTCCCAAGAAAGCTGCTGCCAAGAAGGAGGAAACTGTGAAGGAAGAGCCCAAGGCTGAGGAGTCCAAGGCTGAGGAACCCAAGGCTGAGGAGTCCAAGGCAGACGAGGCAGCAGATGCTCCAGAAGCTGATGACAAGGCTTGATTTTCAAGTTTGGAAATGAAAAGGAGACCTGCGGGTCTCTTTTTTTTGCCTGTATCTTTGCCTCCAGACATGACGGATCAAACCTTGATTCCTCCAGCGCAGTTTGCGCTCATTCTCGATCGCTTGGCCCACCAGTTGATCGAACATCATGATTTCTCGAACACAGTGTTGGTTGGCTTGCAGCCGAGAGGTAGCCGTCTGGCGGAGCGCTTGCAAAGCCGGTTGCAAGAATTGCAGCCCGAATGCGACGTGCCGTGCGGCAAATTGGACGTGACGTTTTTCCGAGACGACATTCGGTCCAACGACAAGCTCCTCAGCCCCAACGTCAACGACATGGGGTTCACCGTGGAAGGCCGAGACGTGGTGTTGGTGGACGACGTGTTGTTCACAGGCCGAACCATCCGGGCGGGGCTGGACGCATTGCTTGCCCACGGCCGGCCCAACGCCGTGGCGTTGGCGGTGTTGATTGACCGGAGGTTCTCCAGGGAACTCCCCATTGAGCCCAATTACGTGGGGAAGTATGTCGACAGCATTGGGGCACAACACGTCAAGGTGTTTTGGAGCGAAGAAGGAGGGGAGGACCGTGTCATTCTTTTGAACGAGAAGCCGTCATGAGCGAAACGCCAGGATTGTCGACCTCAAACCTCTTGGGGATCAAAGGGCTGACCAAGGCAGACGTGGATTTGATCCACGCGACGGCCAAGGAGTTCAAGGATGTTCTGAATCGCCCCATCAAAAAGGTGCCTTCGCTGCGTGACTTCACCGTGGCCAACCTCTTTTTTGAGAATTCCACCCGGACTCGGTTGTCCTTTGAATTGGCGGAGAAGCGCCTCTCGGCCGACGTGGTCAATTTTTCTGCGGCAGGCTCAAGTGTGAAGAAGGGCGAGACCTTGGTGGACACCGTGAACAACATCTTGGCCATGAAGGTGGACATGGTGGTGATGCGTCACCCCCATCCAGGCGCCCACCAGTTCTTGGCGTCGAAGGTGGACGTCCCCATCGTCAATGCCGGCGATGGCACCCACGAGCATCCCACTCAGGCCCTTCTGGACACCTTCAGCTTGCGCGAGTCATTGGGGGACAATTTGAAGGGGAAGAACATCGCCATTGTGGGGGACATTCAGCATTCACGTGTGGCGTTGTCCAACATTGAAGCACTGAGGCTGCTTGGCGCCAACGTCCGCGTATGTGGCCCTGAAACCCTGATTCCAAAGCACCTTCACCGCATGGGTGTGGAAGTCAGCCACGATTTGGACGACACCATTAGATGGGCAGATGCGTTGAACATGCTCCGCATTCAACTCGAGCGCCAAGGACCATCTAACGCGGTAAGGTTCTTCCCGACGCTGCGGGAGTACACAATGCGCTTTGGGTTGACGCTGGAGCGTCTGAGCCAGTCTGATTCGCCTGTGGTGATCATGCATCCTGGCCCCATCAATCGAGGGGTGGAGATTTCAAGCGAAGTGGCCGACAGCGAGCATGCCATCATCCTTGATCAGGTCGAAAACGGCGTCGCGGTTCGGATGGCGGTGCTGTATCTTCTCGCCCAAAGAAAGGCCTGAGACTGCTCGGTTGGCCGTGCTATATTTGGCCCGAACGATTCAACATGAAGTTTACCACAGAACACCGCGACCGCGTCGTCATTGTGACGAGCACCGTCGAAAAGCTGGACGCACTCCACGCGCCGGATTTGAAAGCTGAATTGGTCCAGTTGGGCAAGTCCGGCCACTTGAACATTGTCCTTGACCTCACCGAGTCGCGCTACTGCGATTCGAGCGGCCTCAGCGCCGTGCTCGTGGGCAACCGTTTGTGCCGTGATGAGAACGGCACTTTTGTGCTTTGCGGATTGCAACCAACCGTGGAGAAGTTGGTCCAAATTTCACAACTCGACCGCGTTCTCAACATCACGCCCACAGTCAACGAGGCCGTAGACTTTGTGTACATGGAAGCCACAGAGAAGGAGCTGGGCGGCTCCTCGGAGTCTTAAGCCACGACGACATGAATGTATTTCTGAACTTTCGGGGGCTCGCGTTGGCGGCCTCGCTCTTGTGTTTGGCGCCCGGTGCATGGGGGCAATGTGACATTGACTTTGATTTTGGAGAGGCCTCCTTCGGGGTGTCGCCAGACCCCGCGGTGGGCGAAACCTTCTTGGATGGGATGTTGGACGAGTCGTATTTCGACGTCTTGCACATCTTGATTCCTGCCAACGCAGCTGGAATCGATTCCACGTACCCGCCCACCTTGCCCGTGGACAGCGTGATTGTATTGGCCAACTCCGTCGATGGAGCCGGTGTCTTCCAAGGCATTGTGTTTACAGACACGGTGACCCAAGAACAGTTTTTTGCGGATGAGATTGGCTTGGAGGTCTTGTTCAACAACAACGGCGATTCCGGGAATCCCAACGCCTTTTTGGGCGGCGAGCAATACTGCGCGGCCATCCAAGGGGCTCCCAACCGTTCAGGCATTTACCGCATCAGCATCGACATTCAAGCGTGGGCGACGATTTTCACGCCGTTCAATGCGCCATACACCTTTGACAACTTCACCTTGCGTGTGAATTGTCCTTTGCTGGAAGATGTGGTGGTGACCAACGTGAACAGCGACGAGGGGACGCAAGGCACTTTGACAGCCACCTTGGCTGAGGGTGTGGAGGCGTCCGAAGTGGCTTGGTTCAATGCCTTCGGGGATCAAATTGGCACGGGGATGTCTGTGTCGGTTGACAACGCGGGTTCATTTTCAGTCCAAATTACCACCGCTGATTGTCAAAGTCTCTTTGGCGGTTGGTTGGTGGGGGACGATGCGCTGGAATGCGAGCTGGCCGCTTCAGTGGAGGTGTCCAACACCGATCCAGGCATGTTCAACGGATCGGCCACGGTGACCGTGTCTGGTTCTGTTGGGGCTTGGACTGCCAACTGGTATAGCTCAGCAGGCATCCTCTTGGGATCTGGTGAGGTGTTGTCTGGTTTGGGTGAAGGCGCGTACAGCGTTGTGGTGTCCGACGACTCAGGCTGCTCTGTGGAAGTGGAAGACATCAACGTGCTGACCGGAATGTTCGACGTGACTCACATCAACCTTTCCGCGTACCCAAACCCCGCATCGTCGGAGCTCTTCTGTGCAGGCCTCGTTCCAGGCGACGCTTGGGCAATTGTGACATTGAATGGGGCCGAGGTGCGTGAAGGACGGTCCAGCACCACGGGGTTGGCCCTCGACGTGTCTTCGCTTGAAGCTGGCATGTACTTCTTGGTGGTGACGCGTCAAGGTGTGCGTCAGGTGAAGCGGGTGCAAGTCCAGCACTGAGCCACCAGGTTTACACGCCATGAATTTCGAAGTGGTGTTTCTCGGGACAGGAGCTGCGGTTCCAGTGCCCTCGAGGGGCACCACTTCGCAGTTTGTGGACATCCACGGGCACACGTATTTGGTGGATGCCGGAGAAGGCGTTCAGCTGGCTTTGCGACAGAACAAGCGAAAATTCCAAAAACTGAGAGGGGTGTTCATCAGTCACATGCATGGGGACCACGTTCTGGGTCTGCCCGGTTTGTTGAGCACGATGTCGCTGTTGGGACGTAGAGAACCGCTGACGGTTTGGGGGCCTGAAGCGCTCGGGTCGTGGTTGGATGCGACCTGGCGTGCCATCCAGGCGCACATGTCGTTCGAGGTTGAACACAAATCTTGGGGAGAGGGTGTGCAGGTTCTTGTGGAATGCGACCGCCACAGGATTTTGTGCGCGCCCGCGAAGCACAGAATCCCCACCAGAGCGTTGCGCATTGAGGAGCACAGTCTGCCATGGAAGTTGGACGGCGCCAAGGCGAAAGCGGCTGGAATGCCGTTTCATGTCCGTCAGGCTTTGAAGCGTGGTGAGGCTGTGCTTTGGAACGATGAAGTCCAAGAAGCGTTGAATTGGTGCAAGCCCCCCGCTCAGGCAAGGGCATATGTGTATTCCTCGGACACCCGACCTTGCGCGTCTGTGAAGGCGTTGGCCGAGGGGGCCGATTTGCTGTACCACGATTGCACGTTTGCGGATAGAGATGCTGCCAGGGCGAAGGACACCCATCACAGCACCGCCAAAGAAGCGGCGCGGTTGGCCAGCCAGGCGAATGTGAAACACCTTGTCTTGGGGCACATCAGCACGAGGTATCGTGACGTCGGAGAGCTTCTTGAAGAAGCAAAAGCGGTTCACGGCGCCGTGGAGGTGGCCACGGACGGAATGGTGAAGAAGGTGGGCGCAGGATGACCCTGTCCCAAGGGGGTGTTCTATATTTGTTTAGAATCATTCCAAAGACATGAACTCGTTGTCCACCACCGTTGCCATTGCCGACAGCAGTGCCCTGTTCCGACTTGGTGTACGCAACATGGCGGGCCATGTGAAGGGGATTCAAATTGTGGGGGAAGCCAGCACATCTGAAGACCTTGTGGGCCTCGTGCAGAGTTTCGATCCGAAGGTGGTCATCGTGGATTTTCTTGCGGAGGGTTTTGATATCGACGTGGTCCGAAGAGTGAAGGTCATGAAGCCCCGATGCCGAGTGCTCGCTATCACGTCAGAGCAAAGTGGACACACCATTGTCAACGCGCTCAAGGCCGGGGTCGACAGTTACATCAAGAAGGATTGCGACCTCGGGGAGGTGGAGGATGCCATCCGTGAAACGTCCCAAGGTGGGGCCTTCTTCTGTGGTCAGATTCTGGATCGGATTCGGAAGGAGTCCATCGACGTGAGCGACCTTGACAACCTCCCGCTGACATGCGACCCCATTCACTTGAGCGCCAGGGAAACCGAGGTGCTTTCCTTGATTGCGGAGGGGCACACCAACGGGGTGGTGGCGAGCAAATTGTTCTTGAGTGCCCACACGGTGACCACCCACCGCAAGAACATCATGGCCAAGTTGGGTGTGAACAACACCGCGGCCATGGTGATGTACGCCGTCAAAACGGGGTTGGTCAGCCCCAACAAATTCCTGTTTCAGGGTGAGGTTCAGTAAGTCGTGTCCATTGAACACTTCTTGGGAGGCCTCGACTTGCGTGGAGACCTCAGATTTGCGACTTTTGCACCACCTAAATGAAAGGTCATGCAATTGGAGAATCACTTGATGTTGGACTTTGACATTTCCCCCGTGGGAACGAGTAGACTGGGTGAGGTGGACTTCGATAATCTTGCGTTTGGCCGGGTGTTTTCTGATCACATGTTCGTCATGGACTACGCCGATGGTGCGTGGCAGCGGGGTGAGATTTCCGCGTTCGGTCCGATGACATTTTCTCCTGCCATGATGTCCTTGCACTACGGCCAGGCCATCTTCGAGGGCATGAAGGCGTTCCGGCAGCAAGACGGTTCGGTTTCACTCTTTCGCCCTGGGCGAAACATTCAACGGTTGAATTTCTCGGCCCGTCGGTTGAGCATGCCCGAAGTGCCTGAGGACATCATTTTCCAGGCCATCGTCGAATTGGTGAAGTTGGATTCGAAGTGGGTGCCAAGTTCACCAGACAGCGCGCTCTACATCCGTCCATTCATGTTCGCAACTGAGGGCCACGTGGGTGTACGTCCGAGCAACAACTACAGACTTTGCATTTTTTCTTGTCCTGTGGGCGCCTACTACACCAAGCCAGTTCGCGTGAAGGTGGAGACCAAATTCACACGGGCGGCCGCCGGTGGCACGGGCGCAGCAAAAGCGGCAGGCAACTACGCTGGGTCTTTGTACCCCACAGAGCTTGCCAAGACAGAGGGGTACGATCAAATTCTCTGGACAGATGGCGCCACCCATACCAAGGTGGAGGAGTGTGGCACCATGAACGTGGGCTTTGTGATGGACGGCACGTTGGTGGTGCCTGCCACCAGCGACACTGTGCTTTCAGGCGTCACCCGTGCCAGTGCTGTGGAATTGATGCGTCACGAAGGAGTGGACGTGGAGGAGCGCGTGGTTGAGGTTCGCGAGTTGCACGAGGCCATCAAAGAAGGACGGCTGACCGAGGCCTTTGGTCTGGGCACAGCAGCCACGATTTCTCCCATTTGCACGTTGGGGCTTGAAGATGGAGACTGGGACTTGCCCAGCCAAGACACGTGGACGGTGGCTCCGAGGTTGAAGCAACGTCTCGATGAGGTCAGGACTGGGGCAGGGGAGGACCCCTTCGCTTGGAACATTCCCGTCTGATTCTTGTACATTGGTCCATGGCTCGCTTCTTATTTCTTCTGTTGTTTGCGTGTTGCTGCACGTGTGTTGCCGAGGCTCAAATGGAACGTGCCCACATCCAAGGTGCGGCCACGCCTTTTGCGTTGAGTTCCGATTACCGTGCCTTGGGGCACAACCCGGCACTGATGACGTTCGACGGATGGGAAGGTGGGTACACGCGCACCACAGGAGGGTTTGAAGGGGGCGTATCCATTCGTTCGACGTTTCTGGAACGCACCGACCTCTGGTCCCAATTAAGGGGCCAGACCGAATCTGAATCGACACAGTGGACGGTTGACGACTGGGTGGAGGCTTTGACCGACGAGGACCTTCACATGAGCGCGAGTTTTTTGTCTGCGGCTTACGCCAAACGCATGGGAACTTGGGCATTTGCCTATGCCAACAGAAGGTCGGTGGTTGCATCGGTGAACCTGTCTTCCACCGCAGCCAAGTTGTTCTCAGATGGGGGGCTTGATTTGTTCTCCTCGATCCGCTTGGTGGACTCAGGTGAAATTGTGCCTGTGGAAGAATTTGATTTTGCTTTGGGTCAAGTTTGGGAAGGGGTGGAACTCAACACAGAAGCGACCTTGGCCAATCTGCTCCAAGGCTCCACATTTTCCTTCCAATCGTTGCGCTCCCATGAAGTTGGGCTTTCCAAGTCCTGGGGCGCCCAAGACGAAGGTGGTTGGGAATTGCACACCGGGGTTGGTGCCCGTCTCGTTCTGGGCTCGGCCTACTTTGATCTGCAAGCAGAGGGAGACGAGCTGACGGCGTTTGGCGCACGCTCGGAAGGGTTGTCGTGGAGCAGCATCCAAACCTTCGATTCCTTGCAAGGTTCGGGACTTTCCCTTGGATGGCTGGACATTCTCAGTCCGGCTGGTCGGGGTTGGAGTGTCGATGTGGGTGGGGTCCTTTCCCGCAACAACATGTGGGTTGGGGCGTCCCTGGTGGACGTCGGCCAGATGACGTGGCAAGGCAGGGAGTATGGCATTCAAAACCTCAGCCTGGGACTCGCCCCCGATCCAAGCAACCCAGAAGCGTTCGATCCCACCTTATTCTCCATTGATCCTGGCAGCTGGTTGTCCAGCGCTTCAGAATTGTTGAATCCTGAGTCGTGGTTTGAATCTGGCCAAGAAGAGGAACGTGTGGTGCGTGCCAAGCCCATTTTGGCCCTTTCTGCAGGTATTCGACCTGTACAGCCGGTGGTGCTGGCCGCCAACATCAGCGTGCGAAACCGTGAGGCGATTGCCCGAGGAGGTTGGACAGGTGGTGCCACAGCTGGTGTGAGGCTCACGTCCGTGGTGGTCCTCGAAGCGGGAGTCCATCGAGGTCGACAAGATGTCTTTCGGTACCCGGTGTCATTTCGATTCAGCATGCGCAAAGGGCTGGAGTTTGGGCTGAGAACCTCCGACGTGTCGGTGCTTTGGGAAGGAGCTCAACCAGAACTTGGCTTTCAAGGGTGCTTCCTGCGCTACCGGATGGCACAATCAGGGGACTGACAGAGTTGGAGTTCTTCTTGAGAGAGGTGACATTTGTTCATGACACAAGTGAAGTGGCTTTGGGCTCTCATGTGCTGCCTCAGCCTTCAAGAAACATCGATGGGACAAGAACATTTGGAAACAATCACCTTGGGGGCTGGGTGTTTTTGGTGCGTGGAAGCGGTGTACGAATCCATTCCTGGGGTGGATTCTGGGGTTTCTGGTTACAGCGGGGGCCACATCAAGAATCCGGGATATCGAGAAGTGTGCACAGGAAGAACTGGGCACGCCGAGGTCGTTCAGGTAACCTTCGACAACTCCCAAATCAGATTGGCCGAGTTGCTTGAGGTCTTCTTTGCAACCCACGACCCGACGACTTTGAACCGACAAGGGGCCGATGTGGGCAGCCAGTACAGAAGCGCGATTTACTTCCACAGCGACGCTCAGCGTGAAGTCGCGGAGGCAGCCAAGCTGAAAGCCCAGGCCGACTGGGACTCGCCAATTGTAACAGAAATCAAGGCTTTCGAGGCTTTTTATGAGGCCGAGAATTACCACCAGGCCTACTTTGAGCTTCACCAAGAAGCGCCCTATTGTCAAGCCGTGATTGCCCCCAAACTGGACAAATTCAAGTCCAAATTCTCAGACAAATTCAACTTGCGCTGAGCGCGCCATCATTCTTCGGATTCGAGGCGCGCGATTTCCTTGTCGAGCATGGTGATCATCTGGGCACGAGCGAGTTCAGAAATCTTGGCGTCATTGCGGGCCTTGTCCTTGAGGAACCGGAACATCGCCTTCTTCTTGATCTCGACGGCAACATGCACTCGGTAAGTTTGGTCTTCAAGTTGTCGAATATCTTGCCCAAGTTGACGGATGTCTCCAATCGTGTTGTTGGTGACTTCCCGTGCGAGCGACTCAAATTTCTCCACGGTCTCTGAAGCTTGGTTGCCAACCAGTTCACTGGAGTAAGCGTCTGAAACGACTTTCAAATTGGTGCGCACTTGTTGAGCGATGGATTTGCGCGATTCAAGCTCAGCCTTGCTTTTGGCGATGTTGAGGTTGGCGCTTTGTCCCATGCCCACGCCCCGGAAGTGGCGCGCGTCAGACATGTACTTCTTGCCTGAGAAAGGCATTTTGACTTGGGTCCCTGCGCTGTTTGAACAGGAAGAAAGCAAGACAATCACGGCCAAAAGGAGTGTGGGGACGGCGGCTCCGGCGCGCGCATGAGAAAATAAGGGTTGCTGCATGTTGGAAATTTCGCCATGGAGATCACGAACCGTGCCAATTTGAATCAAGTTTTTTCATGGGGGATGTGGGAAACTTCAATGTTGTTGGGGAGGAATGCGGACTGGACGGAAGCAAGCAGGGTAAGTGAAGGTGTATTTTTGGGGGCTGTGTCCTTGAAAGAGCGAATTTTCCGTTGGCGCTTGGCGCGTTTGGCTTCTCCGGAGAGAGAACGCCGTGCGGTGTCGCTGTCTCGGGCCAAGAGCGTGGGGCTTGTGTACCTAGAGAGGGACCACGCCCACTTTCGAGAGGTGAAGGCCATCGGAAAAATGCTCAAAGAGAAATACGGGGTAAAGCGCGTGGGTTTCTTGAGTTATGTGGAGGAAGATGAGAAGAACACCCCCAACTGGCTGGTCAAGAAATTGGACTCAGGCTACTTCTGCAAGAGTGATTTGAATTGGCACGGGTGGCCGGTCAAGGAATTTGAGGCGTTTGCTGACACGCCCTTCGACATTTTGATCGACTTGGAGTTGGAGCCTGTTCTGCAGCTGAAATTTGTGATGCGGAAAAGCTCAGCGGGCATGAAAGTGGGCGTCGATGGCACGGAGTGGTGCGAGGATTTGGATTTTCGCATTGTGCCAGAACTCACGGAGGATGAGGACGAGCTGGAAGAAGTGGACGTGATTTTGAAGGATCCCATGGAGGATTGGAAGCTCCACACCGCCAAGACGCTTGAATACTTGAGCAAGATCGATTTCCAATGAGCGCACGCATGAAATTGCAAGGGTTGGGTGTGGCCTTGATCACGCCGTTTCACGGCGACGGCAAAGTGGACTTCCCTGCATTGCAGCGCATGGTTGAGCACCTGGCCACAGGAGGCTGCGACTTTTTGGTGGTGCTCGGCACCACTGCTGAAACGCCAACCCTCAGCCCTGAGGAGCAACGCAGCGTGGTGGATTTCGTGGTGGAGGTCAACTCCAACAGGATGCCCATCGTTGTGGGGGTGTCTGGGAACAACACCGCAGAGTTGTGCGCCAGAATCCGCACTTGGGATCTGGAAGGCATTGACGCATTTTTGGTGGCATCGCCAGCGTACAACAAGCCCTCGCAGTTGGGCATTGTGCGGCACTTCAATGCTGTGGCTGACGCCGCACCATGGCCCATCGTACTTTACAACGTGCCCGGCAGAACAGCAAGCAACATGACCGCGACGACTACACTGGAACTCGCCCAACACGACAACGTGTGCGGCATCAAAGAAGCCAGTGGAGATCTGGGACAGATAGGTTTGATTCTGTCTCACAGACCCAAAGACTTCGCCGTGTGGTCAGGTGACGACGCCTTGGCCATGCCCACGGTGTCCATGGGTGCTGAAGGCGTGATTTCGGTCATGGGGAATGCTTACCCTGCCGAAATGTCTCGAATGATTCAACAGGCGGCTTTTGGTCAAATTCAAGAAGCGCAACACACGCATCAAGCGTTGACACCCATCATGGATTTGCTGTTTGCAGAGGGCAACCCAGTGGGGGTGAAAGTGGCTTTGAAGCACCTTGGCATCTGTGAAGCGAACGTTCGCTTGCCTTTGGTGAAGGGATCAAAAGACCTGGCTGACAAGTTGTACAAGGCCATTGCAGACCTGGAAGTCACCTCGGCGTGACTGTCGGGATCGTACAATGGACGCCACGGATAAAGGCCGACTGGGAAAGTCGGCCTTTTTTGTGCTTACCTGACGTGAATCAGCGACCGAGCAACGCGCGGGTCTTTGTCACGATGGTCTTTGCGTCGAGACCGTACTTGGCCATCAACTGGGCGGGTGTGCCTGATTCGCCGAATTGGTCCTCCACGGCCACGAAATCCATTTTGGTGGGGTGATGGCATGCCAGGCACTGGGCCACGCTGCTGCCCAACCCTCCAAGACGTTGGTGCTCTTCCGCCACCACCACAGCGCCAGTTCGTTTGGCCGATTCCACGAGGGTGGCTTCGTCCATGGGCTTGACAGTGTGCACATTCAACACTTCTGCAGAGATGCCTTCTTTGTGCAACTCCAACGCGGCTTGAACGGCCTCCCACACCAAGTGGCCACATGCGGCGATGGTGACGTCTGAACCTGTGATGATGCGTTGAATTTTGCCCAATTCAAAAGGCGCCTCCGGTTGAATAAATACGGGCACCTTGGGACGGCCAAACCGCAGGTACACCGGGCCGTGGTGCTTGGCAATGGCCAAGGTGGCCTGGCGTGTTTGCTCGTAATCTGCAGGCACAATCACCGTCATGTTGGGGAGCATTTTCATCATGCCGATGTCCTCCAGGATTTGGTGGGTGGCGCCATCCTCGCCCAAAGTCAGGCCCGCGTGAGAAGCGCAAATTTTCACGTTCTTCTCGCTGTATGCGATGCTCTGGCGGATTTGATCGTACACCCGGCCGGTGGAGAAGTTGGCGAAGGTTCCTGTGAAGGGGATCTTGCCGCCAATGGTCATGCCCGCTGCGACCCCCATCATGTTGGCTTCGGCGATGCCCACCTGGAAAAAACGTTCTGGGAACGCATTCTGAAAGGCGTTCATCTTCAGCGAACCTGTCAAGTCAGCGCAAAGGCCCACCACGTTGCTGTCTGCTTGGCCGGCTTCAACCAAGCCTTGTCCGAATCCGGAACGTGTGTCTTTGTGCTCAGTGGGGTCGAGAAGGATGTGGTGTGAATCAACCATGGAGTTTGATTGTGGTTGTGGTGCCTGAGGCAACCGTGAAGTTTTTCTGAATGCTGTAAAGGGTGCCGCGCGCATTCCGTGCCCTGAAGACCACGGTGTAGTCGCCAGGTTGCAACGTGTGCATGCCGGCCAAGTCTGACGCGTCAAATTGCAGAACGGGTTGGAGGGATTTTGCCTCCATGACCACGGCGTAACCACTGGTGGCGGCCTGCAACACCAAAGAGCCGGGAGCGGGGATTTCCACCTTCGCGTCTTGGCCCTCCTCCACTTGAACGCCGGTGACGGTGAAGGGAGGGGTTGTCCCAAACGTCAAGTCGTACGTGCCCGTGCGCACTCGGGTGCGGATGCCCACGTCGCTGCTGAAAAACGGTTCACATGCGCCTTGGACATGCCAATGGACATCCACTGTGCCGTAGTCTGTCCGCACCCCGCGCGCGAATTGTGGTGTCAGATGTCCTGTCCCCATGTCAGGCACGGCGATGGTGTTGTGCACGCCGGGCTTCAGCGCCAAGCTGTCGAGTCGAGCTTCAGGAAGGCTGTGCACCGTCAGCGTGTACAAGGGCAGAGGGTCGATGTACAAGGTGTCGCCGCCGCCGCCCCAACGAAGGGTGTGCACCCATTGTGGGTGGTGGACACCTGTGCGTAAGTCCGTGAAGGAATACGCCATGTTGCTTTCGCTGGCCTCGCCAGATCGGTCCAGCAGATCCACTTGCACGGTGGTGTTGTGCATGGCTTGTTCAAGCACCAGCTGCAAGACATGTTCAAAAGCTTGGGGGTCTGCAGCGTCGTAAAAGTTGCCGATGCAATTCAGGCTTTCTGCCATCAAGTCGTCCATGCCCATGCCGATGACAAACGGCTTGAGCGTGACGCCTTTGGCTTGGAGCGCCCGGGACACCGCACAAGGATCTTCGTCGCAAGCTTCGATGCCGTCGGTGATGAGCACAATCACGTTTCTGCCCGGGGCTTCGGGAAAATCCTCCGCCGCCAGTTCCAACGACCGGGCGATGGGGGTGGTGCCCTGGGCTCTGATTCGAGACAGGGCCTGCTTGATGATGAGGTTGTTGAAGCTGGAAAACGGAACCACCAATTCGGTGTCGTCGCAATCTTGCTTCCCTGGCACATGCTTGGTGCCGTGTCCGTACACGCGGAGTCCGAGTTCCAATTCGTCGCTTTGGTGCAACCCCTTGAGCGTTTCGCTCAGGAGCCGTGTGGCTGTTTGAATCTTTCGGTCCCCGCCCCAATAGGCGTTCATGCTGTTCGACGCGTCAAACACGAACAAAATCCGCGTGGGCAGCGCTTCTTCGTCGGTGGACACTTGACCCCTAACCGAGCCTGAGAACCAGCACAGGGCGACACCCAACACCGCCATTTTCCAAAAGGAAGGTAAGGTGGCTTGAGGCGCCAGCGGCTTCGTGGGACAAGGCTTCATGGGGAACAGGCGTCGTCCCGAATCAGTAGTCTTCCAGCGAGGATTCCAATTGGCCCAACGCCAACTCAAGTTGCTCGTCGCTTGGCGCGATGCCGTGCCATTTGTGGGTGCCTTCCATGAAGTCCACCCCTTTGCCCATTTCGGTCTTCATGAGTACGACAGTCGGCTGCCCGGTGCCGCGTCGGGCATGGCCCGCTTGGATGGTGCGCTGCAGGTCTTCGAAGTCGTGGCCGTCGCAGGAAAGCACGTACCACCCGAAGGCCGCCCATTTGCCTGCGAGATCGCCCAAAGACATGACGTCGTCTGTGGAGCCATCAATTTGCTGGCCGTTGCAATCGACAAAAGACAGGATGTTGTCAATCTTGTGGTGAGCAGCGTACATGGCCGCCTCCCAAATTTGGCCCTCCTGCAATTCCCCATCGCCGTGCAGCGAGTACACCCATGTCTCCTCGCCAGCGAGCTTCTTGACCTGGGCAGCACCCAAAGCCACACTGAGTCCTTGGCCCAGTGAACCTGAGGCCACCCGGATGCCGGGCAAGCCTTCTTCCGTGGCAGGGTGGCCCTGCAAGCGTGAGTTCAACTTGCGAAACGTGGCCAACTCAGACACAGGAAAGTACCCACGGCGGGCGAGCACGCTGTACCACACCGGGCTGATGTGCCCGTTGGACAAAAAGAACAGGTCTTCTCCTAGACCGTTCATGTCGAAGGACGACGGGTTCACGTTCATGGTGCCGAAATACAATTGGACCAAGAGGTCGGTGCACCCCAGAGAGCCTCCTGGGTGGCCGCTTTGAACAGCGTGGACCATGCGAACAATGTCCCGTCGGACTTGGGTGGCGGTAGCCTGGAGATCTCCGTGATTCATGCCACAAAACTATCGGATGGCGGATGCGAAGGCCGTGGTTTGTGCATAAACTTTGGAAAAACCCGAGGCCCTTCTGGAAGGCATCCTGGGCGTACCTTCGCGGACCTGTTCAGCCCTTTTAAACAGACCCATAATGGCATTGCAATGCGGCATCGTCGGACTTCCCAATGTGGGAAAATCCACCCTCTTCAACTGCCTTTCCAACGCGAAGGCCCAAAGCGCGAATTTCCCCTTCTGCACCATTGAACCCAACTTGGGGGTGATCACGGTGCCTGATCCGCGATTGAACGCCTTGGCGGATTTGGTGAAGCCTCAAAACGTGGTGCCGACCACCGTCGAAATTGTGGACATCGCAGGCTTGGTGAAAGGCGCAAGCAAAGGCGAGGGGCTGGGCAACAAATTCTTGGGAAACATCAGGACCACCGACGCAATCTTGCATGTGCTTCGGTGCTTTGAAGACGACAACATTGTCCACGTCGACGGCAGCGTCGACCCGATCCGTGACAAAGAGGTGATCGACGCGGAGCTGCAACTGAAAGACCTCGAGACTGTGGAATCGCGGATGTCCAAGGTGCAGAAGGCTGCGAAGACCGGGGACAAGGAGGCAGTTAAGCAAATGACGTTCTACAGCCGTCTTGTGGCCCACCTGGAACAAGGATTGAGCGCCCGCGGATTGGAGCTTGAGGAGTTTGAGGAGCCGTTGATGACGGAAATGCAATTGCTGACCTCCAAACCCATTCTGTACGTCTGCAATGTGGACGAGGGCTCTGTGGTCTCAGGGAATGCCCATGTCGACCGCGTCAAAGGAGTCGCCCAGCAGGAGGGTGCGGGGGTGCTCGTGTTGGGTGCCGCCATCGAAGCGGACATCGCCGAATTGGAGGACCACGAGGAGCGTGCCATGTTCTTGGACGACCTGGGGTTGGACGAGCCGGGGGTGGCCAAATTGATTCGGTCCGCGTACGACTTGTTGGATTTGCAGACGTATTTCACGGCTGGAGAGAAGGAGGTGCGGGCATGGACCATCCGCAAGGGCTTCACCGCGCCCCAATCGGCGGGCGTGATCCACACCGATTTTGAAAAAGGGTTCATCCGCGCAGAAGTCATGAAGTACATAGACTTTGTGGACCTGGGCAGCGAACAAGCGGTGAAGGAAGCCGGCAAGCTGAGCGTGGAAGGAAAGGAGTACGTGGTGGAAGACGGCGACATCATGCACTTCCGTTTCAACGTCTGATGCTTCGCCACAAGATCGGCAAACGCGTGATGGGCGCGGCGTTGTTGTTGGTGGGCCTTTGCTCGCAAGGGTTTGCCCAGACCTCGCGCATCGAAGTCGGGGGGATGCCCGCGGAGGTGGTCCGTGTCATGGCTTCGCAGATGGACGCTTGGAACCAAGGGAACCTCGAAGGCTTCATGCAGGGATATTGGCCGAGCGACAGCCTGTTGTTTGTGGGGAAGTCCGGCATCACACGAGGCCATTCAGCCACCCTGGAGCGGTACCGATTGGGATACCCCACGAAGGCTGACATGGGCACACTGACCTTCCGCAACGAGAAGTGGGTGCAAGTGTCGCGAAACTCAGGTTGGCTCGTTGGAGGTTGGCATCTTGAAAAGGAAGGCCAGGCGAATGCCGAGGGCATGTACACCCTGCTCTGGAGACGCATCCATGGCGAGTGGGTGATTGTCGCCGACCACAGCTCTTGAATTGTGGACTTTTTGACCTTGGTTTTGATGGCCACGTGTGTGGCGTCTTGGAAGTGGATGGACGCCCCTGACAAGGCACGGTGGATGCTCATCCCAGTTCGCGTTGTTGAACATCGAGAGTGGTGGCGGGTGCTGACCCACGGTGTGGTTCATGCCGACTGGATGCACCTGGCCATGAACATGTTCGTGTTGTACGAATTTGGCCGAACGGTGCAGGCAGACCTGGGATTTTTGGGGATGGCCGGGCTTCCCGGGTTGTATGTGTGCTCCTTGGTGGCAGGAAGCTTACCCGCGCTCATGAAACACAAACACAACCCTCGCTACAGAAGCCTTGGCGCGTCAGGGGCGGTGAGTGCTGTGCTGGTGGCTTATATCGTGCTTCACCCGACGCACACGTTGTTGCTCTTTTTCGTGATCCCCATTCCGGCAGCCCTGGCTGGTGTGCTGTTCTTCTGGTATGAATCGCGCATGGCCAATGCGTCAAACACCAGGGTGGCCCACGACGCCCACTTGGCCGGCGGCCTGGCCGGGCTGATGTGGACCTTACTCATGGTGCCCCAGGCTTGGGAACGCTGTTGGAGCCAAGTCGCCCAGGCCCTTCAGTCGTTCACGATTCTGTAGACTTCTTCGTTCGGACGTCTCATGAAATAACGTTCCCTCGCGAAGCGCTCGAGTGCCTTGGGGTTGGCGAAGATGTCGGCCTGTCGCTGCCTCAACGTTTCGTTTCGTTGATTGACCTCAAGAAGTTCTTGATCAAGGTGTTGCAAGGTCCGAGATTCTCGCCAAACGTAAAGCATCCCCAAGTCATGGATAAACGTAGACCACACCACAGCCAACAAGGTGGCTGCCACGTATTTGTTCTGCAGAGTTTGCAGGGTCCACGTCTTCCAATCCATCAGGCGTCTTGACTGGCGTCGTCCTCCGAGGCGGGAGACTCGGCCTTTTTGGTGCCCTTGGACTTTCGCTTCTTGGGCTTGTCCTCGTTCGCGTCGCCTTTCAAAGCTTCTTCAGCACCCTCAGGCATCTCGAGCAAGCCACCCTTGATCACAGAGATTGTCAGTTCTTCGCTGTCCTTTTCCAAATCGGCGCGGAGCAGGTCGCCTTCTTGCACTTCGCTGTTGATGATTTCCTCGGCGAAGGGGTCTTCGAGGTATTTCTGGATGGCCCGCTTCAAGGGTCGCGCGCCGTATTTCTCGTCGTAGCCCTTGTCGGCGATGAAGTCCGATGCCGCGTCTGTGATTTCCAAGTCGTATCCGAGGTCCACCACGCGTTTTTTCAGGGCATCCAGCTCCAGGTTGATGATGCTGTGGATGTGTTCGCGCTTCAGGCTCTTGAACAGCACCACATCGTCAATCCGGTTGAGGAACTCAGGCGCAAAAGCGCGTTTCAATGCGGTTTGGATGACGGAGTCGCGGTCTGACGTGACGTTGGCCTGCTTGGCCGCCGTGCCGAATCCCACGCCCGTGCCGAACTCCGCCAATTGACGGGCGCCGATGTTGGACGTCATGATGATGACCGTGTTCCGAAAATCCACTTTGCGGCCTAGGGAATCGGTCAACTGGCCGTCGTCCAACGCTTGCAACAACAAATTGAACACGTCGGGGTGCGCTTTCTCGATTTCATCAAGCAGCACGATGGAGTAGGGGCGACGGCGTACCTTTTCAGTCAGTTGTCCGCCTTCTTCGTAGCCCACGTAGCCCGGAGGTGCTCCAATCAGTCGAGTGACAGCGAACTTCTCCATGTACTCCGACATGTCAATGCGGATGAGGGCTTCCTCGCTGTCAAACATGAACCGGGACAACACTTTTGCAAGCTGGGTCTTGCCGACTCCTGTGGGGCCCAGGAAAATGAACGAACCGATGGGTTTGTTGGGGTCCTTCAGTCCCGCGCGGTTGCGCTTGATGGCTTTGACCACCTTTTGAATGGCGTCATCTTGGCCAATCACCTTGCCCTCCAAGTCGGTGTTCATGCGTGCGAGCTTGCCGCTTTCTTTCTCTGCAATGCGTTGAACCGGAATGCCAGTCATCATGGCCACCACATCGCCGACATGTGCTTCGGTGACGGTCACGCGCTGGTTTTTGGATTCTTCTTCCCATGCACGTTTCGCCTTCTCAAGCTGGTCGTTGAGCACGCGTTCCTTGTCGCGCAGCCTGGCCGCTTCTTCGTAGCGCTGGGAGCGAACGACCTGGCTCTTGTCCTTTTTGACTTCCTCGATTTCCTCCTCAATCTTGACGATTTCTTCAGGCACGTGGATGTTGGTCAGATGCACCCGGCTTCCCACCTCGTCCAAGGCGTCAATGGCCTTGTCCGGGAGGTGTCGGTCCGTGATGTACCTGCTCGTGAGTGCCACACATGCGTCGATGGCCTCGTCGGTGTATTTGACGCTGTGGTGTTCCTCGTACTTGTCCTTGATGTTGTGCAGGATTTGGGTGGTCTCCTCGATGGTGGTGGGCTCCACCATGACCTTTTGGAACCGACGCTCCAATGCGCCGTCCTTCTCAATGTGCTGACGGTACTCGTCCAGAGTGGTGGCGCCAATGCACTGGATCTCGCCACGGGCCAGGGCAGGCTTGAACATGTTGGACGCGTCCAGCGATCCGCTGGCGCCACCTGCTCCCACAATGGTGTGGATTTCGTCAATGAACAGGATGACGTCTGGCGACTTCTCAAGCTCATTCATCACCGCTTTCATGCGCTCCTCGAATTGACCGCGATACTTCGTGCCTGCGACGAGGGAGGCCACATCCAACGTGACGATCCGCTTGTTGAACAACACGCGGCTGACTTTTTTCTCCACGATGCGCAAAGCCAAGCCTTCGGCGATTGCGGATTTCCCGACGCCAGGCTCCCCCATCAAGATGGGATTGTTCTTCTTGCGGCGACTCAAAATCTGGCTGACGCGCTCAATCTCTTTGGCGCGGCCCACGATGGGGTCGAGTCGACCTTCTTCTGCCATTCGCGTGAGGTCACGTCCGAAGTTGTCCAGAACAGGGGTTTTGGATTTGGGGTCGCCTTTGCGTCCAGATGAACCTGCACTGTCTCCGCCAGAGCCATAATTGCCAGGTCCGTCGTCTGCAGCTTCGCCGCCGTCAGCCATGGGATGATCTGCCCGAGTGGTGGAAGGTGCTCCTCCTTCAGACAGCAAGCTTTCGAATTCTTCTTTTGCCACGTCGTAGTCGATGTTGAATGCGTGAATGCTCTTGGTCGCCACGTTGTCCTCGTCTTTCAAGATGCTGAGCAACAAGTGCTCTGTCCCGATGATGGGGCTCTTGAAAATTTTGGCTTCCAAATATGTGATTTTGAGAATCTTTTCGGCCTGTTTGACCAGGGGGATGTTGCCTGCGCCTCCAGCTTTCGCGCCACTTGGACGAACGGATCCTTCTACGAGTTTGCGGAGTTTTTGCAAGTCACAATTCAATCCCTCAAGGATGCGCACCGCCGTGCCTTCTCCTTCCTTGATGATGCCCAACAACAAGTGTTCCACCCCGATGTAGTTGTGGCCCAAACGAAGGGCCTCTTCACGACTCAGCGAAATCACCTCTCGCACCCGTGCTGAAAATTTTGCATCCATCATTGCTCAATGAAAGTTCAACCTCAAAACTAGGATTTAGCCTCGGAGGTCGCTTTGGATATCCGGCAGGTTATTCACATCGCTGTAGGGGCATTTGTGAGTAATTGAGGTCGCCTGATTCCTGCGCAGGGCGTGGGGAAAAGGTATTTTTGATGTTGACTGACCAGGTGTTTGGTCAAGTTGAAAATCAAGGGTGTCACGCTGTACGCGGAGGCACGAATTGGAACCCATGGCTGAAGGAGAAAAGATCATTCAAATCAACATCTCTGACGAGATGAAATCTGCCTACATCGACTACTCGATGTCGGTGATTGTGAGTCGGGCGCTTCCTGATGTGCGCGATGGACTCAAGCCCGTGCACAGAAGGGTCCTGTACGGCATGCTCGATCTGGGGGTGTTGTCCAACCGGCCCTACAAGAAGTCCGCGAGGATTGTCGGAGAGGTGCTCGGAAAGTACCACCCGCATGGAGACAGCTCGGTGTACGACACCATGGTCCGCATGGCCCAGCACTGGTCCCTGCGCTACCCCATGGTGGACGGGCAGGGAAACTTTGGATCCATCGACGGAGACAACCCGGCAGCCATGCGTTACACCGAGGCACGCCTTCGCAAGGCGGCCGAGGAGATGTTGGCCGACTTGGACAAAGAAACGGTCGACTTTCGCCCCAACTTCGACGAGAGCTTGAAGGAGCCCACGGTGTTGCCGTCCAAGATTCCGAACCTGCTCGTCAATGGCGCCGCAGGGATCGCGGTGGGGATGGCCACCAACATGCCCCCCCACAACCTGAGTGAAGTGGTGGACGGCATGGTGCACTTGGTGGACAACCCCGATTGCACCGTGGAGGACCTCATGGAGCATGTCAAGGCGCCTGACTTCCCGACGGGGGGGGTGATTCACGGCATTGAAGGGGTGCGGGACGCATTCCAAACAGGCCGGGGCCGCGTGGTGATGCGCGGTCGTGCACGCTTTGAGGAGACCAAAACAGGGCGCGAGATGATCATCGTGGAGGAAATCCCTTATCAGGTGAACAAAGCCGACATGGTCCGCAAGACCGCGGACTTGGTTAACGACAAGAAAATCGAGGGCATCTCGGAGATCCGGGATGAGTCGGACCGGAACGGCATGCGCATCGTCTACGAATTGAAGCGCGACGCCATCCCCAATGTGGTGCTCAACAAGTTGTACAAGTACACGCAACTTCAAACCTCGTTCTCGGTCAACAACATCGCCTTGGTCAAAGGCCGTCCGGAGTTGCTCAACTTGAAGCAAATGATGGCGTATTACGTCGAGCACAGGCACGAGGTGGTGGTCCGACGCACGCAGTTTGACCTGCGCAAGGCAGAGGAGCGGGCCCACATTTTGCAAGGCCTGATCATCGCCCTCGACAACATTGACGCAGTCATTGCCCTGATCCGTGCAAGCAAAACACCGGAGGAAGCACGGAATGGCTTGATGGAGAAGTTTGAACTCAGCGAAGTTCAAGCCCGCGCCATCTTGGACATGCGACTCCAGAAGTTGACCGGCCTGGAGCGCGACAAGCTTCGTGCTGAGTACGACGAGCTGATGGCGGTCATCGCGGATTTGAAGGACATCCTGGACCGCGTAGAGCGCCGGATGGAGATCATCAAAACCGAGTTGTTGGACGTCAAAGAGCGCTTCGGTGACGAGCGCCGTTCGACCATTGAATACAGCAGTGCCGATCTCAGCATCGAGGACATGATTCCCGACGAGCAGGTGGTGGTGACCATCAGCCATGCCGGTTACATCAAGCGCACGCGTCTTGCAGAGTACCGCGCACAGGGCAGGGGGGGAGTAGGGTCGAAAGGCAGCACCACCCGCGAGGAAGATTTCTTGGAGAGCATTTTCACGGCGACCAACCATAATTGGTTGCTCATCTTTACGGCAAAGGGCCGATGTTTCTGGATGCGCATCTTCGAGGTGCCCGAAGGAAGCAAGCAGTCGAAAGGGCGCGCCATCGTCAATCTCATCAATTTGGAGCAAGACGACAAGGTGCTTGCGTACATTCCGGTCCAGGATTTGAAGGATGCCGATTACGTCAATGAGAACTACGTCATCCTGGCCACCAAGAAGGGCCTCATCAAAAAGACTTCTTTGGAAGCATACAGCCGACCACGGACCAACGGCATCAACGCGGTCACCATCCGTGAAGGCGATGAGCTCCTTTCGGCGCGTCTCACCAACGGCGACAGCGAAATCTTGTTGGGCTTGCGCTCAGGCAAGGCCATCCGATTCCACGAATCGAAAGCACGCGCCGTGGGACGCACCGCCATGGGCGTGCGTGGTGTGACCCTTGCGGACGACAAGGACGAGGTGATCGGCATGGTGTGCATTCAAGATGCGTCCAGCGACATCCTTGTCGTGTCGGAGAACGGCTACGGAAAGCGCTCTGCCGTCGACGACTACCGTGTCACGAACCGTGGAGGAAAGGGGGTGAAGACCTTGCAAATCACCGAGAAGACCGGAGAGCTCATCTCCATCCTGAACGTCACGGATGAGAACGACTTGATGATCATCAACAAGTCGGGCATCGCGATCCGCTTGGCCGTGGATGAATTGCGTGTGATGGGCAGGGCCACCCAAGGGGTGCGCCTGATCAGCCTTCGTGGCAAAGATTCCATCGCGGCGGTGTGCAAGGTTCCCAAGTCAGAAGACGGGCAAACCGAAGGTGACGCTCCAGAAGGAGATGCGCCTGAAGGCACGTCCGGCGACACTCCGAGTGCGGAAGCTTGAGATTGGCACGGCCTTTGACCAACGATGACCCGTCGACGTACTTTTGTGACGAATTGAAATCCAAAAACATGCGGAACTTCGCAACCCTGATGGCTTTGGCGGCCATCTCATTCCAAGGTTTGGCCCAGAAAGAAGTGGTCTCTGCCTACAACGCCAACAAAGAAGGTGACTACGCCACGGCAGCCAGCTACATCGAGCAGGCGATCGAGAATCCCAAGGCCAACGTCAAAAACAAGACCTGGCGCTACCGCGGGGAGATCTATTTGAACATCAGCAAGGACAGCACCTTGTTTGCGGCGTTCCCAGATGCCTTGAACATCGCCAAGGAGAGCTACATGAAGGCGAAAGAGTTGGACACCAAAGGGTCGTATGCCCAGGAGTGTCAAATCGGATTGGGTCAAGTTCAAATGGCCGCAAGCAACGCCGGCATCACGCAATACAACACAGGCGACTTTGGACGTGCAGGTGGGTTCTTTGACCTGAGTGCAGAAATTGCCTCGGCATTTGAAGCCACCGACACCATGGCCTTGTACAACTCCGCTTTGTGCTACGAAAAGGCCGGCAACGTGGAATTGGCTGTGGCCCGCTACCAGGCGTGTGCAGACATCCAGTATCAAGTGCCCAACGTCTTCTTGTTCATCAGCAACTTGTACCGCACGTCAGGCCAAGAAGACCTCGCATTGCAAACACTGGCCGACGCCCGAAAAGCCTACCCACGTGAGCAATCCCTCATCATCGAGGAATTGAACATCTACCTGACGAACGAAGAGTTCGACAAAGCCAAGGAGAATTTGGCGCTTGCGGCAGAGCAGGATCCCACGAACGAGATCTTGTGGTTCAGCTTGGGGTCTGTTTTGGACAACTTGGGCAACGCAGACGAAGCCATTGAGGCGTACCTCAAGGCGTTGGAAGTGAAGGTCGACTACTTTGACGCGAACTACAATCTTGGTGCGTTGTATTTCAACCAAGCCGTGCAGGGCATCAACGAGGCCAACGACATGTGGAAGCCCCGAATGACCAAGACGGAGTCTGACGCACAGAAAAAATTGGAAGAAGATGCGAAGGCCTTGTTTGCAACAGCGAAGCCGTACTTGGAGGCGGCACATGCCGTGGACGCTGACGATGTTGAAACCATGCGTTCGCTGCGTGATGTGTATGCCCGCACAGGGGACGACGACAAGTTGCTCGACATGAGTGCGAAGCTGAAGGCGCTGGGTCAGTGATTCAATCACGGCCTCACATGAATTACATAATGTTAATTATCATTCAAGAGGAGCCTCTGGTGAAAATGCCAGCGCCCAGCTTGAATTTGAAAATGGATGTGCTACTTTTGCCGTCCCGGAGGTTTGGCAGAGTTGGTCGATTGCACCGGTCTTGAAAACCGGCGTGCCGCAAGGTACCGGGGGTTCGAATCCCTCAGCCTCCGCCAAGAAAGTGTCCACGATGTGGGCACTTTTTTTTTGCCTTGCCATGGGTTCACGTCAGGTCGTGTGATCACCTGTACAACCCCTTGTAAATTTGAATCAGTGAACAATTCAGATTCAACCTCCCGATTTGTTCGTGGCGCGCTCCTGAAAGGAATTTGCTGCGCCATGAGCCTGATGCTCGGCACCGCGGCGCTGACACAACAACACTGGCGCACAGACGCGCTGGTGCAACGTTTGCCCAATGGTCAAGCGTACCTGGAAGTTCAAACCGCCTGGGAATCTGACTTGTCGGCTTCGGGAGATTCGGTGACGCTGACTGTGATTGTGTCCCGTCAAGACGATTTGCTGGGATTCCGAAAATCCCGTCTGGAGGTTCGTCCAGATGTTCCGGACTCATCAGCGCTGATGCATTTCCATGTGGATCGGATTTCTGTGCCAGAAGGTTCTTGTGCCGTGGAGTGGTCGGTGGTGCGCGACGATGTCACGCTCCTGTCGGCGAATTTGACATATCGTATAGCGCCTGGCGGGATGCCTGAGATTGCAGACCCCATGGTTGTGGCCACCCACGCCAGAGCCTCGGAGATGTCGGACGCCAACATGGTGCACAGCGGCATGGATCTGATACCTTCCGTGGGCAAGCACATCTCCCACGACCAGGCCGCTGCCAAGATTTACGTGGAGTTGCACAAAATGGACGAGGTCGTGGGGCGAGATTCCTTGTTCCTGCTGGCCTACGGTTGGGCGGACGCACAAGGCAACTGGGATGCGACATTCACGAAGTTCAAACGGCTGAAGGCTCAATCCGTGGTTCCAGTACTCGAATCCCTCCCAACATCCACCACGTCGCCGGATGTAGAACGTCCTGTGCTCAAATTGGAAGCAAGAACAAAGCAGGGCGATGTCATCGTGTCGCGCGATGTGGTGCTCGCGCCAAGGCGCGATGCAAGCAAATCGAATGGATTCGAGGCTGGACCTGCTCCGCTTCTCCCCTCGCTCGATGCGTTTGTCGAATTGGGCGACTTGGTGCGGCACATGCACGACCATTTGGCCTTGGCGACAACCAACGAGCAGAGCACGATTCTGAATGTCTTGGTTCCTGATGGCGACATGGCGCGCATGAAGTCGTACGTGTCTGGGTTTTGGCTTGAACGGAGCCGCTCGCTGGCCGAAGCCGACGCGCGACACAGACAATTCATGGACCGTGTGGCCTACGTCAATGAGATGTATGGCGACTGCAAGCAAGGGCAAGGAAGCATGACCGAAATGGGCAACATTTACATTCGGTTTGGCAAGCCCAATACGGTGGTGAAGCGCCACCACGAGACGGAATATTACCCATATGAGATTTGGCATTACCACAAAGCAGGGCGGTTCAACAACAAGCGTTTTCTGTTTTTTGCGCCCCATGTGGTGTCCGAGTGTTTCGAGCTTCTTCACAGCGACATGCTGGGCGAGCGCCAAAATGAAGACTGGTTGTCTCAGCTCAAGTCCCGCGAGAACCGCCTTCGGGTGTCGGAGTCGATGGAGAACCGGTTGAACCCCCGCGACGCCTTTTCACGGGAGGAGCCAGAGGATTTGTTCTACAACCCGAGATGAGCAACGTGTCCCACCAGGATCGCAGAATCGCAGTGGTCATCCTGAATTGGAACGGCCGAGACCACTTGGAGAGGTACTTGCCCTCCGTGCTGGAGCATACGCTCCAGGATGCCGAGGTGTGGGTGGCAGACAACGGCAGCACGGACGACAGTTTGGCTTGGCTGGAGTCGAACCATCCCGAGGTGAAGACCCTCGCGTTGGGGCGCAATTGGGGCTTTGCCGAGGGGTACAACAAGGCGCTGTTCCAAGTGGATGCCGACGTCCATGTGCTCTTGAACTCGGACGTCCGCATTGTGTCGCGTTGGGTTGCGCCAGTCTTGAAGGTCATGGACGAACGCGGGTGGTCGGTCGCCAGCCCCCTCTTGGTTCAGGATGCCAACCCTTCTTTGTGCGAGCACGCTGGTGCAGCAGGTGGTTGGATGGACAAAGACGGGTTTCCGTTTTGCTTGGGGCGTCTTTTCAATGAGGTGGAGCCCGTGGACGCGTGGCACCAACAAAACCGGGAAGTGTTTTGGGCGTCAGGTGCAGCCCTGTTTGTTCGCAAGTCGGCCTGGGTCGAGGTGGGTGGACTTGATGGCGCGTTGTTTGCGCACATGGAGGAGATTGACCTGTGCTGGCGACTTCAAAACGCGGGTCACCGCATCGGCTGTGTGGGCCAGGTGTCGGTGCAGCATCTGGGCGGAGGAACCTTGCAGAATTCAAGCCCCTTGAAGACCTATTTGAATTTCCGCAACAACCTCATTGTGATGGTGAAAAACCGACGTGGCGCGTGGCCGTTGTTTGCCTTCCGTCGAATGACGTTGGACGGGATTGCCGCGTTCCGAATGCTGTCTCAAGGACAATGGAGGCAATTCTTGGCGGTTGGAAAGGCCCACGGCGCGTTTTACCTCGCACTGCCCAGGGTGCTGCGACAGCGCGCCATGTTGCGGAGGCTGGCAAGTCCGAAGGCCGAATTGGTGGGGTGGTGGAGCCAAAGCGTGATATGGGCCCATTTCGTCCAGGGGGTCAACCGCGCACGCGACTTGAAATTGCCCCTTTCGGACCGCTCCTGAATTCGGTGCAGACGTCGGTCAAATGGGCCGACACAATAGCCCTGACTCGACATAGCTTGGTCCGTGAGTTGGACCGTTGCACTCAGCTTGGGAATGTGGAGCGCAGCTTTCTTCCAAGATTCACCAGTTCCGTGGCCTGTCCTGACATGGGGTGTCCTTGGAATGCTGCACATGTTGGTCCCGGTCACCGAGTGGTGTCGGCTTGCGCCGTTCGTTTTGATGGGTTGGGGGTTTGGCAGCTGGAATCTGACAACGTCGGAGTCGGGTATGACCTTCGAAGACACTGCGTCTCCGACTGTGTTATGCCTCGATTGCAGACCCACCTTCACGGCTTCCTTAGGCAGGTCAACGCAACATGGGGTGTTTTCTTGTCAGAATGATTCTGGCCAAAGGGGGGCGTTGTGGTTGAGTATGCCGGACACCGCGCTTCACATGGTTGGACGAAAGTGGATTCGGGTGACGCCGTCACGGACGTATGACTTGTCTGACGCCTTTGACTTCTCATCGCATTTGGCTTCTCTAGGAGTGGTTTGTACCGGTCAGTTGCTCGGCGTGTCCAACGCGGAGTCAAGGCGTTCAAGCCCTCCATCCCTGGCTGACCGCTGGAGAGCATGGGTCAAGCGAAAGCTCAGCACAGACAAATCAGGTCTTGTGTTGGGCATGTTCGCAGGTGACAAGAAATCCGTGCACCATGATGTCCAACGTGCCCTGCGACAGTTGGGACTGTCTCATCTGCTGGCTGTCAGCGGGTACCACGTCTCTCTGGTGTCCTTGGCGTTTTTCTTTTTGTTGCAAGGACAACATCGCTTGATGCGCATGGGGAGTGTGCTTGGCGTGGCGGCAGTTTGGGTCTTTGTGGCGGCCACTGGTTGGTCCCTCTCTGCCATCAGGGCCGCTGTGATGGCGAGCTTGGGATGGTGGTTTTTGGTGCGCGGGAGATCGTTGAACACCTGGGGGTTGTTGGGCGCGGCCGGCTGTGTTGTGGCTGTTGTGGAGCCCATGTCACCGCTCCAATTGGGCGCTCAATTGTCGTTTGCTGCCACTGCAGCCCTGATCGCCTTGAGAGGAAGGCACCTGGCTTTCCGGGTTCCCCTTCGCGCTCAATGGGCCACCTTGCCTTGGAACATCCACGATTTCCAAACTTTTCCTCTCCTTTTCTATCCGGCCAACCTCCTTGCGGCGCTGGCGGTTTGGGTCCTGGCATGTTGTGTGGCAGGTGCCGGATTGGGTGTCGAATGGTTCATGCGTGTGCTCGATTCGATGGGTGAGTTCACCTTGTCCCTGGCCGCGAGGGTCAACCGTTGGGAAGGGCTGACTTGGAATGTGGCGTGGATCGGCCGTGCGGGGCTCGGTCCGGTTGTTTGGGGACTGGCTTTGTTGTGGGTGTGTTCGCTGCTTCAAGGACATCACCGTCGGACCTGGGTCAGACATGCAATGGGCGTGGCGACGTTGTTGGGCACTTGTGTGGACCTTGGTGCCAGAGGCACCACCCGCTCAGGGAGCCCCGGACATCGGCTCTGGCATGTGTCAGCGAGGACGCCCACGTGGATGTTGGAAGATGGGTTGCGAGGTGAAGTCTGGACCTCATCCTCCAAAGATTCCGTCAAAGCAGCCCACGTTTTGGACCACTTGGGGCTGGCCCAAGTGGCGTGGAACACATCTTGGAGCGGTCCGAATGCGACAAAGTCCCAACCACCTTCAGAGGTGTGGGACTTTGGAGAGAATCCAGGGGGCACCTATCAGGTGACCTTGGGACGAAATGTCAGCTCAGTTTCAGGAGCTGAGTGAGGGTTTGGTCGACGTAAGCTTCCCATTCAGGCAAGTCGGCGATGGGAAGGATGGCGTTCACCCGGTTGTTGCGTCGTGAGTAAATCGCTTCCACAAAGAAGCCATTCACTTCGAAGATGCATAAAATGTATCGGTTCTCGATCACACGTTGGGCCAGGCACACGCCGTGGTCCCACATGTAGCTGGTCTTTTGATCGAGTGGAAGTCGGTTGAAAGAGTCGAGTTGCATGGGGCAAGGATTCTGCGGTGGGTCAATGTCAACGCTCCTTACGCCGACGGGCATGAAAAGGTTTCACTTGGGCTGAGGTGGCTTACTTTCATGGTGTGAACATGTCTCTCCCACTCCAGCTTGTGGATTGTCCACGAGACGCCATCCAGGGTTGGCCTCACCCCATCGCCACGGAGGACAAATTGGCCTATCTCCGCACCCTGCTCCGAGTTGGATTCGATTGGCTTGATTTGGGGAGTTTTGTGTCCCCCAGGGCCGTGCCCGCCATGGCCGACACTGCAAAGGTGCTTCAGCAATTGGAAGAGGAAGCGATTTGGGACCAAACGGCCACCAAAGCCCTGGTCATCGTCGCCAACGAGCGAGGTATCCGCGATGCCGTGGAATTCGATTCTGTGTCGGCGCTGGGATTTCCCTTTTCCATCAGCCCCACTTTCCAAGAGCGAAACACGCATGCCGACCAGGGGGAAGCCATGCGTCGTTTGGAGGTGGCCGCCAACACCTGCGCCCAGCGAGGGAAGGAATTGGTCGTGTACCTCAGCATGGGGTTTGGCAATCCTTACGGCGACGCCTGGGCTGTGGCCGACACGGTGTCGTGGGGAGATCGTCTTCTCCAAGCCTTCGACCCGGCGGTCATTTCTGTGGCAGATACCGTGGGCATGGCTTCTCCCGCTCAAGTGAAAGAGGTGTTCGACCAATGCGTGCCCCGTTGGGAACAATCGAGGGTTGGCGCCCACCTGCACATGAACCCTTTGGAAGGCATGCAAAAGGTGGCAGCCGCGTACGAAGCAGGATGTCTGCGGTTCGACGGCGCGATTCGAGGTGTTGGAGGATGCCCTATGGCTCAAGATGACCTGGTGGGCAACGCGCCCACGGAGCGCTTGGTGGAATGGGCCGAAGGCCTCAGCCTTTGGAAGGTGAAGAGTGCCCAAGCCTTGGATCAAGCTCAAAGTTTGGCGGCAGATTTGTTCGGCTGACGTTTCTGGCCCTTCAGTTCAGGCCGTACGCAAGGAGCTTGAATCCAAAGGACGACGACGACAATTCGATCGTCTCGACTTTGGACAAGCTGATGTGAATGCGATAGTGTCTCATGACAGGCGGGTGTACGTCCCCACCTGCGAGAAGGTTACGTTTCACGCAAATGCCAGGAGCCCCAGTCCCAGCCCTGTGCAGGTGGCGGCAAATTTGGCCTTGTTGAAGGTGTGCCCCTCCCCTGCTTCAAACAGGACGGTTGTGCCAATGTGCAGCAGGATGCCGACAACAAGGGCTTGCAGCATGGACGTGACTTCGGCGGCAGCGCCTGCGCCCAAGGTGTGGTACACCATGTCGGCACTCAGCATGCCCAAAGCGGGTGACACGCCGAAACCGGCAAGCACCAACCACGCGGTTCGTTTGGGTACATGTTGTTCCAACATCATGGCCATGAGCACCATGGCCACAGGGACCTTGTGCAGGATGAGACCCACAGTCAGTCCCCAGTCGATGAGGTCCAAGGACAAGGGGCCGTGCACATGGCCTTCATGCTGGACATGCGGCCCGATGACTGGCATGCTTTCCAACGCGGCATGCAGCCCGAGGCTTAGCAACGCAGCCCAGGGAAGTCTTTTCCATGAGGACGGCGTGTTGCACTCTGGTCCGTGCTTGTGGGCATGAAAATGCCCGTGCTCAATGCCCTGGCTCAGGAATTCGAGCAAGCCTTGAATCAAAAACCCGGCGAGCACACAAAGGCCCGCCGAAGAGGTTCCTGCAAACGCTTCAGGCACCAGGTGCAAAAAGCACATCGCGATGATGAAGGCGCCGCCAAATGACAAAATGAGACCGAGGTTGTCGATGCCTCTCTTGCCCATCAGCACGAAAAGCCCTCCTCCAAAGAGTGCGGTCGCCAAAAACAACGTGGTGGTCAAAAGCATGCTGTCAGAGGTTGATGGGTTTTTGTGCAAGAATCAAGGTCCTCGGCGAGTCAGGTTTCCACGCATCAAGTTGGTAATTGCCCCACATGTGCACCACCTCCAGGCCTACGTTTGACAGCGCGCCGCAGAATGATGGCTTTGTCAAGGCTTGCACGCGCTCCACGTGGTGGCAGGGCTCACCGTTCCAAGTGTATTGGATGGACTTCTCGATCCATCCGTTGTGAATGCGACGGTGAATGTCGAAGGTGGTCCCCTCTTTGGTGATTTGTTCTCGAGGCACCAGCCCTTTGGCCACCGCTGCTGGATTGAGGTAATCCAGGACCAGATGCCCGCCTGGCTTCAAGAAGCTTGCGAAATCCTCCAGAATGTGCTCCATGGCCCGAGCCTCGTCGAAGTAGCCCAGGCTAGTGAAGAAATTGGTGACAAGGTCAAAGTCCCCTTTCCACTCCGTCAGGCCGCGAAGTTTCCTCAAGTCGCGGACGTGAAATTGCAGGTTGTCGTTGGATGGGACTTGCAGATGGTTCTTCGCAGCGGAGATGCTGGCCTCGCTCAGGTCGAAGGCGTGGACGTGCCATCCCCGCTTGAAAAATGCCCTGGCGTGACGCCCTGCGCCGCATCCTGCGTCCAACACACGGCCTTCTTTTTGAATTCCTGGTTGACTCAACAGGGCTTGAACAAGGCTGTCCGCCTCCTTTTCGCTTCGGTGCCCATAGAGTCGGTGGTAGGCCTCCGTGTTGAACCAAGGCTTGAACCACTCGGGGTCCGTTTTCCACACATCTTGTTGCAATTCCTGGGACATCCAGCCGCAAAAGTGCGGCATAATATTCGTTCTTTGACATGCATCCTGAGCCATGGAACAAGCGCGCACCTCCACCCCTGTGAACCCACCGGAGCCCCTTTGGGTGCTGAGTTGGTGTGGGCCTTTGGCTGCCCGTCAAAACGAGGTGTTGTTGTCGTGGTTGGAGGAAGGATTTCGTCAGCGCGACTGGGCCAAGGGCCCAACCAAGAAGGCCATTCGTTGCGCGATTGAGTTGTTTCAAAATCTGACCAAACACGCGGCTGACGTGAGGCTCAAGATTGGCTACGATCGATGTGGACAGTGCCATCTCCATGCTGAGAATGACGTTGCCCCTGCGCAATGGGACGGCCTGCAGGAAGCCCTGTCGCCCGTGATTGAATTGGACATGAAGGCGTTGAAAGTCAGGAGGCTTGGGCAATTGGAGCATGGCTCGCGTACGCCTGCCGGTGGCGCAGGTTTGGGGCTCATGGACCTTCGTTTGTGCTCCCGCGACAACCTAGCTGCAGAATGCATACCTTTCGAATCAGGCGGCGGAAAGCTGGTTCTTCACGTTGTCCTTAACCCCAAGTCAGACTGAATCATGCAGGATCTCATTCTTGAACGCACAGCCAAAACACCTCAGGTGGAATTCATGGCTTTGGAGCGCAAGTTGACCCTCGCGGGCAGGAGCATTCCTGAGAATTCCATTCAGTTTTACGGCCCCCTTCTCGAGTGGGTGCAAGCCTTTTGTCCTGCGGCAGGAGGTCGGGTGGAAATCCATGTGAAATTGGAGTATTTCAACACGAGTTCTTCGAAATGCCTCATGGACATGCTCAAGCGCGTCGAGACGTCCAAATGCGACGCTGAAGTGTTCTGGTACTACGAAGAAGAAGACGAAGACATGGAAGAGGCCGGCGAAGATTACGCCGCAATCATCCAGCTGCCCTTCAAGCTTGTGGAGACTTCAGGAGACCACTGATTCGAGGTTGCATCAACAACCCTGCCCAAACGAGGGCAGCCATTCCCATCAAGGCGAGCACATTGAACACCAATGTGGGGACCATCGTGCCTCCGAGCTTCTTGAAGGGCGTATACATTGTGCTGTCAAAAGCCTCTGAGCGTGCATCCAACCGGTGAATGGGGCCTGACTTTTGAACCAAGATTCCTTCTACCCCGAGCACACGTTCCATGCGGTCGTCTTGAAGCACCCATGACCACAGTTCGTCGTTGTGGTGATTGCCCTTCAATGAAACCAAGTCACCTGCGTCCGCCAAGCCCGCGCGGACCTTGTCGCGGGCCCTGAAGGCGGCCTGGTAGTGGTTGTTGTACACGTCTTTCACCACGTCCCAATCGGGCTGGGACAACATTTCGAAGGGCCAAGCAAAGGGACTCCCCTCCCATCGGCTTAACTCATCCTGTGCATAGGAAAGCTCAGAAACCAACAAGTCCGGGTCCTCCACTTTGCGGAGCTCAGCCAGCCAGAAGTCTCGCCGCCATGCCGCTTGATGAAGTCGGTCTTCCCAAGGCATCAATGTCTTGTCGTAGGTGTTGTTCCTGGCCAAGTCCACGGCGAGCGCTTCGAAGCCCCACCGGGAGGCCATGACATTGCCGAACCAGGGCACAGCGTCTGCCTGTGTGAAGGCCGGGTTGAACCGCTCAAATCGGATGATTGCGCCGCCAAAAATGATTTGAGGAATGACCAAGAGTGGGATGACGATGTAGATGACTTTGGCCGTGTTGCACAACGCAGAAATCAACAGCCCAAGCACGTTTCCGAAAAAAGCCACAGCAAACAACACCAAGGTGTGGGTCAACACGAACCCTCGGATGTCCAAAATGGCATGCGACACCAAGACAAAGCCCAGGCTGTGCACCACCGAAACGGCGGCCACCACAGTCAGCTTGGCGTGGACGAAGTTGTGCCATTTGACCTGAAGAAACTGCTCGCGTTTGAGCAGCGTTCTGTCTCGGAGAATTTCCTCTGCACTTACGCTCAACCCCAAGAACAGGGCCACAATGACGGAGATGAACAGGAACGGAGGCACATTTTCACTGGCCCGAAAAGTGTAGTCGGCGTCGGCCAAGGCAAACCTCATGAACCCTGCAAGCAACATGGCAAGCGCCGGCGCTTCCAACAGGTTTACCCAGAGGTACTGCTTGTTTCGCCACTTGGTCACAATGTCACGCGACAGGAAGGTTGTCCATTGCGTCCAACCAGAGGCGGCTTGGGTGGAAGGTGTGACCGCTGGGGTCTCCACGTCCGCTGTTACGGGTTCTTGCTCAAGCAGAACCGTGTAGAAGTCGCTCCACTCTTGTGGAGTCGTCCGTCGAACGTCGGTTTTGCGGCCGAATTCGTCCACTGTGCGTGCTTCAAGGATGTCGAAGATTTGCTCAGGATTCACGTTGCCACAGGAGGCACACTCGCATTGGTCGTCGTGGACCCGGGACGCCAGTTCGTTGAAGTGGCGCACGGCGTTCAACGGGTTGCCCCAATACACCGGATGACCTCCCACATCAAGCATGAACAGCCGATCCAGCATCTTGAACAAGTCAGATGACGGTTGGTGCAAGACCGCGAAGACCAATTGACCCGCGTAGGTCAATTCTTTGAGGATGTCCATGATCTGGGCGCTGTCCCGGCTGGACAACCCGCTTGTGGGCTCGTCCAAGAAGAGCACCTCGGGTTTGCGAAGCAATTCAAGCCCGATGTTCAGTCTCTTGCGCTGACCACCCGAAATCACTTTGTCCAACACCGATCCGACGCGCAAGTCGCGGGTCTCCCACAGCCCCAATTGTTGAAGCACCTCGTCCACCCTCGCCAGTTGGTCGTTTTCAGACAAATGAGACAAGCTGAGCTTGGCGTTGAAAGTGAGGTTCTCGCGAACGGTAAGCTCTTCCACAAGCACATCCTCCTGGGGGACGTGTCCGATGAGCCCTGCCACACCCTCCGGTGCGTTGTGAATGTCCACATCCATCAACTTCACGGAGCCGAACGTCGGACGCATGCTGCCGTTCAAAATGCTGAGCAAGGTGGATTTGCCGGACCCACTGCCGCCCATGATTCCCACCAACTGACCCGCGCGTGCTTCAAAGCTGAATTGATGGAGGGCCTGAGACTTGGGACTACGGAACCAGTGGCTGAGGTTGTGCACTTGAAAGGCCCAGGGCTCCTTCTCACCATTCTGTGCGTTCAACAGGGTCACCAATTCGCTGTGGAACAACGTGGAGCCAAGTCCGTCTCGCACGCTTCCTCCAGGCGCCAACATCACCACGGAGTTCGTGGGGACGGGCTCGTGGTTGATGCGCAATTCGTGGTCGACGCCAGCACGGAGCAGAAACAAGTTCTGCTCTTCCATGTGCAGACCTGCCACCATGCCGCCAAACCGGCCCTCAAGTGCTTCCTGAGTCAAGATGAACGTGCCTGACGCGCTGTCGTCGAGGTCATCCACTCGGTTCACCAACAGTTGCATGGCCTGGTAGGTGTCGTCCTCCATGTTGAAAGTGTCCACCACCGTGCGAAGGAAAGCCTGGCCCGTTTCAGGGTCAGGCAACTCCCGCAAGAACTCGAGCAAGCGGATGACCACGATGTGCTTTTCGTGCAGTTCAAGCCCCTTGTTGATTTGGGCGCAGGTTCGGAGCAGTTTGACGCTCAGCTTGGACAGCCGCTTGGCCATCATGTCCTCCCCTTGCCCGGGCATGGTTTGGAACACGTTGACCAATTCATCGAAGCGCTGAAGGCTGTCCTCCAAATGCATTTTGGGCATTTGGCGTTGCATGTGGCGTGACGCATGACGACGGCCCATGGCGATGCCCTCTTTGCCGCGGCCGGCGGCGAAAAGGGCAAACAATTGGATCAGGGCTTCAAGGACGCTTGTCGTCATGGAAAGGCGTGATTGTCCTTTCCTTACGTGCCAGGACCCTGGAAGGTTTCAGCCTGACAGGCAATCAACTCAATTGATGCGCTCGTAGCAGCCTTTGGTGGGTGCGAATGTGCTCCGTGGCTCCCCAGCCAAGTCTGTACCCACTTCAAACGCGCTGAAGGGTGGCGACGAAGAAATGCCGGTCCAGGACGCAGCGGACGTCTCCAGCCTGAAGTCCTCTTCAAAAACGTTCACAAACGGCGGATCGCTGTTGACCGATGTTGCGTCGTCCAAGATGTTTGCGGGGAACGTCTCCATTTGATGTTGCACGGCGGATGCCGTCCACAATGGAGATGGGTACATCCCTGAATCCCAGAGATCCACGATGAATTCACTGAATTCATTGAGGAAAGCGTTGTTGCCCGCAACAATGCAATTTCTGAATTCCGTGGCGCTTGTGAAGGGCCGGACTTGGACGCTTCCATTGGCAGCTTCATACCAATCGTTGACGTAGACGGTGGGGAACTGACGCAATCCGCTTCCCTGCGTGCTGAAATTGGCGAAGGTCGAGAGGTGCATTTGGATGTTGCCGCCCAGTGCGAAGTAACCACACGCTTGACCGCAGTTGGAAATGAGGTTGTTGAATCCCTCGATGTGCCCCGATTGGGACAGCAGACCAATGGATTCCATGTTGGACAACACGCTGTTGGTGAGTCGCAAGGCGTAGTCGGCATCCGTACCCACACTGTCCACCCAAACTCCAACCGTCGCCTGCCTGAGGTCGATGTGGTCGAGCACGCAGTTCACCGCCCTGTCCAACCAAATCCCCCCGCGGAATGCAGAGAAATTGACCAAACTTCCAGAAAGCGTGTCGGTGATTTCAAAAGAGAGCCCCCACTGTCCTGGCGTGGTGGCGTAGTTGTCTTCCAAACGATCGCCACGGAACAGGATGGGCGCACCCAACGAGCCATCGGCCACCAAGGTTCCTTCCCTCACCCAGATGCCCGAACCGTCGTGGGAATACACCTCTGCACCAGGCAAGATGGTCAAGGTGCATCCGGGGTCCACAAGGACCCTTCCGTAGATGACATGTGGCAACTCTGCCGTCCACACTTCATCGCACGCCAAGGTGGTGTATTGGTTGGGGCCACCATGAAACACGGCGTTTTGGCCACGTGCAAGCAACTTCACTTCTTGGACGTTGCCGTTGGTCACGAAGGTCAACTCGTCTCGAACCCAAAAGGGCGTGGCCCCTGCCCCTGAATTGGGGTCAACGGTGACTTCCACAAACACGTACATGCTGTCTCCAGGAAGCAGCGACAACGTTTCAACCGGCGTGTCGAGGTCGTGCACAGGCAATCCGTTGACGTTGAGTCGATACGAACTTGCAGAACCGTCGGCAAGTTGAAGGTCTTCCACACGCAAGCTGGCGTCGTGGTCGTTGTACAGTTTGAGGGGCAACGTGACGCTTCCCACTGTGGCAAACACGGTGTCGAAGAACAACGTGTCCGTGGACAACCTGAGCATGTGCTCTGGATTGGTGTCCCAGTTTTGCCTCTGGCAACCTTGCGTGCCCAGCAAGATCGTCCCTGCCATGAGCAGAATTCCCGCACTGAGGAGAAATCTTGAAAGCCTTGGAAGCATCATGCTGCAAAGATGTCCAACTTGCATGCATGTATGAACGCGTTCACGCCGCATTTCTTGCGTTGCTTGTCAAGACCGATGCTGACATGCACCAACTGGTTGAACGACAAGGGCCCCTGCCCTTGCCTGCACCTCGCCCGCCGTTTGAAGCCCTGGTTCGTACGGTGGTGGGCCAGCAATTGAGCGTTAAAGCCGCGTCGACGATTTCAGCTCGGTTGACCTCGGTGTGTGACGGCCAACTCGAGCCCAGCCGCATCCAGGCTTTGTCCATGGAAACTTTGAGGGAGGCTGGGCTCAGCCAAAGCAAAGCAGATTGTGTTTTGCGTGTGGCGGACATGGCAGGGCCTGATGGGCTTCACCTCGAAAGATTGACCCAAACGCCTTCTTCTGAATGGCGGACGGAACTCCTCCAAATCAAGGGGCTGGGACCTTGGAGCTGCGACATGTTTGGGATGTTTGGCCTTGGTGACCTCGATGTGTTCTCTGCAGGGGATTTGGGGCTGCGGAACGCCATGGTGACTCGCCTGGGGATGTGCGCCAACGAAAAGCCCGCAGCGTTTGAACTGCGGGCTGGTCGTTGGAAGCCGTACCGTACGGTGGCTTCACTGCATTTGTGGAAGAGTCTGGACAATCAGCCCAAGTAGCCCTTCAAGATGCGGCTTCTGCTGGTGTGCTTGAGCCGGCGAATGGCCTTTTCCTTGATCTGACGCACACGCTCACGCGTGAGGTCGAAGCGTTCGCCAATTTCTTCCAAGGTCATGGGGTGCTCGCCGTTCAAGCCGAAATAAAGACGCACGACGTCGGCCTCACGTGGGGTCAACGTGCGCAACGAGCGCTCGATTTCCTTGCGAAGTGATTCCGTCATCAAGTCGGTGTCTGGAGAGGGCGTGTCGCCAGTCTGCAAGACATCGTACATGTTGCTGGAGCTCTCGTCGCCGTCTTTCAAGGGCGCGTCCATGGACACGTGGCGACCCGCATTCTTCATGCTTTGCTTCACTTCGTCCAGGGTCATGTCCAAGGTCTCCGCCAATTCGGCTGCGGTTGGGGGACGCTCAAACTCCTGCTCCAAGCGCGCAAACGCTTTGTTGATCTTGTTGATGGAGCCAATCTTGTTCAAGGGGAGTCGAACAATCCGGCTCTGCTCTGCCAAGGCCTGAAGAATGGACTGACGAATCCACCAAACCGCGTACGAGATGAACTTGAATCCACGGGTTTCGTCAAATCGCTGTGCGGCTTTGATGAGCCCCAGGTTGCCTTCGTTGATCAAATCAGGCAAAGACAATCCTTGGTTTTGGTATTGCTTGGACACAGAGACCACAAATCGGAGGTTGGCTTTGGTCAACTTCTCCAATGCGGCTTGATCCCCTGCCTTGATCTTGCGGGCGAGTTCCACCTCTTCCTCCGCAGTAATCAGGTCAACACGGCCAATCTCCTGGAGGTATTTGTCCAGCGACGCGGTTTCCCGGTTGGTGACCTGCTTGGTGATTTTTAACTGCCTCATTCGTGCTGTTGAAATTCGTGTGCAACAATGATTGAACGGACAAGAACGTCAAAAGGTTCGTTCCGGCGTGGGTTTTAACCTTCGTTCTTGGGGCCTTCAGGACGTGGTCCGCGGTCGCGACGACGGTCTCCGCGATCTCCACGGTCACGGCGGCGGTCCCCACGGTCTCCACGTGGTGGGCGCTCCACGTAGCCTTCCGGCTTTGGAAGCAACACCTTCCGGCTGAGCTTGATCTTGCCTGTCTTGGGGTCGCGGCCAACCACCTTGAACTTGACGAGCTCACCTTCCTTCAAAACGTCTTCCACGTTTTCCACGCGCTTCCAATCCAATTCGCTGACGTGCAACAAACCGTCAATGCCTGGCAAGACTTCCACAAAGGCGCCGTAAGGCATGATGGTCTTCACCTTGCCTTCGTACTCCTCCCCGACTTCGACGGTCGGTGGGAAGGCAATCTGCTTGATGCGGGTCAAAGCGGCGTCGATGGCAGCTTTGTCGGACGCGGCGATCTCGACCATGCCTTTGCCGTCCACATCTTCGATGCTGATGGTGGTTTCAGTCTCGGCCTGGATCTCTTGGATGATCTTTCCTCCTGGGCCAATGATGGCGCCGATGCTGTCACCAGGAACTTCCAGAGACACGATGCGTGGTGCGTGGTCTTTGTAATCGTCACGAGGCTCAGAAATCTCAGTGAGCATGGCCTTGCGGATGTGGTGACGTCCCTCACGGGCCTGTTCCAGGGCTTCACGCAATTGATCGAAGCTCAATCCCTTGATCTTGATGTCCATCTGGCATGCTGTGATGCCGTCGGCGGTACCGGTCACCTTGAAGTCCATGTCTCCGAGGTGGTCCTCGTCGCCGAGGATGTCAGAGAGGATGGCGTATTTCCCAGAGTCGAGGTCGGTGATCAGACCCATCGCGATGCCTGACACAGGCGCTTTGATGTTCACACCGCCGTCCATGAGGGCAAGCGTGCCTGCGCACACCGTCGCCATGGACGATGAGCCGTTGGACTCGAGGATTTCGCTGACCAAACGAATGGTGTACGGGCACTCGTCGGTTGGTGGCAACACGGGCTTCAGCGCGCGGAGCGCGAGGTTTCCGTGTCCCACCTCGCGGCGGCTGGTGCCACGCAAGGGCCGCTCTTCTCCTGTGGAGAATGGCGGGAAGTTGTAGTGCAGCAAGAACTTCTCATTCTTCCGGACAAGGGCGCCGTCGATCAACTGCTCGTCAAGTTTGGTTCCCAAGGTCAACGTGGTCAAGCTTTGGGTCTCACCACGCGTGAAGATGGACGACCCGTGGCAACCAGGGAGGTAATCCACTTCTGTCCAAATGGGACGAATCTCTGTGGTCTTGCGGCCGTCGAGACGAAGGCCTTCGTTCAAAATGAGGTCGCGAACGGCTTTCTTCTGTGCAGACTTGATGTAGTCGCTTGCGAGGCCGCCTTTCTCCGCTTTCTCCTCGTCGCTCATGGTGGCCATGAACGCCTCCTTCAGCTCTGAGAAACGAGACTTGCGCTCTTCCTTGGTGGCGCCGGTTTTGCCCGCTTCGTAGAACTTGGGGTACATCTCGTCTTGGATGCGGCCACGCAACTCTTCGTCGTGGGTTTCGTGGTTGTACTCACGCTTGTTTCCAAACGCCCCCACCTTTTTGGCGAGCTCGTTTTGGGCTTCGCACTGGGCCTTGATGGCTTCGTGTGCTTTTTCGATGGCGTCCACCATCTCGCCTTCGCTCACTTCCTGCATCTCGCCTTCCACCATCACAATGCTGTCCATGGTGCCGGCCACCATGATGTCCATGTCGGCGATTTCCAATTCGGAGCGCAAGGGGTTGATGACGAGTTCTCCGTTGACGCGGGCCACGCGGACCTCGGACATCGGTCCGTCAAAAGGAACGTCGGACACGGCAATGGCTGCGCTTGCAGCGAAACCAGCCAAGCTGTCGGGGAGCACTTCTTTGTCGGCGCTCATCAATTGGATCATGACCTGCGTCCCGGCATGGTAATCGCCAGGGAACAATGGACGCAATGCGCGGTCAACGAGTCGCATCACCAACACTTCGGTGTCGGAAGGACGGGCCTCGCGCTTGAAGAATCCCCCTGGGAAACGACCGGCGGCCGCGTATTTCTCACGGTAATCCACGGTGAGTGGAAGGAAATCCACGTCCATGGGTTCGTAGCTGGACACGATGGTGGCCAACAGCATGGTGTCGCCCGAACGGACGACCACAGAACCGTGCGCTTGCTTGGCGAGCTTGCCGGTTTCGATGGTGATCTCGCGCCCATTGCCGAGATCGATGGTTTGATTTTGAATGTTCATGTTGCCTCTTCTTCTACGTGTAAACGGGCCGGCAAGCCCCAATATGCCAAAGGCGGTTGACCATCAACCGCCTTTGAAAGTTTGAAATCTGATGTCAGCGACGCAGGCCGAGTTCCTTGACAATCGCCCGGTAACGGGTGATGTCTTTGGCCGCGAGGTAGTTCAACAACTTCCGACGCTTGCCGACCAGAGCGATCAACGAGCGTTGTGTGTTGTGGTCTTTGCGGTTCTTCTTCAGGTGCTCAGTCAAGTGAGCAATGCGGAAGGAAAACATGGCGATTTGCCCTTCGGGTGAACCGGTGTCGTTGGCACCTTTCCCGTGCTTGGCGAAGAATTCTTTCTTCTTTTCAGCGTCTAAATACATGTGCGAAATCGTTTAAGATGTTCGGAATGTGAAACAATAAGAGCGGCAAAGATAGGTCACCTGCCGCAGAAGTTCAGCTCAGGAAGAGGCGTGCAGCATCTTCAAGGCGAAAGACAGCTGGTCTTTGAGATCTTTTCGAGCGACAATCGCATCCAAAAATCCGTGCTCCAGCACAAATTCTGCCCGTTGGAATCCATTGGGCAAATCCTTGCCGATGGTCTCTTTGACCACACGAGGCCCAGCGAAACCAATCAAGGCGTTGGGCTCGCTGATGTTGAGGTCGCCGAGCATGGCGAATGACGCGGTCACGCCGCCTGTGGTTGGGTCGGTCAACAAACTGACAAAAGGCAGTCCAGCTTGAGACAGCAACGACAGCTTGGCGCTGGTTTTGGCCATTTGCATGAGGCTGAGCCCAGCTTCCATCATCCTTGCACCACCCGATTTGCTGATGCAGATGAAGGGCACACCTTTTTTGATGGCGTGGTCGATGCCGCGGGCAATCTTTTCTCCCACAACAGACCCCATGCTTCCTCCGATGAAGGAAAAGTCCATGCAAGCAATCACCACAGGCTGGCCATTCATTGTGCCTGAGCCCACACGGATGGCGTCGGTCAGTCCAGTCTTCTTTTGGGCTGCTTCGAGGCGGACTGTGTAGGACTTGGTGTCGCTAAATTCCAGGGGGTCGGCAGAGCTCAACTTGGGGGCAATCTCGCGGCATTTCCCTTCGTCAAACAGCAAACCAAAATACGCGTCGCTCCCAATGCGTTCGTGGTGGTCGCACATGCCACAAACCCACAGGTTGTTGGCGTGATCTTGCTTGGATACCACGGTCTTGCAACTCGGGCATTGGTACCACGCGCCTTCAGGAATTTCCTTCTTCTCCGCACTTGACGTGGTGATGCCTTCGGTGTTTCTCTTGAACCATCCCATGAGACAAATTTACGCGGGTGCGAATGCCTGTCTTGGTCGGTTCCCTTCAGTTGTTCACGGAATTCACCACCTCTTCGTGGATAGCGGTCAAAACGGCATTCCCACACCGAGGTGCAACGCCCCGCGTCCTGGTCGTTGGCCCAACCAACGTTTTCCTGCTTCCTGAACGGGGTCGTGCACACGCAATCCTGCGTCCATCCTCAACACCACCACTTCAAAGTCGTAGCGAACGCCCAGTCCAGCGCCCGCAGCCACACTTCCCCATCCGGTCTCACGCCACGTCGTCACGGGAGGTGCATTGTCGCCGTGGAGCCAGACGTTGCCGGCGTCCACAAACCAAGCCAAGTCCCAAGGTGAGTTCCAATTCGAGCGCCATTCAAGCGAAGCCATGAATTGAACGTCCCCCAAACCATCCACCACCAAGTTGGCGTCGGATGGATTCAAATTTCCTGGACCCAACTCTCGAAGACGCCACCCCCGGATGCCGTTGGCCCCTCCCGACAAAAACGAGTGCTCCAGGGGCAAGGCGATGGTGTTGGCTCCCACCCCAGCCCATCCTCCTTGGACTCGGACATGTGGACTCCATCGCCTTGGGCCTTTCCTGATGGGGGCGAAGTGAACCCGAACGAGGTGCCTTTGATGTTGCACCAAGGGAACACCCTCGCGAACCATCCAAGCGCCTGTTTCAGGATGAAACTGTTCAAGGTCTTGCGTGAAGCGTTCTGCCAGGGTTTGGCCAAGCCAGCCACCCCAACTCGATTGCAACGACACACTCCCGGAAACCCAAGCGTTTTCCCAAGACTGAGACCAAAGCATGGACGACCCCAAATTCAGGTGGTTGATGAACCGGCCAGCCACCAACGGACTGGCCTCTTGTTCGAGCCATTCGCGGAATGCGATGGAGCGGTTGGTCAAATTGACGTAGGAAACCTTCAACGGCACACACTCGACACGCCCATTGTTTGCTTGACCTGTCTTCAAGACATACGACACATCCGATTGGACTTGGGTTCGGGTAAACTCAGGCCAAATCTCCCGGTCCACCCCTACGTCGAACTTCGTTTTTGGCTCGGACTCTGCCTTGAAGCGATTCAACTGCAAAGGCCAAGCACCCAAACGGTCAGCATTCCAATGCAACGACCACTCCGCGCTGTTGAGCCAAGCGTCACGACCGAAGCTGGAAAATGGCTCGGCCGCCACGTAGCCGAAGCCAACTTCCACTGCTTTGCGTCCTCCACGTGAGCGGGCATTCAAAGCTGCGATGTCCAGATGAATGCGGGGGCCATAACGCACGTTGTTTCTCACCAAATCCAATTCAAGGCTCAAATCGTAAGGCGCGCCGTGCTGCACTTGGACGTCGACATCCATGAGCAAGGAATCGCCTTCGTCTCTCAACGTTTGTTCTAAGGCGACGTGACGCACGCTGCTCAGCCGTTGAAGTCGTTGAACCGACGACGTCAATGCGTTCCCTTTGTGGAGGTCTCCAGGCCTCCAATCCACAACATGCTTCCACACTTCTGGTCTCAGGCCGCCAATCGCCTGCTGGGTTCCTGAATCGTCGAGCCCATGGAACGTGACTTTACCCAGCCACGTCAAGGGATGCTTCGACGCAGGGGTCGCAGCCTCCAGCTCTTCGTCTGCCTCTGGATTCTTGGGCCTACCCTTGGCGACGAGAACAAGATGCACCTGCTGCCTGTCTGCGGCGGTCACGGTGTCAGCCTGAATGACAATCAGCCCAGAATGAAACGTGGCATGCCCACGTGTTGCCGCCTTCAAGGCGAACCCAGATTGGACCTCACGCAACAAGCTGTTGGAAAAGGGGGCTCCTGGAGGCAGCAACGCCGAGGCTTCCGGGTGCAACTCGCCGAGTCCTGCATCGTCCAATTGCCAAGTTGCGCTTGCCACAGTCCACCTTGTGCCGGGAACCACGTCGAGTATGAGGTGATCACCTCGTGGCTTGGCCACCCACCGGGGCCGGACTTGGGCCCGCAGCCAACCTTCCAAAATCATCCTGTTGCGCAACGCCTCTGCATGCTCCTCCCCGACCAGGTCCCTTTCTTCGCTGCTCATCCATCCTCTTTGGGGTTTCCAAGGAGGCCATGCCAAGGTTCGTTGAGGCAGCAAGGCCGACCACCCAGCGAGGGTGGTTCGATCGGGGCTGTCAAATTGCTGTTCCAGGACTTGCACGCTGGATTTTATCAGCGTGTGCTGATCAACATCAAGGGCGGGCTGCCCCAAGGTTGCCAGGTGGACGGCATAACTTTGAAGCACCATGGCCATCCCCAAACAAGAACGCCAAGACATCCGACTCCTCAAGCGCAAGCATGTGCGTTGGGAGAAGCGCCAGATCACCGTGGAAGGTGAAAAAGCCATTCTCGAATTGCTGAAGAGCATGTGGATCACAGAGCGAATCTACTTCACGGCTGGGCGTGTGTTGAGTGAGCAGTTGCGGCAGTCGTTGCCACCCACCACGACTTTCGTGGAAGTCAGCGCCAAGGACATGGAGCTGATGACTTCCTTGAAGACCCCTCCTGGGTTGCTGGCCCTTGCCACGATGCCAGAGAAAGCGGGCCGCGCAGAACACACGGATGGGGTTTGGCTCTACTTGGATCGCATGAATGACCCCGGCAACGTGGGCACCCTTGTGCGGGTGGCCGATTGGTTTGGCATGGCTGGGGTGGTCTTAAGCACCGACTCTGCCGACCCTTTTGGGCCCAAAGCCGTCCAGAGTGCCATGGGTTCAGCCTTTCATACGCCGATTCGAATTCAAAACTTCAAGGACTTGCCGTCTCGATGGAAAGCCCACGTGGTCGGTTTGGACGCAGGTGGACAAAACCTGTTCGAGTTGCCTTCGGATCAAGCGCCTGCCTTGCTCGTGGTGGGGTCTGAATCGCACGGTCTGTCAAATGAAGTGAGCAGTGCATGCCACGTCATGGCTTCCATCCCAGGCGCCGGACGGGCAGAGTCTTTGAACGCCTCTGTCGCTGGCGCCATCGCTGCGGCCTCACTTGTGCAGCAAGGCGTGCCGATGGGTCAAGGGCGCTGACGTGATCTCGCACCACTTTCGAGACACCTGTTCTTCGCTCCACCCCTCCGCTTCCAGTTGACCGGTGATGCTCGACAACCTGGTCCTCCATGCCTCGCGATCTGCCTGGGTGGGCTCGGGTGCGGGCGCCAAGACCTCTGGGTCCAATCCGAGCCATTCTCCGCAAAGCCTTTGGTTGGGCCAAAAGCGCATCCCCGTCATCAACACTTCATCCACCTTGGTGGCCATGTGTTGCTCAGGCCTCAAACCCTCTTTCGGGTCCTCCCACATCACGGCATTGTTGAAGTGAAAATGCACGCGCCCTTTGTCGCCGACCATCCCGAGGAGCATGGATTGCTGATCTTCTCCTTCGGCTTTGGTGTAGTCCCCGTCTCGTTCTCGCATCAAGAGCTCACGCACCTTCATGCTGTCACAAGGGTCCCACTCGTAACTCAGCGAGACGGGGCTCACGCGGAGTGCATCCCATGTTTCAAGATGGCCGTTGTCCGAGAGCGTGCGAATCAAGGCCGGCGCCGTGGCGTCCACCCCATCCTTGGCTCTGCCCTCTCTGTGGGCCAACCAAACGGGTTGACCTTGGGCTGTGATGTGTCGGATGTAAGCCGCGGTCCGCAAGCTGTGTTGGTATCGGTCTCGCGCGGAACCTGAACGCTCCACCACGAAGCAACGGTTCAGTCGAACCAAGGCATTCACCCAAGGCGACGCAAGCAGGTTGGAGCCGATTCCAATTTCAGTTGCGGGCAAACCCTGCCCAAGCAAGACCACGTTCAAGAACGAAGGATCCAGCACAATGTCCTTGTGGTTGGTCAAAAAGAGCAAGCCCGATTTCAACGACGACAATTCGCCACTCCACGTGAATCCGGAGGTCGTTTTGTCGGCAAGGGCTTCTAGGAACGGCTTGACCACATTCAATTGGAAGCCTTCCACGTCTTCTGCGTGATTCCACGCTGCCAGAAGTTCGTGAGCTTGTTCGTGGGAGAGAACTTTTCCGAGTTGACGAACCCAATTCGTGCCGTCTCTCAGAGACACCAAGGCCTTGGCCGCTTCCTCCCCTTTCAATGGAGCCATGTCCTCAAACCCCGTGTGATTCACCTCCGCCTTGGGCATGCCGCAAGATACATTGGGGAGTACCTTTGAAAGCATGGGCTTTGATGCACTGAAACTCAAAAGGCAATTTTTGAGGGCGCTGGACGACATGGGCTTCAGTGAACCGACACCCATCCAAGAAAAAGCGATTCCACGCATCCTTGCTGGCCAAGATCTCATCGGCGTGGCCCAGACGGGAACAGGCAAAACCGCCGCATTCGTCTTGCCCCTACTTCAACACATTCAAGGCCGTCAAGAAGGCGCGCCGCGTGTCGCGATTTTGGTGCCCACCAAGGAACTTGCGCTGCAGGTGCACCACGCCGTGGAAAATTTTGCCAGCCATACAGACATGCGTGCCCTGGCGTTGGTCGGTGGCGTGGGCCCAAAGGCGCAAATGGCAGCCTTGTCCGATGGGGCTGAGGTTGTGGTGGCCACACCTGGCAGATTCATGGAGCTGTACTTGAAAGGAGCGTTGGTGGTCAACAAATTGCAGGCCATGGTGCTGGACGAAGCCGATCGGATGATGGACATGGGCTTCATGCCTCAGCTCAGAGACATCTTGGAAGTGGTCCCCAGGAAGCGCCAAAACCTCTTGTTCAGCGCCACCTTTCCTTATCGGGTCGAACGTTTGGCCGATGAGTTCTTGCTTTGGCCCACAAGGATCGAAGTTGCCCCAGAAGGGACCCCCGTTTCCACCGTGGACCAGCACATGGTGAAAGTGCCCAACCTCCAAACCAAGTTGAATCTGCTGTCGTTTTGGTTGACAGGCAAGCACCAGGACTCTCGTGCGTTGGTGTTCGTGCGCACGAAGGAGGATGCCCGGAAAATTCGCCAAGCCCTTGAAACCGTCATGCCTGGCCTGGTCGGTGAAATCCATTCCAACAAAGCCCAGCACACGCGTTTGGCCGCCATGAATCAATTCAGGCAAGGCGAAGTGCGCGTGTTGGTCAGCACCGATGTCAGCAGCCGTGGCATCGACGTGCCCGAGACGGAGGTTGTGGTGAACTTCACCGTTCCCAGGATGTCGGACGACTACGTACACCGCATTGGACGGACCGGTCGTGCCAACCGATCGGGCATCGCATACACATTCGTGGACCCGACGGACATGGTGGCGCTCGAGCGCGTCTTGGAGAGGTTGCCCAAAGACGGCAGGCCTTCTTGGAAAGAGTTCCCCTCACAAGTCGAAGTGACCGAGACCCCACCATGGGAAGCCAAAGCCATGGCCAGGACCATCGACTTCCAAAAGCGAAAAGCAGACCCCACCTACAAGGGGGCTTTTCACGAGAAGAAAAAGAAATCTTCAGGCAAGGGGAAAAAGCGCCGACGCTGAATTCACTCGGGACAGAGCTCGACGTCGCCGTTGTCCATCACAAACCCTTCGTCAAAGCACATGACCTTGACCCTGCCATCGCTGAGGGTGTCCAGGTGGGTGTGAAACTGAAAGTCGAAGCCACGTTGAACAAGCCACTGGGCCTTGCTCTCTTGGACACGCCAACCTTCTTGCTCCGGGTTGTCCTCAAGGGTGCGAAGGGTTCGAAGCAACGCGTGGTTTTTGTCCAAAGCTTTCCGCACCGCCCATCGGCGTCTTGTCCACGCACCGACCAAACTTGAATCTTGACTCATGTTCCAAATCTGGAGGTCTTGCACATGATCTCTGCAGGCCGCTTTGCTTTTGCGCGCGCACAATCGACAGGCGTTGAAGGGTGTACCTTCGTGACATGAGGAAATGGACCCACATCGGCATCGTTGGTGCCGGAACCATGGGCGGCGGCATCGCCCAAGTGGCCGCAGAAGCGGGTTGCCAAGTGACCCTTGTGGACGCTTCAGAAGAGGCCTTGACAAGACACGAGTCCACCCTGAAGGCCACCATGGACAAATTGGTGGCAAAAGGCCGGCGCACGCAACCGCAAGCGGATGCCGCCCTCGGCAACATCAAACGTACCCCAGAGTTGGACATGTTGTCCAGCGCCGACGTCGTGATTGAAGCCATTGTGGAGTCTTTGGAGGCCAAGCAGAAGCTGTTCCAAACCTTGGAAAAGGTGGTTTCAAAGGATTGTGTGCTGGCCACCAACACCTCTTCCTTGTCAGTCACAGGTGTGGCCAGTGCATGCAGGCATCCTGAAAGGGTGATCGGGTTGCACTTCTTCAACCCCGCGCCCCTCATGGGTCTGGTGGAAGTCATTCCCGCTCTTCAGACTGATCCAGCGCTCGGTTCGTACGCCTTGGAGACCATGAGCTCTTGGGGGAAATTCCCGGCGCTCGTCCAAGACACGCCGGGGTTCATTGTGAATCGGGTTGCACGCCCGTTTTACAGTGAGGCCATTCGAATTTTGGAAGAAGGACTCGCCTCTGTGGAAGACATCGACGCCTCCATGAGGGCACTTGGATTCCGGATGGGGCCCTTTGAATTGATGGACCTCATTGGACACGACGTCAATTATGCGGTGACGTCCACCGTGCATGCCGCGTTCTTTGGCGACCCCCGCTACAGACCGAGCCACACCCAACGCCAACTTGTGGCGGCAAATTGGCTTGGTCGAAAAAAGGGGCGCGGGTTCTATGCTTACAACTCGGAGGGCAAACACAGCACGACAGGACAGGTGCTGGACAGCTTGGGACAGCGCATCTTGACCATGCTTATGAACGAGGCGGCCGACGCGGTGTTCTGGCAAGTCGCCTCGCCGGAAGCCATCGACACGGCCATGCAAAAGGGCGTGAATTATCCCAAGGGCCTCTTGGCTTGGTTGGATGAACGAGGGGCGCAAGACGTGGTCGCGGAAATGGAAACCCTGCACATGCGCTACGGCGAAGAGCGGTACCGATGCTCCCCGTTGTTGAGGGACATGGCTCGGACTGGAGCCAGGTTCTTTTAATAGAACCATCGGCGGATTCCCGCCAAGGTGTGGGTGGGTTTGTGGTCCTCGAATTGGAGGATTTGGCCAGCACTCAAGTGGTCCATGCGCACTTCTCCTGACGCGTGCAAAATGTGGCCTTGGCCGTCGCAGAGGCCGACGTGGGTGATGCGCCCTTCAGGGTTGCAGAAAAACGCGACATCGTCCATTTGACAAAATGCTGGTTCCACTTCAAGGCCCACAAGAAATTGTTGGCTGGCGTCCCGCGGCACGGCGCGGCCACGCAAAGCGGCAGCCAAAGACACCAGGCCGCTGCAGTCGAATCCCCATCCACTCCTGCCACCCCAATGGTAGGGCACGTGGCGCATGGTCTCTGCCCAGGTCCACATGGAGGACACGGAGTGCGGGATCGCGCCCTCGTGCGGAACCACCTCCAATTCACCCAAATGCCAACGGCCGGCATGTTCTCGAACGCATGCACCTGCGGGCAGCCACCCGCCAGGGACCCCGTCCCAAGCACTGGTCAAGGCTGTGGTGCGATGCGGTGTCCCCCTCCACATGGAAGTCACCGCACGGAGTTGCCTCCGGTCCATCCACCCTTGGTAGCCATCAGGAAGCCTCACTTCCACCCAATTTCCAGCACCCTGATTCAAGACGGTCACGGTCTCTCCTGCCAGCACCTCATTCACGCATTCCGCGCGATCTGAAGCCTCTGCCCGCAGGGGGACGTGACTCAGAGGGCACCAACAATCTGTCATCTCAACCACGGCGATGCCTTCAGGCCAGGGATTCAACAATCACGGCCGAAGCGCCACCTCCTCCATTGCAAATGCCTGCCCCGCCCAACCTTTTGCCGTGCTGCCTGAGTGCGTGAACCAAGGTCACCACAATTCGGGACCCGCTGGATCCCAGGGGGTGCCCCAGCGCCACAGCACCGCCGTGCACGTTGACACACTTCGGATTGAGTCCAAGGGCTTGGTTGTTGGCGATTCCCACCACGCTGAACGCCTCATTGAGCTCCCACAAATCGATGTCTGAAACGGTCAATCCAGCCTTGTCCAGGGCCTTGGGAATGGCCAAAGAAGGCGCTGTGGTGAACCATTCAGGGGCCTGGGACGCGTCGGCTGAAGCGTGGATCTTGGCCAGCGGTGTCAATCCCATCTTGGCAACGGCTTCTTCGCTTGCCAACACGATTGCTGAAGCGCCGTCGTTGAGCGTGGACGCGTTGGCTGCAGTAACCGTCCCCTCCTTGTCAAAGGCTGGCCGCAACTGGGGAATCTTGTCCAGACGAACGTTTGTGTGTTCTTCGTCGCAGTCCACGACCACGGGTTCACCCCTGTGCTGTGGGACGGACACAGCCACCACTTCTTCGCTGAATTTGCCGTCCTGCCAGGCCTCTTTGGCTCGACGATAGCTTTCCACGGCAAACGCGTCTTGATCTTCTCGGGTGATTCCCTTCTCGCGTGCGCACAACTCCGCGCAATTGCCCATGTGCGTGGCGTTGTAGACGTCGGTCAACCCGTCCAACAACATGCCGTCCTTGACCTTGATGTCGCCAAACTTGGCGCCATTCCGACCTTGAAGGTAATGGGGAACCATGCTCATGTTCTCCATGCCGCCAGCCACCACAATGTCAGCGTCTCCCAAGGCAATGGCTTGGGCACCCAAAGCGACTGCTTTCATGCCACTGGCGCACACTTTGTTGACCGTGGTGCACGGGACGTCGTGTCCCACCCCCGCTCCGAGTGCCGCCTGTCTTGCGGGCGCTTGGCCAGCACCGGCTTGGAGCACTTGGCCCATGAACACCTCCTGCACCGACGAAGCGTCAAGATTCGCGTGCTTCAAAGCACCTTCAATGGCGATGGACCCGAGTCGGGTGGCTGGCACAGAGGCCAACTTGCCTTGGAAACTTCCCATAGGTGTCCTGACTGCGGACACGATGTACACTGTGTTTGACATGTCGTTGATGTTCAATGTTCCCCCCAAAATTAGGAGGTCTCCGTCCGATTGATGGGAGCCCGACTCAATTCATTGAAACTTTCGCGACAGGTGGCCGTATAGGAGGTCAACTTTCAATCACACGACATGACATTCACTGGCATTCCTTTGCAGCATGAACCAGATCGCCTGAAGGAATTCCAAAGCCTCATCCGCCATGTGCACGCTGAACCCACCCAAATGAGGCGGGCGCTGCGCCTGGCCTTCAAAGAACTCCCATTGGAGGAGTCTCAGCGTTTGCGAGACTGGGTGGAGCGTCGTTTTTCGCTCTGAGGCTTCCGCTCGGAATGTTCCTCGCTCCTCTCCCCTCTTCTGGGAGCCCGAGGTGCCGGTTTGGGAGAACTTCCTCCTCGGACAAGTTTGAGGAACTCGTTGGGTACCCGCGTTTTTACATTGATGGTTTCACCATCGGGACCTTGGATGGCCAAGGCGAACAAGTGAATCCCCCCACGCTTGATGGGGTCAGGCGCAGTTTTCCCAACGCCAATCAGGAGGCAGTCCTGTTTCCTCAAGGCCGGCAACATGTCTCTGATCACGTCGTAACCAGACTTGAACTTCAGCAACGTGAACCGGTCTGTGGCCCGCATTGTGCGGTAATCCAATTCATAGGGATCTCCGTTTTCAGGTCGAAGCAACAGCGCGTCGTCGGCCGCGAGGTGTCCCTCAACCATGACGTAAAGTCCCTTGGCAAAACTGCCCCAGTGCTCTTGCAGGTGCTGACGCCACTCTCGTGATTTGGCCACAACAAGAAGTCCGCTGGCCTCACGAGGCAGCTTGTTCACGAAGTGGACATCCACTTCCTCTTCCGTTTTGTTCTCCAAGTAGGCCTTGACGGCCGTGTAGGTGGTCTTCACCTTCGGATTGGGAGAAGCACAAACCCAATTCGCAGGCTTCTCGTACACGAAGATGTTTTCGTCTTCGTACACCACAGGAAACGGTGCACGCAGCACGTTGGTCGTGTGTGACGCCCTGGGTTTCCGTCCCGTTCCTCCTGTGCGCGCTTGCTTCTCCACTTCTTCTTTCGACAGGATGGACACCTTGGTGTCAGGCTCGAGCACGTCGTTGCCTCTGAAGGCGGTCTTCCCGTTCACAAGGATTTCGCCACGCTTCAACGCATTTCTTGCACGGGTCCGGGTGGAATACCCAACCTCTGACATCAGCGCTTCAATGAGTTCGACGGGATGTTCGACAGTAAAGTGTTCCATGGCGCGAAAGTACGCCTCAAGCGACCGCGCTCAGTCGGCAGGGCAATCGAGGCTGTAGAGCGTGAGGAAATTCATCACGTCGATGACGTTGACCACCCCGTCGTTGGAGTTGTCGGCCATGCAGCCTTCGGTGCAACCAAAGTCGGCCAACAGCACCAGGAAATCTTCCACATTCCTCACACCATCACCATTGTAGTCGGCATGGCACGTGGACGCACCAGTGCAAAATGTCACACTGAAGGAGTCTCCAAAATCTTGGCCCTCTGCCAAGTGGTGCAACTCGCCTGAACCAGATTGCAAACGGAATCCGCCGGCTCCTTGACAATAAGCTCCCGAGAATCCGTCTCCTCCTTCGTCATTCCAAGTCAAGGTGTAGCAGCCTTCGGGAAGGCACCAGGACGTCACCAAGGTGTCTCCCGAAGCCAGTGGTGTGCTGGCCAATGCCAATCCGGCGCCGTCGCTTTGGGCGGTCAAATCCCAGCGCATGTCCTCGTTTTCACAATCGCCCCACCATGTCAGCACAGTCGTTTCTGACATTCCAGAAGTCCACACCGTGGATGTCCAAGGCGCACCTGAAGGCGAACCATCGTCAGCATGGACTTGGATGGAGACCTCCACTTCTCCCAGGAAAGGGGAGCTGAACAGCAACTCGGGTGCGTCGACAGACGTGCCTGGCTCAAGAGGCTGAGCCAAGCTGATGTTTTCCCAGATCGTCATTTGGTCGGCCCCTTGGGACAACGTGATCTGCAGAGCGCATTCATTGACGGCCGTTTGACCTGCGTTGTGAAGGATCAAATGCCCAGTGATCTCGTTGAGGCATTGCGCTGGCGACGCGTCCAACCCCGCGGGCACCAACGCCCAATCTGGCGCACTTGGCACTGGAGTCGACCAAGCCCCTCGACCATACGTTCCTGCCACCACCCGGTTCAGAATCAAGTCTTCCTTGAGGTCCGTCACAGGAGTCAAGGGCAACCCTTCGCCGAATGCATTCCAAGATTGAGATGCATCAGACCACACATGGACGCCGAGATCGGAACCACACAGCCAGGTGCCGTCTGCAAGCTCCAGAAGGCAATGGATGGGCAGGTTGGGGAGGCCCGCACTTAGGTTTTCCCAATTCAAGCCACCATCTGGTGTTCGCCACACTTTCGTATCCCCTTCGTAGCCAGCAAACGCCACCCACCATTCTTGGTTGGAATCGGCTTGTGCGTACGAAACGTCGCCGATTTGAAGCCCAGGGAGTCCATCAACTTGGGTGAACCCTGCCATGTCCTGTCGGGCGTAGAGCATGTTGTTCTTGGCCACCAGGGCCAATTCTGGGTTCGAGGGGGAAAGGGCGAGCGCGGTGCTTCGGACGTCACCCATCCCGGACCAAGTCGTCCACGAATCACCTCCGTCGTCAGAATAGTGCAAGGACTTTTTCGCCGTCACAATGCGCCCAGGGACACCGGGGTGACGTTGAAAAGGCGTGTGCCAGGCGCCAACCTCATCGACAGTGCCATTCCCCCCGGAATAACCGGCAATCTGGGTCATGGTTCGCCCGCCATTTGTGGAGCGGTAAAGCAGTCCGAAATACGCAGAGGCATAAAGGGTGTCAGTGTTGTTTCCACTGAAGAAGCAGTCGAATCCGTCGCCGTCCAGCACCCGCGCTTGATGCAAGGGAGACTGATGCGACGTGCCGTTGTCTTGGGAGCCGAATAGCAGCTGTGAAGGCACTGCATGATGCAGACCCAGTGCGTAGGTCTGGGTGATTTGCAATCCCGCAGACAAGTCACTCACCCGCGATTCTTCCCACAGGAAGACCCCGCCATCGTTGGCCACAACGACGTCGCCGTTGTCCAGCCAGACAAGGTCGTGTTGGTCTGCATGGGTTCGACGTGCGGTCGATGCACCTTGCCAGTGCAGCTCGCAAGTCCAATTTTGTCCTCCGTTCAGGGTGCTCCACAAGTTGATCCCACCCACGAGCACATGACTGGCATTGGCGGGATTCACTTCCAGGCACAAGTCCCAGAAGGCTTGCCCCAGGTTGTCCGTGCCGTCGACAGCCACGCCGAGCAAGTTGGGTCCAGAGTCCTTGGTGGCCATGGCCTCCCACGTGTCTCCGGCGTCCACACTGCGCCAGAATGCCAAGAAATTGTTGTAGAGCACGTGGCCAGCCACGGCGTAAATCGTGTCGCGGAAGGTCGAGTTTTCCCACGATTCTCCTGCAAGTTGAATTCGCCCTACACTTTCCAAATCGGAAGGAAGCGTCGGAGATGTCCATGATGCGCCGCTGTCCGTGCTTCGAATCACACCTTGGTCTTCCAAAGCAAGCACGACTGTGGAGTCGGACATCCAGACAATGTCACGGACGGCAGAACCGAAGCTTTGCAACGCAAAGGTCTCCCCACCATCGTCTGTGGTGAACAGTCCCAAATCTCCGCCCACCCAGAACCGTCCTTCCGCGGTGGGGTGTGCTCGGAGCACGTGGATGCGTTGTTGGTTTTCCACGGCAAGTCCCAGCGACAGGGAGGTCCAAGTGGCTCCTGCATCCCACGTTTCCAAAATGCCGATGCTGTAGGTGTCGCCGCCGTTGCTGTCGCCTGTGGCCAACCATACGTGATCCAGGTTATCGGGGTCAATCCACGCGTCGCTCGCCCCGAGCGGGGCCAACGCATCGATGCCAAACACAGACCACGATTCTCCTGCGTCATGTGTTTGCCACAAGCCCCCCGACGGGGCGCACGCAAGCCATCGGTCAGGTTGTCCTGGGAAAGGGACAATTTTGTTGATGCGCCCGGCACCGCCATGAACCGGAACGGCGGTCTCGGACACAGGGCCAATGTATGACCAGGTCGATGCACTCTGCTGAAGTTGCGCCCGGGCTTCGGAACTCTCGAGCCACCACGATGCTGCAGGCACGCGATGCGTCTGGCCTCCTCGGGTGGCTTGCCAATGAGACCACCGCTCCAGTTGCTTCAATCCGGTGCCACGAAGACGAGATTGGCTGCCATGTTGCGCTTGATACGCAGCCTGGATGTCGTCCAGACTCAGATGCGATTTGCTGTCATCGGCGCGCAAGAGCTGAGACCAATGCTCGTTTTGGGCAATCGAATGCGTTGCTGCACCTATGAGCAAACACATCAGGAAAGAACGAATCTGCAAGGTCATCTCCTCAAGATATGAATCGCGTGGAACTTAAACCACCCCAATTGGGATGGGTAGAATCGCAATGGATACGAGTCAAGAGACGGATGGTTCCATGGTGTGGAAGACCGCCTGCACATCGTCGTCCCCTTCCAACTTTTCGATCAGGCTTTCAAGCTCCTCGATTTGCGCTGCATCCAAAGCTTTCGTCGTGGTCGGCACACGCTCGAGGCCGCTTTCCACAATTTCATAGCCATCTGCTTCCAGCTTCGATTGCAATCCCCCGAACGACTCGAATGGGGCAGATACGATGATTTGGTTGGCTTCCTTGTCCCGTTCGACTTCCTCCGCGCCAAAATCAATCAGCTCAAGGGTCAGGTCGTCGAGGTCAATGCCTGTATCCTGCACATTGAAAAAGCACACACGGTTGAACATGAATTCCACCGAGCCTGTGGTGCCGAGTTGTCCACCTCCACGGTTGAAATGCGATCGTACATTGGCCACAGTGCGGTTGTTGTTGTCAGTTGCCGTCTCGACGAAGATGGCGATGCCGTGGGGGCCGTACCCTTCAAACGTCACTTCCTTGTAATCGGAGGTGTCCTTGTCGGTGGCCTTTTTGATGGCGCGCTCAATGTTGTCCTTGGGCATGTTGGCCGCCTTGCAGTTCTGCAAAACCGCCCTCAATCGCGCGTTGGTGTCTGGATCGGCAATGCCTCCCCCCTCTTTGATGGCCAGGATGATGTCCTTGTTCAAACGGGCAAATATCTTGGACATCGCTGCCCAACGTTTCATTTTGCGTTCTTTCCGAAATTCAAATGCGCGTCCCATGAGATTGGCTTTTCAGCGAAGATACCGGCGAGGTCAATCGCATTCCAAGCCATACGCTGACAAGAAGTACAACAAGTCAGTTGTGGACACGGATTGGTCGAAATCAAGGTCACCTATGCACTGAATTGCGCAGGTTTGGGTGGCTCCATCCCAAATCAATCCTTCGCCGCAGATGCAAGACAAGTCGCATGATCCATCGTCCTCCGTGGCTGTTGGGTCGAAGTTGCAGGCCGCCGTGTATGTGCATCCCATTCCTTCGACATCGTCATCCGCGTCCTCCAAATCTGAAAGGATGTGACGGCTGTCGACCTCCAAGCCAAGATGGGTGGTGCGCGAGCCCCACGGCCAAAGGACCACTGCGCTGTCTAGCTCGTTGGATTCCCCAAGCCCAAAGTGCAACCACTGGCTGTTTTGATTGAGGTATTCAGTGCCACAATTTGCCGTTCTCATGTCGCCCACCCCCGCCGTCCAACACGTGACGACAGCTCCAATGGCGTCTGGACAGCCTTGACTGGCATCCAGGCCTATGGAGACCCAATGGTTCCCGTTGGGCACGCCATTCATCAGATGTGCGTGGGTCCCAATTTGATGTGAAATCAAATCAAGGGCGCCATCCAAATTGAAGTCGGCGCAACCAACAGAAAAGGTCAACTCGTTGAATGGGTTGACGGCTTCAGAGGCGTCCTCCATGGGAAACGTGCCCATGTCATTCATGAACAAACCATTCGTCGAATTGGGGTACAGGTCGAGGACGGACGGATAATCTGAATACAGCGAAGTGCCAGTGGCAATGTAGAGGTCCAGCCAACCGTTGTTGTCTGCGTCAAACCAATTCGCACCCCAAGCCAATTCAGACAACAGGATGCCGGCGTCACCTGCCACCTCTTCGTAAACGAGATTGACATCGTCATTGCCATTCAAGCTGACAAAGGGCTGGCCAACGCAACGACGGAAATGATTTCCTTCAGCGGCTCCGTTGGTCGACACCACATCCCAGTCTTGATCTTTGTCGAAGTCCGCGAACGAAGAGCTCATTGAGTACGCTTCCACATCTAGCCCCCATTCGCTGGCCATGTCTAGGAATGTCCCATCTCCGTTGTTTCTGTACAAGACGTCTGGCCAAAACAACCTGTCGTTGATGACGTGCAGGTCAAGCCAACCGTCTCGGTCAATGTCGACCCATGTGGATTGAAACGACTGCTGGATTCCATTGCCGGTGCCTGAAAATTGAGTGACATCTTCAAAGGCAATCTCCAGATCGACTCCCCCCACATTGCGCAGCAAGGCGTTTGTGGCGTTGTCGGCTGATGGGGAGTGGTAATTGCACAGATACACATCCAGCAAGCCGTCTTTGTCAAAATCTGCCATGGATGCGCCATACGTCCTGTCTGCACTTGACATGCCAAGGCCGCCAGCACCTGGAACCCGGACCAAATCGCCATTGTCCAGTCTCACAAACAGTTCGTTTTTGGCCAGCCTTTGGGTCACAAACAAATCCTTGTCGCCATCGTTGTCCAGGTCCACCCAATACACCGCTTTGGGTTGGGTCAGATGTTCTGATACCCCCAAATCTGCTGGCATAAAAGCACCTTGCCCATCGTTGATGTAAGCCAACAGTTGTCCCTCGAATTGTGTGAACGTCAGGTCGTCCAATCCGTCGTTGTTGAAATCGACACAGCTCACGCCTTGCCCCAAGTATCCACCAGTATGCCCGGTGTACAACACACCCTCTGGATCACCGTCCAAGAAGACTTGCGCGTCTATGGACACAACCCCAAAAGAGACAACCATCACAAAAGCCCTCCATGTGTGCAGCATGCTTCATCGTTATTCACTTGTAAATTGCAAAAGTTCGCAGTCACATGCAAATCCATCACCAACACTGTCCATGCCGATCACTTTCCTGAACGTACGATCAGCCAAAAATTGGTGGCTGACAGTCGCGATGGCAGTGGGGCTCCTGCCATGTGCAGCGGTCGGACAATGCTTCGAATGCACCATTGATCCAAGTTGCTTTGGCGGAACGTACCCTGTGCTTTGTCCAAGTGCGATGCCTGATGCCGTGGTCGGCGAGTATTATGAAGAGTCGGCGACCTTTCATTTGCCTCCCATCGTTTTGGATCCTGGATCGGGGCTGACCGTGGACTTCTTGTCCATGACCGTCATGACGGTGGAAGGCATGCCAGCTGGTCTGGTGTTCACCCCCAACATCCTTTCGGGGGAATACTACCCCATCCAAGGAGACGAATATGGGTGCGCGGTGGTTTGCGGCACTCCCCTGGAATCGGGATTGTTCTCGGTGGATTTGATGGTGGAAGTGGTGGCATCGGCCTTCGGTGTGGAGGAAACCGTGTTTGAATTTTTCAGCTTGCCTTTGACTGTGCATGCCCCCGAACTCGAGGGTTCAGAGAATTTGGTGTTTGACACAGACACGTTGTCGGGCTTTGCGCCTTTGCATGTTTCGTGCACGAGCTTGTACGACGGCCCCTCGGTCACGCACTCTTGGGATTACGGCAACGGCGACGGTGGTTTTGAGCCCCACCCTGAGGTCATCTATGGACAGCCCGGCACGTACGAGTTGAGTTTGACGGCTGAAGTGGTGCAACTCCAGATGACATCGTTTCATTGGAATGTGGTGGGCGAGGGATGGAACCAAGACATCGACGACGTGTTTGGAGACCCTGACTTGTACTTCGTGCTGAGCGGACCTCAAGGGCCATTTTTTACTTCGCCAACGGTGGAGAATTCGCTCTCCTTGTCGTTGCAAGATTTGTCAGTTGTGGTCTTGAACGAGCAGCCGCACCACATCGATTTTTACGACAGGGACGTCATCACCGGAGACGACTGGCTTGGTGGATGGTCGTTCACACCATGCGGCCAGGCGACCTGGCCCTTTCAAGGAGACAACCAAGGGGAATTGCAATTGTCCAACGTGGTGGTCGAGTCGGTGTCTGGGATGGACATCGTCACAGTTCTGGAAATGCCAGACGGCTTGTCTGGCCAAGAGGTGGCCAATGCGCCCGGCATGGATTTGGTCCCTCCCACTGGCCGTCGGCCTGCCATGGCATCACGCCGCTGTGAGCACGACCTCAATGGAGATCAAAAGTTGAACGTCGAGGACGTGTTGAGGTTGCTAAATACCTCCGAGGACACTGAGCTGTGTTTGTTGCAAATCGTGCAGGAATTCAACAAATTGCGACTCAAACCATGAATTATGTCTGAAATGTATCGCTTTGTCGTCCTCGTGGGGGCGGTGCTCACTGTCTTTGAATTCAACGTGTCCATGGCGCAACAGTGCGCCATCGACTTCGACTTTGGGGACGCCGTGATTGGCATTTCTCCCGACCCCGAGCAGGGCGAGCAGTTTGAGTTGGGCATCTTGGGTGAGCCGTACTACGACGTGTTGCACATTCTGTTGCCGACGTTTGTCAACGACGTCGACGAGTCGTTCAACTTCAACGACGACACGTTGTTGGACAGCGTGGCGCTGTCAGGCACTTCCTTGACCAACCTCGAGACCATGGAGACCCTCTCCTTGGCAGACATCGGTCTGGAAGTGGTGTGCAACAACAACGGTGACTCAGGCAACCCATGTTCTTACCTCGGTGGCGGACAATACTGCGGCGATTTGGTGGGCACCCCCACCCAAGCTGGGCAGTTCCAATTGGACATCCTGACCACAGGATACATTACAGCTTTCAACCTCCCGTTTGGCCAAGAGTCCGTGTACGGGTCGTTTGTGTTGACCATTGCCATTTCAGGTTGCACCGACCCAGAAGCCAACAATTACGATGCCGAAGCCACCTTCGACGACGGCTCATGTTTCATCGGTGAACTTGGTTGCATGGATCCTGAAGCCATCAACTTCAATCCCGAGGCCAACATTCCAAGCGGGTCTTGCCTGTACGAGTCTTGTATGGGCGACTTGGATGGCGACTTGAGCGTCGGGGTCCTCGACTTGCTTGGTTTCCTGATTTCCTTCGGGTGTATGTCGGATTGCGAAGGAGATCTCACCGGGGACGGTGCGGTCGGCAGCGACGATCTTCTGTTGATGCTGGCCAATTACGGTTTGGTCTGCGTTTGACCTCAGAGGCCCCGTACTTGCCTCAATGCTGCACAGTGAAGCGCCGTGCGCCTGGGGCTTCATGGATGCGAATCAGGTATTGACCAGAAGCCCAACCAGTCACATCCAACGTCAGGTGATCTCGACCTTGAATGGGCTTGGAGAGCACCTTTTGGCCCGTCATTGACCAACATTCAAGTGTGCCCTGAGGGTGGCCTGACAATCCCTGAACCACCAAGAGATCGCAAGCCACATTTGGTTGTAGAATGAGGTGGTTCAACCCCGGGGCACCCTCAACGCTCCAAACGTCGTCTTCCACAAACACTTCCATGCACACTGGATTGCCCGTGCAGCCGTCCTGGTTGGTCTCCGTGACGCACACTTCCTGGAAACCTGGATCCGTCCACATCAGCGAGATCGCGAACGAATTGAACACTTGCTGTTCCTCTGCCCCAGTGTAGGTCCATGTGTAGTTGCTGCCCAGTGTGTACTCGTAATAGTACGCGGCGCTGTCACCTTGGGCCACGCTGGCGTTTCCGTTCAACTCCAAATCTTCTGGAATGTCGGCAGGATCCACCACGACCGTGGCGACCGCAAAACATCCGGACGTGTCTGTGGCGACCACGGTGTATTCTCCCGCCGCCGCCATGTCAGGGTTGGCGTCACCCCAATTCAATTCTACAGGTCCTCCATACCCGATGACATCTGCCTCGATGGTTCCGCTGTTGGGGTCGTTGCAATCTGGCACAGTGGCGGTCAACTCCAACGAAAACTCAGAAGGCTCTGTGATCAGGAACGACAGCGACTGTTGGCACAAGTTGTCGTCGAACACCGTGACGCTGTAGTTCCCGGCTTCCAACGCCCCAGGATCGTACCCACCCCAATTCACGGTGTACGGGGCCACACCTCCCTCGATGCTGACGACAGCTTGGCCGTCGGATCCTCCGTGACAAGTCACTTCATCTGTGACCAAAGACGCCGACAAGTCGGTGGCCTCTTGGATGGTTTGCACGAAAGTCGATGAGGAGTTTCCGCATTGG
>JBMZAB010000010.1:0-71435 GCA_049610985.1 Flavobacteriales bacterium | reverse complement strand
CTGCGGCGATTCTTTTACGTGCTCCCATGACTCAGCGCTTCTTGTCTTTTTTGTCGGCGTGACCACGGAAGGTGCGCGTGGGAGAGAATTCTCCCAACTTGTGTCCGACCATGTTCTCGGTCACGAAAACAGGAATGAATTGGCGTCCGTTGTGCACGGCAATTGTCAAACCCACGAAGTCTGGGGTAATCGTGCTTGCACGAGACCAGGTCTTGATGACAGACTTCTTTCCAGAGGCTTGCATGGCTTCAACGCGCTGAGCAAGCTTGTAGTGGATGAAAGGTGGTTTCTTGAGTGAACGAGCCATGTCTTACTTCTTCCGACGTTCAATGATGTTCTTGGAGGACGCCTTGCGCTTGTTGCGCGTTTTGTGTCCTTTGGCGGGCACGCCGTTGCGTGAGCGTGGGTGACCTCCTGAGGAGCGACCTTCACCGCCACCCATGGGGTGGTCGACTGGGTTCATCACCACACCGCGTACGCGTGGGCGACGGCCCAACCAGCGGCTGCGGCCTGCTTTACCGCTGACTTGAAGGTTGTGCTCGCTGTTGCCCACCGCCCCAATGACGGCCAAGCAAGTGACGAGAATCTGACGGGTTTCTCCGCTTGGCAACTTCAGCACAGCGTACTTGCCGTCACGGGCAGCCAACTGGGCGTACGCGCCAGCACTGCGGGCGATGTTCGCGCCACGACCGGGGTGCAATTCAATGTTGTGCACGATGGTACCCAGTGGGATGTCTGAGAGGTACATCGCGTGACCCACCTCTGGAATGGCGTCCTTGCCACTGTGGATGGTCATCCCAGGCTTCAAGCCTTCTGGGGCAACGATGTAGCGCTTCTCTCCGTCCTTGTATTCCACCAAGCAGATGTTGCTTGAGCGGTTTGGATCGTATTCCACAGTCAAGACTGTCGCTTCCATGTGCTTGTTCCGCTTGAAGTCAATCACGCGGTAACGACGCTTGTGGCCACCTCCGCGGTAACGCATCGTCATCTTTCCGTCGCTGTTGCGACCTCCAGACTTCTTGATGGGCTCCAGCAATGGCTTGTGAGGCTTGTCCGTGGTGATCTCCTCAAACTTGGAGAGCACCTTGTGGCGCATGCCTGGGGTAATCGGGTTGAATTTCCTGAGTGCCATGGCGTCTTAAATGTTGTCGTAGAAATCGATGGCCTGTCCTTCAGCCAAGCTCACAATGGCCTTTTTGTAGCCATTGGTGCGGCCGCGAACGACACCGGTTTTGGTGAAACGCTGACGTGCTTTGCCGTCCACGCGCAACGTACGCACAGAGGTCACGGTCACGCCGTAAGCGGCTTCCACCGACTTCTTGATTTCGATTTTGTTGGCACCGTCTGCCACCACGAAACCGTAGCTGTTGTTGCGCTCGGTGTCGAGAGACATCTTCTCGGTGATGAGGGGCTTGATGAGAATGTTCGACATGGCTTAAGCTTTCAGCATTCCTTCCACAACTTCATGGGCGTTGTCCACGAAGACCAAGTTGGAACAGTTCATGATGTCGTACGTGCTCAAGTCAGAAGCGACCATGACACGGTGCTTGGGCAGGTTGCGGCAGCTGCGGTAAATCGCATCGTTTGCGGCCGGCAACACAGTCAACGTCTTCTTGTCGGCCAACTTCAAGCCTTCCAACACGGCCAAGAAATCCTTGGTCTTGGGCGCGTCCATGCTGATGCTGTCCACCACGGTGATGCCTTCCCCCTTCGCCTTGTAGCTCAAAGCGCTCTTGCGTGCGAGCTTCTTCAGCTTGCCATTCAGCTTTTGGGTGTAGTCGCGTGGCTCTGGACCAAAGACGGTACCTCCTCCGCGGAACAAAGGGTTCTTGATGCTGCCAGCACGTGCAGTACCTGTGCCCTTTTGCTTCTTGATCTTGCGGGTGGAACCCGTCACGAAGGAGCGGCTGAGGCTGTCGTGCGTTCCCTGGCGCTGAGCGGCCAAAAAGCGCTTCACATCTAGGTAAATCGCGTGGTCGTTTGGCTCGATGCCAAACACCGCATCGTCAAGGTCCACAGACTTCTTCGTCTTGGATCCTTTGCTGCTGTAAACGCTCAGTTTCATGATGCTTCAGGCTTGCGGATGATCACAGTGGCTCCTTTGTGGCCGGGCACAGCGCCCTTGACCACGAGGAGACCCTCTTCTGGAAGAACCTTCAGGATCTCGAGGTTCTCGATGGTGACACGTGAGTTGCCCATCTGGCCCGCCATGCGCATGCCTTTGAAGACACGTGCTGGGGTCGACGCCGCACCAATGGAGCCTGGTGCGCGCAAACGGTTGTGCTGGCCGTGTGTGGCTTGACCCACACCGCCAAAACCGTGGCGCTTCACAACACCCTGGAAACCTTTGCCCTTGGACTTGCCGCTGACGCTGACAAACTGGCCTTCTGCGAACACGTCGTCCACTTTCAGGGTGTCTCCTGGTTGCAATTCTTGTTCAAAGGCGTTGAACTCCACCAGACGACGCTGTGGAGACACACCTGCACGCTTGAAGTGACCTTGCATGGCCTTCGAAGTGTGCTTTTCGGAACGCTCGCCGTAACCAAGTTGAACGGCTTCGTAGCCGTCCCGCTCGAGGGTACGTACTTGCGTCACAACGCAAGGACCAACTTCCAACACTGTGCATGGGAGATTCTTCCCAGCGGCACTGTAGATGCTGGTCATGCCTACTTTTTTCCCTATGAGTCCGGGCATGGTGTTTGATTTTTATGAATGAAGCCTGACGGGAATCAGACCTTGATTTCTACTTCTACTCCGCTTGGCAACTCCAAACGCATGAGGGCGTCTACAGTCTTCGAGGAAGAACTGTAGATGTCGATCAAACGCTTGTACGAGCTGAGCTCAAATTGCTCACGGCTCTTCTTGTTCACGTGGGGTGAACGCAAGACGGTGTAAATGCGCTGGTGCGTGGGCAGGGGCACAGGGCCGCTGATGACTGCTCCAGTCGACTTCACGGTCTTGACAATCTTTTCAGCTGACTTGTCGACCAGGTTGTGGTCGTAAGACTTGAGCTTGATGCGAATTTTCTGAGTCATGTCGTCGTTGGATTAGCCTTTGGCGTCTTCGATCACCTTTTCCTGGATGTTGTTGGGCGCCTCGGCGTAGTGGCTGAAGCTCATGCTTGAAGTCGCACGTCCTGAAGTCAACGTCCTGAGGTCGGTGACGTAGCCGAACATCTCTGACAGAGGCACCGCCGCATTCACGATGGTTTTTCCAGCACGCTCGCCTGTGCCTTCGATGAGGGCACGACGCTTGTTCAAGTCGCCGATGACGTCACCCATGTTTTCCTCTGGGGTCAACACTTCGAGCTTCATCATGGGCTCCAAGATCTTGGGGCTGCACTGCTTCACAGCTGAGCGGTACGCAAACTTCGCAGCTTGCTCAAACGACAACTGGTCCGAGTCCACGTTGTGGTAGCTGCCGTCGATCAACTCCACGTACATGCTGTCCATTGGGTAGCCGGCGAGAACACCATTCTGCATGGCCTCCTTGAAACCCTTCTCCACAGATGGGATAAATTCCTTGGGGACGTTTCCGCCCTTCACAGAGCTCTTGAACACCAACCCCTCCTTTTCAGGCTCGGGCGATGGGCCAATCTTCACAATGATGTCGGCGAACTTACCGCGACCACCCGACTGCTTCTTGTACACTTCACGGTGATCGGCCTCAGCAAAGATGGCCTCTTTGTAAGCCACACGTGGCTGGCCTTGGTTGCACTCCACGTTGAATTCACGCTTCATGCGGTCGATCAACACTTCCAAGTGCAATTCACCCATGCCGGAGATGACCGTTTGGCCGCTCTCTTCGTCGGTGTGGACCTGGAACGTGGGATCTTCTTCAGACAACTTGGACAATGCCGTGCCCAACTTGTCCATATCTGCTTGAGACTTGGGCTCGATCGCGATGCCAATCACAGGAGCTGGGAAGCTCATGCTCTCGAGCACGATGGGTGCCTTCTCGTCGCAGAGGGTGTCTCCGGTACGGATGTCCTTGAAACCGACGACCGCGCCGATGTCTCCAGCCTCCAACACGTCGATCGGGTTCTGCTTGTTGGAGTGCATTTGGAAGATGCGGCTGATGCGCTCCTTCTTGCCTGAACGGGTGTTCTTCACGTAGGAACCTGCAGGCAACGTCCCCGAATACGCGCGAACGAAGCAAAGGCGTCCGACGAAGGGGTCGGTGGCAATCTTGAAAGCCAAACCTGAGAACGGCTCGTTGGGGTCCGGCTTGCGCTCGTACTCCACGCCTTCGTCGTCAGGGTCAGTGCCCGTGATGCTTTCGACGTCGTAAGGAGAAGGGAGGTACATCATGACGGCATCCAACATGGTCTGCACACCCTTGTTCTTGAAGGCAGAGCCGCACAACAACGGGGTGATTTCCATGGCAATGGTCGCCTTGCGAATGGCTTCCACGATTTCCTCCTTGCTGAGGCTGTCTGGATCTTCGAAGTACTTCTCCATCAAGGAGTCGTCCTGCTCGGCCGCAGCTTCAATCAACTTCTCACGCCACTCAGCCACGGTGTCCACCAAGTCCTCCGGCATGGGGATCTCATCCCAAGTCATGCCCTTGTCTTCTTCGTTCCACACGTAAGCTTTGTTGTCGATCAAGTCCACCACACCGCGGAACGTCTCTTCCGCACCGATGGGCACCTGCAGGGGCACTGGGCGCGCACCGAGCATGTCCTTGATCATTCCGACCACGTTGAAGAAGTCCGCACCGCTGCGGTCCATCTTGTTCACGAAGCCGATGCGAGGCACACCGTACTTGTCGGCGAGGCCCCAGTTGGTCTCTGATTGTGGCTCCACACCAGACACGGCGCAGAACAATCCAACCGCACCGTCGAGCACACGCAACGAACGCTCCACTTCCACAGTGAAGTCCACGTGACCTGGGGTGTCGATGATGTTGATGCGGTATTGCTGGTCCTGGAACTTCCAGAAGCAAGTGGTTGCAGCAGACGTGATGGTGATGCCACGCTCCTGCTCCTGCTCCATCCAGTCCATGGTCGCTGCGCCGTCGTGCACCTCGCCAATCTTGTGGCTGATGCCAGTGTAATACAGAATACGCTCAGTCGTGGTCGTCTTTCCAGCGTCCACGTGGGCCATGATGCCAATGTTGCGCGTAAAGTTGAGGTCTCTTTGGGCCATGATTTCAGATCAATGCGGTCAGTGTCAGAAACGGAAGTGGGCAAATGCCTTGTTGGCTTCAGCCATGCGGTGGGTGTCTTCCTTCTTCTTGAAGGTGGCTCCCTCCTCCTTGGACGCGGCGATGATTTCCGCGGCGAGGCGTTCCGCCATGCTCTTCTCGTTGCGCTTGCGTGAGAAGTCGATGAGCCACTTCATGGCCATGCTCTCCTTGCGGCTGTCCCGGATGGGGGTCGGAATTTGGAAGGTGGCACCTCCAACGCGACGGCTGCGCACTTCGACGGCAGGCGTGACGTTTTCGAGCGCCTTTTTGAAGAGCTCCAAGCCCTCCTCGCCTGTCTTCTCAGACACGCGCTCGATGGCGTTGTAGAAAATGTTGAAAGCCACGCTCTTCTTCCCGTCCAGCATCAGGTTGTTCACGAACGTGGTCACTTGCACGTCTCCAAACTTGGCGTCGGGGAGAATGCGGTGCTTTTTGGCGACTTTTCTTCTCATGTCGTCAGATTACTTTTTCGCCTTGGGGCGCTTGGTGCCATACTTCGAACGGCGCTGCATGCGTCCGTCCACTCCAGCGGTGTCCAATGCACCGCGCACGATGTGATAGCGTACACCCGGGAGGTCCTTCACACGTCCGCCGCGCACGAGCACAATGCTGTGTTCTTGGAGGTTGTGTCCTTCACCGCCGATGTAGGCGTTCACTTCGTTTCCGTTGGTGAGTCGCACACGGGCGACTTTACGCATGGCGGAATTTGGCTTCTTGGGTGTGGTCGTGTAAACACGGACGCAAACACCACGGCGTTGTGGACAAGAGTCCAAAGCGGCCGATTTACTCGCCTGAGTCTTGGTGACTCTTCCTTTGCGGATGAGCTGCTGGATGGTAGGCATCGTCTAGGTTTGACGTTAATCTATGGGCATAAAATACTATCCCCCCAAATTCTAAAGGGGGTGCAAAAGTAGACGAAACCAACGAAAATACAAGGGCTGACGGGAGATTTTTACAGGGACTTCTCCATCCCAAGTTGAATCACCCGATTTGCAAGAGCGTTGCTGCGGATGGTCGCCCGAGAGGAGCTCGAATGTACCTTTCGATTGTGAATTTCTTGGAAGATCTCAACGACGTCCAACAAGAGGCGGCGGCCCACATGGACGGGCCCATGATGGTGATTGCAGGTGCGGGCTCTGGGAAGACCCGGGTTCTGACCTACAGGATCGCCTACATGATGACCCAGGGGGTGGACCCGTTCTCGATTTTGGCTTTGACCTTCACCAACAAAGCGGCCAAAGAGATGAAGCAACGCATCGGCTCCCTGGTGGGGGAAAGCGAGGCGCGCAACCTGTGGATGGGAACGTTTCACAGCATATTCGCACGCATCCTTCGCATCGAATGTGAGCGCATCAACTACCCTCGAAATTTCACGATCTACGACACCCAAGACAGCCGCAGCCTGTTGAAAGACATCATCAAAGGCATGGGCCTCGACGACAAGGTGTACAAGCCCGCGAGTGTGCAGAGCCGCATCAGCTCCGCCAAGAACAACTTGATTGACGCACGGGCGTATGCCGAGCACACCGAGATCCGGTCGGAAGACCAGCAAGCTGGCAGACCCATGCTGGCCGAGATCTTTGCCAACTACGAGGCGAGGTGTTTCCGGGCAGGCGCCATGGATTTTGACGACCTCCTTTACAAAATGAATGTGCTGCTGCGGGACTTCCCAGACCTGCTGAGCAAATACCAGCACCGGTTCCGGTACATCCTTGTGGACGAGTACCAAGACACCAATTTCGCGCAGTACCTCATCATCAAGCAGCTCGGCGCGGTGCACGAGAACGTCTGCGTGGTGGGCGACGACGCGCAGAGCATTTACGCCTTTCGTGGGGCCAACATTCAGAACATCCTTAATTTCAAAAAGGACTACCAGGACGCCAAACTTTTCAAGTTGGAACAGAACTATCGCTCCACCTCCCACATCGTCCGTGCGGCGAACTCGGTGATTGCGAACAACCGGGACCAAATCCCCAAGGAAGTTTGGACCCAGAATTCAGACGGAGAAAAAATCAAGGTCTTCCGCGCGACCTCGGACAACGACGAAGGACGCTTCGTGGCCAACAAGATCTTCGAAGTGCGCGGCCACGACGGATGCCACTACAAGGACTTCGCCATCCTTTACCGCACCAATGCACAGTCACGCTCCTTTGAAGAGAGCTTGAGGAAACTGAATGTGCCTTACCGCATTTACGGTGGACTCTCCTTCTACCAGCGCAAGGAGGTGAAAGACTTGCTGGCGTACTTCCGCCTGACCGTCAACCCAAGCGACGACGAGAGCTTCAAACGCGTGGTCAACTACCCCGCACGCGGGATTGGGAAGACCACCATGGACAAACTCATCGCGCTTGCTGCCGGCGAAGAGAAGAGCTTGTGGGACGTGTTGCATCCTGCGCATGGGGTGCCTCCCGACAACTTGAAGGGTGCCGCCTGGAAAAAACTGTGCGAATTCGCGGACATGGTCTCGGCCTTCTCTGCCGAGTCGGGCACCGCGAATGCCCACGCCCTGGGCTTGGCCATCGCCAAGCGATCTGGTTTGGTCCATGCCTTGTACAGCGACAAAACTCCGGAGGGCGTGGCGCGCTACGAAAACGTCCAGGAATTGTTGAATGCACTCCAAGGCTTTGTGGAAAACCCCGCCAACGAAGACGCCCAGTCCTTGTCGGATTTCTTGATTGACGTCGCCTTGCTGACCGACGCGGACAACGAAGACGACGACGACAACAAGGTGAGCCTGATGACGGTCCACGCCGCCAAAGGACTTGAATTCAAGCACGTCCACATTGTGGGGCTGGAGGAACAGCTGTTCCCTTCCCAGATGGCCATGGAGAGCCGTGCCGAATTGGAAGAAGAGCGGCGACTCTTTTACGTGGCCTTGACAAGGGCTGAAGTCACGTGCACGTTGTCCTACGCGCTGACCCGGTTCAAGTGGGGCCAAGTCACCCAAGGCGACCCCAGCCGCTTCTTGGAAGAGATCGACGAGAATTGCATTGTTCACCCCCAACACGCCCCGACGTCCCGAAGTCCTGTCGACTTCGCCCAAGCGCGCAGCCAATTCCAGCGCATGCCGAGTGGCACAGCGCCCAGGTCGTTTGGTCGGTTGGCGAGCCAGGCCAAGCCTACCCCTTCCAAGCCCACGCAGCCTGGCAACTGGTCCAGCCTGAAGGAAGCCGCCAAGGGAGGCGCTGGCGCACCACAAGCCACGACGCCCTCGACCCCTGCTGCCGGTTCGGACGCCAACATCGCGGTGGGCGACATCGTGGTGCACGCCAAGTTTGGCAAAGGCCGGGTCCTGCACATCGAAGGGAGCGCCCCCAATGAAAAGGCGACGATCACGTTCCCGGCGGTGGGCAAAAAGCAACTGCTCCTCAAATTCGCCAAACTCCAGGTGGTCGGATGACACCCCCCCGCCCCTTTGCTTGCCTCGCGGTCCTGGCCCTGCTTTTGGCGGGAACCACGTGGTCTTGTCGCCCTGAGGATTCGACCATCCGATTCCGTGTGGCGTGCGTGGAATGGGCCGATCCCAATGCGCCGGCAGCCCAAGTCCAAGTCACCCTGGAAGAGCAACGCCTGGAAAACGGGGTGCTCAACGGGTTTTACACCGAGGTGGACCAAGCCGTCACCGGCGAAGATGGTGTGGTGGAGCTCGAAACGGTTCGAAGCAACGTGTTGTCCATCCGACTTCGAGTGGCTCGCGAGGGGTGCTTTGAGGAGCTGGTGCCGTTCAACCCCGAGGACTTGTCCTCGGGCGAAACGCTGAACCACCAAGAAGTCATCGTCATGACCCAAACCCGTGTGGACGCCACCCTCTCCAACACATTGCCTGAGTGCACCACCAGCGACATGATTTACCGATGGATTCCCCGAGACGTGGAAGGCGCCGCCTCAGAAGTGCGGTGGAGCTGCGGCACGGATTGGGTGGCAGTGGAAGGAGGTGGCACTGCACAGTCCACGTGCTTCATCACTGGAGACACGTGGCTCTTGCACCACAGGTATTGGGCGTGCGCAGGCCTGGACAGCACCGACATCGATTCTGTGTGGTGTCCGGCTGGCGAGGTCGTGAGCTTGGACCTCTGAGGCCTCTGCAATCCGTTTGAAGAGGGAAGACGCGGTACCTTCGGGTCATGAAATTGAAACCTTCATTCTCCCGCGTCTCTTGCTTTTTCATGTTGACCCTTGTTTCGGGGGGGGTGGTGTGGGGACAGCAGGACAGCCGTGAAGACCGCATCCTTCCCAAAGGGTTTGCCCCATGGGAGCTCGACATGCCCCGACCGCTTGACGGACAGTTCGGCACCTTGAGCCGAGGCATTCCCACCCCGCCTCCGGGCTCCAATTTGCGAACGGCTGCAGAGTGGGAAGAGATTGAAGTCTTGACCATCACCTGGGAAGGGTTTTCGTGCATCCTGAAGCAAATCGCAGCTGCAGCCAGCCAAGAGTGTAGGGTGGTCATCTTTTCAGAGGAGCCCAACCAAACCACCTCCTACCTCACGGGAGGATCGTGCGGCGGACCGCTGTCCATGGACAGCATCGAGGTGGTGGATGTGCCCACCAACAGCATTTGGATTCGGGATTACGGCGCCAACACCGTCTACACCGAGTGGAACGACGGCCGCGTGCTGGTCGACTGGTTGTACAACCGCCCCCGTCCCGACGACGACGCCATCCCAGACGCCTTGGCCGACCACATGGGCCTGACCTTGTACAGCACCATTGAATCGCCGAGCGATTTGATGAACACCGGCGGGAACTGGATGTCGGACGGCTACGGCACCGCCTTCGCTTCCGAACTCATCCTCGATGAAAACAACGGCGACCAATCTTGGTGGACCACGTTCCCCGACCACACGGAGGACGACATCGACCAAATCGTGGAGGCGTTCCATGGTGTGGACACCTACGTGAAGATGGACAACCTCCCCTACGACGGCATTCACCACATCGACATGCACATGAAGTTGCTGGACGAGTCGACGCTGTTGGTGGCGGAGTACCCTCAAGGCGTGGCCGACGGCCCGCAAATCGAGGCGAACCTGCAATACGTGCTGAGCAACTTCACCACGAAGTGGGGCACCCCCTTCGACGTCATTCGCATTCCAAGTCCCCCTGAACAAGGCGGAGGCTACCCCAACCAAAACGGGGATTACCTGACCTACAGCAACGCGGTGTTCGTCAACAACACCGTCATCTTGCCCACGTACTACCAGCAATACGACACCACGGCGATTCGCATTTGGGAAGAAGCGTTGCCTGGATACAACATCGTGGGCATCGACTGCGACGGCGGCAACTCCAACATCATCGCGCTGAGCGGCGCCATCCACTGCATCACCCACTCGGTGGGCGTGGAGGATCCCTTGATGATCAGCCACCTTCCCCTGGACGACACCGACAACGACACCACGCCGTATGCCGTGGTCGCCGAGATCAGCCACCGCTCCGGAATCGTGTCAGCCACGCTGTCTTGGTCCACGTCGGAGGAGGGACCTTGGAACGAGGTGCCCATGAGCGAGGGCGTCGTGGAGGGTGAATTCGCCGCGAACATTCCTGCACAGCCCGCGGGCACCAAAGTGTTCTACTTCGTGTCGGCAGAAGCCAACAGCGGCAAAACGGGCAACCGCCCCATGCCAGCGCCTGCAGGACACTGGTCGTTCAACGTCTTGGGCGGCACGGACCACGTCGTGCGGGCAGAAGACTTCTCTCCTTGGGTGGCGGCCTACCCCAACCCCGGATCGGCCATGTCTTGCTTTGAGGTCAACTTCCCGCAAGCGGTGGACTGCACCGTGATGTTGCGCAACGGCTTGGGACAGCCTGTCCGCCAATTGCACGAGGGAACCCTCGGGCGTGGAACACAGCGTTTGTTTGTCGACGCCCGCGACTTGGCCAACGGCCCGTACCTGTTGACCCTCCAAACGGCGTCCGGCCAATCGTGGACTCAGCGTTGGATGGTGGCGCACTGATTCAGTCCCTGCGGCCCAAGAGGCGCAGCAGGAACAAGAACAGGTTGAGGAAGTCCAAGTAAAGCGAGGTGGCGCCCAGAAGCGCCAACTTCATGGGGGCCACAGCCCCAAACTCCACCCCTGCCGCGATGCGCTTCAAGCGCTGCGTGTCGTACGCGACCAATCCTGTGAAGACCAGAACCCCGCCTGCGCTGATGATGAAATCCAACCACGTGCTCTTCATCCACCAATTCACGAGGCTCGCAAGCAGGATGCCGATGAGCGCCATGAAGAGCAGGCTGCCGAAGCGGGACAAATCCACGTTGGTGGTGTAGCCTGCGATCGCCATGATGGCGAAGGTCCCCGCCGTGATGGCAAAGACTTGGGCCAGGCTGCCCAAGGAATAGATGAAGAAGATCCCCCCGAGGCTCAGCCCCATGGTTCCCGCGAAGGCGAGAAAGCACAATGCCAGAGAGGTGACGCTGAGCTTCTGAAGCCCAAAGTTCATCACCAGCAAGAACGCAAACGGCGCCAACGTCACAATCCAAAACCCGGCCCCCTGCATCAGGGAGAGGTACAGTTCGCTGGCGGCGGCGTAGTACGCGGCCGCGCCTGTGACCGCAAGACCGGCCACCATCCACGTGAAGACCGTGGACATGAACGACGACACAGAAGCGTCGTCGGTGAAACGTGTTTCGTTGAACTCAGGGCGCGTGCCCTCAAAAATCCGAGGTGGTTGATCCATGCACCAAAGATGCACGCTGGACCGCTTCAGCCCTCAACCTTGACCAAATTTTGCAACCACCCAGGGCTTCATTCGCCGCCGTAGTAGTCGGCGTAGTTGTTTTCTGTCTCGTACAAACGAATGTGGTGCAGCTGGCAGCCTCGCTCTGAAATGGCAGGCTCCAACTCTTCCCAAATCGCAATGATGAGCACCTCGGTCGACGTCTTTTTGCCCTTCAAAAACGGCACATCCAGGTTGAGGTTCTTATGGTCGATGGGCTCCTCCACCTTCTCCTTGATGATGTCCTTGAGCTCCTTGAGATTCATGCAGTAGCCCGTCTCCTCGGCTGGCTCGCCCTTGATGGTGACGTGCAGCTCGTAGTTGTGGCCGTGCCAGTTGGGGTTGGCGCATTTGCCAAACACTTCCATGTTCTTCTCCTCAGACCAATCCTCGTTCCACAATTTGTGGGCGGCGTTGAAATGGGCGCGGCGGGTGACGTAGACGTTCTTCATGATGCGATAACCCGGCAAAGGTAGCAGATGTTTTCACCGGGCTACCTTCGCGCCATGATTGTGGTTACAGGAGCTGCAGGCTTTATTGGAAGCGTGCTTGCCGTCAGGCTGTTGGAGGCGGATTACCGCCAGTTGGTCTTGGTCGATGACTTCAGTGTGGAGGCCAAACGCCCCAACCACGACCACCTCAACGTCACCAAGCGCGTGGACCGCAAGGATTTCCCTGCATGGCTCCGCGAGAACGAGTCGCAGGTGCAGTTCGTGTTCCACCTCGGGGCCCGCACGGACACCACAGAACAAGACGAGGAACTCCTGACTGCACTCAACCTGCAGTACACGAAAGACATTTGGAACATGTGTGTGGAGTTTGGGCTGCCGCTCATCTACGCCAGTTCTGCGGCCACGTACGGCGACGGAAGTTTGGGCTACGTGGACAGCCACGAAGTTGTGGGTGACCTTCAACCCCTGAACCCCTACGGGCGGTCCAAGAACGACTTCGACGCGTGGGCCCTCGCCCAAGAGCGCAAGCCCTACTTCTGGGCCGGCTTCAAGTTCTTCAACGTCTACGGACCCAACGAATTCCACAAAGGCCGCATGGCTTCGGTGGTCTTGCACACGTTCCGCCAAGTGGAAGCCACGGGCGGAATGAAGCTCTTCCGAAGCCACCGCCCCGACTTCGCCGACGGCCACCAAACCCGTGACTTCGTCCACGTGGAGGATGTGTGCAGCGTGCTGCTTCACTTCATGCACCACCGCATTCCGGCACACTCGGGGCTGTACAATTTGGGCAGTGGCCAAGGCCGGACCTTCCTCGACTTGGTTCGCGCCACGTTCAACGCCATGGGACGCCAGTCGGAGATTTCATTCATCGACACCCCGGAGGACATCCGGGACACCTACCAATACTTCACGGAAGCCGACCTCACCAAGTTGAGGAACCACGGTTGCGACGTGACGTTCCGGTCGCTGGAATCGGGAATCGACGACTACGTGAAGAACCACCTCACGACTGGACAACGGCGCGCGCCTCAAGCAACCGTTGCCGAACCTTCTTGAGCCTGGACACCGCTTCCTGGCGCTTGGCCAACTCCGCAGGGTCGACCGCGGGCGTCGCCACAGCGCTGGCCGCTTGGGCCGCTGACGCCGCCTTGGCACCGCGTTCCTTCGCCTCGCCTTTTCTGGCCGACATCGCCTTGCGTGCGCCTTCCAGCGTCAGGCCTTGCACCTTGACCAAGTCGTAAATCCTTCGGATGACGTCGATGTCCTCTTGGCGGTACGCGCGCTTGCCGCGGGCGTTGGTCTTGGGCTGAATTTGCTTGAACTGCTTCTCCCAAAACCGAAGCAACGACGGGTTGACGTCGAGCATCTTGGCCACCTCAGAAATGCTGTGGTAACGCTTTTTGATCGGTTGATTCAGCGGCATGTGAGGTCAAGATAAGACGCTCAGTCCAAACTCTGGTTCTCCAAGTCGGCCGCCTCCAGCATCTCCTCGTATTCCGCAGGTGACAGGTCGTTGAAGTAGTAGTGCGCGGGGTTCACCTTGCGCCCATCCTTGTGCACTTCGTAGTGAAGGTGGGACGAGGTCGAGGTGCCTGTGCTTCCGACGAAACCAATGATTTGGCCACGTTTCACCCTGTCGCCGCGGCGCACGTTGGACTTGCTCAGGTGGGCGTACAGCGTCTCGTAGCCAAAGCCGTGGCGGATGACGATGTGTCGGCCGTAGCCATTGTAGAGGCGCTTGACTTTGACCACTTCTCCGTCGCCGGTGGCAAACACCTCGGTGCCTTCCGGGGCGCTGAAATCCATGCCGTAGTGGAATTTTCGCACTTTGTAGATGGGGTGAATGCGGTAGCCCCACCCGCTGGCCATGCGTCCGAGGTCTTCGTTCCGAACGGGCTGAATGGCGGGGATGCTTTCCAGGCGCTTCTCGTACTCCAGCGCCATGTCGGTCACCTCGTCCAACGATTTGGACTGGGCCACCAGCGAGCGCTGAAGGGACGCGATGCGGTCTTTGAGGTCAGCCACTTCTTCCGAATGCACGTGGCCGCGCACGTTCGCTTGCCGGTCCACGCCTCCGATGCCCGGATGGCGAAGGTGGTCCGGCACGGGCTGCACGCCGAGGATGGTGCGGTACACGGCGTCGTCGCGTTGGGCCAGGTCGCCCAGCGCCCCTTCCATCAAGGCCACCTCTCCGCGCATCTCCTCCAACTGACGCTCCAAAAAAGCGATCTCCCGATCTCTGGCCCGGTCGGCCGGACTTTGGAACACTTGGTCAAACAACCACACACTGCCCGTCCCGATGGCCAGCACGAACGCCACGCGAAGCCCCACAAGCCGGAAAATCTCCCGGCCTGTGAGCTTGACCTCCTCCATCTGGAGGGTCTCAGGATTGTACCTGCTGCGCGTCCACATCGGTGCAAAGGTCGTCATTCTTGCGTGGATGGTCTGCCGTATTTTCACGCTGCAATTCAAAGCGCCATGGAATCACGCGTCATCCGCCAGACATTTTTGGACTTTTTCAAGGAGAAAAATCACACCATTGTGCCGTCTGCGCCAATGGTGGTGAAGGACGACCCCACCCTCATGTTCATCAACGCCGGGATGAATCCGTTCAAGGATTTGTTCTTGGGGAACCAACCGGTCAAACATGCGCGCATCGCCGACACCCAGAAGTGCCTGCGCGTGAGCGGCAAGCACAACGACCTGGAAGAAGTGGGCGTCGACACCTACCACCACACGCTTTTTGAGATGTTGGGAAACTGGTCGTTTGGAGACTACTTCAAGGCCGAGGCCATCGATTGGGCGTGGGAGTTGCTCACCGAGCGCTACAAATTGGACAAAGACCGCTTGTACGTCACCGTGTTCGGTGGGGACCAAGGAGACGGATTGCCCGCAGACAACGAGGCCCGAACTCAGTGGCAAAAGCACATGGCCGACGATCGCATTCTGGCGGCGGACAAGAGGGACAACTTTTGGGAGATGGGCGAGACGGGACCTTGTGGCCCCTGTTCTGAAATCCACATCGATCTCCGTGACGACGAGGAACGCGCCAAGGTAGACGGCCGCGAGTTGGTCAACATGGACCACCCGCAAGTCATTGAAGTGTGGAACCTGGTGTTCATGGAGTTCAACCGCATGGCGGACAGCACCCTCGTGCCGCTCCCCAACAAGCACATCGACACCGGCATGGGCTTTGAGCGCCTGGCGATGGCGCTGCAGGGGGTCAAGTCCAACTACGACACAGATATCTTCACGCCACTCCTCGACGCCATCGCCAAAGCAAGCGGCAAGATCTACGCTGGCGACGACAGCCAAGAGGCCGTGGCGTTTCGCGTCATCGCCGACCACGTTCGTGCCGTGGCGTTCTCCATCGCAGACGGTCAGCTGCCTTCCAACACGGGCGCCGGCTACGTGATCCGCCGGATTTTGCGGCGGGCGGTCCGTTACGGCTCGTCCTTCCTCGGCATGAACGAGCCGTTCATCCACACCCTCGTGGACGTGCTGGACGACCAGATGTCTGGCACCTTCCCCGAGATCAAGGCCCAAAAAGGCCTCATCCAACAGGTCATTGAGCAGGAAGAACAATCCTTCCTTCGCACGCTGGCCTCCGGCATGGAGAAGTTGGCCTTGGCCACCAACCAGATGAAGGCCGGAGATGAATTGGCGGGCGATTTGGTTTTCGAACTTTACGACACCTTCGGGTTCCCCGTGGACTTGACCGCGCTCATCGCCAGCGAGCAAGAACTCAAGGTCGACGAGGCTGGGTTCAGTGCCCTGCTGGAAGCCCAAAAGAACCGTTCCCGCGAGGCCGGCAAAATCACTGCCGACGACTGGCAAGTGGTCGAGGTGCACGAGGGCGTCACCGAATTCGTCGGATACGACCACACCTCTGCAGACGTCAAGCTGTTGCGCCACCGGGAGGTGACGGCCAAGAAAAAGACGTTCATCCAAGCGGTGTTTGACCAATCGCCCTTCTACCCTGAAGGGGGTGGTCAAGTGGGAGACAAAGGCACGCTCACGTCGGAGGACGGGGTCTTCCACGTGCTCGACACCAAAAAAGAAAACAACCTCATCGTCCACGTCTTGGACAAGGTACCCACCTCTCCTTCAGGTACGTTCAAAGCCGAGGTGCACGGCGGCCTTCGAGACGACTCCGCACGAAACCACAGCGCCACCCACCTCTTGCACGAGGCGTTGCGCGAGGTTCTCGGGACGCACGTGGAACAAAAGGGGTCGCTTGTCAAGCCCGACGGCTTGCGGTTCGATTTCTCCCACTTCCAAAAGGTGACTTCGGAGGAGTTGGCGGAGATCGAGTCGAAAGTGCAAGCCCGCATCCTGTCGAACCTCCCGTGCGGCGAGCACCGGGACATCCCCCTGGCCCAAGCCGAAGAAGCTGGAGCCATGATGTTGTTTGGGGAAAAATACGGGGAGACGGTCCGCATGATTGAATTCGGCTCCTCAAAAGAGCTCTGTGGCGGCATCCATGTGCCCGCCACGGGCGCAATCGGATTGTTCCGGATTGAAAGCGAAAGCGCAGTGGCCGCGGGCATCCGACGCATCGAGGCCGTCACTGGCTCAGGGGCGCTGCATGCCCAACAAGAGGAACGAGCTCAATTGGCCAGCATCCGGGCCCTTCTCAAAGGTGCCGCAGACCCTGCCCGAGCCATCGACGACCTGTTGAAAGCCAACACGAAGATGTCCAAGGACATTGAGGCCTTACAACGCGCGGCCGCCGGAAACGTGAAAGAAGACCTGATTGGCAAAATGACCACCTTCTCAGGCATTCACGCCGTGGGTGCGGTGCTCGACTTGGACAGCAAAAACATCAAGGATCTGGCGTTCCAGCTGAAGGCAGAAAAGGCGCCGTTTTTTGGCGTGTTTGGCAGCGAAGCGGGAGGCAAAATCACCTTGTCGATTGCCATCAGCGACGACGTGGTGGAGACCCACGGGCTGCACGCTGGGAACTTGGTTCGGGAACTGGCCAGCCACATCGGTGGCGGTGGCGGCGGTCAAGCGTTCTTCGCGACCGCGGGCGGCAAAAATGCCGCAGGATTGCAAGCGGCCGTGGATGCGGCGCTTGCCAAGCTTCAAGGGTGACCTGAATCCGGTCAGACGACCGAAAGATGGGGCCGCTGGGCCTCCTGCAAATCGAGGCCAAACACCGGTCCCTGGTACTCCTCGTCCTCGCTCAGTCCAAGGTTGAGGATGTAAAAGACGTTGAATACGGCCGCCAGGCCGAAGTCCAAGTTGCTCCGCTTGCCAAAAGAGGCCGCGAGCTCCATGATCGTCTTGAAAAAGAAAAACACATTGTAGCCCGGGATCAGGAATCGCAATGCGTGGCTGTCAGGCCGTCCCACGATGCGCATGGCGATGACCACGTTGTAGCCCGGCACCACGACAGACCATCCCGGTTGGCCCGATTTGACGAACAACCGCCAGTTGCCAGCCAGGGTCACGATGGTCACAAAGAGAAAGCCAATCACCACGCCGCCGTCCACTTGAAGGGTGTCAAAATATTCCATGTCGTCAGAAGTTTGTCCAAAGGACAGACGAAGGAATGACGAGGGGGTTGCCTCATCTTGTTGACAACCAACATGTCAAGATTCAAGCACGTGTCTCTGATACACGGCGAAGGTCAACCCAAGTGCCCGTGCTTGGCCACCAACGCAGCGTCGATCACTCCTTTCGCTGGGCAGAAGATGAGCAAGCGCTCCACCGCGTTGCGCAACTCCCTGACGTTGCCAGTCCAAGGCGCGCCAGCGAGCATGTCCATCGCCTCGGTACTCACTTTGGGGACGCTTCGGCCGCTCTGGCCGCAAAGCGCATCTAAGAAATGGGCCACCAACAGAGGCACGTCGGACGCGCGCTCGGCGAGTGCGGGAACATGGATGGGCACCACGGCCAGCCGGTGGTACAAATCCTCTCGGAACTCACCGTCGGCGATGGCTTGCTTCAAGTCCTTGTTGGTCGCCGCCACCACGCGCACGTCCACCGCGATGTCCTTGTCGGAACCGACGCGGGAAATCTTGTGCTCTTGCAAGGCGCGCAGGACCTTGGCTTGCGCATTGGCGCTCATGTCTCCGATTTCATCGAGGAACAAGGTGCCACCTTGGGCCTGTTCAAACTTGCCTTTGCGTTGTGAGACGGCGCTGGTGAACGCCCCCTTCTCGTGGCCAAACAGCTCGCTCTCGATCAACTCTCCCGGGATGGCCGCACAGTTGACTTCCACGAACGGCCCCTCTGAACGGGAGGATCCGTTGTGAATTTGACGAGCCACCAATTCTTTGCCCGCCCCGTTTGCCCCGGTGACCAACACCCTGGCTTCGGTGGGTGCAACCGTCTCCACCATTCCCAAGATCTCTCGAATCGCATCGGACTCCCCTACGATGGTGTGCGATTGGGCCTTGTGGGCCTTCTCCTTCAAGACCTGGGTGGTCTCCACGAGGGCCTCACGCTCCAACATGTTTCGGAGGGTGACCAGGACCCGGTTCAAATCCAACGGCTTTTGGATGAAATCGTATGCGCCTTTTTTCAGGGAGGCCACGGCCGTGTCGACCGTCCCATGCCCGGAAATCATGACCACAGGTGTCTGCACTCCCTTCTTCACCAGCATGTCGAGCACGTCAAGGCCGTCCATTTGAGGCATTTTGACGTCGCAGAAGATGCCGTCGAATTTGGTTTTGGTCGCGGCAAGCACCCCGTCCATTCCCGTAGAGGCTTCTGAAATGCGATGTCCTTCGTATTCCAAGATTTCACGCAGGCTGGTGCGGATGGGCGCTTCGTCGTCAATGATCAGCAGATGGGCCATGGTCTCAAATTGGGGTTCTCACCCGATGCATGCCAAAGATGGTGCCAAACTCCTGAGCCGTGGCAAGCTCACCCCAACTCGGGAAGCAAGGGCAATCCCCGTTCCAAGCGGGACATGACTCCCTCACGAAGGGCGTAGGGTGCACGCACCATGTTGTTGAACTCGCCCTGGCCGAGCACCCATTCAACGAGGGCGACGCTGAACGGCATCAAGTCGACCCGTGCCGGGTCCATGCCGGGCATGGCCGCGCGGTGGTGCACATCCTGTTCCACCAGCTGCTGGGCCAAGGTGCGGAACGCCTCCATCGGAATGGGGTCCACACCGGGGTGCGACTCGGGGGTTTGGGCGTGGTCGGGCCGTTCGCGCATGGTGCGGGTGCCCGCCATCTCGGCCAGCGTGTCGAACGACCCACTCGCCCCGACCAAACGGGTCGGGTTCAAGGCCTCGACCGCCGCCACCAGTGGCGCCATGACGTCGTCAAAGTAGGGCGTCATCTTGGCCTGCCCTTCCCGTCCCATCGGATCGGGGAGTCCCATCAACATGTGCAAACGCGCCACACCAGTGTTGAAGCTTTGGGCCCAGTGGATCTCGTGGCCCTTCCAAACCACAAACTCCACGCTCCCCCCGCCGATGTCCATGGTCAAGCACGTCTCGTCTGGCATCTTGGGGTGGTTGAGCCAAATTCCTTCTTGGATGAGCCTCGCCTCGTGGGCCCCACCGATGACTTGGATGTCGAGGTCGGCCAACCGCTTGGCCTCCGCGACGAATTCTGGGCCATTCTTGGCGTCACGCATGGCGCTTGTGGCCAGCACGTGCACCTCCTCGACGTCGTAGTTGCGCAAGGCCTCGCGCATGGACATCAGGGCGTCCAACCCTCGGGCCATGCGGTCGGGCTGGATGACTCCTTTGGCCACCCCGCCTTGGCCCAGTTTGACCGGGACGCGCTGTCCGAAGATGGGAATCCATCCTCCCTTGGACCCCATTTCCACCACCCTCAGGTTGAACGTGTTGGTGCCGCAGTCGATGACGGCCAGTTTGCGCAAAGCGTTCACAACGCGCCTGAGTCGGGGTGGAACATCCAACGAACGACCTCTTTCAAGTTGGGTTTTTTGCCGTACATCAAGATGGCCACCCGATACACACGGCCGGCCAACCCCACAAGGGCCACGGTTGTGGCCAGCAGCAACGCCATGCTCAAGGCGACGTGCCACCAAGGCACCCCCATGGGCAAGCGCACCATCATGGAAATGGGCGCCGAAAACGGCACGAAGGAGCTCACGATCGCCAGGGTGCTCTCAGGTGAATCCAAGCTCATCGACGCCAGCATGTAACTGAAGAGCAGCGGCGCCATCACCGGCAGAAGCAGGTATTGGGCGTCCGACTCTTGCTCCACCATGGCACCGATGGTGGCAAAAAAGGCGCTGTACAGGGCGAACCCCAAAACGAAGTAAAGGGCTCCGCAGGTGAGCATGACGCCCCAATTGATGTCGAGCAGAAACGCGAGCCCCGATTGGGAGGCCATGACCGTGGTCAAGTCCACGGCTTCCGGGGCGAGTCCTTGGGTTTGGGCCCAGCCTTCCATCCACGCACTCTGATCGAGCGCAAAGCCAAAAACGAAGAACAGCCCCCAGCTCAGCACAGCCCAACCGAGGATTTGGGTCAAACCCACCAAGCCAATGCCCGCAATTTTTCCGGCCAACAACTGGCTTGGGCGCACCGTGCTCAACACCACCTCCACGATGCGGTTGGACTTCTCCTCAATGACGCCGCGCATGACATGCATGCCGTAAATGAGCACAAACGTGAACATGAAGACGCTGAACATGAAACCGAGCAAGGCGCGTTCCTCGCCCTTTTGTTCTCCGGTCTCGATGTCGAGCGCAACCAAGGACACGTCGGTCTTGAGCGACAGGTAGGCGTCGTAGTCCAAATCCGCCCGCTCCCGCACCTTCAAGCGCTCCAACGCTTCGCTGAAGTCGCGTTCCATGGCGCGTTTGGCCCGGCCTGGCGGCGGCGACAATTGCAGCAACTGCATCTTCTCGCTTTGCATCAGCCCGGCGTCGAACGTCACCATGCAGGTGTATCCCTCGGCTTGCAGCACCTCCTTGGTTTTCTCTTCCCTGCCAAACCGGTAGGTCAACAAAGGCCGCTCCCTGTAACATGCAGGACACGTGGGCACGAATTGATCTCCGTCCGTTGGAACGGTGATCAAGCCGTCGTGGTCGACCACCCACACCTTCACAGGGTCTTCTGTGGATTGCGTGAGCAACACCAAGCCGGCGATCAACCCCACGGTGAGGATGGGACCCAAGACGGTTGCAACCACAAAGGCCCGGCGCCGAACGCGGGTGAGGTATTCCCTTCGGACAATCGCCAAAACGGTGTTCCACCCATTCATGCCCCCACGGATTCGACGGTTTGGACAAAGACTTCCTCCATGGAAAGTCGGACAGGACGGGCCTCAAGAACCTCCACATGCTGCACAGCCCACGCCAATAAGGTGGGCATGCCCCACGCCTCTGGCAAGGTCAAATCCAACGTGTGGCGGTCCCCCTCGGTGCTCGAATGAAGAAGCTCCGCTCGGGCACCCAGATCCGCAACGAAGGCCATGAGGTTGCCACGCACGACCACTTGAACGCGGCCTCGTCGGGCCGATTCCCGCACCTCGTCGGTGGGTCCTGAGAGGATTTTTTGGCCTTTGTGCAGAAGGACAACTTCGTCGCACAGGGCCTCGACTGAACCCATGTTGTGGGTGGACAGCACAAGCGTGGTGCCCTTCTCTTTGACGAGTCGCAACATCTCGTCGCGCACCAACGCGGCGTTGATGGGGTCAAGGCCGCTGAACGGCTCATCCAGAATGAGCAACTCGGGGCCATGCAGGACGGTGGCGATGAATTGAATTTTTTGGGCCATGCCCTTGCTCAGGTCGGCCACTTCCCGGTTCCACCACCCCTCGACTTCGAGGCGCTCAAACCATTGCTTCAGGTCACGCTCGGCCTCTGGCCGCGCCATGCCTCGAAGCGTCGCAAAGTAAAGGACTTGCTCGGCCACCCGCATGCTCTTGTACAGGCCTCGTTCCTCCGGGAGGTACCCCATTCGGGAAAGCAGTCCGCGATGGTGGGACTCGCCCCACATGCGAAGCGTGCCGCGGTCCGGCTTGGTGATGCCCGTGACCATGCGCAGGAACGTGGTCTTTCCTGCGCCGTTGGGGCCCAAGAGGCCCACGATTTTGCCGGCCTCCATGTCCAAATCCAAAGGCGCCAAAGCGACGTGGTCGCCAAACGACTTGGTGATGCCTTGGGCGTGGAGGATGGGCTGGCTCATGGTCAGGAGAACATGTCCCGGACCTTGTCAAAGAAGCCTCGCTCCCCGTGGTCCGGTTCAGGCTGGAAGTTCGCAGAATCGCGGAGTTCTTCCAATGCTTTTGTCTCCGATTTGCTCAATTTCTTGGGCGTCCACACATTCAAGTTGATCAGGAGGTCGCCGTTGCCGTAGCTGTCGACCGAGGGAAGCCCCTTGCCACGTAAACGGACAATTTTGCCGCTTTGGGTGCCAGCGTCGATCTTGATTTTGGCCTTGCCGCCCAGGAGCGGCACTTCAGCTGTGGCCCCGAGGGCCGCGTCGGCGAAGCTGATGTAATGGTCGTGGTGAAGGTTCTTTCCGTTGCGCTGGAACAGGTCGTGGGGCAGCACTTCCACCATGACGATGAGGTCGCCAGCTACGCCACCCATTGGAGCGCCGTTGCCTTCACCTCGCACACTGAGCTGCATGCCGTCTTCCACGCCGCCCGGGATCTCGAGGTTGACCACGGCTTCTTCACGCACCATACCCATTTCGTCGGCGCCTGAGGGGCGTCGGGTGATGCTTTGGCCGGTGCCCTGGCAAACGTTGCACGTCGAGGCCGTTTGCATTTGGCCCAGGATGGTGTTGGTCACCCGGCGCACTTGGCCCGTTCCGTGACAGGTGGCGCAGTCGGTGTATTCCACCCCTTTCGCCTGCACCTGCTTGAAGACCTTGACTTTCTTGGACACGCCCTCGGCGACTTCCTCGAGGGTCAACTTCACCTTGATGCGCAGGTTGGCACCCTTCATGCGGCGCTTGCGGCCGCCACCGCCTCCCCCGCCGAAGGCACCTCCGAAGATGTCCCCGAACTGGGAGAAGATGTCGTCCATGTTCATGCCGCCCCCGCCGAAGCCGCCAGATCCGCCGCGCATGCCTTCATGGCCAAAGCGGTCGTATTGCTGGCGCTTGGTGTCGTCGCTCAACACCTCGTACGCCTCGGCCGCCTCCTTGAAGCGGTCCTCCGCGGCAGCGTCGTCAGGATTCTTGTCCGGGTGATACTTCAGCGCAAGCTTGCGGTACGCCTTCTTGATTTCTGAAGCCGAGGCGCCTTTGCCGACCCCGAGCGTTTCGTAGTAATCGCGTTTGGCCATGATGCCTTATTGCCCCACCACCACCTTGGCGTAGCGCATGATTTTGTCGTTCAACTTGTACCCGGGTTCCACCACGTCAACGACCTTGCCCGCGAGCTCTGGTGTTGGGGCGGGAATGTTGGTGATCGCTTCGTGAAGCTCCACGTCGAACGCGTCGCCTTGGTTCACTTCCATCTTGGCCAACCCTTGGGCCTCGAGCAACTGACGCATCTTGGTGTGGATGAGGTTGCGACCCTCGCGCACAGCCTCCACGTCTTCGCTTCCATCTGCCGCAGCCCGGTCAAAATCGTCGAGCACCGGCAACATCTTCTCAAGCACGTCCATGGACGCGTTCCGGATCAAATCACCACGCTCGCGCATGGTCCGCTTGCGGAAGTTGTCGAACTCCGCGTAGAGCCGCAGGTACTTGTCTTGCCAATCGGTGTCCTCCTGTTCTGGCGCTTCTTGGACTTCTGGCGCTTCTGTCGCTGGTTCCGCTTGGGCGGTGGTTTCCTGGGCGTCGTGCTCGGGGTTCTCGTGCTTCTCTTCCATGGTCGTTTTTGCAGTCATGAGTGGTCAGTCTCTCCAAGGTCAAACGGCGTGCCAGCCCCATTTCAATCGCGAAGATGCGACAGGGTGTCATGCAAACGTGACAAGGGCCTGACATCACTGCCAAGCCCCTGCGTGTTCGTCATGGTTGTGTGCGCCGCACTCAGAAGCTGGTGACGTATTTGTCCAGCTGACGGTGCAGCTCGATGCCGCGCAAATTCTTGGCGACAATGATGCCGTTGGGGTCCACCAAGAAGCTCATGGGGATGGAGCTGACGCCGTACATCGCCGCCGCCTCGTTGTCCCACTTCTTGAGGTCGCTCACATGGTGTTTCCAGGAAAGGTCGTCTTTCTTGATCGCGGCTTCCCAACGAGGGATGTCGCTGTCCAAAGAGACGCTGAAGACCTCGAACCCATCGGCGTCCTTGAACTTGGCCTTGCGGTACTTGTCGTACGCCCGCACCACGTTGGGGTTTTCGCGGCGGCACGGGCCGCACCAAGACGCCCAGAAGTCAATCAACACGTAGCTGCCGCGCAGGTCGCTCAACTTCATCTCCTTCCCCTTGGGGTTGGGCATGGCAATTTCAGGCGCCTCGTCGCCTACGCTGTGGCCAATCTTCCCGGTGATTTCCACCGCACAGGCGGTCAACTGAACGGGTTCTTCTTGGCCGCCCCATCCGGACCAAATCAAGGCCGAAAAGGCCAACATGAAAGCTGCTTTCCACATGTGCTTTGACGTTTTTGTGTGTCGTTTCTGAATCATGGAAGATACGCCTGTTCTTAGGAAACACGGACGATGTTGGCCCCCAAAGCACGCAAGCGATCGTCGATGTGCTGATACCCCCTGTCGATTTGGTCGATGTTGTGGATGGTGCTTTTGCCTTCCGCACTGAGTGCCGCAATCAACAAGCTCACCCCGGCGCGGATGTCCGGAGAGGTCATGGTCACGCCACGGAGGCTGGATTTGCGGTCGAGTCCAATGACGGTTGCGCGGTGCGGGTCGCAAAGGATGATTTGGGCGCCCATGTCAATGAGCTTGTCCACAAAGAACAAGCGGCTCTCAAACATTTTTTGGTGCACCAAGACACTCCCCCTCGCTTGGGTCGCCGTCACCAAGACAATGGACAACAAATCGGGTGTGAAGCCCGGCCAAGGTGCGTCGGCCACGGTCAGCAAGCTGCCGTCAATGAAGGTGTCGATCTCGAAATGGTCTTGGGCAGGGATGTGCAAGTCTTCTCCCCGGCGCTCCATCTTGATGCCCAAGCGCTGGAACACGTTTGGGATGACGCCGAGCTCGTCGTACGCGCAATCCTTGATTGTGATTTCACTTTTTGTCATCGCTGCAAGGCCGATGAAACTCCCGATCTCAATCATGTCAGGCAAGCAGCGGTGCTCGGTGCCTCCCAACGACGGCACGCCCTCGATGGTCAGCAAATTGGATCCGACCCCACTGATCTTGCCACCCATGCGGTTGATCATCTTGCAGAGCTGTTGGAGGTAAGGCTCGCACGCCGCGTTGTAAATCGTGGTGGTGCCTTCGGCGAGCGCCGCCGCCATGACCACGTTGGCCGTGCCTGTCACCGACGCCTCGTCGAGCAACATGTAGCTGCCCTTCAACCCGTCCGGCGCACTTGCGTTGAAGAACCCTGTCGAAGCGTCGTACGAGAACTCGGCCCCCAGCTTTTGGAATCCGATGAAGTGGGTGTCCATGCGGCGGCGGCCAATCTTGTCTCCGCCAGGGCGTGGGATGGCGCCCAGGCCAAACCGGCCCAACATCGGCCCCAGGATCATCACGGAACCGCGCAGCCCGCCTCCCTTGGTTCGGAACGATTCGGTCTTGAGGTGGTCGAGGTTCACGTCGTCCGCTTCAAAGCGCCATGACCCTGGCCCCAGGTGCTGGGTCTTCACCCCCAAATCCCCCAACAAGTGAATCAGCTTGTTGACGTCGACGATGTCTGGCAAATTGTGGATCGTGACGGGCTCTGGGGTGAGCATCACCGCACACAAAATCTGCAACGCCTCGTTCTTCGCGCCCTGGGGAACAACCTCCCCTTGCAGCCTCTGGCCGCCCTCAATGATGAAACTTCCCATGCTCCCGAATTTCGGGGGCCGACCCACGCGCATCCGTGCGCCACGTCAGGGTTATCAACCCCGATTCGGGGAAAGGTCAACTGCCTTTTGGCGCGACTCAGCGACGCTTCTTTTTCTTCTTGTGAGGACGTGCCAAGGCGTCACTTGTCTTCCGCACGTTGCGCAAGATGTCCGCTTGGCCTTCCAACTCAACGCCATCCGGCAACACCAACGCCCCGCCAGACTTCGCCTTGAGTTCCGCCGCAATCACAGAATCTTCCACCGTGTTGCGGTTCCATGTCAGGAAGTGACGCTTCATCAAGTTGGCCAACTTCACGACGAGCACCTGCTTCTCCTCCCCGTCCTCCATGGCCTTGGCAGCCTCAATCAAATCGAGGGTCGTCTTGCCATAGTGGCCCACGCGAGACTGGGCGTTGGGGTAATCCATGTCTTCAGGGGCGCTGTCCTTCTCGGCAGGCTCGGGCTTGGGAAACGGACTGTCCACGTCCAGCTGGTAGCGGGCCATGACATGAAGTTGATTCCACAGCTTTTGGGCCGCCTCTTCCTTCTCCCCCTCTTGCTTCACCACGCTGCCCATCACGCTGACGATGGCGGCCGCGCATTTGCTGCGCTCGTCGCGGTCGGCGATGCTCAGGCAATGGTCCACCATTTGTTGGATGGAGCGTCCGTATTCTGAAATCACGAGGTCGTCCCTCATGCTGTTGTAGCTGAGCGCGTCAAAGTTGATGGAGGCGTCTGCCATGGTGTTCAATGCTGAATTTGTCTCTCGCCGCTCAAGTCCAAACCTGGACGAGCCGCCCTCAGCCAGCCGGCCGATGCACCAAAGATACAAGGTCCAGGCCCTTGGCCCATGCCTTCATGTCTGCAATCAACACGCGTGCGCATTCCCTCAATGCATGTTCATGGGCGACGAACGCCTTCCAACCCTCCCCAACTGGACCCGCCGTGGACCGTCGCCCCGACATGGCGTCGAGCACGGCATGGACCACTGGGCCGTCTTGATATCCCGTGAGCCAGCCGTGGTGCACCATGGCGTCGTAGAACCTCTGGCTGCGCTCGGGCATGAACTCGAGTTGGAGGGCAAGGCCTTGCAGTTCATGGGCTGCGAACGCGTCGAGGTCGCCGCATCCTTGGCCGAGTTGGTCAAATTCGGAGGCCAGCACATGGTCCGCCAGCACATCCCACACCACCCCGCTCCATTTGCCACAAAGCGGCCGGACCAAGGCACGCGCCGCTCGGCTGGCTTCGTGTCGGTCGCTGTGCTCATCCAACGCACGGTGAAACCGGATGCCCACGGCCACCTCCTCGCCCCACCTCGCTTCGACGTCTCGGCCCTTCACGGCGTCGCCCACAAAGTTGCCCAGCTTGCCTTGGGCGTTCAACCCGGCCCAATGCCCCACCGCCATATGCGCCAAATAGTTCACAGCTGCAATGCTCGGGAAGAGGCCGTGGCATGCGGCAGCTGCGTGAAGAAAAACCTCTGAAGTGTTTGCAGAAAGGAGAGGTTGTGCTAATTTTGGCCTCCCGCAAACGAGCGGGTCAGAACACCGTTCTGAATCCCATGCGAGAATAGCTCAGCTGGTAGAGCACAACCTTGCCAAGGTTGGGGTCGCGAGTTCGAATCTCGTTTCTCGCTCATCAAAAGCCTCCCATTTCGGGGGGCTTTTTTCGTTGGCATGGCAAGGGTTTCCGAGGGTCGGAAACTTGGAAAGTCTGGCTGTTGAACAACGGTTGACTTTCCTTATCAGATACTCTACCAGCTGACAGTTCTGCCAGTTTTGCTGCCACACTTTTGCCCCAAGGATCCACAGAATAAAAAGCTGAAATCCTTCGCCTAACCAACCACTCATCCACCCCACCCCCTCTTCAGATTTGGTTTTGGAATCCTTTCACTGCTGACTGCAGGGGTATAAAATCCCGAGGGTGGATATGACTGACTACTCAGTCTTTGATACAACGGATAGAGACGTTCAATCCAAGTCCCCCATCAACCTGAGAGTCGAGACCGTAAATTCTTGTCGAACCATCAAGCCGAACGTTTCCGCTGTTGTAACTATCTGCGCTGGCGTCACGTGTCCACCAAATCGTGGATTGCCCTACCTCTATCAGTTGGTAACTGTAGTCAAATCCCCCGTTGAACAATTCTATGGCCTCTTCATAGCTTCCACAGGGCTGTGCCAAGGAGATGCCTTCCATCAACCATTCGAATTCGGAGTGTGACTGTATAGTGTAGTAACCAAAAGCAAAGGTTGCAATGTTGTTTGTGTAGAGGGAATCAAGCACCGCGTTGATTTCCTCAAACAGGGATGGACACGGGGATGGAAAATCAGGGTCGAAAACAGCCTCTTCCCAGTCGATGCAGCTCTCAGTTTGCCACAAATAACCCTGCAAGCTTTGATACCAGCTCTGGTAGCCCAAAGCATTGCTGCATTCATATTGCCAATCCCAAGAAGGATCATACCCCTGGTAAAAGGCTTGTCCCGCTGGCTTTGCACCGAAACCGTAGGTGTCGACACCATTCCACGAAGTTGAGTCCTTCAAAAAGTGTCCTCCAAGAGACAAATCAATTTCAGCAGCCAGGTGAATCCAGTCGTTCCTGCTGGGCACAGACCAGCCTGAAGGACAAACATCGAGTCCGCTCTGGATCACACCTAATGAATAAAAATGTCCCTCTTCACCTTCCACAAGTGGAGAAAGCTGATTGAGCTCGTTCCATGCATCGCTCGAGGATTCGAGGTATGAGTTCTCATTGCTTATTGCCTCGCCATTGCGGTAAGATGTTGTCCTCAGGTTCTCCGCAAACCAACACTGATCACCAATCTCCACCAGCTCGTAGTCGTAGCCGTGGTAGTTGATTGTGAATTCACCTTGGCAAGGTCCAGCTTGGATGGGGTCGTCAACTTCTGTTGTAGCCGATGTCAATGGCGTCCAATAGGCAAAGGGGTTCTCATCTTGGGTGTCAAATGCCAGGATAAGTTGCTCTTGTGAGCTTAACGGGATCGTATACGTACCCATGCCTTCGTTTGCAGGGTACCCGTTTGTTGAATCGAAGAGAGCCGCAAGGAACTGTTCATCTGAAAAATCCACTTCAACAGTCTTCGGAATGCGAAAAAAAAAGGAGTGTTCAGTCGTACTTGCAGTCAGAAAGCCATCGTCTTCAAATTCAAAATGGAACCAGTTCAATCCATAAAACTGGGTTGCCTGTTCTTGAAGTGAAAGATGCTCACTTAAGCCCATATTGAATTGGCCAAGGTTGTTTCCCAGAGCTAAACTATCTATCTGCGCCTGCTGCTGCTCCACCACCTCACTCAACTGCATCACCCAAGCACCAAGCGTGCTGTCTCCCTCTTCTGAAGCTGCTGCAACACCCACGAGGTATTCAGTCAGGAGGCTGTCGTTGAGCGCTATCGCACCGAAGCCTTCATTGGTGTAGGAGGCCAAGCTGTCTATCTGTGACTGCAAGGACTCAATAATCTCTGTGAGAGACGAACCGTCGAGCAGAAGCTGCTCAGGGGTGAACGGGGTCCCATAGACTGACAAGAGCTCCAAGACGTCTTCAATGCCTACAAACCCATCGTTTTCGAAGTCAGGATTGTAAGGATAGTCGATGTCGCTCTGAGCGGAAGCCGCGAAGCATGCAATCGACAGGAATACAGTAGATATAGCCTTCATTGAGATAGAAAAAAGATGTCTGTCGGTGAAGCTGCTCTGTTCAGAATGAGGACGTCATCTATGCCTCGTATTGGCAATTCTGACACATCCGACCAGCCATCAAGGGTACAACCTCTGATTGACGTAACAATAATGTCACTAGAACTCCAAGACTCGCCATCTGCGTAACTGTAATTCTCCTCAACAGAATTAGGAGGGTTAAGGGTGAGAGCCAGAGTCCCGTTGAGGTAGAACTTCAGGACTTGAATTTCTTTGACCACGGCTACATGATTCCAAAAATTCAGAGGGAATTGATTAAACACTGACTCCTGATTGAACTCTGTACCTGAGAAGGGCAACTCGATATTGTGCCATCCATTATTAAAGTTGATATCACTTCCATTCCAACTTGAGTAAGCCGCTCCAATGTGTGAACTCGTAGAGCTTGGATTACCGCTCACCCCGTGATAGATCGAAGCCTCACCCTGCAAGAAATTGCCAAAGAAATGAGGGCTAGGAGGAGTTGGATTGCTCCAAGGTGCTTCGAACCAAAAGGAAATTGTCCATGCTGAATCTGAATTAAGTAGCCGTACAGCCTCTTGCAACTCAAGTCGTGTTCCGACGTAACCATAGCTCTGGTCTAAAGGTCCTAGAGCTCTGGCCGAATTCCCATTTCGATCTGTAATAAGCCCCATGTTGTGCGTTTCCAAGGGGACAGGAGCAGGTGAATGGTCTATCACTTCCCCAGAAAAATCAAGGAGCAACACGACACTAGAATCACCGTAGAATTGAGCAGGAACGGTCTCGCCACCACAGAGGCCTGAACCGTCTAAATACCAACAGCCTGAGGGGGCTGGAGCGGTATAGTTACAGGCGAACACATCAGTACAAGAATCTACGTCATCACATATTCCATCTTGATCAACATCAAGCGCGCATGTACCTCCACAAACTCCTACCGCATCTGAGAAAATGCAGCTTTCTGATGAGTGAACAGAGAAATTGCAAGCAGTTAAATCAGTGCAATTATCCTCCGTGTCACAAAGTCCATCTTGATCAAAGTCCAGCAAACAGGATCCGCCACATTCTCCAAGTGCATCATTGAAGTTGCAGTATTGTGCAGAGCTTACGAAGTAATTGCAAGCCTGATTGTTAGCACACCCATCCAATGAGTCCCAGATGAAGTCATTATCTAAATCCACGTCCCCAAATAGACTGAGCAACGTGAGCATATCAGACAAATCAACTGTTCCTGTTTGATCGAAATCGAAAACTTGGGATGAGAAGCATGCGACACAATTGCCTTCCAGTACAATCGGAGTCTCATTACCATATGCCGACAAGAAGAGGGTGAAGTCTGAAATTGAGACGACATGATCTCCATTGTAGTCCATCGTCGCACAGCATGATTGCTGCCCATACCCAGTCACACTTGCACAAAGCAGCAGTATTGCGAGAAGCTTTTTCATGTTAGTCCGCCCAGCGCCAGATCAAAGGCCCAGTTACCAATCATAATCGAAGTAAACCCGAAACGACACGTCGTCGTTTGTAAATGTGCTTTGACTAGGAAATCCATTGTCACTGGCATAAATGATTGCATGAAATTGTCCCATGTAATCGTCGAAATCTAATGTGTCGTCGTCGTATAGCTTGAAACGATAAGTCTCATTAGGGTCAACATCCCAATTCAAATTGTTGAATGGCCAATGATATCCCTCGTCGGGTGGTAACGTGTTCGGAATCCATTCAGCTGAGTAAAGCTCATAGTTGTTACCCGAATCCCAAAGACTGACGTAAATATCGGGAGCTGTTCCGTTGGTATCCCACGCAAAACCATTGCTTGTATAAGCTGGAAAATCTAGCACGTGTATAGCCGTAATTTCCATTGACGAAGGTGTGATTTGCTCTGAGCAGACCACTCCTGTATATCCTTCAGGACAAGGGTCATCGCAAACTCCATCTCCTTCAATGTCAGTCTCGCAAGTGCCGCCACAGATACCTGCTGCATCTAAAAAAGCACAGGGTTCAGTTGGGTTGGCGAGGTAGTTACAGGCCTCCTCGTCCATGCACAAATCGGCACTGTCGAAGACCCCATCTTGATCGTAGTCCGTGTCACCGAAAACGGAAAGGAACATCAAAAGGTCATCGACACCAATCAATTGATCGTCGTTGGAATCGGGCTGCCACCCACAAGAAGAAGGGTCCAAAACACACCCCCCCTCTGCTTCGTTCCAGACCGTCCCCTCGAGGCAATAATTGCAGAGGTAGTGACAGGAACCATCATCCTGTTCTGCTGCAGCCAGGTAGTTGCATGCGGCGCTGTCCGTGCAGCCAGCACACGTCTCATAATTGCAAGAACCGTCATCATAGATCGCATCCGAATCGAAATTGCACGCAATTGAATCAGTGCACCCCGCGTTGTCTGCATAAGGTTCTACAGGCACTGCATTGTCAACGAATACATCGTCGACGTAATAAAGAGGGAGGTTGACTTGATCACCAGCGGCGTAGAAGTTCACTCCTCCAACTTCAAGGCCGTCGTAAGGCACCTGTCCAAGAAATGCCCCGTTCAGAAGCACATTCATCAAATCAGACTCCGTATCGATGAAATGGGTAATCGTGAGCCAGCTGTTGACCTGATAACTTCCCGTCATCAGAACATCGCCGTTCACTTCATATGCAATGCTGCCATCGCCGTTCAAGACGGCCTCAAAGGCCCACGCAGTGCCTTGAATTTGATTCTCTTGGACGTTGTAGTAACCTGAATGGCCTTCTGGCACAAACATGCTGAACGTCACTTCGTATGAGCCGCTGACCAGTCCCGCAATCAACATGATGTCCTGGGGACCTCCAGTAAGAGATGCAGACTCCAACTTGAGAGAATTGTTGCCAGACATGGCAACTTCATTAGAGATGTAAGCTTCTTGGTCAGTGGCACCAGCTGTCCACAACGCCCATGGCTGACCCGCAGAAGTAGAAATTCCGTCACCGTCGGAGTACGATTCAAAATCTTCATAAAACAGCTGAGCTGACCCTGTAAAGCAAGCAGCTGCGAGAAGCAGTGTAAAAAGCTTTTTCATTATTCAGAGTCTTTGATGCAGCGTGCGGGATACCCTTCAATGAAAACATAGGAACCCCTAGCAATACTTGCATTGCCCGCTTCAATACGCCTGTAATATGCTGAGCTTCCATCTGATGTCGATGTCCACAGATATCCATTGCGGCCCGCATTGTCATATTGTCCGCTCGTACCCCTGGCCCCCGCAGGTACTAAGTCAAATCCAAAATCATTGGAGCCGTTACCACCATTGTGCCAGCCAGTTTGGGTCTTTAAGTAGTTGCCTTCGTTATTCCCGCGCCAACCGTTGGCGCCTACATCATTTGGGTCTATGCCGATGTGTACCTCCAGCTCCATAAAGTCTTCATCAGAAGGAACGTGCCAGTTGCTAGGACAAAGACCTCTTTCGTCACTAATCGCATACCAGTTGTAAATGCGCCCGAAAGCAACCAAAGCTTGCGATGGGTCACATGACTCAACTGTCGGTGAGTAGTCAACACAAGATGACATTCCATCCTCCCCGTAGACCGATACCCCGCCCTCATTTGCAGAGGCCCAGCCCTGTCCATCAAACTGTGCAATCGCATCCCCGTTGAGATAAGTATCAGCTCTTAGATTCTCAGCAAACCAGCACTGATCACCAATCTGCACTGTCTGATATTCATAGCCTTGGTATTCTAGAGGATCACCACAAGCCCAAGCTGGTTCAGGACCGCATCCACTGCCGAAGTTGGAGAGGTGTACTAAGAAGTCATTGATGCCTACACAGCCATCGAAGTCGGTGTCTGAGGGATTCGCTACAACGCAAGACTGTGACGGCTCGTCCCAAGTGGTCCCTGGACCGCAAAATGTTTGAACGTCAGCACAGCTCAAAAGCGTCAGGTTCAATGTGTAAACGGCATCACATATTGAATCTGAGGGGATTTCGATAATAGAAGCGACATCAAACCAACTTTCCTGCTCATCGGATAAACATGGCGCTGCAGACCCACCTGGGTAGAGTTCATCATTCAAATTCAGCATGCCAAAAGCTCCATCTCCGTCTAAGTGCACGCAAGGCCGCATGATTCCACTTTCACCGTTAATCCACTCCTGATTGTACAATCCAATCCAAGCACCAGAACTGGCGCCATTCGTCGCGGAGGCGGGTGTGAAAAATTCAGCGATAGAATTCATGACAAAATCGAGCTCTTCCTCAGTATTTAAAACACACAACCATCCGCCTAGAGATTCAGCCAACGCTTCGCCATCAGACCACTCCATGACGTCATTGCTAATCAAGTAATGCGCTCCATCGAAGTACCCCCCGTAAATGAGACCTTCTATAGAATCTAGTTCTACAGTTGAAAAGGTGCCCCCTTCAGTCAACAGCAATTCATTCCAATAATAGGAATCGCAGGAGGTGATTATAGATTCTTCCGCGATGTGATGGTAAGTGCAAGAACCATCATCAACACTAGCCTCTGGGGAATAATTACAGGCATTGTCATCGGTACAGCCAAACGGAGTCCAGCTATAAAGCCCTTCAATTTCAAGCGGTGATAGGGGGCGATCCCAGATGCCAAAATCATCGAGCGACCCAATAAAATGCGAGGCATCTCCACTGGATTGGCAGAATGCCCCTAAACAAATACCCTCATCAAAAGTGCCAGTCCACGATGTTGGCATTGGCTGCTCAGAGACCAAATCTCCGTTTAAAAATATTTGACTGTTTTGACTCCCCGATTCATACGTCAAGACCCAATGATTCCAATTATCTAGTTCTGCCGTGAACGATGTAAAGTGTTGAGAGGAGTAAAAATCGAGTCCCATGCAGCCACCATCTATACACACACCGTCATCGGGACCACGAAAACAGTAATGCAGCTTATTTCCCGTAGAATTCCCCCCAGTTTCACTTAGAACACAACCGTTGTGGATAGAGCCGTGCGTCTCCCAAAAAGAAATAGTGTGAGAAGAGTTCTCGCCAACACCAGTAAAGCTTGCCGCGTGCAAAGTGGCTCCTCCGTCGAAATAAAGAGCCCCAGATTCATTCATGAATCGGTCCGTACTTGATGTTGCCCCTTGAATCTGCAAATGATTTTCTAGGAGTCCGTCGTCTGCGGCATTGTCATCTAAGTCATACCATGCCACAAGGCCGCTAGCAGGAACATATTCAGGTATCTGCCCTACAGCATTCAATGAGACAGTGCACACAAGCAGAGTAAGAATCCTTTTCATTGGTCTTGGTTGAGGACCAAGAAGATAAGGCTTATGTCATGACTCTCAAAGCGTACACATACATGGTGGGGGTTGAGACTCACTTCTCAGGTCTCAAGGAGGCACAAAAAAAGGGGCCCTTGCATTGAAGGACCCCTTCCAAACCAAAACTCTGATTCATGATGCTGTTCAAAGCATTTAACCAAAACCACACCCCTATACTGTGGCAGGTTCTAAAAGGTTTCACAAGACCTCAAAAATTGTCAGAGGCAGAGCACCAAGTGCTTGGTTGATCACTCACACTCGTTGCCGAATTCAGCAAGCATCTGAAGAAGGTCTGGCGTGCCCACCGCGCCGTCTCCATTGAGGTCCTCAGCACAAGCTGGCTCACTGCCGCAATCGGGGTCGCTGTATATGCAGCTTCCGTCATCCAAGTCGAATGTCGTGTCATAGTTCAACGCCTCAGGGTCTGTGCATCCTTCAAACACACACACACCAACGTCGAATGTCGCCCAAGGCATGAAATTGCTTGCTTGTGGATACGTGCACCCACCCACCCCGTTCGGGTTTGGCTGAACCTGAACACCAAAGCTCAAGGCCAGGGGTCCTATGCCAAATGGGGAACCAAAGACATTCAGGAACATCTCCCCTTCTATTGTCACTTCCCAAAAACCCTCCTCGATGGGAAAATCTCCTCCGACAAGCGAGAAGCAAGCCTGGGTGGCACCTGCGATTTGATCATCAAAAAGGAGGTCCACACCAGGAGGGAGTCCTTGGACTGAAATGTCAGCCCATTGAAATACTTGAAACGCTGTTTCTGTCACCTCATCCACGAAGACTGCAGGGACATTGATGAGAAGCGGCACCTCAAAATAATCGCCAACAAACAACTCGATGGGCTGTCCTTGAATCAGAGCCTCTGAATGCAAACCGAAAGGTTCATCAAGCCAGAAATCAAGCCCCAAATACCCACAACTCTCGAATTCATCGCACAAGCCGTTGGCGTTGAAGTCAGATGCACAACCTCCTCCACAAACACCCAAGGCGTCAAGTTGATTGCCGTAGCAGTCACAATCGCCCTCTGGGATGCCGCTGCCACCGCAAACCCCGCACTCATCCCATGTGAAGCACAACCCGCTGTCTAAAGTGGCCCAAGCGTCGTAGTTGCACGCACTCTCATCCATACAACCTGCACAAGATTCATATTCACATGACCCATCTTCAATGGTTACCTCTGCGCCGTAATTGCATGCCCATGAGTCTGTGCATCCCGCACACGACTCATATTCACATGACCCATCATCATATTCCGACGGGGGACTGTAGTTGCACGCATACCAGTCTGTACAACCAAAGCATGATTCGAGGTCACATTGGCCTGGCAGGGTCGCTTCGGGATCGTAGTTGCAAGCACCCCCATCCATGCAGCCTGTACAAGATTCATATTCGCATGAACCGTCGTCCAGGTCAGCGGCGGGGTTGTAGTTGCATGCCCACTCGTCTGTGCATCCTGCACACGAGTCATACTCACACGAGCCATCGTCATCTGTCGCCGATTCTAGGTAGTTGCAAGCTCCCGAATTCGTGCACCCTTCAACTTCGTTGAAATCACAAATCCCGTCGCCATCCACGTCACTCCAGACCACAAACCCAGTCCCATCAGATTGCCCTGAGCAAGTTTGACATCCTTCCATGGCATAGATGCAAGAACCGTCGTCGATGGTGGCTTCTGTATCATAGTTACATGCAACCTGATATGTGCATCCTGGGTAAACGCAAGACCCATCATCTAAGTCAGCCGTTGCGTCGAAGTTTAACGCTTGCTCATCTGAGCATCCACAAGTTTGACAACTTCCGTCGTCCACAAGAGCGGTGGCCACAAAAGTGCATTGTGAGGGGTCGGTGCACCCCTCAATGGAGCCAACACATTCTAAGCTAACGGAGAAAGATTCATTGAGTTCGCTGCTGACTCTAATGAAATAATCCACTCCAACATCAGTGTGCCACGCGTGTTTTGAGTGCAAGCCACTGCAAGTCAGTTGCTCGGTTATTATACTCGTAAGATTACCATCATAATTCATCCGAAACACTTCAATGTGGGTAGGTGAAATGAGTCCGTTTTCGTTCAACTCTACTTGTGAGTTGCACGTTGAAGCAACAGCCCAATAATCAGCGTCGGCATTCAAATGATACCAAACTGAAGCCTCGGCGTCGTATTGTACCTCAAACCCTCCTTCTATATCACCTTCATCATTATTGGCAAAGAGAAGGGTCCCATCAAATTCGATTCCGCATGCAATTGCAATGGCATCCCACCAGCTTTCATTGAACGGTGGGGTCATACAGGACCCATCATCGATTGTTGAGGAAGGATCAAAATTGTTTGCGCCAGGGTCTGTGCAGCCTGCAAAACCACATTGGCCAGTGAGCGTAAAATCAAGACTATATTCTTGGCCTGCTCCCACAGTCATGTAAGCTGTGCCAAACTGGTCCGACAGTGCAATACTTACTTCCTCTGGGTTGGAGTCTTCAGTAACCTGAAACGAATAACAACCTGGTGCCACGCAAACATTGTCTGAACCTATGCTCAGGCCATCACCAACGAACGCAGACCCGATGGAACCGCTATGATCCAGATTCCCAGCAGAATTATACAGGAAGTATGCTGCGCCAGACCATCCGTCACCAGCGCCATCGAACATGTCGATATTTAAAATGAATGTCCCAGGATCACAGTAAATACATTCTCCAGACAAGGTTGCATTCGGATCATAATTTGCCGCAGAGCTATCTGTGCAACCAGACGCAGGATTAACCACGATGGTACCCACCATTCCTAGGGCAGCATGATTCCCAATGCTGCAATCGTAGTTGTACGTCCCAGGTATGTTGAAGGTGTATACGCCAATGCACTCACCATCTGGGTGGCCTGAGACGGCATCCAAGTAAAAGGCTTCGGGGTTGCCAAACGACGTGCCAGTCTGGCTGTCCACGTCGCCGTTGACGTCGTGCGTGCCGCCGAGGTTAACGAAGGCCACGCTTTCCCCTTGCTCAATGGTGAGCATGCTGGGGGCGTAAATGAAGCTACTGACTTCCACCACGTGATCAGCTTCGCATTGCGCCACAGCCGAAAAATAAAGGGCAACAAGCAGCAGAGTAAGAATCCTTTTCATCAGTCTTGGTTGAGGACCAAGAAGATAAGGCTTATGTCCTGGCTCTCAAAGCGTACACATACATGGTGGGGGTTGAGACTCACTTCTCAGGTCTCAAGGAGGCACAAAAAAAGGGGCCCTTGCATTGAAGGACCCCTTCCAAACCAAAACTCTGATTCATGATGCTGTTCAAAGCATTTAACCAAAACCACACCCCTATACTGTGGCAGGTTCTAAAAGGTTTCACAAGACCGCACTTTAGTGAAGAATCCTTTTTTCTTCCCCTCCAGGTGTCAGGCCATGAAACCGCGTTCAGCTCCCGATTAATGGGTGCCGTGCCGACGTCAGTCGCACTTACAATCTGCAAGCAGCTTTCTTGCCGAACCAACCTCTTGAAGCTCATCCACAGCATCCATGAGCCGCTTCAAGCTCATGCGATCTCGTCTCACCTTTTCCTTGTCTCCTTCTGCTCGGGACAATTGCATGGTGCACTTCAGCTTGCAAAGCTCTTGAGCCGCAGTTTCAAAATTTAGGGACTCAGCAGGAGCACTGCTCTCGGCTGGTTGATCGGAATTACAAGCCGTGATTGATGCAAACACCAGAAGGGGTAAGATGTATTTTATCATGCATCAAGAATACTTCTTTTTCCAAGATTTGAAATTGCTCAAAAGTCTTGGCTTGTTCCAAAATCGTTTTTTGGACGATACGCCCCAAGGCCTCGTTAAGTGCCCATCAACCCAAATTCAAGTTTGGCTTTAAATTCCTTTTTTCGTTGGTATGGCAACGCCTCACATGGGGTGGTCTTGAAGGACGTCCTCAATGTTTTTGAGGATGAGTGAATCCCGTTCGATGCCTTCCAAAATGCCCTCCACATACGAGCTGGAATATTCAAAGCGAAGGCGGATTAGGTTGAAGTCCTCGTCGTCCAGTTCGACCCCCTCCGCCAACGCTCCGTATGAGCGGTACAAGGACTGGCCTATTGGACGGTTTGGGATGTTCGGAGCGTACAACTCGCGGCCTGTCGTTTTCTCATTGAACACCCTGACCAATTCGTCGTTCGTCACGTAGATGTGGTTCTCGTATTGCTTGTAGACCTGATGGCTCGAGTACTTTTTTTGGAGCAACATGATCAGAGAGTCGTTCTCCACAAGCTCCATCAAGCCTGAATTTCTTAAGGTCAAATACTCCTCGGGGTTGTCGACGAAAATGGTCCAGGCCTTGGATGCGGTGCTCAAATAATGGCCGATGGAATCTCTGTGATTGATGCGAAATTCATCGTAGCCCTCAATGAGGATTTGACACGCTTTGGCCGCATTGGAGTGAATCCGGTGGTTGACCCAACTGTCGGAGATGTCGGCCTTCACGTTGGAGGCCAAGCGGGCAAGTGAGTGGTTCTTCAACTCGTCCTTGTAGGCGTTGGCCCTGTGCTTTTCCACGTAAAAGGAAATGAGCACACCAGTCACGACCACGAGGAACTCCACCGCGTATTTGGCGAGGTACTTGTTCATGCCTCAATGTAGAAGAGATCGTTCAGAAAACCCTGAGCGCCCGCAGCCAACTCCCTCAGTCCAGGTGCTTGATTTCCCGTCGAATCAGGTCGATCAAGATGGAGTCGTTCCGAATGGCTTCCAAAATCAACGGCTTGTAGAACCTGTTTTGGTCGGCCTTGTAGCCCAGCATGTTGAGCTCGCCCCTGGTCAAGGGTGCGTCGTCCACGTAGGAGGCGTACGTCCCGTGGTCGTACCCCGCAAACTCGATGCTGCCGAGTTCCTCAAGCCCTGTTTTGGCATTGACCAAGTCCACAATTTTCTGCTCGTATTGGATGATTTTGTCCTCCACCTTTTTGAACGCGTTGTAGCTCGATTGGCGCTTCTGCAGGTAGTTCACCAGCGAGTCGTGCTCGATGAGCTCCAAGTATCCGGAGTTTCGGAGGGTGACGTATTCTTCCTGGTTGGCGTAGAAAATGGTCGACGTTCGGGACATCGCCGTGAGGTAGTAGCCCAAGGTGTCTTTGTCGCGTTCAAAAAAAACGTCGCTTGAATCGGCGAGGACCTGCCAATAGTCGATCGCCGATTGGATCTTGAACAGGTTGATGGTCAAATCGGTGACGTCGTCCTCCACATTTTTGATCAGGCGAGACAACGACTGGTCCTTCAATTCAACCTTGTGCTTGTGTTGATTCAGGTCCTCGATGTAGAAGGTCAAGAGCAACCCGGTGAAGAGCACAAAGAATTCCACCGAGTAACGAATCACAAATCTGCGCATGCCCCAAAATTAGAAAGCCATTCCGTCGGGTCGGCTAACTTGGGGGCACACCTTATTCCAGCCCTGTGAGAAAGTATCTGTCCAAATACATCGTCGAATTCATGGTGGTCGTGACCGGCGTTTTGATTTCGTTTTACGTCGAAAAACATCGCGCGCGGGAGTACAAGAACAACCTGAAGAACCACTCCCTGTCGAGGTTGGCCAGCAACATTGAATCGGACCTGGACGACAGCTGGTACAACCACAGGTTGCACACCTTCGCCAAGGACATGTGTGTTGTTCTTCTCGACGATTACGAGGAACTCAGGATCGACCGGAGGGACTCCATCGGAAAGTGCATGGGCATTGCGTGCAAGTATTGGACTATTTTCATGGACAACCCTGAGGAGTATTTGACCTTGAGGAATTCCGGATTGATTGAATTCGTGGAACACGACTCCCTCATCATGCTCTTGCAGAAGAAGTATTCCAGCCACCTGCTTTACAAACAATGGGAGTCGTTGATTCTCGTCAACAACGACCACCTGCTTCAGGTCTTCAACCAAAAAACAACCGGCGTCGGGGTGACCTCAGGGTACGGCGCACTCCGCGACGACGTCGAGCTCTCCCATGAAGATTTCAACTTGATTCGCCGCCGAAAGGAGCTCTCTTCCTCTTATCTGCGAGACATTGACGAGAGCATTGCCCGGGACTCCCTCATTTTGAAGACCATTCAACGGCTGTTGTCGGAACAGCCTTGACCCCCTGAATTTCACGACACATGTACCAGCAATTGACACGCGCATCCGGCGCCCAAAACAACACTGTCACGATGATGCTCTTCGCGCTGGTGGAAGTGGTGATGATCGTGGTGGGCATCGTGATGGCCAACCGATTGGAGCAGCAAAAGGAGTTGAACGATGTCATGGAGGACGCCAAGGTGTTGCTTTTGGAAGTGCTCGACGACTTGGACCGCGACATCGCCACGTCGGCCACGGTGATTCGTCACCACGCCACGGCCAGCGAGCTTGCAGACATTGTGTTCCAAACGCCAGTCGATGTCTCCGCCTTGGCCGGGGCCAAGCTTGAGATCTACCGCACCATCCGCTTCTACTCGACTTTCCGGACGCACAACAAGGGATATCGAGGCCTCGAGGCCATCCACGAAGACCTCCCCCAAGAATGGATCGACCTCTACGAGTCCCTCGGGGTGGTCATGGAATGGACCCTCGAGATAGAGGAATACAACAAGCGGTACCGCGAAGTCATCTACGACAACATCGACCACAACATCCAACACCACGCGTGGTGGAATTTCGACACCCATCACAAGCAGCAGGGCGAGGATTTTGTCGCTTGGTCGGCCACCCATGAAGCGCAGGCGCAGGTGCACCGTGCCCTGAACTACATCGGCAACCTGGCACACGCCGCCATCCAATACCGTTTGGCCGCCGTCGACATGTACCAAGACATCCACACCGCCTTGAAGGCCGATTTCCCCATTCCTGCCCACCACAACGAGCGTCCGTACACCTTGTCCAACATCGAAAACATCGCCGGAGAATACACCCGGATCAAGACACCCAACGACCTGGACCATTTCTCTGACCGGCTGGAACTGACCTTGCAGGACTCCTCATTGATGTGCACTTCCTTGGGACCGGGTTCGCGCTCCACGGCCCGGAATCTGTTGGTCCTCGGTCAACCCTCGGACATGTCCACCCCCACCATGACCTCCGACGTGCTTTTCTTCTCGGGCGACAAAGGGCGTCAACCCCTCTTCAAATGGCGGAACGACACGCTGGATGTCATTCACTTCAGCATTGAGCGAGACAGCCATTACGTCAAGTCGCGTCCAAATTGAGTGTGGTTTCTCTCGGGAATGCATCTTTGCACCATGACTGCAACGATTCACACCGACCACGGCGCCATGACCGTGGAGTTTTTTGAAAAGGACGCGCCCAACACCGTGGCCAACTTCGTGAAGCTCGCCAAAGAGGGCTTCTACGAGGGCTTGAAGTTCCACCGCGTGATCCCCGGATTCGTGGCGCAGGGCGGATGCCCCCAGGGCATCGGAAGCGGCGGACCCGGTTACACCATCGACTGCGAATTGGACGGGGACAACCAACACCACGACAAAGGGGTGTTGAGCATGGCACACGCCGGCCGAAATACGGGAGGCTCCCAATTCTTCATCGTGCACAACCGTGAGAACACGGCGCACCTGGATCGCAACCACACGTGCTTCGGAAAAGTCACCGAGGGCCTCGACCTCGTGGAGAAAATCGCCCAAGGCGACACCTTCCGCGTGGAGATCCACGAAGACTGACTCGGGACACTTTCAGACACGAAAAAGGCTGCCTGAGGCAGCCTTTTTTCATGCGTTGGAGGGAAGGTCTGGCCTTCTCACTCGTTCTTTTCACGAAGGCCGTCGTTGTAGCGTGACTCGCTGATCACGATGTCGTAGACCGGCGTCATCAAGGTGTCGCCCGACGCTTCCACGACTTCAAGGTCGTAGCTCTTGACCACGTAATCCTTGGGGAGGATCGGTGCTGTCCCCACAAGCTTCTTCATCACCGAATTGGTGAGGTTGCACGTGCTGAGGTCGGTGCCGGTGAAGTCCGCCCCGTCCACCATGGCGCCGGAAAACGACACCCCATGCATGGACGCGTCCTTGAAGGACACGCTGCGGACCATGGCGCGGTTGAAGCCTGCCCCGGTGAGGTTGCACGATTCGAACGTCGTCTTGTCCAAGCGGGCCGCCGAGAAACTCGCCCCGCTGAGGTTGGCTTCGATGAAGTCGGTTTGGTCCATCATGGCGTTGGCGAAACTGGCGCCGTTCAAAATGCAGTCGTCGGTGAACTTGGTGAGCAAGAACGACGCGTCCTCGAAGTCGCCGCCTGAGAGGTTGCATTCCTCCAACAAGCAGTTTTCGAAGCGGGCATTCTTGGCGGACATGGCACGCTCGCTTTCAGGTGCAGTCTCGTAAAGGCCGTCGTAGGCCAAGGCATCCGTGGTCCATTCCACGATAGAGGCCGAGCTGAAGTCGGCTTCGTCGAAGAATGCGCCTTGAACGAACCATGACGCCATTTGAGCGCCGTGGAACTTCGCCTTGGTGGCGATGAAGCCGGTGGCGTCCACCATTTCCACCGCATCCCCGTCCATGTTGATGGCCGAGAAATTGGCTTGCGTGGCGTCGGTGTACCGCAGCACGGGTGGGGTCAAAAAGTCCACCGCCACCCAGGAAGAGTGACGCAAATCCAACCCTTCCAGGGGCACGTAGGGACCCATCGCGCCTGAAGGCTCGCTGAGTTCAAAGCGTGAACCGTTCAACACGCAACGTCCACCGTCGACCATGCCAAACGCCCGGTTCACCTCCATGAACACCGTTCCAGCCAGGTTGCAATCGTTCACGCGGCCCATGGCGTTGGCCCGTCCCGCACGCTTGCCGCGGTAGGACTGCGCCTGCATGTCCAGGGTTGTCGAGGCCATCAAGGCCACCATCGCCAAGCCCAGGGGGCGCACTGCTTTCAAAATCATCATGAGGGTCAGATTCAGTCTGCAAGGTACGCAGGCGTTCACTGTTCTGACAAGCAACGTGAGCTGTTGTCCAATGAAAGACACGGGGTTCATCACGGGAGGGTCGTTCTATCCCAGGCTCAATCCGAGACGCGCTCGTAGGTCCAGTCCTTTTGGATGGTCCATTTGCCCACGACCAACTTGCCGTCAACTTCCATGTAGTCCTCAAGCGGGGGACCTGGATGAGAATACTCCGCCACACCTGACCGGTTCAATCGCAATGTGTCGCCGTTGCCGTACACGGCCGTAAGATGGTCGTCGATGATTTCCATGGACAAATTCTTGAAGGGAGATGCCCCGAAGTACAAGGAGTCTTGAAGCACGAACGTTCCGAGCATTTTTTGGGTGCGCTCCGTGGGGTAGTAATGCGTGCTCATGTAACCTGGAGACGCAGTGGTGTCGCCCAAAATGTCCTTGATCTCGTCGTACACCTGGATGGCTGAAGTGCGGAACCGCTCGGCGGCGCCCGCCAAATGCGCCGAGGAATTCACGATAAGGTGGGTTTGGGCTTTGCACTCTTCCCCCATCATCCACATCACGGCCTCCATGTCGGGCACCCCTGAATACGTGCCGTTGTTCCACCACGGGTGGTTTTGAATGTTGTGTTCCATGTTGGCGTATACCACATCTTGGTAGCGTCGGTTGTGCTCTTGGATGGTGGCGTTTTGGTCCATCAACCGATCCAGCTGCTCGTACGCCTTCAACAAGTGTTCAGGCAGACGCTCGTGGATCTTTTCGAGCGCCTCATAGCCTTGGGTGTCGATGTGCAACGCCGCTTCAAACCGCAGCATGTAGTAGATGCTGAAGGCACTTGCCTGGACCTCCGCCAGGGTGCGGTCCGGGTTGAAGAGCACGTCGGAAATCCGGTTGTTGGACCGGTTCACGAACAGAGGTCTGAATGCCGCCCAGCAATCCACTTCAAGATCCCGCAAGACCTCTTCAAACAGCACCTCGGCGCGCTCGGTGACCTCTCGAATTTCCCTTTGTTCTTCAAGTTGGTTGGCCATCACGATGCCCACCACAATCATCACCACCTCCACCAACGCAAACAGGATCATCGAGAGGTTGTTGCCCGAGTTCTCGGGCTGGGTCAGTTGTCGAAACAAGTGCTGCATGGCTCCAAATCAACGCAAACCCAACGACTTCACAAACTCGTAGCCTCCCTTTTCGGCACCCCAGATGTGGTTGCCATCCGCGTCGAACCCGCGGTCCCACGACACGACGCGGCCCTCGGTCACCTCCACCTCCGATTGCGCGTAGCTCGCGCCGTAGAGAGAGCTGGGGCAAGTTTGGTCTCCCGTGGCGCCCTTGAAGTGGTTCGCATCCAAACGCGTCAACCGCACTTCGCACCCTTCGAGCAAGTCCAAGTCCTCCAGGGTCAACGTCTCGAAAGACGCCGGCTCCCGCCACTTCCCAATCCACAAAGAATCCGCGGACAGCTTGTACACGTAGCTCGCCACTTCGTCACCCTCCGCCTTGAGCTGGTAAATCCGCTGGCGGTACGGCTTCTCTTGCATCGACGCCAGCGCCTGCTCCACGTAAAGGAAGTGCCCGCGCTCAGGCCAAACCTGATGCATGTGCAGCGAAATGGCGTAAAACGCCGAGTCCCGCTCGGCCTGGGCCTCCGAATCGAACGAGCCCTGCATCAACGCGAAGAGCTCCTCCACAGCGTCGGGATGCGAATCCGTCGGCGACGCGGCGGTGTTCATTGGCTCGGACGTCGCGCAGCCTGTCCAAGCGGCGAAGGCGAAGGCAAGCACGCCGCATGCCGTGCCAAGGTGCAAGTGAGGTTGGAATGTCATGCGTCGAGGTGTGGGGACGAAAATACCGTTTCACTCGCTTCGCTTCCACACGCAATTCAACAAGCCATTGCACCGCTCCCGAATGGCGTTGAAGCCCACGGAGTAGTCGGTTTGGAGGGTGGTGCCGATCAACCCAAAGTGACCGGCCGAAGCTTCTTCCGGGTAGAGCACCAACTGGCTCGACTCATCGAAATAGACGAACTCGTATTGACCTTCGTGGAATTGGCCTTCGGCAAAGTCAAAGCGGTATCCGCCGAGCATGCCTGAGGGAGATTCGTCGTCGAAGGCCATGAGAAGGGGGCCATCCTCCGCACACCCCTCGCACCCCGTCTCCACGTCCAGCTCAAACGTGCCAAGGATGTTCTGCTCTTGGGACTGGCAGGCCAAGCAGAAGCAGGCAACAAGGAAGCTTGCCGTCAAATTGCCTGGCCAACGTGGTGCCCATGGATTCAGCAGATCAATGAATCGCTGAAAAGCAAGCCTGTTCATTGCAGCGCACATGATGATTGCACAGAAGCCTTGATCCGTTGGAATGGAAAATCACTACTTTCCGAAAGTACGTAGACTAATGACATGGAAAAACCCATCAAAATGGCAACCCAGATCCTGCTGGTTCTGGTGCCTTTGGCCGGACTGACGTTCTTCATCGAGGAAGAGCTGTATCGCACCCTGATCCGGGAGGATGGATGGATTGAGTACCTCACAGCGATGTTGTTGCTCATCACTTGCATGTTGCTGGTTGCAAAGGTCGCTGCAATCGGCAACACACGCGGGCGAATTTGGCTGGTCGCCAACATCTTGTTGGCCCTTGGATTGTTCTTTGGATTTGGCGAGGAGCTTTCCTGGGGTCAACGAATCTTTGACGTGCAATCCAATGACTTCTTCCGGGAGTACAATGCACAAGGAGAAACAAACCTGCACAACCTCATGGTCGGTGGCATCAAGATCAATCGCTGGATCTTCTCTTATGCGTTCACGGTTTTGTTTGGCTGTTATTTCCTCTTGCTGCTCCAGGGGTATACAAAAATTGATTTCGTCAGAAAGGCTGTAGATGGCATCGACCTTCCAGTTCCTAGGGCTTCACAGTCGTTGGTGTTTCTTGCAATCACCATGATCATCATGCTGATTCCCGATGGCAAAAAATGGGAGCTCTGGGAATGCCTTTTTGCCATCACTCTGCTGTCTGTATTCGTCAACCCGCACAACACAAATGCCAAACTTGTTGGCGGCAACCACATGACTGGTTCTTGACTCGCAGGCATTGGTGACTGACCTTGGTTGAACACGAGAGACTGCTTCCAAAAACCGCATGAAAAAACGAGGAATCAAACACCTGTCACGCATCATGGCCCTGGGGGTGCTTTGGATGTCGATGGCCGGTTGCTCCGTCCAAAAGCGGACCACCACCCGCGGCTTTCACATCGAAAAAAAATCTGCACGAACGCATGTCCCGGTCGTGGCAGAAACCGGCCCTTCGGCCAAGCAAGCAACACCCCTCAGGTTGGGCATGAAAGACAGGCTTGCACCCTTGAGCGCCCTGCCTGTCCAGACCATAGGGGCCACCCAGATCCCGGGTCGCCTGTTTTTTCCTGAGGTCGACTTGACGGATCCTCTTGACACCACGTTGCAGCCGACTCAAGCCCCCAGAAGCCAATTGGAACAGGTGCGCGACGATGTGCTCAAAAGGAAGACCGTGAATTTTTGGGTCGGTCTTGCCTTGCTGCTGCCGAGCATCCTGATGGACTTGGGCCTCCTTGTCTTCTTGGGCGTGGTCTGTCTGCTGAAGAGTTTGTACTTCCACAGGCTGGCCAAGGACAACAACCGGTTGAGAGACATGGCGTGGGGGGAAAAGGTGCGTCAGAACAAGCGGCGCCAGAGGAAGAGAAAACGACGCATGTGGCAATGGATCTTGTTGTGGCTTGGTTTGGCGTGCCTGCTGGGGCTTGTCGGGTTGCTGGCTTGGGGACTCGCCGCAGGTGCAGGATTTTGGGGATGAGCGTCATGAAACATCCACGCAAGCCTCACCTCCATCCGTTCCGTTTCGGCGGCTTTTCTCTGGCAATCGGGGTGCTGTTGACCGTGCTTGCCGGTTGCTCCGTCCAAAAGCGGACCACCACCCACGGCTTCCACATTGAACAAAGGGCCGCCCGGCTGCACATGCCGGCCCCACCAATCTCGGCCGAAACCCATGGCTTGCCTGGCTGCAATCGGATGTCTGCGCCCGAGCAAGCTGAAGGACTCAAGCGTCTCACCCCAAAAACCATTCAGCCCTCGGAGGTATTCGAGGTGTCCCGTCGTTCCATTTTTCCGGTGAATTGGGTGTCGTCTCCAGATTCCGGCGCAGCAGTGTCGAAAGTCCCCGAGTCACGTCGGGAGAAATTGAAGAACGCCATCCTGGCCGTGTTGGGATGGTCCAACAACCTCGACACTGCATCACAAGTGATTGACGTCCCACCCGCCCAACTCGAAGAGCTGCGAGAAGAGGCGCACAAGGCGTCAAGGTGGAATTTCCTCCTCGGCTTGCTCCATTTGCCTTGGAGCATCATCTCAGGAGAGGATTACCTCATCTTCCAAGGAATCGGATTCTTGGTGTTGGGTTGGTACATCAAACGGTTGGCCCAAGACGACGCCAAGTTGCTCGCTTGGGAAGAACGGCGTCAGCTGGAACGACAACGACGCCAAAACCGAACATGGTGGCAATGGCTGCTCATTGGCCTTGGCGTCGCCAGCCTGTTTGTGCTTACCTACCTGTTCGCGGCGGCTTCGGTGGGGGTGTGGATTCTGTAACCCTCTTTGGGTTGCCGATTCAAGGCTGTTCGAGCAACACCTCGCTGCCGAGGCCCAACAAAAAAGACGCCCTCAATGAGGACGCCTTTCTGAGTACCCCTAACAGGTCACTTCTCGAACCCTTTCTTCGCAAACGTTGATGAACTTTTGGCTTTGCGCGATTCCCTCAAGGATGAGGGCCTTCTCGACCGAATGACGGCAATCCCCGCCATCACTGAGCGGGGTGCTTCTTCACCCATCCCTTACCGTCCTTAAACCACTCTAGGAAGAAGTAGGATGGCAAACACCACAGGGAAGAAGTTCGGGGGACGTACAAAGGGCACACAAAACAAATGCACGGCCGAGGCAAAGGCGCTGTTGGTTGATTTAATCGCGGGTCAAACAGACCGCATCCAAGAGGCACTTGACGAAGTGTTCGAATGCAACAAACGGGAGTACCTCCAAATCATGGTGCGCCTCCTCCCCTACGTCATGCCCAAAGCCACGGAATTGAGCCCCAGCGAGCCGTTAGAACGAAAGAAACTGAGCTGGTTTAGTGGATGAAAGTTTAATCCGATATTCTGGTGAGAACCACCTTACCGTGACCTGGGTTGACACCGGATTCATTGACCTGCGCAGAACCAGAGTTGAAAGAGCCTCCACCTCCACCATAGCCATAGGCATAAGAACCAGCCCCACCAGAATATCCGCCTCCGCCTCCAGCTCCACTACACCCACTACCGCCACCACCGCCAAAACCTCCACTACCCCAATTACACGCCCCTTGGCCTCCAACTCCACCATTGACAAAAGCTCTTGCCACATCGTATTGATCTCCTATGCTTCCACAAACTGTAACCCCGCCGTCCCCGTAAAAGCCAGCACCTTGACCAGCGCAACTAAATTCATAGTCAAGTTCGTCGGGTGAACCATAGCCATTTTCGCCGCCTGGGTGTCCTGTTTGACTTGCACCGCCTGCGGTACCCGTGAGTCCATGAAAAGCCCCGGAGGAATTACCGTCTGTGTTTCCCCCACCGCCGCCAGCAACAATCAAAGGAATATCATTTCGCATTACGAATGTCCCCCCACCTCCTGGTGCGCTTGCTTGGTAGGAAATGTTGGGCATCTGACCAACAAGAATGAATAAGTAATCACCCTGTTCAAGATAAAATTCGCCTGACATACTCGCCCCTAAGCCATACATACCCAACTCATCCCTTGAAGCCGCTCCCCGCGCCTCAATCCTGTACACCCCCGAATAGGTCACCGTGTAGCGTTGAATACCAGAATTGCTCAAAACCGACTCATTGCCGTATGTCAAGATGCATTGCTCCTGCGTCGGACCAAATCGGCCCGATGCTCCGCAATTGGTGAACTCTGCGTAAGTGCCACATAAGCTATCATTGGAACTTGTCGGATTGAAAAAGAAATCTGTTGCAATGGTGCAACCAGGGCATGTCCCAAACTCACACGACTCATCTTCCACATTGGCTGTGGGTTCGTAGTTGCACGCCAGGTCGACGGTGCAACCATAGACTATGCAAGAGCCATCATCGCAACCAGCCATCTCGTCGTAGTTGGAAGCAAGTGGATTGGTACAGCCTTGATATGTGCATGAAGCATCTCCACAAATCGCGCTTTCGTCAAAGTTGCAGGCATTGGGGTCAAGGCATCCTGCATCGCCATCCTCCTCACAAGACCCGTCGTCACAGCCCGCCTCGGGGTTGAAGTTGCAAGCTGTCTCGTCGTTGCAACCTGGGTAGGTGCATGAATCGTCGAGCTCGGTCGCTCCCGGTTCAAAATTGCACGCCTCTTCATCGGTGCACCCAAAGATTTCCAAGTCGTCGCACACGCCGTCCCCGTCTGAATCAATCAAGCAGTTGTACTCGCAGTCGTACGAGGCTTCTGCATACCAACACACCCCATTGTCAATGGTCGCTTCAGGGCTGTAGTTGCAGGCTTCGATGTCGGTGCAGCCGTAGCAAGACGTGAAGTCGCATGAGCCGTCGTTGATGGAGGCACTGGGGTCGTAGTTGCATGCGATGTCGTAGGTGCAACCTGGGATGCTGTCGTCGTCGCAAATGCCGTCGCCGTTGATGTCGTTTTGGCATGCGCCGCCGCATGTGCCCACAGCGTCCAACACGTTGCCGCTGCAATCGCAGTAGCCCTCAGGGATGTCATTGCAACCGCATCCAAGGACAGGGCCAGGACCGTTGCACACGCCGCAGCCGTCGTATTCGCCCACGCAGTCGTCTTCGTCGTCGCAAATGCCGTCGCCGTCTTCGTCAGCCGTGCACCCTCCTCCGCACACCCCAAGGATGTCTTCCACGTTGCCTGCACAATCGCAAGCGCCTTCAGGGACGTCAGAGCAGCCACATCCATAGATGGCCCCCGGACCGTTGCACACGCCGCATTCGTCCGCCTCGCCCACGCAAGAATCGCCATCGTCGCAAATGCCGTCGCCGTCCTCGTCTGCCGCGCATGTTCCCCCGCACGCACCCAAGGCGTCCACCACGTTGCCCTCACAGTCGCAATCGCCCTCAGGAATGTCTGCACATCCGCAGTCGTAAATGGCACCAGGACCGTCACACACGCCGCACTCGTCTTGAAGGATGCACTTGTCCTCGTCGAGCACATGGGCCGTGGGGTCGTAGTTGCACGCCTCAGGGAGAGTGCAGCCGTCTTTTGGAATCACCAAATTCCATGAATCTCCATCCCACTGCAAGAATTGGCCGGGCATGGTGCCCTCAGGCAACGCACTGGCCTCTATCATGGCCTCGAGCGAGCTCAAATACATCGACAACGGGATGCTGTCCACCTGGATTTCTTCCTGCTCCCATTCGTACCCAAACACCACCAAGAACTCCATCAAATCAGGCGTGCTGATGAAGGCGTCGGCGTTTTCGTCGGGGTTGAACGGGTAATTGATTTGGGCTGTGGCCGTCAAGGTCAACAAGGCCAAAAAGAGGGAGGCAAGCTGCTTCATTGGGTTCAGTTGTTGCCATAAATATACCCCCAACCACACTGACTTCCATCACGTTGCATGCTCGAATGGCACGACCGCCGAAGCGTCTGAGGAGAATTTTGGCCGAGGACGCACTAATTTGCCGAAAAGCACCAGAGATGACCTTGAGAATCCACTCTTTCGATGACTACCTGATACATCGCGAAGCCTGCCACGCGGATCCGTCGGGATTTTGGCTTGGCATGGCCTCCCAGTTCGATTGGTTCCAAGAACCCACCATGGGACTCTCCGGAAGCCTTGGGGAAGGCAATGTGACATGGTTTGGCGATGGCAAGGTCAACATTGTGCACAACGCCCTTGACCGGCATTTGGAGCATCGTGGGGACAAAACGGCCATCGTGTGGGAGCCCAACGACCCTGCGGGTGACGTCCAGAGGCTGACATATGCGGAATTGCATGCCCGGGTGTCCGAGTTTGGCGCCGCCCTGAAACAACGCGGCGTGTCCAAGGGGGACCGCGTTGTGCTCTACATGCCGATGACGGTGGAATTGGGCGTGGCGACCCTGGCATGCGCCCGGATTGGCGCAGTGCACAGCGTGGTGTTTGCCGGATTCAGTGCGCAAGCCTTGAGAGACAGGATCCAAGACGCCAGTGCCAAAGTCGTCATCACCGCCAACGAAAGTGTACGTGGCAACAAAGTCATCCCCCTCAAGCCTGTGGTCGACGAGGCCCTGCTGGAATGTCCGTCTGTAACGGATGTGGTGGTGCAAAAAGTCACAGGCACACAGAGTGCCATGGAGGCTGGAAGGGACGTCTGGATGGACGAATTTTTGGCCACCTCCAAAGGAGCCTCTTGCCCCGCCGAACCCATGGACGCCGAGGACCCCTTATTCATTCTGTACACCTCGGGTTCCACAGGCAAGCCCAAAGGGGTGGTCCACAGCCACGGGGGCTACATGGTCTACACCGCCTACTCCTTCACCAATGTGTTTCAATACGACGACGACGACGTGTATTGGTGCACCGCAGACATTGGCTGGATCACAGGACACTCATACATCCTGTACGGCCCGCTTCTCAGCGGGGCAACCTCACTCATGTTCGAGGGGGTGCCGACCTTTCCCACACCAGGGCGTTTTTGGGAAATCTGCGAGAAGCACAAGGTCAATCAATTCTACACCGCACCCACCGCCATTCGTGCGCTGATGGCCCATGGCAACGAACAAGTGGAGCGGCACGATTTGAGTTCCCTGAAAGTTCTGGGAAGCGTTGGCGAGCCCATCAACACAGAAGCGTGGACTTGGTACCACGAGGTTGTTGGTCAAAAGCGCTGTCCCATCGTGGACACGTGGTGGCAAACTGAAACGGGAGGCATCATGTTGAGCGGCTTGGGAGGGCTCCACCCCCAGAAAGCAGGACACGCCGGCCTGCCCTTGCCAGGGATTCAGCCTGTCTTGGTCGACGCCCAAGGAGCCAAACTTGAAGGGTCCAACGAAGAAGGCCTGCTCTGCATTGAAGCGCCTTGGCCGAGCATGATTCGGACAACATACGGCGACCATGAGCGCTTTCTCAACACCTACCTGCGCCCCTTCCCTGGACATTACTTCACAGGAGATGCCGCCAAACGAGACGAGGATGGCCTGTACCGGGTGATTGGCCGGGTGGACGACGTCATCAATGTCTCTGGCCATCGTCTTGGCACCGCGGAAATTGAATCCGCCATCAACGAAGCCCAGTCTGTGGTCGAGTCGGCCGTGGTGGGCTTCGAGCACCCCATCAAAGGACAGGGAATCTACGCCTTCGTCATCTGCGACCAAAGCGATCTTGAAGACGAAGGACGCACCAAATCCGACATCGAACAAGCCGTCCTCGAGGGCATTGGCAAAATCGCCCGGCCCGACAAGATTCAAATCGTGCCTGGCTTGCCCAAGACACGCTCTGGCAAAATCATGCGCCGAATCCTTCGCAAAATCGCCTCAGGAGAAACCGAAAACTTCGGCGACACTTCCACGCTGCTCGATCCCACTGTGGTCACGGCCATCTTGGAAAAAGCCCAATAAAAACAGGAGAGCCCTTTTCAGAACTCTCCCGTTGAGTACCCGGAGCGGGACTTGAACCCGCACGACCCATTCGGGTCAACAGAGTTTAAGTCTGTCGTGTCTACCAATTCCACCATCCGGGCCTGAAGTGGGGTTATGCCTAAGCGCGGTCCAAAAATACAAGGTCCAACCCGCGCGGGCATCATACCCAGCGCGCCACAATTCGGGCCGAAGCGCCCTGCTGGCTTTCGAGCCACTTGCGACCTTGCTCCCCAAACTGCGCGCAACTCCTCGCGTCCGCCAACCACGCGTTGGTCAGGTCGGCCACGTCCCCTGCACTGAGCGCGCCCAAGTCCTGGAGGGCATGGGCCTCCCGGAACCCGCCCAACTCGGGACCGGTCACGATGGGCAGGCCTGCCGAGGCCGGTTCAAGGACGTTGTGCAGGCCCGAGCCGTGACCGCCTCCAACCACAGCGACCGTGCCAATTCGGTACAAGTCGAAGAGCCTCCCTGTGCTGTCGACCACCACCACGCTCCACTTCTCCCGCTCGGTGGGCTCGAGCGTCAACCAAGCCGAGGCGCGGATCGCCCCGCCTTCCCACAGCGCGTCGACCTCGTTGAGGTGCCTCTCGGAAATGTCGTGGGGCACCAAGACCAGGCGCCGTTGCGGATGCCAATCGAGGGTGCGAAGGGCTTGTTCTTCTTCTTGCCACGTGCTGCCCGCCACCACGACCTGAGCGGCGTTGGACGCCCAGACCTTCCACGGCTCACCGGGATTGACGGTGCGCGTGAGGACCCGTTCCACGCGGGGGTCGCCGTCGACGTGCGTGGCGGCGATGTCGGCACTGGCAAAGGCCGCCGCGGCCCGGTCGTCCTGCACGCTGATGGTGTTGATGAGTTTCCAAAGGGCGGGCGTGCTCGGCGTGGCCTTGGATGGGGCAGCGGCGAAGGCGTGGACAGGAATGCCCTCGCGGCGGCAAGCCACAAGAAGGTTGGGCCAGAGGTCGTATTTGGCCAAGGCCAAGGCGCGGATTGGGACTTGGTTCAGCCACATCTTCCACGTCCATGGGAAGTCGTCGGGCAGGACCGCAAGGAGGTCGCCGTCGCGCCAGCCGTCGGGCTTCTTGGACTGAAGCGGGTGCCAGGCCGAGGGCGAGTAGACGGTGAGCAGCCAGGGCGTCTCCGGATGGGCCGCGCGATGGGCTTGCATGACGGGGATGGCCTGCTCGAGTTCGCCCAGGCTTGCGACGTGGAACCACATGAGGGGGGCGCCACGGTGGGCGAGGACGGCGGTTTGGCCTTCATGGCGGATGGCCACCCGCGCCATCGCCCGGCGGTGATGCCCAAACGCCGCGACGTACCGCATGAGCCAAGCCCAAAGCACGCTCCCCACTTGCAGCAACCGCGGGTGCATCAGTACCAGTATTCCTTTTGGGCGCGCTTGTAGATGTGGAAGACCCAGCCCGCTTCCAGGCCGACCCAGCCCTCCACGAGGCGCGCTTCGTTGGGTTCGAGGGTGTCGAAGTTGATGGAACGGAGGCTGTGGGTTTGGGCCACGCCTGTGCTGAGGCCCGCAAACGCGTTGATCCGCTGGTCGCTGCTCATCAGCCAGTACCCAAACCAAACCTCCGCATACGCCCCCCACCGCATCCGGTCGTACCCCTTCACGCGGTCGTCTTCAAGCGGTCCGATGCGGTTCTCGGTGTAGTCGAAGTGCACGTTGTGGTGGATGGACCCGAGGCCGCCCTTGAGCAGCCAGCCGCTGTTGGGGTTGCTGGCCGCCGTGGGGAACACCTTGCCCACGCCCAGCCCAAACTGACCGCCCCTTCCCGTCACCGTGATTTGGGCGATGTCCCCTTCGTTGTCGATGATGTAGCCCTGGTCATTCATCAAGTCCGACAGCAAGCCGATCGTGTTGACGTCTGCCCCGCTCCACGACGTGGCCTTCGCGTACATGTAGCCGTTGCCCTCGGTCTTCAAGCCGGCCATCAAACCGATTTGCCCAAACGCCCCAAACTGCGACGCCCAGTCGCCTTGAGGCGCCATGGTTCCAAAGACCAGCCCCAGGTGCGGCGACTGGACCGAGGTCTCGTCGAGGTTGCGGTCGGTTTGACCCCATCCCACAAGGGACAGCGCCGCCCACACACACGTCCATGTCAGGCGTTTCATGCCGCCAAGGTACGCGCTATCTTCGCCTCCTGACGATGAGCACACCCCGTTCTCAGGCGCCTTCGGGCCCCATTCACATGGTCGACTTGCAAGGGTTGCACGCGCGGCTGAGGCCCGAGCTCGACCGGGCCATGGACGAGGTGCTTCAGGAGTCCGCCTTCATCCGCGGGCGTCACGTGTCGGCCTTCGAGGCCAAACTCAGCGCCACCCTCCAGCTCGACGCCCATGTCGTCGGCTGTGGCAACGGCACCGACGCCCTGTACCTCGCCCTGCGTGCGCTCGGCGTCGGGCCAGGCGACGAGGTCATCGTCCCCGACTTCTCCTTCATCGCCACGGCCGAAGTCGTGGCCGAAGTCGGCGCAACACCCGTCTTCGCAGACATCGACCCACGCACCTTCAACCTCGACCCCGCCTCGGCCGAGCGCGCCCGCTCTGCCAAAACCAAGGCCGTCATTGTGGTGCACCTCTTCGGGCAATGCGCCGACATGGACGCCCTCGTGCCCTGGGCCCAGACGCACGGCCTTCACCTCGTGGAGGACAACGCCCAAAGCCTTGGGTCGGTCTACTGTGGCGTGAATGTGCATGGCCCTGCTGGCACCCTCGGCGACATGGGATGCACCAGCTTTTTTCCCAGCAAAAACCTCGGCGCTCTTGGCGACGGCGGCGCCGTCATGGCACGCAATGCCGACCTGGCCGACCGAGCCAGACTCGTGGCCAACCATGGCGCCAAGCGCAAGTACCACCACCTCGAGGTCGGCATCAACTCCCGACTCGACGGACTCCAAGCAGCCTTCCTCAACGTCAAACTCGACCACTACCACGATTTGATTGCGCGACGTCAAGCCGCTGCCGAGCGGTACGACGCGATGTTGGCCGACAGCGCCGTAGTCACGCCCCACCGCGACCCCCACTCGTCGCACGTGTTCCACCAGTACTGCGTGATGTTGCCGGCTGGCTGCGACCGCACTGCCATCCAAGAAGCCCTGAAAGAGCAGGGCATCCCCACGGCCGTATACTACCCAGGCGCGCTCTCGGCCCAGCCCGCGATGGCCCAATTGGGGCGAGTTGCGGAAGGTGGAACCCCGGTGTCGCAGGACGCGGCGGCTCGGATTTTGGCCTTGCCGATGCACACCGAATTGACCGAGGACATCCAAGCCTTGGTGGTTGAACAATTGTCCCGAACTTTAAGCGTTGTCTGAACGCGACGTGTCGTCGCCAACGGGCCGCCCGAAAAATCGTAGATGAACATTGCCGTAGTAGGAACAGGATATGTGGGGTTGGTGTCTGGCACGTGCCTTGCTGAAACTGGGAACCATGTGATTTGCGTCGACATCGACCAAACCAAGGTGGAGCTCATGCAGGGCGGAGAGGTGCCGATTTACGAGCCCAACCTGGACAAGTTGTTCCTCCGCAACATTGACGCGGGCCGCCTGGAATTCACCACCGATCTGAAAGCCGCGGTCGACCACGCAGACATCATCTTTTTGGCGTTGCCCACCCCTCCTGATGAAGACGGTTCTGCCGATTTGAGCTACGTCCTCGGGGTGGCCGATGAACTTGGGACCATGATGACTGCTTACAAGGTCGTCGTGGACAAAAGCACCGTGCCTGTGGGCACCGCCGACAAAGTGAAGGCGGCCATCTCCGCCAACGCCACCGTGGAATTTGACGTGGTGGCCAACCCCGAGTTCCTTCGGGAAGGCTTCGCGGTGGACGACTTCCTCAAACCAGACCGCATTGTGGTGGGTTGCTCTGGTCAACGCGCGAAAGAGTTGATGGAGGAATTGTACAAGCCGTACGTCCGCCAAGGCAACCCCATTTTGTTCATGGACGAACGAAGCGCTGAGCTGACCAAATACGCGGCCAACTCCTTCCTCGCCACCAAAATCACCTTCATGAACGAGGTGGCCAACTTCTGCGAGAAAGTGGGGGCGGATGTCGACATGATCCGGATGGGCATGGGCACCGACAACCGCATCGGACACCGGTTCCTGTTCTCAGGCATCGGGTACGGTGGGAGTTGCTTCCCCAAAGACGTCAAGGCACTGCACAAAAGTGGCAAAGAGGTGGGCCTCGACTTCCAAATTTTGGACAGCGTCATGTCCGTGAACGACGCACAGAAAACCATCTTCCTTCAACCCATGAAAGCGCACTTCGGAGGAAGCCTACAGGGCATCAAGGTGGCGGTGTGGGGACTGTCGTTCAAGCCAGAAACCGACGACATCCGAGAGGCGCCGTCCTTGTACATGATCGACAAGCTCTTGGCGGAAGGTGCAGAGGTTGTGGCGTTCGATCCCGAGGCCATGCCCAACGTTCAAAGCCGAATTGGGGATTCCATCCATTACGCGCAACAGGCGTTGGATGCGCTTGACGGCGCCGACTGCCTGTTGATTTGCACCGAGTGGGCGGTGTTCCGGAACCCAGACTTCGCCGCCATGGAGGCGCGAATGAAGGGCAAGGTCATTTTCGATGGACGAAACCTCTACAACAACGCCAAAATGGCCCGCGCAGGCTGGACCTACCGCAGCATCGGACGTCCCATCCTTCAACCAGAATCATGATAAAGTTCATGGTGCCCGGCGACCCCAAAACTCAACGCGTGCTGATCACAGGTGCGGCGGGGTTTTTGGGCTCTCACCTGTGCGATCGTTTTGTGCAAGAGGGGTTTCAGGTCGTTGCCATGGACAACCTCATCACAGGGGACATGCGCAACATCGACCACTTGCTGCCGCTTCCGAATTTCAGCTTCGTCCACCAGGACGTGACTGAGTTCATTCACGTGAGCGGACCCCTGCACCACATCCTGCATTTCGCCTCGCCAGCAAGCCCGATCGACTACCTGAAAATCCCCATTCAAACGCTGAAGGTGGGATCGCTCGGGGTGCACCGGTGCCTGGGGTTGGCTAAGGCCAAAGGTGCGCGCATCACCATCGCGTCCACAAGCGAGATTTACGGCGACCCCGAGGTCCATCCTCAGCACGAGGAGTACTGGGGGCACGTCAACGCCGTGGGGCCTCGTGGCGTGTACGACGAAGCCAAACGATTCCAGGAAGCCATGACCATGGCCTACCACACCTTCCACGGCTTGGAAACGCGCATTGTACGCATCTTCAACACTTACGGACCTCGCATGCGCCTCAACGACGGGCGCGTCTTGCCCGCGTTCATCGGCCAAGCCTTGCGTGGCGAGCCCTTGACCGTCTTTGGCGATGGCTCTCAAATCCGAAGCTTTTGCTACGTCGACGACCTCGTCGAAGGCATCGTGCGGTTGCACTTCAGCGACGAGTCTCGTCCCGTCAACATCGGCAACCCGGACGAAATCACCATCGCCGACTTTGCACGTGAAATTTTGGCCCTCACCGGTTCAGACGTGGACATCGCCCACAAGCCCCTGCCTGTCAACGACCCACGCCAACGGCGCCCCGACATCTCACGGGCACGGGAAGTTCTCGGATGGGAACCCACAGTGAACCGGGCAGAAGGCCTGCGGCGGACGTACGAATTCTTCAAGGGGCTGACCCAAGAAGACTTGCACCGGAGCGAGCACAAAGACTTCGAATCCTACACACGCTGATGTCGCAAGCGCAGTCCACCAACCCGCCCTTCGTGCACCCCTCTTCTGTCGTGGAGGAGGGGGCCGTGCTAGAAGCCGGCGTCAAGGTGTGGCACTTTTGTCACGTCATGCCTGGCGCGCTCTTAGGGGCTGGAACGAGTTTGGGCCAAAACGGCTTCGTGGCTTCGAACGTCCGCATCGGCGCCAACGTCAAAATCCAAAACAACGTGAGTCTCTATGAGGGCTTGACCATTGAGGACGACGTCTTCTTGGGGCCCTCGTGTGTGTTCACCAACGTCCGCAACCCGCGAAGCGCGGTCAACCGCCGCGGCGAATACGAATCCACCCTCGTTCAGCGGGGCGCCACCGTTGGCGCCAACGCCACCATCCGTTGTGGTGTCACCCTGGGAGAGCATTGCATGGTGGCCGCCGGCGCCGTCGTCACGCAAGATGTCCCAGCCTTTGCATTGGTGGGCGGCGTGCCCGCCAAACACATGGGATGGGTGTCCCACGCGGGAGAATGGTTGTTGTTGGACGATGTGGGGGTCGCGGTTTGCCCCTCGGAGAAGACGCGCTATCTCCTTCATGACGGTCGGTTGATTCCACATCCAGAACGACCATGACTCCTCAAGGCATCCAAACCATTTCTGTGGTCGGGCTGGGCTACGTGGGGCTCCCAATTGCCGTGGCTTTTGGCAAGCACGTGGAAGTTCTGGGGTACGACATCGACGATGCCCGAGTCGCCTCCCTGAAGGCGGGCGTCGACCCATCCGGGGAAGTGTCGACCGCACAAATTGAATCCGCGAAGGTGACGTTCACCTCCGATCCATGCCGATTGGCCAACGCCTCGTTCCACATTGTGGCCGTGCCCACCCCGCTGCTGGGGAGCCGTGAGCCCGACTTGGAGCCCCTCCTTTCCGCCTCACGGACGGTGGGTGCCCACATGAAAAAGGGAGACATTGTCGTGTTTGAGAGCACGGTATATCCAGGGTGCACCGAAGACGAATGCGTCCCACAACTCGAAGCTGCGAGCGGGCTGAACATGGGTGAAGACTTTTTCGTGGCCTACAGCCCGGAGCGCATCAACCCAGGGGACAAAGTCAACACAGTGGAGACCATCGTGAAGGTGGTCGGGGCTTGCGACGAGCGCACCCTTGACACTGTGGCCCAGACCTACGATTTGGTCGTCCAGGCAGGGACGCATCGGACCCCGAGCATTCGCGTGGCAGAGGCGTCCAAGATCATTGAAAACACCCAGCGCGACGTCAACATCGCCTTGGTGAACGAACTCAGCATCATCTGCGACAAGGTGGGCATCGACACGCTCGACGTGCTCGAAGCTGCCGCCACCAAGTGGAACTTTCAGCATTTCAAGCCCGGTCTTGTCGGTGGACATTGCATCGGCGTGGACCCTTATTACCTCACTTGGAAAGCCAACAAGCTCGGGTACCACGCCAGGGTCATCAACAGCGGACGTTACGTCAACGACAGCATGGGGTTCTACGTGGGCAAACAGACGGTCAAACGCCTCCTGACCAAGGGCATCAACCCCTTGGAAGCCAACGTCCTTGTGATGGGGCTGACCTTCAAGGAGAATGTGTCTGACATCCGGAACACCAAAGTGATTGACGTTGTCCGTGAATTGGAGTCCTTCAACGTCAAGGTCGACGTTTTGGACCCAAAGGCCGACGCCGCAGAGGTTCGTCGGGAATACGACCTCGAACTTGTCGACACCCCTCGCAGCGAAGGCTACGACGCCGTGGTGGTGGCCGTGAATCACGACGATTTTGAGAATTTCACCCAAGTTGAATTTGCACGGTTGCTGAAAAACGCCCAAGGCACAGTCATCGACGTCAAAGGCGTGTTCCGTGGCAAGACGGGCGACCTCGATTACTGGAGCCTCTGAGCGTACCTTCACCTCTGCATGACTGAGCCACAAGCCCCCCACCAACCTCGAACGTTTCAATCGGTGCTTGTCACCGGCGGTGCAGGGTTCATCGGCTCGCACGTGGTCCGCACGTTGCTGCGGAACCATGAAGAGGTGCGCATTGTCAACCTGGACGCGCTGACGTACTCCGGGAATTTGTCCAACCTCCGAGATGTGGAGGGCGACGCGCAGCACACCTTCGTCAAGGGCGACATTCAAGACGCAGCGCTGTTGGCCAAGTTGTTTGAAGAGCATGCGTTCGACGCGGTGGTGCACCTCGCGGCGGAGAGTCACGTGGATCGAAGCATTGAGAATCCTTTGGCCTTTTTGGAGACCAACATCTTGGGGACAGCAGCGCTGTTGAATGCGGCGAAAACGTCCTGGACGGCGCGCAGATGCATGGACACGTCGCTCTTCTACCACATCAGCACCGACGAGGTGTACGGGTCGTTGGGCGAAGACGGGCTGTTCACTGAAACCACGCCGTACGACCCACGGTCGCCGTACAGCGCGTCCAAGGCATCCAGCGACCATGTGGTGCGGGCGTACCACCACACCTACGGCATGCCCGTGGTGATCTCCAACTGCTCCAACAACTACGGCTCGCACCAATTTCCGGAGAAGCTCATCCCCTTGATGATTCGCAACATCGTCGAAGGACGGGAGCTGCCCATCTATGGGGAAGGCGTGAATGTGCGGGATTGGTTGTGGGTGGAAGACCACGCCACGGCCATCGACGTCATCCTGCACCGCGGATGGGTGGGCGACACCTACAACGTGGGTGGGTTGAACGAGTGGCGCAACATCGATTTGGTCCACAAGCTGATTGAGTTGGTGGACGCCAAACTAGGGCGCGAGCCTGGCCACTCCGAGTCCCTCGTCACGTTCGTGAAGGACCGGGCCGGGCACGACATGCGGTACGCGATTGACGCGTCGCACTTGGAAGCTCGACTGGGTTGGAAGCCCAGCGTCACGTTTGAGGAAGGGTTGGCAGGCACCGTGGATTGGTACCTCGAGAACCAGGACTGGTTGGAGGAGGTGACGTCAGGAGAGTACCAGAAGTACTACGAGGCCCACTACACGAACCGGGGCTGACTGGCCGATCAGCCAACTGGGGCGAGCTCCACCACGAGGCCGTCGAGGTCGTCGGCCATGTGGATTTGGCATCCCAAGCGGCTCTCGTCGGTGACGTGAAACGCTTCGTCCAGCATGTCTTCCTCGTCGTCTGACTTTTCGGGAAGGGCGTGGTCGCTGCGCAAGTACATGTGGCACGAGGCGCACATGGCCATGCCGCCGCATGTGCCTTCCACAGGGAGCTCTGCGCTCTTGCACAGCTCCATCATGTTCATCCCCATGTCGGTGGGGGCATCGAGTTCGTGGGATTGGCCTTCGCGGTCGACGACCGTCACTTTGATCATGCTCATGCCGCCAAGTTAGAAACCAGCCACGCCGTTCACCGTGGTGTACTTCAACACCAAGTTTTTGTCCGGGTAGATGCGCTTGAACGCACTCTGCACCATCAGCGTGGCCTCGTGGAAGCCGCAGAGGATGAGCTTAAGCTTGCCGGGGTAGGTGTTGATGTCCCCAATGGCGTAGATGCCAGGCACGTTGGTGCTGTAATCGAAGGTGTCGACCTCGATGGCGTTCTTGCTGATGTTCAAGTTCCAGTCGGAGATGGGGCCCAACTTGGGGCTCAGGCCAAACAACGGCACCCAATGGTCCGTCTCGATCGTCATCTCACCTTCGGACTTGTGCTTCACGGTCAAGGTCTCTAGCTTGCCGTCGCCCTCCGTGCCCACGACTTCGGCGTTGGTCAAGAGGCGAACCCTGCCCTGCTCGGCGAGGTCCATGACCTTTTGGACGCTGTCAAGGTGACCGCGGAATCCGTCGCGGCGGTGCACCAAGGTGACTTCGCTGGCGACGCCGTCGGCCAAGAAAATGGTCCAATCGAGGGCGCTGTCTCCTCCCCCGCTGATCACCACGCGCTTGCCGCGGTAAAACTCGGGGTCCTTGATCATGTACTCCACCCCCTTGTCTTCAAAGTCGGCAAGGTTGGCGATGGGCGGCTTCCGGGGCTCAAAGCACCCCAAGCCGCCGGCGATGGCGATGATGGGCGCGCGGTGCACCGTGCCGCGGTTGGTGGTCACGATGAATTGGTCTTCGTCGTCTTTGACAATCGTCTCGGCACGCTCCCCCAAAGTGAACCCGGGCTTGAAAGGCTCCGCCTGCTCCATCAATTGGTCGACCAAATCGCCGGCCAGGATGCTTGGGTAGGCGGGAATGTCGTAGATGGGCTTCTTGGGATAGATCTCTGCACATTGCCCACCAGGTTGTGGCAGGGCATCGATGAGGTGGCAACGCAGCTTCAGCAAGCCCGCTTCAAAGACCGTGAACAAGCCGCATGGGCCCGCACCGATGATCAGAATGTCCGTTTGAATCATGTCGAAGGCAAAAGTACTCACCCAACAACGCAGGACGTGGGGTGTTCACTGAAGGAATTTTACGAATCCGCCTTCAAAGAAGGTTGATGGCCTCGATCGCCGTAAGCTCCGGCACGGCCTTTTTCAGCGCCGACTCCACGCCGCCCTTCAGGGTCATGTTGATCATGGAGCAATCCGCGCAGGCCCCCATCAATTCGATGCGCGCCACAAGGTCGTCCGTGATTTCCACCAAACGGATGTCACCCCCGTCCGCTTCAAGGTAGGGCCGGAGTTCCTGGAGCGTGGTTTCCACGCGTTCTTGCACGCTGGGGATCGCCATGTCAAACTTCTTTGCCGAGTTGCTTCAGCAAGTTAGCGACGACGGCCCGAAACGCGGCGGCGGCTTCGCCGTTGGTTTGGAGGGCGGCAGGACGGCCTGCATCGCCAGCTTCACGGATGGTTTGCAGCAAAGGCAACTCGCCAAGGAAGGGCGCTTCCAGGCTGTCGGCCAGGCGCTTGACCCCGTCGCGGCCAAAGATGTGGTACTTCTTCTCCGGCATGTCGGGCGGCACGAAGTAAGCCATGTTTTCGACCATGCCCAGCACGGGAACTTTCAATTCATCCAAGCGGAACATGCCCACGCCTTTTCGCGCGTCGGCCAAGGCCACGTCTTGCGGCGTGCTCACGATGACGGCGCCGGAAAGCGGGATTTGCTGCACCAAGGACAGGTGGATGTCGCCGGTGCCTGGAGGCAGGTCGACGATCATGAAATCGAGCTTGCCCCAATCGGCGTCGGTGAACAGCTGATTGAGCGCACGGCTGGCCATGGGGCCGCGCCACACAATCGCCTGGTCTGGGTCGGCGAAGAAGCCGATGGACAAGACCTTGACGCCGTACTGCTCGATGGGCTCGATTTTGGTCTTGCCTTCCACCTCCACGGGCTGGGGTTTCTCCCCGGCCACGTCGAACATGGTCGGCACGCTTGGGCCGTGGATGTCCGCGTCGACCAGGCCGACCTTATAACCGAGTTGGGCCAAGGCCACGGCGAGGTTGGACGACACCGTGCTCTTGCCCACCCCGCCCTTGCCGGAGGCGATGGCGATGACGTGCTCCACGCTGGGCAGAACCTTGCGGGTCTCGAGCGTGCGCTCCTCCTGCTTGAGTGGAATCACCTTTACCTCGCAAGACACAGGCTTGCCGAAGACGCGTTCCAACGCGAATTCGACCGCCTCCTGCATGCGCTTGCGGGCGTGCATGGCAGGGTTGCTGGACTTCACCGTCAGCGTCAGGCCTTCGCCGTGGTCCCCGGCGGCGCCTTCCACCTCGACCAAATCGAGGGAAACAACGTCCTTGCCCAGCTCCGGTTCAATCACCCCGCGCAACGCGTCGAGGATGGCGTCGTTCGTCCAATTGCTCATGGGGTCAAAGTTCGGACAAGGGGTCCCAAAACACAGCCTCAAAGTCCACAACACACCCGTCCTTCACCACCACACCTTCCGCCTCGAGCATGACGTCCATCGGCCGGTCTGCTGGAAAGTGAATCGCGCCCGTCAACATCCCTTGACGGTTCACGACGCGGTGCGCTGGCACGGGAGGCGTCACCCCAAAACTCTTGTTCAGGATCCAGCCCACACGACGGCTGGCGCGGGCCGCCCCCAAGCACTTGGCCACGGCCCCATACGAGGTCACCCGGCCGGGCGGGATGGCCCGGACCACGTCGAAGACTTCCTCCGGGAAGTCGCGGTTGGGCTTGGTGGATTTGGGCTCAAGCATCGGAAGGGCCTTCCTCCCACGCCGGCGGACAGATCTCCATGAAGTGGATGTTCTTTCCCTCCGCGAGCCACCGCTGCTCGTAGTACGTCTTGATCTCCAGCGCCTCGCGCAGGTCCTTGTCGACGCGGTCGAGGAACCCGCCGTAGACGTCGTCCGAATCGTGCAGGAAACTGTAACCGGCCGCCACGTAGTCCTCCTTGGACAGGGCATAGAGCAAGGCGCTATCCGACTTCACCTTCACCGTCCCTTCAGGGGCCAAAAATCGGCGGTACCGCTCGATGAACTTGCCCGAGGTGATGCGCTTGGTGCCCTTCTCGTCCTTGGGCTGGGGGTCACTGAAAGTCAACCAAATGTCGGCGACCTCTCCTGGCCCAAAGAACTGGTCGATGAATTCGATGCGCGTGCGCAGGAAGGCCACGTTGGACAAAGATTCCTGGTTGGCCGTCTTGGCCCCTCGCCAAAATCTGTGGCCTTTGATGTCGACCCCAATGAAGTTGCGGTTGGGCCACTTTCGGGCCAAGCCCACGGTGTATTCCCCCTTGCCGCATCCGAGTTCCAAGGTGATGGGGTTGTCGTTCTTGAACACGGCCTTGTGCCACTGTCCTTTGTAGGGATGGTTGGCGCCTTGCACCGCGTCTTGCAGGTCGGGTTCGAAGACATTGTCCATCTCCGCGTTCTCCTCCCATTTCCAAAGTTTGCCCTTGCCCATGCTCGTTGAATTGGGGCGAATTTAGGAACTTGACCTCGACCATGAACGCCCCCGTCTCAGACCGTCCTCAACTGCTCGTGACCCTGCTCGATTGGGGCATGGGGCACGCCACGCGGACCTTGCCGCTCATCGAGCATGCAGCGGCGTGCGGGTGGCATGTGCACGTCGCCACGAAAGGCACCGCACTGGCCTGGCTCAAGCGTCACCTCGACCCAGCGTTGGCCCTGACGTTCCACGACAAGCCCGGCCCGGAAATCAAATACGCCAAGCGTGGCAACTTCCTCCGCATCGCAGGCCAAATGCCGGCCTTCGTCGCGCACGTCGAGCGGGAACGCAGCTGGACGTCCGACTTCGTGCAAACTCAAGGCATCGACGCCATCTACTCCGACAACTGTTACGGGACCGCGGTCCCTGGTGTGCCGTCGATTCTGATGTCGCACCAGTTGCAAGTCCCGACCCCTAGGATCCTCGAGGGTGCGGCACGGACCGTGGTGGCGCGTTGGGCCAAGGCTTTCGACCAACTGTGGGTGCCCGACACCGAGCCCGGGCCCTTGTCCCTCAGCGGCCACCTGGCGGCCGCGGACGTCCACCCCCGCACCGAGTACGTGGGCGTGTTGAGCCGTTTGGCCAAGCACCGCCAAGACAGCCCGCCTCGAACCTGGCACAAAGTCGGCATGGTCAGCGGCCTAGAACCCCACCGCGGGCTGATGGAAGCGGCCCTGCGCGATTGGATGGCCGACTCAGATGGGCCTTGCCTTGTCATCGCCGGCAAGCCCGGCGGCGGCGTTCAGGTGGACGGCCACATCACCACCTGGTGCGACCCGAGCGACGCGGAGTTGGCCTCGGCGCTTCAGGAAGCCGAGACCGTGGTGTGCCGGAGCGGGTACAGCTCGCAGCTCGACTTGGCGGCCCTGGGCGCCCGCGCCATCCTCGTTCCCACGCCGGGCCAGCCCGAGCAGGAAGCCCTGGGAAAGCTGTGGGGGTCTCGGTTTGGCTTCACATGCCTGACCCAAAAACAACTTGAGGCCGGCGATTTGCCGGAGCACGCCACTGGATCTTTGCCCGACGAACCGGCCAACGTTCGTGTGTTTGACCTGCTTGAACAATGGCTGCACACCCATCAACCTGCCCACGCATGAGCGCTCCCTTCACCGACGACGACGTCCGATTCATGAACATGGCCTTGAAAGAAGCCGAGGCCGCCGCCACCATGGACGAGGTGCCGGTTGGGGCAGTCATCGTGTCCCAAGGCCAGGTCATCGCCCGGGCGCACAACCTCTGCGAGCGCTTGAGGGATTTCACCGCCCATGCGGAGATGCAGGCGTTCACGAGCGCCTCGGAGTACCTGGGCGGCAAGTTCCTCGACAAGTGCACGCTGTACGTGACGCTGGAGCCATGTCCGATGTGCGCGGGTGCCGCGTTTTGGACCCGCATTGGCCGCGTGGTCTACGGGGCCAAAGACGAAAAGCGAGGCCACTCCAAATTCGACGGCGAACTCACCATGCTCCACCCCAAGACCGAATGCCAAGGCGGGTTGCTGGCCGACGAAGCCGCCGCCTTGATGACCGCCTTCTTCCGGGCCAAGAGGTGATTCCAGCACCTTGCGGGCCCTTACCTTTGGGCCATGCTTGAGCTGACACGGGACTTCCTCGACCGCCTGCAGGCTCAAATCGAGTCGGGCAAGGACGTGGAGTTGGCGGCGACTTTGGGCGAAATCCACCCCAAGGACGTGGCCGACATCTTCGACGCGCTCAAGCGTGAGGAAACCCTGTACCTCTACCGCTTGCTGGACCCCGACCAACGCTCGGAAGTCATCGCCGAGCTGGAGGAAGACATCCGGGAGGAGCTCTTGAGCTCGCTGAGCTCCAAGGAAATCGCCGAGGACGTCATCGAGGGGTTGGAAAGCGACGACGCGGCCGATGCCTTGGCCGATTTGCCCGAGGCCAAAGTCGAAGAAGCCCTCCGCCTCGTGGACGACCAAGAGTCGGCCTCCGACGTCCGTGAACTGCTCAACTACGAGGAAGGCACCGCCGGCGCCTTGATGGCCCTGGAACTCGTGAAAGTCCAGGAAGACTGGACGGTGGCCCGCGCCATCCGTGAAATCCGCGCCCAGGCCTCCGACGTCGACAACATCTATACCATCTACGTGGTGGACGAAGTGGGGCGCCTGAACGGCCGCCTCTCCCTCAAGAGCCTCTTGCTCAACGCTTCGAGCGCGCGCAGCGTGCTTCGCGACCTCAAGGACGACGACGACCTCGTGACTGTCCAAGCGGACGAGTCGGAAGAAATGGTCGTGAAGATGATGGAGCGGTACGACCTCGTGGCCTTGCCTGTGGTCGACGACGCAGGCCTGCTGTTGGGCCGAATTACCATCGACGACGCGGTGGACGTGTTGATTGAAGATGCCGAGCGCGATTACCAGCTGGCCTCCGGGATCTCGGAAGATGTGGAAGGCAAGGACAGCGTGTGGGCCCTGACCCGGGCACGCCTGCCTTGGCTCCTCATCGGCCTGGGCGGCGGCATTGGCGGCGCCTACGTCATCGGCGCCTTCGACATCGAGAACAACCCCGAAATGGCCCTCTTCATCCCGCTCATTGCGGCGATGGGCGGCAACGTCGGCGTGCAATCCTCGGCCATCGTGGTGCAAGGATTGGCCTCGGCCAACGTGAACATGGGCAACCTTGTGGGCCGCCTGCTCAAGGAATTGAGCGTGGGCCTGGTCAACGGGTTGATTTGCTCTGCGGTCATCCTGCTCACCAGCATCGCGCTTGGGTTTGGGTGGACCCTGAGCACCACCGTCAGCGCCTCCTTGCTGTGTGTGATCGTCTTTGCAGCACTCTTCGGGGCGTTTGTCCCCTTGATGCTGGACAAGCGCAACATCGACCCCGCCTTGGCCACCGGGCCCTTCATCACGACCGCCAACGACATCATGGGGCTGGTCATTTACTTCAGCATCGGCTCGTTGGTGGCGAGCCTCATGGCCTGACGCGCATGACACGCGGGGCGGACTTCCACGTTTGGTTTCTCGACACGGTGCACCCCGTCCTTCAAGCGCGCCTTGAAGCGGCCGGCATGACGTGCCACGACGCGACGATCCTGACGCGGGAGGCCTTGCTTGCCGCGGCCCAAACCACGCCCGTCCACGCCCTCGTGCTTCGCAGCCGCATCCGGGTGACAGCCGACCTCCTGCGTGCCCTGCCTGACTTGCAATGGATCGCGCGCAGCGGATCCGGGCTCGAGAACATCGACCTCGAGGCTGCGGCCGAGCTGGGTGTCGCAGTGCACAGCAGCCCGGAGGGCAACCGCGATGCCGTGGCCGAGCACGCCACCGGCCTGTTGCTGAACCTCCTGAACCACATCCAGTCCGGCGACGCCACCATTCGGGAACGCCAATGGTTGCGGGAAGCCCACCGTGGCCGCGAATTGAAAAACATGACCGTGGGCATCGTCGGGTATGGCCACATGGGCCACGCCTTCGCCCAACGTTTGAGTGGTTTCGAATGCCAGGTCCTGGCATACGACAAACACAAAGAGGGCTGGGGCGACTCGCCTTCCGTAGACCGGCCCCTGCCCCACGTCACACCCGCACCGCTCGAGCAACTGCACGCCGAGGCCGATGTCGTGAGTCTGCACTTGCCGTGGACCGAGGAAACCAAGGGCCTGGTGGACGCCACGTGGCTGGCCATGTGGGCCAAGCCCATCGTGCTCCTGAACACCGCCCGCGGACCCATTGTGCGCACCACAGACCTTTTGAACGCCCTGGACGCAGGAATGTTGTGGCGGGCAGGACTGGACGTATTGGAGTTTGAAGGGCGATCGCTGGAGTCCTTGTCGGAGATGGCCGACCCTGCAGTGCGGGCGGCGTTTGAGCGCCTGCTGGCGGACCGCCGGGTTCTCCTGACGCCCCACGTGGCGGGATGGACAGAAGAGAGCCTGGTGAAGCTCAGCTCGGTCCTGGCCGACAAGATCCTGGGCCACGAAAAAGCCCCGGTGGATGGCCAGGGCTTTTCTCAATAAAGTTGAAGTCGGATCAGTACTCCGAGCTTCCAGTGCGGTCGCGGCTGGACGCCGAGTACAACACCTTCAAGGCCGACGCCTTGCGAAGCTCCTGCTTCACGGAGGTCACCACGCCCATCTTGGTGTCTTTGTCAACTTTCAACGACACCCACATCTTGCTTTGCTCAGCTTCAGCGAGGGTGGTGCGCTCCTTGGCGATCCAGTCTTGGATGACGCCAGCGTTGGAGAACTGGTCGTTGAGCTGCACCACCGGCTCAGTGCCGTAACGACGGTCCATTGGGGGTCCAATGTTCACGTAGCGGATGAGGTGCTTCTTCTCGATTTTGTAGAGTTCCGAGGCTTCGGGACGGATCACGCGGACCTTTTCCTCTTCTGTACGCAGCACGGTGGCCACCATGAAGAAGAACAGCAGCATGAACACAATGTCTGGAAGGGATGCCGTCGAGATGGCCCCCATTTCACGCTTGCCTCCTTTGCGAAACTTTCCCATGATCAGTAGTAGTTGGCGCTGGCGTCACGTGGCTCCGCTTCGGAAATCCGTTGCGGGTACACAGCACGTACGGCGGTGATTTTGTCCAGGGTCTTCTTGTCTTCCTTGTTGCGGTCGTAGATGTCCTCCATCTGCGCGTAGCTCATGCCAAACTTCTCCAACGCCAACTCGTCACGCAACTCGTTCACGGCAGACTGCAATTCGTTCTGCACCGAGAGGTACGTGTTGTAGGTGGTGTTGTTGTCGTTCTGCATGGAGATCAGGGCCGACGAAGGGAGCTCTTTGTAGTCGCCGCCCAACAATTCGATGGTGGTCAGCTTTTGGCGCCAGTTGTCGAGCACCTTGCCAAACGCATCCTTCTTCTTGTCGGTGTCGGCGGCCGCCACAAACTGTTCGTATTCGGCGATTCGCAGCTTGACCTCGCCTTTCCGCACCCACACGCGTTCTGGGAACGCCGCGTTGGTTTTGCCGTTGGCGCCGGTCACCATGACCACTTCACGGTTGCGGTTCACGGTTTGGGGCCCCACAGGGTGGGACATCACACCGTCGCCGGTGGCGATGAGGAAGTTCTTGGCCTTGTCCTTCAGTTGTTCCAAGTCCAGGGGCTCGCCCTCCACCAGCAACTGGTCGAGGAAGTTCACCTTCACGTTGAAGACGTTCTGCTCCTTGGCTTGTGGCACGTCAATGTCTGGCGGAACCGGCG
>JBMZAB010000009.1:0-74775 GCA_049610985.1 Flavobacteriales bacterium | reverse complement strand
CGAACTACAGCCAGCCCGACGACTGGGAGCGCATGAACGCCTTGGGCGTCAGCCAGTACGGCCAAATGACCGCAGGGTCGTACATGTACATCGGTCCTCAAGGCATTGTGCATGGCACCACCATCACCGTGTTGAATGCGGGCCGGATGATCGACAAGAAGCGCGGCGTGACGGGAACCACGGACGGCTTGGCCGGCAAGTTGTTTGTCACGGCGGGTTTGGGTGGCATGAGCGGCGCCCAACCCAAGGCGGCGAACATCGCCGGTTGCGTGTCCGTGACCGCGGAGGTGAATCCAGCAGCGGCCTACAAACGTCACGAGCAAGGGTGGGTGGACCATGTGGTGACCGACCTGGACGAATTGACCGCCAAGGTCCGCGAGGCCCGCGAGGCGAAGCGTGCCGAGTCGTTCGCCTACCTCGGCAACGTGGTCGACGTGTGGGAGAAGTTTGACGAAGAGAATGTCCTGGTGGACATGGGGTCGGACCAAACGTCCTTGCACAATCCGTGGGCTGGCGGGTACTATCCAGCAGGTCTGTCCTTCGACGACGCCAATGTGATGATGGCAGAAGCCCCAGACACTTTCAGGACGCATGTTCAAGACTCGCTCAAGCGGCACGCCGCCGCGGTGAACAAGCACACGGCTCGCGGCACGTACTTCTTTGATTACGGAAACGCCTTCTTGCTCGAAGCGAGCCGGGCCGGGGCGGACATCTTGGCGGAAGACGGTGACGGATTCCGGTACCCCTCGTACGTCCAAGACATCATGGGGCCCATGTGCTTCGACTATGGCTTTGGGCCGTTCCGCTGGGTGTGTTGCAGCGGCGATTCCGCAGACCTGGACACCACCGACGCCATTGCGGCGGAGGTGTTGGAGCGCCTGATGGGCGAAGCTCCGGAGGACATCCAGCAACAAATGCAAGACAACCTGCGCTGGATTCGCGAGGCGAAGGCCAACAAGCTCGTGGTGGGGTCGCAGGCGCGCATTTTGTACGCCGACGCCCATGGCCGCGCAGAGATTGCCTCGGCGTTCAACGACGCCATCCGAGATGGCCGCTTGAAGGGGCCCGTGGTCTTGGGCCGGGACCACCACGACGTCAGTGGCACCGACAGCCCGTACCGCGAGACCAGCAACATTTACGACGGATCAGCATTCACCGCAGACATGGCTGTCCACAACTTCGTGGGAGACAGCTTCCGGGGGGCCACGTGGATCAGCTTGCACAACGGCGGAGGCGTCGGCTGGGGTGAGGTGATGAACGGGGGATTTGGCATGCTCATCGATGGCACCGAGGACAGCGAGCGCCGTCTCCGCTCGATGCTGCATTGGGACGTCAACAACGGCATCGCGCGGCGCAGCTGGGCGCGAAACCCCGGGGCCCAGTGGGCCATCGACCGCGCCATGGAGGTGGAGCCAAAACTGACGGTGACCCGCGCCAACCACGCGGCAGACGACGTGATCTCGAGCGCCCTGTCCTGAATGGCCATGGACGCGTACGACCAGCGGTTCACCCGCGAGACGGAATGGGGAGATTTGCGAGACGCCCGGTTTGAAGCCTGCACCATTGAAGGCGCCGACTGGTCGGGAAAGGACCTGCGAGGCGCGCGTTTCGAGGAGTGCACGTTTGTGGAATGCGACTTGAGCAACGTCAGAACCCTGGGCCTGGGGCTTCAAGATGTCACGTTCCAGGGCTGCAAGGTGGTGGGGTTCGATTTTACGTCGTGCAACACGCTTGGGTTGGTGGTTCGGTTGGAGGAGTGCGTTGCAGACAGCGCGTACTTTGAAGGGATGGACGCGAAGGGCGTGGCCTGGAAAGGGGGTCGAGCCCATGGCGCTGATTTCACTGGAGCCAACCTGGAAGGCGTGGTGTTCGATGGCGTGGACTTGACAGATGCGGTGTTCGAACGCACGCGGTTGGAAGGCGCTGATTTTCGTTCGGCCACCGGTTGGCGCATCCGGCCGGACGAAAACGGCGTTCGCGGGGCGAAGTTTCGCCGAGAAGACCTCGAAGGCCTGGTGTCTGGGTGGCACCTTGAATTGACCTGAACGAGGGACAAGCGCTCAGGGGAAACGATTTGCGTTTTTTTCGTTTCCTGTGCGTGCATTGCGTCGTAGTTTTGCGGCGCTTTGAACGAGACCCCATCCATGTTGGACACCCCTGTGGGCGAGGAAGCGCGTGCCGCCGAGCTGCGTGAGCGTTGCGCAGGCCTGTTCGCCAGGTTTGGCATCAAGTCCCTGAACATGGACGATTTGGCCAAACACTTGGCCTGCTCCAAGAAAACCTTGTACAAGCACTTTCGCGACAAACGAGACTTGGTGTCCCAAGCACTTACCAGCCACCTCGACGGGTTGGAGAAGCGGATGGACGAGGTGATGTCGTCGCAGGGCAACGCGATCGACGTGGCGCTTCAGGAGATGGAGGAGAAGCGGAGCATGCTGTCGGCGATGAATCCGACGGTGTTGTTCGATTTGAAAAAGCACTATCCCAAGGTGTTCGAGGCGACGTTCAGCCGCCGTCGGGCCATGGTGCGGCGCGTGGTGAAGCACAACGTACACCGCGGCATGGAGGAGGGGTTGTATCGCTCGGATTTGAACGTGGATGCGGTGGCCGATTTGCATTTGGCCCTGGTGGAGGACATGGTGAAGCAAGCGGAAGACGGCACGTTGGCCCGCCCGCTGGCAGAACATTTTCAAGCCCTCTTCACGTACCACATCCGTGGTATCGCCAGCCTGCAGGGGCTTGCCCATTTGGAACAAAAACTCAAGGATCAAACATGAAGATTCTCTCAATGAACACGGCCGTGATGGGCTTGGTGTGGAGCACGCTGCTGGTCACTCCGACAACGGGGTGGGCGCAGACGTCGCTGAGCCTGGCCGAGGCCCAGGACAAGGCGCTTGACCAGGCGTACGCCATGGAGCGCGCCATGATTGACGTGGAAGTGGCGAACCGGGACGTCAAGGAATTGCTCGCCACAGGGTTGCCGCAGGTGACCGGAAGCGTGGATTTCAATCACTTCATTGACATTCCCACCCAGGTTGTGCCCGCGTCCTCGTTTGACCCCACTGCGCAAGAAGACATGGTGTTGGAGTTTTCGTTTGGGACCACCCAGTCGTTGACCGCGGGGTTGAATGTGACCCAGCTCATCTTCAGCGGGAGTTACCTCGTGGGCGTGCAAGCGGCCAAGGTGTTGGCGGACGCGAAGGACCTCGCGGTCGAACGCACGGCTGTGGACACACGCCGCATGGTGGCGGAGGCCTACGCGACGGCCCTGGCCGCCCAAGCCAACGAGGCGACCTTGGACAAAGCGCTGACTCTGGTCGCCCAGTCGGAATCTGAGTTGCGTGCGATGTCTGAGGAAGGCTTTGTGGAATCGGTCGACGCCGACCGCCTGACCTTGACCCGGCAGACGCTGGAGCAACAGTTGGGCACGGCGCGCCTCCAGGCGGAGCTCACGGCGAAGCTGTTGCTGTTCCAATGCGGCATGTCTGTGGATTCGGACGTGGAGTTGACGGACAAGCTGGAAGACCTGACCCAAGCGGAAGTGCCGGCGGCTGTCCAAGCGCAGTTGAATTTGGCCACGGTGCCGTCGCTGCAGGAGCAGGAGCAGTACGTGGCGTTGGCCGAGCTCGACGTGAAGAACCGCCGCGCCGAGGGCCTGCCCCAGATCGCGGGATTCTACAGCACGAGCCAACAAGCGTTCCGGGACCCGGATTTCCCGGTGCTTGAAGACCAAAACAATTGGTACCCCAACCAAATCGTCGGCCTCTCCATGAGCATGCCGGTGTGGACCAGCTTCGGGGGACGCCAGCGTGTGGAGAAAGCCAAACTTCAAGTCTTGAACGCCCAGAGCGGGTACCGCCAAATGGTGGAAGCGGCGAAGTTGGAATTCGACAACGCCAAAGCCACGTTCCTCGACGCCGAAGCGGCGTTGCGCACGGCGCGGGAGCAGCGGGATTTGGCCTCGCGCATTTTGGAACGCATCGAAGCGGGCCACAAAGAAGGGGTGCGCAGCAGCTTTGAGCTCAACGACGCCCAAAACCAACTCATCGAATCTGAGGGCAACCTCATCGGCGCGCAACTCGCGTGGCTGAATGCACAACAACGTCTCATCGCCTCCAACCCACAACCATGAACTTGACATCCCACCTCCCCCGTGTGATGGCCGCCTTGGCCCTCGTCGTCGGAATGACCCAATGCGGTGGACCTGCGGCGCCAGCCGAGGAAGCCGCCTCCGCCCCCACCGCCCGCCTCACCCGCGTCGGGGTGCGCACCATGGAGTGGGCCCCGTTCGCCCACAGCTTCGCCGTGCAAGGCAACGTGGAGACCGACCGCGTGGCCAACATCTTGGCCGAATTCCCCGGCGTGGTCGACGCCGTGCTGGTTGAGGAAGGCACGCAAGTCGCCAAAGGCGAGGCCATCCTGCGCATCAACACCGACGTGCTCCAGAAGCAGCGCGCCGAATTGACGACCCAACTCGAGTTGGCCCAGACCCTGTTCGAGCGTCAGGAGCGCTTGTGGAACAAGGACATCGGGTCGGAGGTCGAATATCTCCAAGCCCGCGCCGGGGTCGAAGCGCTGGAACGCAGCCTGGCCACCCTCGACGAGCAGGTGGACAAGGCGACCATCCGCGCCCCGTTCAGCGGGGTGGTGGACCGCGTGTTCGCCAACGTCGGTGAGATGGCGTCTCCCCCCATGCCCGTGGTGCGCGTGGTGGATCTGAGCGACCTCTACATCCGCGCTTCTGTGAGCGACCACTACGCAGGAAGTGTGGAGAAAGGCCAGCCCGTGCGCATCGAGGTGCGTGGGTTCGAGGGCGACATGCAAAGCCAAATCCGCCGGGTGGGCCAGTACATCACCGCGGCCAACCGGACCATCGATTTGACCGTGGACCTGCCCAGCGACGCCAAAATGTTGCCCAACATGGTGGCCACGGTGCACATCACCGACCTTGCCTTGGACAGCGCGCTGGCGTTGCCCACGTCGTTGGTGCAGCAAGACGCCCAAGGCCAGGACTTCGTGTACGTCGTGCGCGGAGACGTGGCCAAGAAGCAAACGGTGGAGGCGGGGACCATGGCCGACGGCATGCTTCTCATCCAATCCGGCTTGGCGCCGGGCGACCGCGTCATCGACCGTGGCGCCGCGCGTGTGGTGGACGGCGAACGCGTGGCATTGATCGAATCCTGAGCCCAAGACCATGAGTGAACAGAACCAAAGCAAGCTCAAGTTGCGCGAGTTTGGCCTGACAACGTTGAGCATTCAAAACAAGACCACGGTCTTCGTCTTGATTGCCATCATCACGTTGTCCGGCATCAGCAGCTACCTGTCGGTCCCCAAGGAGGCGTTCCCCGAGATCGTGGTGCCGGAGATTTTTGTCAGCACGGCCTACCCTGGAAACAGCCCTGCGAACATGGAAAAGCTGGTGACCCGACCCCTTGAAAAGGAGATCAACACCATCTCAGGCATCGACGAAATCACGTCGACCAGCGTACAGGGGTTCAGCGCCATCGACATCAAGTTCAACTTCGACGTGACTCCCACCGAGGCGTTGCGAAAGGTGAAGGACGCCGTGGACAAGGCGAAGGCCGACCCCGATTTCCCCACCGACCTCCCTGCCGACCCCAGCATCATGGAGCTCAACTTCAGCGAACTCATGCCGGTGATGAACATCAACCTGAGTGGGGATTACCGGTTGCAGGATTTGAAGAAGTACGCCGAGTACCTCGAAGACGAAATCGAGGCGCTGCCCCAAATCAGCAAGGTGGACATCCAGGGCATCAGCGACCTCGAGGTGGAGATTGAGGTGGACCATCTGCGGGCCGAGGCCATGCAGGTCAGTTTCAACGACATCTCCGGGGCCATCGCTGCGGAAAATCTGACGATTTCTGGCGGCGACCTCCTCATGGATGGGGTGCGCAGAAGCGTGCAGGTGGAGGGCGATTTCACCAGTGTGGAAGAATTGGAAAACGTCATCATCAAAGCTGAAGGAGGCAACATCATCCACCTTCGGGATGTGGCGACTGTGGCGTTCGTGGAGAAAGAAGCGGAAAGCTTTGCCCGGGAATACACGCGCCCGGTGGTCTCCCTCGACGTGGTGAAACGCGCTGGTGAGAATCTGCTGGAGGCGTCTTCGGCCATCAACGCCATCATCGACGAGGCCAAGCAAAACGTGCTGCCACGAAACCTGGGGGTGTCCATCACCAACGACCAAAGTGACATGACCCAGACCCAAGTGGAGGAGCTTCAGAACTCCATCATTTTTGGGGTGTTGCTGGTGGTCGGCGTGCTCTTGTTCTTCCTGGGCCTGCGCAACGCGTTGTTCGTGGGGGTGGCCATTCCGTTGTCCATGTTCATGAGCTTTCTCATCCTGAACTCTCTGGGCGTGACGTTCAACACCATGGTCTTGTTCTCCTTGGTCTTGGCGCTCGGGATGCTCGTCGACAATGGCATTGTGGTCGTGGAGAACGTGTACCGTCTCATGGACGAAGGATACAGTCCAATGAACGCCGCGCGCTTCGGCGTGGGTGAGGTGGCGTGGCCCATCATCGCCTCCACGGGCACAACACTCGCGGCGTTCTTGCCCCTGGCGTTGTGGCCTGGACTCATAGGCGAATTCATGAGTTACCTGCCAATGACGTTGATCATCGTGTTGGGCTCGTCCCTGTTCGTGGCGCTTGTGATCAACCCCGTGTTGACCTCGGTCTTCATGAAAGTGGGTGAAGAACACATGAACCGCCGCCGGACCCATGTCGTTACGGGAATTCTGGTGGCCGTGGGTGCGGCCTTCCTGGCGCTTGGCGCCACAGGTTTGGGAAACATGTTGGCGTTGGCCGGCGTGTTGACGTTGCTCAACACCTACGTGCTCTACCCCGCGACATTGATGTTCCAAAACCGTTTCCTGCCGCGTTTGGAGTCCGCCTATGAGCGCTTTTTGACCTACGTGTTGGGGGGACGCCGCCCTTGGGCCTTTTTCTTTGGGACCGTGGGATTGTTGTTCTTGTCGATGGTGCTGATGGGCGTGTTCCCGCCCAAAGTGCTGTTCTTCCCTGACAACCAGCCGCAGTACCTCAACATCTTCGTGTCCAAACCCATCGGCACCGACCTCAGCGCCACCAACGAGGTGGCAAAGGACATCGAGCTGCGGGTGATGGAGGTGTTGGAGCGGGACGAGTTCAAGCGTCCCAACCCGGAGACGGGCGAGCTGGAGAGCTTCCTCGTGAACTCGGTCATCGGTACCGTGGGCAACGGAACCAGCGACCCCAACGAAGGTCCGCAGCTCGGACCTACGCCGCACAAGGCGCGCATCGTGGTCAACTTCGTGAAGTTCCAAGACCGCCGAGGGTTGGCCACCGGGGATGTGCTGAGCGCCATCCGGGAAGAACTGAAAGGATATCCAGACGCCGAGGTCGTAGTGACCAAGAACTCCGACGGGCCGCCGCAGGGCGCGCCCATCAACTTGGAGTTGACCGGGGACGATTACGACGAGTTGCTCGCCGCGTCCGAAGAGGTACTCTTGTACCTCCGCGGCAAAGATTACCCAGGCCTGGAGGAGCTCAAGATTGACGTGGACAAGCGCAAACCCCAAATGCCTGTCACGATTGACCGTGAAAAGGCGCGGACCTACGGACTCAGCACGCGTGACATTGGGTACACCTTGCGGACGGCGCTGTTTGGCCGGGAAGTGGGGACATTCAAGGACGGGGAAGACGATTATCCGATCAACCTGCGTTTCTCAGAAGAGCACCGCCACAGCAGCGACGCCTTGATGAACCAAAAGGTCATCTTCCGGAGCCAATCGGACGGCCAAATCAAGGAAGTGCCCATCAGCGCCGTGGCCACCGCGAGCCGCGCCACGACGTTCAGCGCGGTCAAGCGCAAGGACCTCAAGCGAGTCATCACCCTGACATCCAATGTGTTGGAGGGCGCCAACCCCACCGAGATCATTTCCGACATGGAGGTGGACATGGCGGAAGAGCTGAACCTGCCGACCACGGTCAAGTGGGCGTTCACCGGCCAACAAGAAGAGCAAGCCAAGGAGATGGCCTTTTTGAGCAAGGCGCTTTTGATTGCCCTGTTCCTGATTTTCCTCATCATCGTGAGCCAATTCAACAGCGTCACCACGCCGTTCATCATCGGCTTCAGCGTGGTGTTCTCCTTGATTGGCGTGCTCTTGGGCTTGGTGATCTTCCAAATGGAATTCGTGATCATCATGACGATGATTGGCATCATCTCGCTGGCCGGGGTGGTGGTGAACAACGCGATTGTGTTGATCGACTACACCAACTTGCTACGCGCACGGAGACGTGATGAACTGGGCCTGGAAGAGGGTGAAAGCACAGAAGCGGCGACCAGGTTGCCCTTTGAGGAGGTGCACAAGGCGATCGTGGAAGGGGGCAAGACCCGTCTGCGCCCTGTCTTGTTGACGGCCATCACCACGGTGCTGGGCTTGTTGCCTTTGGCCATTGGCCTGAACATCGACTTTGTGGGCCTGATCACCGAGTACGACCCCAACATATACGTGGGCGGGGACAACAACGTGTTTTGGAAGCCCATGAGCTGGGCGATCATCTTCGGGTTGACCTTCGCCACGTTCTTGACCCTCATCATCGTTCCGGTCATGTATTGGTGGATTGAGCGCACCACGTACAAGTGGGCGGGCCGAGCGGTCTGACGACCTGAGCGGCGAGGCTCAGCGCTCCGACACCCGTTGGACGCGGGGCCCAATGCGGGTCAACAATTCGTAGGGGATGGTGTGGGCTTGCTTGGCGCAAACCTCCAGGGTCGGCGCCTTACCCCACAGCGTGATCGCGTCGCCAGGATGGACTTCCAGTCCTGTGGCGTCCACGGTCATCATGTCCATGCAAACCCGTCCAACAGTGGGAAGGAGGTGCCCGTTCCAACCGACGTGGGCTTGGCCTCCCCCGAGGGACCGGGGGTAGCCGTCGGCGTAGCCAGCCGACACCACAGCGAGGGTGCGGTCGTGGTCTGCGGCGTCCGTCCAGCCGTACCCTGAGCCGTGTCCGGCGGGGACATCCACCAGTTTGGACACCACAGATGTGAGGGCCAAGGCCGGGGTCATCCCGTGCGTTGTGGCGTGCGGCGCCAAGCCATACATGCCCAGCCCAACCCGGATGGTGTCGCGCAGGAAGGCGAGCTCGGGACGGCCTTCCAACCATGCCTGGGCGCGTGCGGCGCCCGCGGTGTTCAGGATGTGGCAAGGCGTCCCTTGAAAATGGGTGGAGACGCGCTTGGCAAACGCCTTCAGTTGGTTCAATGTCCGAGCGTCCTGGCCTTCGTCGTCGGCTGCGGCGAGATGGGACATCACCGTGCCGAGCTGCAGATGTCCTTCGGCCAAAAGCTCGGCGGCCTTGGCGTCTTCTTCCGGCAAAATGCCCAGGCGGCGCATCCCGGTGTCGAGTTTCAAGTGGATGGGCCAGGCCTGCACACCTGATTGCACGGCCCAGGCATGGGTTTGCTGGAGGTGTGGCCAGGAGACGATCTCAGGCTCCAAACCGTGGCGGTGCATCGTGCCGAAGGTGGTGGGGTCCGGATTGAGCACGAGCACCCGGGTTTGGATGCCTGCCTCCCGAAGCCGCACGCCTTCTTCCGCATAGGCCACCGCCAAGCCGTCGACCCCTTGGGCCTCGAGGATGCGTCCCAACATCACCGGGTCGGTGCCGTAGCCCAACCCTTTGATGACGGCGATGACACGGGACGCGCCGGCCGCGTTTTGTAGCAGCCGGACGTTGTCCACGATGGCGGGCACGTTGATGCTGAGGGTGGTGATGTGCTCGGCCGGCGCCAGCGCTTGCTTCAGGCCAGCTACGGCATCTCCCGACCCGAGCTTCATCAACACGTGGGCCGAACCCAAACCTTCCGCGGTTTGGCAGAGCGCCTCGGCGCGGTTGAAGAAGGTGACGTGGACCTGGTGGGCGGCCTCGGCCAACCGGGATTGCATGTGGTCGGTCCAACGAGGGCACCAAACCCAGGCTTGTTCGCACCCTGCGCGCTGGAGGTAGGCCCCCAGCTTGTCTGCACGGGTGCCGTCTTCAAGCCCAGATTGTGAGACGTCGCCGACGATGGCGACACGCGGCAAGTCGTCTTCCAACCCGGCAAGTCGCTGAAGGGCCACGCCCAGCGCGCCAAAGTCATGGCTCGTGTCGTCTTGGAGCAACACGCCTCCTTGCGGCCGCTTGACGCTCGACAAGCGTCCAGACACAGGCTTCAGCGAGGGCCATTGAGAGGCGAGGTCGGCCAGCGTTGCGCCATGGTGCAGAGCGACCAACGACGCGGTCAACGCGTTGTGCACGGAGACGTCGTCGTGCATGCCGAGTTGCACCTGCGTGGATTCTCCTTTCCACGACAATTGGAAACCACCCGGATGTTTTGTGGCGGTGGCTTGGAGGTCGGCGTGGGGTGCTTGCCCATTGAGGCCCCATGTCACAGCAGGACAGTTCAAAAAGTCTTGCACCGCAGGCCACAAGGAGGCAGGCATGAAGACGTGGCAACAACCGCGGAACAGGCCACATTTTTCTTGTGCGAGGTGACGTGCGTCTTTGAAATTCCCGAGATGGGCTTCCCCAAGGTGGGTGAGCACCCCCTCTGTGGGGGCGATGCAGCGCTGAAGCTTGGCCATCTCCTGGGGCAGGCTGATGCCCGCTTCGACCAAGGAGAGGTCATGGTGTGTGCCCAAAGACCAAAGGCTTGTGGGCACCCCCAGTTGGCTGTTGTGGCTGAAAGGGCTTCGGTGCAGTGCCACGGAGGCGGGCAGCAACTGGGCAATCCATTCCTTCACTGTGGTCTTGCCGTTGCTTCCAGTCAGCGCCACCACTGGCCCGTTGAATTTGACGCGTTGTTCTAAGGCCATGCCTTGCATGAAGTCAAGCACGTCGGCCACCACAACGACATCACTGTCCGCCGACCATGCCGCGTGGTCTGGAGGCAAGCGGTTCACCACAAACCGTCTGACTCCCTTGGAGTGGGCGGCCTCGATGTGGTCGTGCCCGTCGTGCCATGGTCCGCGCAAAGCGAAGAACACGGCCGAGTCTGGGGCTTGCATTCGACGAGTGTCCGCGGTCAATTCGAGGATGAAACTGGCGTCGGGGCCATGAAAGTGGCAAGACGATCCGGGATGGTCGGCCGCAAGGAGGCGCCAGGCCTCGGGGGTCCAACCGGGTCCAATCATGAGGTTGCGCCCTCCCTGGCGGCCACGTAGGCATGACGGGCCAAGGGGATGTACCGGTCTTGGGCCCCGAGTTCAACTTGGTTGTCGCCCCCTGCGATGCGGTGCGAGAAATGCGCGGCTCGGCCGGTCTCCACGCACACGGCGTGGAGTTTCGTCACTTCTTCAGCCAACGCCAACAAGCGGGGCATGGGGCCAAACGGCCGCCCTTCGTAGTCGAGGTCCAAGCCAGCGACGATGATCCGAATCCCGCGGTCGGCCAGGGTGTTGCAGACGTCGGGCAGGCCGTCGTCGAAGAATTGGGCTTCGTCCACCCCCACGACCGCCACGGGAGGTCCCGCATTGACGTGCTGCAAAAGGGCTTGGCTGTTGGCCACCACCGTGGAAGGCATGGCGTTCCGGTCGTGGCTCACGACGTCCTTGTCCGCATACCTTGTGTCGGTGGCGGGCTTGAACAATTCGAGCGGAAGGTTGGCGATTTGGGCCCGGCGTATGCGGCGAAGCAACTCCTCTGTTTTGCCAGAAAACATGGGTCCACAGACTACTTCAAGTCGTCCTTCTCCGGCAGGCAGCCCTGAGGGCGCGGTAAATTGGTCGGTCGCGTGCATGTCGAGGGCAAGTTAGCTTCCCGTGGGGTGTATGTTTGGCGTCATGAAGAGGAATTCACGAACAGCTTGGGCACTTCTTGTCGGCATGTCGTTGGTGGCATGCGAGCAAGTTCCTGGCGAGGGCGGACGCGCCAGCATTGTGGGCCACGTTCAAGAGGAGGCCCGCACGGTGTTGACCCAACCTTCTTCGGCGCCGCCTTACCCGGCGACAGACCACAACGTGTTTTTGATTTACGGCGACAATGTGGGCCCCGACGACAACGTGGAGACGAACCACGAGGGGGATTTCGTGTTCCCTTGGTTGCGGCCGGGCGAGTACACCGTGTACGTCTACAGCGAAGACACTTCCGGCACCGTGCCCCCAAGAGACATGGCGGTGCTTCGGACCGTGACCATTGAAAGCCCGACCGAGACGGTGGTCCTGGACACGTTGACCGTCTACAAAGACCTCTAAATCGCATGAGGCTGTCCCTCTTGGCATGGACGCTTTGGGCCCTGGCGGGATCTGCCTTGGGCCAATCTTGGTTGGTGGTGGACGTGGGCCAAAAGTTGCCTTCGGATTGGTCTTGGTCGGCCAAAAGCCAACTCCGCACACCGGCCGAGAACATGTGGCGTTGGGACGAGGGTTTGGTGGATCTGGGCCTGACCAAATCGCCGGATGCGGTCCCGGGTTTGGCCATCACAGGGCAGTGGCGGACCGGTTGGCAGTGGCCACAGGCTGGAGGTTGGACCATGGGCTGGCGCTGGGCGACGTCGGTGCGCTGGAAAACAGACGTAGGCGACCACGCGTTGTGGATGCGTATTCGGCACCAGTTCGGGGGCGCCTGGATGCGGCCTTGGGACAGGGCGCGATGGCGCACCGCAGTGAAGTGGACCCACGATTTGCCGTCGGGTTGGAAGCTCGTGCCTTCAGGCGAGCTTTTCATGGGTCGGGAAAGCGAGCAGCTTTCGCCACAGGCGTGGCGTGGGCGTTTGGCGATGGACAAAAAGTTGTCGAAACGGCGCCACCTTGTGGTGGCGTACCAGGTGCAAGCCCCGATCCAAGGAAGGCCAGATGTGACCGAGCATACGGTGATCTTGGCCATGGATGTGGCGCTGAAAAAAGTGAAGCGCCAGAAAAAAGACAAAGGCCCGCGCTGAGAAAAACGTCTGCTTCGTGAAACTTTGTCCACGAAGGCGCTTGGGTTGTCCACATGATTCCCTATCTTCGCACCCCCAAATTTTGGGGAAACTCAACTACGCAATCCGTACGCTGTGGATACTTTGAGCTACAAAACGCGTTCCATCAACAAGGAGAACGCAGACAAGAAGTGGTGGTTGGTCGATGCCGAAGGTCAAACTTTGGGTCGTCTCTCCACGCAGATTGCCACGTTGTTGCGCGGCAAGCACAAACCCAACTTCACCCCCCACGCCGATTGCGGCGACTACGTGGTGGTTGTGAATGCAGAGAAGATTGTGCTCACCGGCAACAAAATGGAAACCAAAGAGTACATCCGCCACACGGGTTACCCAGGTGGCCAGCGCGTCCGCACTGCAGCGGAGCAGTTGAGCCGCAAGCCTCACGCTTTGGTGGAAGATGCTGTTCGTGGCATGCTCCCCAAGAACCGTCTCGGCCGTGAGCTCTTCCGCAACCTCCACGTGTATGTCGGTCCCGACCACAAACAAGAGGCCCAACAACCCACGCCATTTCAATTGAACGCCTGATGGACGTCATCAACACTTCCGGTCGCCGCAAGACCTCTGTGGCCCGCATCTACATGAAGCCTGGCAAAGGCGAAGTCACTGTCAACAAGCGCCCTGTCGCGGAGTACTTCACCACAGGCACCCTCCAGTACAAGATCAACCAGCCTTTCGCGATCACCGATACCGAGGGGCAGTACGACGTCAACGTCAACGTGTTTGGCGGAGGCATCACCGGTCAAGCTGAAGCGGTCCGCTTGGCCATGTCCAAGGCCCTGATTGAGATCAACCCAGAATGGAAGTCTTCCTTGAAGGCGGAAGGCTTGACCACCCGTGATCCACGTATGGTGGAGCGCAAGAAGTTTGGCCAAAAGAAAGCACGCAAGAAGGAGCAATTCTCCAAGCGTTGATCGCTTGGGAGGGTGCTCCTCTCTGTTTTATATCAGTTTAGAATCCAAACGACGGGGACCTGCTTGCCAGCTACTTCGTCGTTGCTCAACCCAGGAACGTAAACATCATGTCACGAGTTTCTTTCGATCAGTTGCTTGAGTCTGGCTCCCAGTACGGACACCTCAAGCGCAAGTGGAACCCCCACATGGCCCCTTACATCTTCGCAGAGAAGAAGGGCATTCACATCATCGACCTTCACAAGACGGTCATCAAGGTGGACGAAGCCGCTGCGGCCATGAAGCAAATTGCCAAGAGCGGCAAGAAGATTTTGTTTGTCGCCACCAAGAAGCAAGCGAAGGAGGCCGTGGCCGAGCGCGTGAAAGCGGTGGGCATGCCTTACGTGACCGAGCGTTGGTCAGGCGGCATGTTGACCAACTTCGCGACCATTCGCAAGGCGGTCCGCAAGATGAGCACCATCGACAAGATGGAGAAAGACGGCACGTTGGCCACCATGTCCAAGCGCGAACGTTTGCAGGTGAGCCGTCAGCGCGCCAAGCTTGAGAAAAACCTCGGCTCCATTTCTGATTTGACACGCATCCCAGCTGCGATTTTCATCGTGGACGTGATGAAGGAGCACATTGCGTTGGCCGAGGCCAAGAAGTTGGGCATCCCGGTGTTCGCCATCGTGGACACCAACAGCGATCCTCGCGATGTGGACTTCGTGATCCCAGCCAACGACGACGCAACCAAGTCCATCGTGACTGTGGTGGACGCCGTGGTTGGAGCCGTGGCAGAAGGCCTGAACGAACGCAAGAGCGACAAGGCCGCTGCCGCCAAGCAGAAGGAAGATGCTGCTGCCGCCGCTGAAGCCCCTGCGGAGGAAGCGCCTGCAGCCGAGGCGAAGGAAGAAGCCAAGGGCTGATTCTCGCCCCCAGACATTGAACATTTTTCGAACCAACCAAGACTGACATCATGAGCATCACAGCAGCTGAAGTCAACAAACTCCGCAAGCAAACTGGCGCGGGGATGATGGATTGCAAGAAGGCTTTGACCGAGGCCAACGGCGATTTTGAAGCGGCCATCGAAATCCTTCGCAAGAAGGGCCAGAAAGTGGCAGCCAAGCGCAGCGACCGCGAAGCGGGAGAAGGCGCAATTCTCTCAGGCGTAAACGCAGCTGGCAACAGCGGCGTGGTCATCAGCTTGAACTGTGAAACCGACTTTGTGGCCAAGAACGGCGACTTTGTGGGTGTGGCCCAAACCTTGTTGGATCTCGCGCTGAGCGAAGGCGTGGGGTCGAAGGAAGACTTGTTGACCAAGACCTTCCCAGGCACCTCCCTCACCGTGGCCGACAAAATCACCGAAGAGGTGGGCAAAATCGGCGAGCGCATCGAGATCGGTGACATGCGTGTGGTGAGCGGCGACAAGGTGGTGGCGTACATCCACCCAGGCAACCGCCTCGCGACCGCCGTGGCGTTCTCAGGCGACGTGAGTGACGAAGTGGGTCGTGACGTGGCCATGCAGGCTGCCGCGATGGCCCCTGTGGCTGTCGACGAAACGAGCATCCCCGAGGACCTCATCGCCAAGGAGCGTGAGATCGGAAAGGACCTCGCCATTCAAGAAGGCAAGCCTGCTGAGATGGCAGAGAAGATTGCCGAGGGCCGCTTGAAGAAGTGGTTCAAGGAGGTGACGTTGGTGAACCAAGCGTTCATCAAGGACAACAAGCAGACGGTGAGCCAGTACGTGGCCGGCAACGGCGGCGGCAAGGTGACCAGCTTCGCACGCGTGGCGTTGGGCTGAGACCTGTTTCGCGACACCGAGCATTCGAAGGCTGCCCTCTGGGCGGCCTTCGTGCTTTTTGGGCGATATTCGCGGCACCATGAAGTACAAGCGCGTCCTCCTGAAATTGAGTGGTGAGGCCCTGATGGGCGACAAGCAATTTGGCATTGACAACGGGCGGTTGGCCCAGTACGCCCGAGAGGTCAAGTCCATCGTGGACAAGGGCATCGAATGTGCCATCGTCATTGGAGGAGGCAACATTTTCCGAGGCGTTCAGGCGGAAGAAGGAGGCATGGAGCGAACGCAAGGAGACTACATGGGCATGCTGGCCACGGTGATCAACGCCATGGCATTGCAGAGCGCATGTGAAGCCGAAGGACTCGACACCCGGTTGCAGAGCGCCATCGAGTTGAAGCAGATTGCCGAGCCGTTCATCCGCCGTCGTGCGGTACGCCACCTTGAAAAAGGACGCGTGGTCATCTTCGGCGCAGGCACGGGCAACCCGTTTTTCACCACCGACTCCGCGGCGTCGCTTCGTGCGATTGAGATCGACGCGGATGTCATCCTGAAGGGCACGCGCGTGGACGGCATTTACACGGCCGACCCTGAGCGGGATCCAACAGCCACACGCTACGACCGCATCACGTTCAACGAAGTGTTTGAGCGTGGGTTGAAGGTCATGGACATGACAGCCTTCACGTTGTGCAACGAAAACAACCTCCCCATTGTGGTGTTCGACATGAACAAGCCAGGCAATTTGCAGCGCTTGGTGGAGGGAGAGCCCATTGGAACGGTGGTGGATTTTTGATTTGACCTGGAGACAGGAGAGCAACCCAAACGAGATGAACGAAGAAATTCAAATGGCGCTGGAGGAAGCGCGCGAGAAGATGGACAAGGCCATTGCGCGCCTCGAAGGGGAGTTGAGCAAGATTCGTGCGGGAAAGGCACACCCGTCCATGTTGGAGTCGGTCCGGGTGGATTACTACGGATCTCAGACGCCGGTGAGCCAGGTGGCGAACGTGAACAGCACCGACGCGCGGACGCTTGTGGTGCAACCTTGGGAGAAGGGCATGCTTGACCCCATCGCCACGGGCATCATCAATGCAAATTTGGGTTTGAACCCCATGAACAACGGGGAAGTCTTGATCATCAACATTCCGCCTCTGACGGAGGAGCGACGCCGGGAATTGGGCAAACGCGCTCGGTCAGAAGGCGAGGGTGCGCGTGTGGGCATCCGCAACGCGCGGAAAGACGCCAACGACTTTTTGAAGGAGGCGAAAAACGATGGCATGTCGGAAGACGACCTGAAGAAAGGCGAGCAAATGGTGCAGGAGCTCACAGACAAATACGTGTCCAAGGTGGAGTCGGTGTTGTCGGCGAAGGAAGCCGACATCATGACCATCTGAGAAGTTGGAAGGGGTCGATCCTGGCCCTTCAAGAACGCCATTCTGTGGCCACACGTCGCGCTTCTGCGTCGGAGGCCACCAAGTCGTCCAGGGAAGGTTTCGACACCCACGCCACGCGTTCCAGCGCGTGTTCTACCACACGAGGCAGGTCGAGAAAGGTGAGTTCGTCACGCAAGAAGCGCGCCACTGCAATTTCGTTGGCGGCGTTGAGCACGGCGGGGGCGTTTCCACCGTTTCGCAGGGCTTCAAACGCCAGGGCCAAGTTGCGGAACGTCTTCGTGTCGGGCTGCTCGAACGTGAGCTCTGGGTAATCCATGAAGCTGAACCGTGGGAATGCGTTGGTCAGACGCCGAGGGTAGGTCAGGGCGTATTGGATGGGGAGTTTCATGTCGGGCAACCCGAGTTGGGCCTTGATGCTTCCGTCGGTGAATTGCACACAGCTGTGGACGATGCTTTGGGGGTGGACGACCACGTCGATTTGGTCTGGGTCGACGTCGAACAACCACCGGGCTTCAATCACCTCGAGGCCCTTGTTCATCAACGAAGCGCTGTCGATCGTGATTTTCGCGCCCATGTCCCAGTTGGGATGCTTCAGGGCGTCTGCCTTGGTCACCCCTTCCAACGAGGCCAAATCGCGCCCGCGGAACGGCCCTCCTGACGCCGTCAAGATGACCTTCTCGATGGGGTTGTGGAACTCGCCTGCGAGGCATTGGTAGATGGCGCTGTGCTCAGAATCCACCGGGTGAATGTCCACGCCGCGTTTCCGTGCGGCGGCCATGACGAGTTCTCCGGCCACAACCAAGGTTTCTTTGTTCGCCAGCGCGATGTGCTTGCCGGCCTGGATGGCCCGCATCGTGGGCTTCAACCCCGCTGCCCCCACCATTGCGGTGAGCACCATGTCGACGCCGTCGGTTTCCACAACCTGCTCCAACGCCTCTGCGCCGCTGTAGACCTTGATGCCCAGGTCAAAAAGTGCATCGTTCAGCTGCGCCCTTTTGTCCTCGTTGCCGATGACGACGACGTTGGGCTTGAATTCCAGCGCCTGCTTCATGAGCAAGTCGGCGTTGTTTTGCGCCGACAAGACCTCCACGTGCAAGGCGTCCCGCTGTTCGCGGATGACGTCCAGGGCTTGGGTGCCGATGGACCCCGTGGATCCCAACACGGCAATGCCGCGGGTGGGCGCGTCGTTTTCAGGTTGGCGCATCACAGGAATCCGAGTTCGAGTTTGGCCTCTTCGCTCATCATGTCTTGGGTCCATGTGGGTTCGAAGACGATGGTGACCTTGCACCCCTTCGCCCCGTCGAGGGAGGCGACCTTGTTCTCCACATCTTGGGGCAAGCTCTCGGCCACGGGGCAGTTGGGGGAGGTCAAGGTCATGTCAATGTGGATGAAGCCGGTTTTCTTGACGTTGATCTCGTAGATGAGCCCCAGCTCGTAGATGTCCACGGGGATTTCCGGGTCGAAGATGGTCTTCACGATGTCGATGACATCTTGCTCGGTGGGGATGGTGGCCGTGTCGCTCATGAGGCGGGGTTTCCCGCGTTGTCGAACCACGCGGTCACTTCGTCCAATTGAAGTGCGGCAACGTCCAATTTGTTCTTTTTGCGGAAACCGTTGAGACGCTGGTGAACTTGCGTGGGCTTGGAGGCCAGCAATTCATCTGGGGTGTTGAAGCCTGCCGCCACGAGGTGGTCAGCCCACACGTCAGGCACGCCGAGCGCGCTGAAATCGGCGTCGCCGCCAGAGGTGTCGAACGCTTCGGGCCGCATTTGGGGAAAAAAGAGGACCTCCTGGATGGACGTTTGGTTGGTCATCATCATCACCAAACGGTCGATGCCGATGCCGATGCCGCTGGTCGGGGGCATGCCGTATTCCAAGGCACGAAGGAAGTCGTGGTCGATGAACATGGCTTCGTCGTCCCCGCGCTCGGACAGCTTCAATTGGTCTTCAAACCGCTCCCGCTGGTCCAAGGGGTCGTTGAGCTCGGAGTACGCGTTGGCCACCTCGGTGCCGTTGATCATGAGCTCGAAACGCTCCGTGTACCCAGGCTTGTCCCGATGGGCCTTCGTCAAGGGCGACATGTCGGTGGGGTAGTCGCAGATGAAGGTGGGCTGGATGTAGTGGTGCTCGCACTTCTCGCCGAACAACTCGTCGATGAGCTTGCCCCGTCCCATGGAATCGTCGATTTCCAACCCTTGGTCCAAGCACGCCTTGCGAAGTCCGGCCTCGTCCAACCCGTCAATGTCCACCCCGGTGTGCTCGAGGATGGCGTCGCGCATGGTCACCCGCGCGTAGGGCGGGGCGAAGTTGATGACGTGCTCTCCCAAAGGAACTTCGGTCGTGCCGTGCACGGCTTGCGCCAACTCCCCAAAGAGGTTCTCCGTGGTCTCCATCATCCAGTGGTAGTCCTGGTAGGCCACATACAGCTCCATGACGGTGAACTCAGGGTTGTGCGTCCGGTCCATCCCTTCATTGCGGAAGTTTCGGCTGAACTCGTACACCCCGTCGAACCCGCCCACGATCAACCGTTTCAGGTAAAGTTCGTTGGCAATCCGCAGGTAGAGCGGGATGTCCAAGGCGTTGTGGTGGGTGACGAAGGGCCGTGCCGCCGCACCACCGGGGATGCTTTGAAGCACCGGAGTGTCCACTTCCATCCACCCTTTGGCGTCGAACGATTCGCGGATTTTGCGAATGATGGTGGAACGCGCCTCGAAGGTCTTTTTCACTTGAGGGTTGACGACCAAATCCACGTAGCGCATCCGGTACCGCAATTCGGGGTCGGTGAAAGCATCGTGCACGTTGCCGTATTCGTCGGTCTTCACGGCAGGCAGGGGCCGGATGGCCTTGCTCAACACCGTCAACGAGGTGACCCTCACCGAGGGCTCTCCGACTTGGGTCTTGAAGGTCTCGCCTTCCACGCCGATGAAATCCCCACGGTCCAAGAGCTTCTTAAACACGTCGTTGTACAGCCCTTTGTCCTCTCCGGGGCACAACTCATCTCGGTTGAGGTAAATCTGAAGCGAGCCTTCGTGGTCTTGCAGTTCGGCGAACGACGCCTTGCCCATGATTCGACGGCCCATCATCCGTCCTGCGAGTTTGACCATCAAGCCCTCTTGGAAGTTGGCTTTCAGGGATGCACAGTGGTGGGTGACGGGAAACGCCGCCGCCGGATAGGGGTCGATGCCACGCTGACGAAGCGCCTCCACCGAGGCGATGCGCTGCCGTTCTTGTTCGCTACGAATCATGTGTTCAAATGTACGGACCTCGGGGGTGCAAAGTGGCGGTTTCGCGCCCTAGGTTTGGCCCCAAATGCGCTGGAAAACCCCGGCCTTCGATTCAGAATTGATGAAACATTTCTCCCTCTCCTTGGTGCCGTTCATCGCCATGTCCTTCGTCCAATCCGTGTCGTTCGCCCAAGCCGAATCGGGCAACTTGGCCGTGGACACCACCGCGTTGCGCCCTGCGGCTGTCACGGGCGGCTTTTCTGTCATTGCTAAGGCCGCACCTCGGGCCTTGGTCGTGCTTGATGTCCAAGAAATTGCGGAGACCGGCGCCCCTTCCGTGGCGGACGTGTTGGAAACAGTGCCCGGCATCGACGTTCGTTCACGAGGCGCGGTGGGCATCAGCACCGATCTGAGTGTCCGTGGCGGCACGTTCGAGCAAACTGCGTTGTGGGTGGACGGTGTGCGTTGGAGCGCCCCCCAAACAGGCCACCACCTGATGGACCTGCCAGTCGACCCTGAAGACATCTCCCGCATCGAAGTGTTCCGCGGCGGTGCGTCCAGCGCACTTGGAACTGGAGCCATGACCGGCGCGGTGGCGCTGACGGCCGGTCCGTCGACCCAGGACGGTGCACTCATCGTGGCCGAGACGGGTTCGAACGCTTGGATGCGCGCCAAGGCGCGGGTGGACTTCGGCACAGACTTGAACGCCAAGATCGTGGCACGCCACCGTGTGTCGTTGAGCCGCATTGGCACCACAGGCTTTGCCCCAAACACCGACGCTTCCATGTTGCGTGCCCGCTACGCAGGTTGGTTGGCCGGAGATTGGGGTTCGTTGCGCACAAGCGCAGGGTTCGTGGGCAAGAACTTCGGGGCGCAGAATTTCTACTCCGCGAGGTTCCCCTTCCAGTACGAAGAGACCCAAACCCTCCAGGCGCAAGCCGTGTACACCAAGGCTTGGGAAAACGCGTCGTTGGAGGCGGCGCTGCACCACCGCACGCACACCGACATGTTTCAGTTGTTCCGTGAGCACGACGACTTTTTCACCTTGACCGACGACGGGTTCTACGTCATGGCCGGGGACACCGCTGGCTTGTTTGCCCCAGGCGCCAGCTGGTACGAAGGCCGCAACCAGCACGTCAGCCAAACCACGGGCGGGCGTGTTGCGTGGCGGTTGCAATCGGACCTGGGGGAGACCTTCGTGTCCGTGGATTCGCGACGCGAATTCGTGAAAAGCAACCTCCTGGGGGTGGACAGTTTGGCGCCCGACACCAGCAGCAACAGCGTGTATCGCCGTGCCGATTTCAGATTCAACACCGACGTGGCGGTAGGTCACCGTGCGGAGGTGGGGGTCTTCGCGTTGTCGGCTACGGCTGCGTGGAACCACAACACCATGTTCGGCACCCGTTTCGTGCCAGGAGCAGAGTTGTCCATCGACATGTCGGGCGACGGGTCTTCCATCTTGTTTGCTTCGGCCAACCGGTCGGTGCGCCATCCGTCGTTCACGGACCTCTACTACACCGTGGGCGGCGCCTTTGGCAGCCGCGACTTGACTTCGGAATGGGCGGACCACCTCGAGACTGGGGTGCGCTTGTCGCTTTCCAAGGACGCCACGTACGGCGTGCAGTTTGAGCAAGCCCTCTTCCAACGCCAAGGCCACGACCTGATCGACTGGGCCCGTCCCAACGGAAGCGACACGACGTTTGCCATCAACCTTCGTGAGGTCACCTTCACGGGTCTCGAGACCGTGTTGAACATCACGCCCAACCAGGCGTTGACGGGAGACTGGCAACTGCGTTACGCGCGGCTGGGCTTCACCACGATGGAAGCTAGCGAGACAAGTGCGGGCTTTGAAAGCAACTATGTGTTGGATGGGCTCAAGACCAAGGTCGACGCGTCTGTGGGGGTACAAGGCCCCGGTGCCGTGCGCTTGGACGCGCGCTGGAGCCACCAAGACCGCCTCGGTGGTTACGTGGTCCCTGGAGGCGAAGAAGTGGAGTTTGCGCCGTTCTCCTTGGTGTCCTTCACCTTCAGCAAGACGTTCGCGTCTGACCAGTTCCGCACCTACCTCCGTGTGGACAACGCCCTTGACCGGGAATACGTCGACTTGGGCAGCGTTCAGCAACCGGGACGTTGGCTGCGCTTGGGCTTCGCGTACAACATGAAGTGATTCTTCGGACCTTCACGTTGTGATGGACACGGCCAACCCTGCAGACATGCGGGCCCTGATTGCGGGGCTGCAAGACCAAATGCGTTTGGCCTTGTCGGCGGAGGTGCGCTTCCCTGTGGCGTCTCCTCGTCCCTGTTCAGGCATCCTCGTGCTTGGCATGGGAGGCAGCGGGATTGGCGGTGCAGTGATGGCAGACATGCTCCGCGGAACGTCTCCCGTACCCTTCATGGCCCACCCCGATCAGGGACTTCCTGGCTGGGTGGACGAAGGGTGCTTGGTGGTGGCTTCCAGCTATTCCGGAAACACAGAAGAGACCTTGGCGGCGGTGGCGTTGGCCGAGGAACGAGGATGCCACCTGGCGGCCGTCACTTCTGGCGGAACGCTCTGGACGAAAGCCGAATCTGGCACCTGGCCAACGGTGTTGATGGACGGTGGGCATCCACCGAGGTCGCAGTTTGGACAGTCGTTCTTGGGCCTGGCCAACCTCCTCCAACACTTGGGGGTGTTGCCGGTGGCGGACTGGCAGGCTTTGGGACACGCCGTGGAATCCCTGGACTTGGCCTCGTGCGAGGCAAGGGGTGAGAGTTTGGCACTGGCAGTGGAAGACAAGCGGATTTGCTTGTACGCGGACACCCCGTGGCGTTCGTTGTTGACCCGATGGAGGCAGCAGTTGAACGAGAACAGCAAGTTGCTGGCGAACGTGGAGGTCTTGCCTGAGATGAACCACAACGAATTGGTGGGCTGGGAGAGCGCCGACGAGCGCCACGTGGCGGTGATGCTGCGCACGGCGATTGATCACCCCAGGACCCGTCACCGCATGGACATCACGGCGGAAATTTTCCAAGAGCAAGGCGCCGACGTGTTGGTCGTGGAGCCCGACGGCGACACCCCTTGGGCAGAATTGTTGGATGCGTTGTGGGTGGGGGATTGGATGTCGTTGGTCCTCGCGGAGCGCTCGGGCGTTTGTCCGGTGGACATCCGTTTCATCGACCGCTTGAAAACCACCTTGGCCTCGTTGCCATGACACCGAAGGTCCACATCCGAGACCTCGGACAGAACGACTACAAAGCGACCTGGGACTTGCAGGAAGAGGTGTTCAAAGGCATCGTGCAATCCAAGATTGCACGACGGAACGCTGGAATGGATCCGCGGGACAACGGCCCTGAGGGCGATCCTTCTCTGGCGTTGCCGGAGTCGCACTTGTTTTGGGTGGAGCACCCGCACGTGCTGACCTTGGGAAAGAGCGGAGAAGCCTCCAATGTGGTGGTGCCAGAAGCACGGCTTAAGGAGCTGGGCGTGCAGTATTACCCCATCAACCGAGGGGGAGACATCACGTACCACGGGCCTGGGCAAATCGTGGGGTATCCCATTTTGGACCTGGACCAATTTTTCACGGACATCCACAAATACCTGCGGTTTCTGGAGGAAGCTGTGATTCGGACGTGTGCCGAGTACGGGGTGAGTGCGGGACGCATTGAGGGCCTCACGGGCGTGTGGGTGGACCACGAGGCGGGGTTGGCGGCGCGGAAAATTTGCGCCTTCGGCGTGAAGTGCAGCCGTTGGGTGACGATGCATGGGCTGGCCTTCAACGTCAACACGGATTTGTCTTTCTTCAATTTGATTGTGCCTTGTGGCATCTCGGATCGCGGGGTCACGTCGTTGTCGGCGGAGGTGGGCCGCACGTTGGACCAAAAGCAGGTTCAGGGCCAATTGCAGCGGCACTTGCAGGACCTCTTTGGGTGGGCGCAGGCTTGATCTGACGTTTACAAACGCTGGGCCGACGGTTGTGAACAGCGCCGTGCATCTGGAAAGTTGAGCCCCTTTCTTGGGTCAAAACCCTTTCGATGCTCAGACAACTTCATGCCCTCGTCGTGGACGACGAACCCCATTGCCGTGACTTTCTCTGCCGTCAAATTGAACGGCTTTGCCCTTCATTGAACATTCTGCAGACGGCGACCTCTGCGCGGGAAGCGGAGCGGTTGATCCACGAATTGGCCCCGGATGTGGTGTTCATGGACATCCACATGCCACACCGCTCAGGCATCGAGTTGACCAACAGCCTGGAACACCGAGATTTTTTCTTGGTGTACACGACGGCGCACCACGAGTATGCCGTGGATGCGTTGCGTCAGAAGGCCCACGACTACTTGTTGAAGCCCATCGACCGGGACGACTTGGTTGCGTGCACGAGGCGGATGATCATGCACTTCTACCACCAACGCAAGCCTGGGCTGGGCTCGTTGTCTCCCACCACCCGCCGCTTGGAGATCCACACGTCAGGCAAGCGCCACTTTGTACGCCACAAGGACATTGTGCACCTCGAGGCGGAAGGGAGTTACACCACCCTTCATTTGGGCACGGGCAAGCGGATCACGATGAGCAAGAACTTGAAGAAGGTGGAGGAAATGCTGGACAACGAGATGTTCTTCCGCACGCACAACAGCCACCTCGTGCAATTGAACCGCATCGTGGCGTGCAACTACAGAGAGAATTGTGTGACGTTGGACAACGGGAGCGAGGTGCCGATGGCCGTGCGAAAGCGGGAGGCGCTCAAGCGGAAGCTGAGCTTGTTGATGCCTGCCTGAGCCCTGTATCTTTGCGGCATGTCCGCGCAACCTGACATCCGCAGTCTGAGCGACGAGGACCTGAAGCAAGCCTTGGTCGATCTGGGGGAAAAGCCATTCAGGGCCAAGCAGGTGTCGGAGTGGCTTTGGACCCATGCCGCGGGGTCGTTCGACGAAATGACTTCCTTGGGAAAAGGGCTTCGAGAAAAGCTTGATGCTTCCTTCTCCCTTGGCCGCATCGACCAGGTGGAGGCCCAACAATCCAGGGACGGCACGGTGAAGTGTGCGTTTCAAATCGACGGCGACGCCCACCGGGTGGTGGAAGGCGTGTTGATTCCCACCACAAAAAGGCTGACGGCGTGCATCAGTTCGCAGGTGGGATGCAGCTTGGCTTGCAAGTTTTGCGCCACAGGCAAGCTCAAGCTCCTGAAAAACTTGACGGCAGGGGAGATGTTTGACCAGGTGCAGATGCTGAATGCCATGGCCCATGAGCGTCACGGCAAGGGCCTGTCCAACATCGTGTACATGGGCATGGGCGAGCCTTTGTTGAATTACCGCAACGTGATGGAGTCGGTGGATCGCATCACAGGCACGCCGGGATTGGCCATGTCGCCGAAGCGCATCACGGTGTCCACGGCGGGCATTGCCAAGGCCATCAAGAGGCTTGGCGACGACGAGGTGAAATTCAATTTGGCCTTGAGTTTGCACGCCGCCAACGACGAGAAGCGCAACCACATTATGGCCATCAACGAGACCAACAACCTCGCTGTGTTGGCCGAGGCCTTGCAGCATTTCCACGGCAAGACAGGAACGCGACCCACGTTTGAATTCATCGTGTTCAAGGACTTCAACGACGGCTTGCAAGACGCGCGGGAACTGGCAGACTTCTGCAGAAACGTGCCCTGCAAAATCAACCTCATCGAGTACAACCCCATTGACGGAGGAGAGTTCCAGCAGACCACGCCCCAGCGGTTGGACGATTTTGTGGCTTTGTTGGAGGACAGGAATTTGATCGTCAACGTGCGCCGCTCCCGGGGCAAGGACATTGACGCGGCCTGCGGCCAGCTGGCCAACAAAAACGCCGCGGGCGAACAGGCGCCGCGCAAGTGATCAGTCCAGCTTGAGGACCGCCAAGAAGGCCGATTGCGGCACTTCGACCGAGCCGATCTGGCGCATGCGCTTCTTGCCCTTCTTCTGTTTTTCCAACAGCTTCCGTTTCCGCGTGATGTCCCCTCCGTAGCACTTGGCAGTCACGTCTTTGCGCACAGCTGAGATGGTTTCACGTGCAATGATTTTGGCGCCGATGGCGGCCTGAAGGGCAATCATGAATTGCTGCCTCGGGATGAGCTCCTTGAGCTTGATGCAAATCTTTTTGCCCAGGGAGTGGGCGTGGTCTCGGTGGATGAGGGCGCTCAACGCATCCACCTGGTCGCCATTGAGCAAGATGTCCATTTTCACCAGGTTGCTTTGCTTGTAACCATCTGGGAAGTAGTCGAAGGACGCGTAGCCTCGTGAGATGGTCTTCAGCTTGTCGTAGAAGTCGAAGACGATTTCACCGAGGGGCATGCTGAAAGTCAATTCGACACGGTCGGAGGTCAAATAGACCTGGTTGGTCAGGTTGCCGCGCTTGTCAATGCACAAGCTCATGACCGGCCCGACGTACTCAGACTTGGTGATGATTTGCGCCTTGATGAACGGCTCCTCCACGAAGTCCAGGTGGTTGGCGTCGGGCAGGTCGCTGGGGTTCATGATGTCCAGTTGCTCTCCCTTTTTGGTGTAGGCCTTGTATCCCACGTTCGGGACAGTCGTGATCACCGTCATGTTGAATTCACGCTCCAGACGCTCCTGAATGATTTCCATGTGGAGCATGCCGAGGAAGCCACATCGGAATCCGAATCCTAGGGCTGCAGAGCTCTCGGGCTCAAACACCAAGGAAGCGTCGTTGAGCTGGAGCTTTTCCATCGAGGCCCTCAATTCTTCGTAGTCCTCCGTGTCCACAGGGTAAATGCCCGCAAACACCATCGGCTTTACGTCCTCAAAGCCTTGCACGGCCTCGCTGCACGGGTCGGCTTTCGTTGTCAAGGTGTCCCCGACTTTGACCTCTTTGGCATTTTTGATGCCAGAGATGATGTAGCCGACGTCTCCAGCAGACAAGGTTTTTCGTGGCTGGAGGTCGAGCCCAAGCACGCCGATTTCGTCGGCCCCGTATTCGCGCCCAGTGGCCATGAACTTCACCAGGTCGCCTTTGTGAATGGACCCGTTGAGGATGCGGAAGTACGCGATGATGCCACGGAACGGGTTGAACACCGAGTCGAAAATCATGGCTTGGAGCGGCTCCTCCACGTTGCCCTTGGGGGCTGGGACACGTTCAATCACCGCCTCGAGGATGGCTTCAACACCCAGCCCTGTTTTTCCGCTGGCGGGCAAGATGTCCTCCATGTCGCATCCGATGAGGTCAACAATTTGTTCACCCACGACTTCTGGGTCTGCAGAATCCAAGTCCATTTTGTTGAGCACAGGGATGATTTCCAAGTCGTGCTCCAGGGCCAGGTAAAGGTTGCTGATGGTTTGGGCTTCAATGCCCTGGGTGGCGTCCACAATCAAAAGGGCCCCTTCACATGCTGCAATGGATCGGGACACCTCGTAGCTGAAGTCGACGTGACCTGGGGTGTCGATGAGGTTCAACACGTAGTCCTCGCCGTCCTGGCCGCGGTATTGCATCTGGATGGCGTGGCTCTTGATGGTGATGCCGCGCTCGCGCTCCAAATCCATGTCGTCCAGAGTTTGCTCCTGCAATTCGCGGTCTGAAATGGTTCCTGTGGTTTGGAGGAGCCTGTCGGCCAGGGTGCTTTTCCCATGGTCGATGTGGGCGATGATGCAGAAGTTGCGGATGTTCTTCATGGGTCAAAATTCCGGCGTTCTCGCGTCCCATAGGGTGGTTCACGGCACCGAATGCACCGGCAAAGGTACTCCGGGAAATTCGGCCGGGGGCTTTCTTATCTTTACGCGCGCACACTTCCAACGTTCAAGGCATGCCCTTGCGTTTCTGTAACAATCGACGCCTGCATTCATGACAACCCATCCACCTCTCTCTCGCTTGTTTGGCCTGTGCGCCCTCGTCTTCACCACGGCTGGTGTGGCCATGGCCCAGGAGTCCTCTGTGTTCGACGCCCCGGCAGACGCCAAAAGCATTTTGGACAGTTACGGATCGTTTGAGAAAGCGGTGCTTGGCATGACCCGCCCAGAGTGGGAGGTGGTTCGGGCTTGGGAAGGCTTCGACAACGAGCGGTATTTGCAATTTCTCCACGATTACCACGACAGCTTTGAGGGAGAACGCGCCGCTCGCAAGGAGTTGCGCCTGCAGAAGGTGTTGGAAAACGACGCTTGTGGATGTTGGGTGGAGCCCGACGAAACCTACACCACCATGGTGCCTCCAGCCACCGGAATTGGAGGGTTGGAGCCCGACGAAATGGCCTGGGCCAACTTTGGCGGTGCAGGATATAACGTCGACTGTTCGTCGGAGCCGATTCCGGTCAGTCCCAACACAAACCCATGGCAGTTCGAGTTGTACGGCGACACGTACAGCAATTTCTACGTGAATTCCAAGGGTCAAATCTCGTTCGGGGGCGACGTCATTGATTGGACCCCAACTGGATTCCCAGCGGCCGAGTACAACCAAATTGCGGGCTACTGGCAAGACACTGACATCCGTTCTGTGGGGGAGATCAAGTGGAAGAGGACCAACGACGCGGTCTACGTGAACTTCATCGACGTCGGCTACTACAACAATCAAAGCGACCTCAAGAACAGCTTCCAGATCATCATCACCTACCCTGAAAGCGGGGTGCTTCCAGACGGAAACAACGCCCAGGTGTGCTACTTGGACATGAACTGGGCTCATGGAGATGTGGGTGGTTCTGGCGGATGTTGCGGCACGGACCCTGGCGTGACGGGTGCAGATGGGGAGTCTACGAACCCAGACATCACGGCGAGCCCCCACGTGCAGTTTGGGCGGTTCAACCTGTTGGACGACACCTACAACGGGCCCTATGGCACGGGCGAAACAGAAGTGGACGGCATCAACTGGCTGGACTACAAATTCTTCAACATCAACACCGCCGAGACCAACAACAATTTGAACCCTGTCCCGACGGCCAACTTGGGTTGCGACACAATCACACTTTGTTTGGGCCAAGAGTTTTCGCTGGATGTGGAATTCTTGGGGCCCGAACCCACGCAAACGGTCACGTTGGAGGTGGACGATTTGACGGGCGAGAACGAGATTCAAGGGTTCGAGGTGACAAGCGGATCGACCGCCACGTTCACAGGGACGTTTGTGGCGAATGCCGCAGGCGTAGAGACCGTCACCATGGTGGCGGAAGACAGCGATGGCGCGTTGACCACCCTGGAAATTGTGATTGAGGTGTTGAATGTGACCCCCCCCACCATTTCCACCACCACGCCAAGCGGAGATTTTGGCATTTGTGCTGGCGCGGAGCTGGAAGTCACCGCCAACTCCAACGGCGGAGACGAGCCTGTGTTGGATTGGGGTTGGAACTTGAACGAGCAATTCTGGACGGCCAATGAAGCGACGATTCCCTTTGGAGGCACCTTTGTGGTGACAGGCACCACAGCCTCGGGGTGTGTGGTGAAGCACCCCTTCGAGGTGTTCCAAACGCCGTACTATCTTCCTGAAGTGGAGGGAACCCTTCAGGCCGTGTGTCCGGGTGAGTCTGCCGTTGTGACGGTGGTCCCGGACGAAGACGAAAACTTCGTGGACTACATCTGGGTGGCCGATTGGAACGGTGGCGGCGGAGAAGTGGTCTCGGACGACGGCATCTCTGCAGAGGTGACGGCCGGGGTATATCAAGTGACGGTTGTGGACGAAGGGGGCTGCGAGGGCAAGCGGACGTTTGTCATCTCCGGCACGACTTCCACCATTCCTGACTTGACCATCGACGCCATCTGTGGCGAAGCGCCGTTTGACACAGTGACCTTCAGCGGGGGCTACTCCAGCCCTGCCGAAGGGTACTTGCAGATGCAGTTGTTCAGTTCGTTGAGTGGGTGGCAGGGCTCTTTCCTGAGCATTGACATCATCCACCCGGACAGCACGGTGACCAACTCCATTGTCACGTTGGGCTCCGGAGGGTTCCAAAACATCCAGGACCAGCCCGATTTGGCCTTGGCTTACGGCGACAGCATCTCCATCACCTACGTCAGCGACAACCCGGACAACGACCAATACTTCGCGTTCGACATGTTTAACTGCGTCCAGAACTGCATCAGCAATCCTGACGCGTGCAACTCGTTCACGGAGCTGTCCTCGGGCGTCGTGTTCTACGGACCTGCGCTCTGCAACGTGGAACCCGCTTTGGGAACCTGGACTGTCGACGGCGAAGCCAGCGATGGCTTTAGCGTGACCGACGAGTTCAACACCACTTGGGTGCCAGAGGCGCACGGCTTGTACGATTTGTGTTTTGAAGACGCCGACTGTGGCGTCACCACGTGCTACGAGGTGGAAGTGAACCTGCCGCCCACCATCGAATTGAGTGGCGACAGCATCGCGTTTGCTTGCGACGGAGATGGGTACGACATCCAGGCGATTGTGTTTGACCCAGGAGACGCGGCCACCATCAACTGGCCATTCCCAGGCAACGACAACGTGTTGGAGAACGAGTACTCGTGGACCCAGTACACTGAGACCACATTGGTGGTGAACGTGCAAAATGGCTGCGGCAATGCGTCAGATCAAGTGGAGATCACCGCGTCGTTTGAGCCTGTGCTTGACAACGCGTTTCTGTGTGCCGGTGGCACGGTGGAGTTGGACCCTGTGGCGGGCGACCAGAATACTGATCTGGAATACGAGTGGACCTACAACGGCAACGTTGTGGACGATGTCAACGACAACGAGTGGGAAGTGTCTGAAACTGGGTCTTACTGTGTGACCATCACCGACGGTTGTTTCCCCGATGGCGAGAGCGATTGCGCCTTCATCGATTTTGTCGCTGAGCCGGACCTTGAATTGATCTTCCCAGGAAACGCCATCACCGACTGCGACGGAGGTTTGCCAGGCATTGAGGTGGGCGAGTTGGCTGACTTGGGCGTCGACAACGGGTTCTGGGCCAGCAATGCGGAATACGTGGTGACGTGGCCTGACGGCACGGTCACCACGGCGGACAATGGCGATGGCAGCCCATTCTTGGGCGCCACATGGGATGTCCCCGAAGACACCTTGTTCAATGGGCAGCAAATCTGCGTCACTGTCGAAGACATCTACGATTGCTACTCGTTGGAGGCATGTGGTTTGGTGTTCATCGGGGACGACCCCGTGAACGACCCGCAGCCCACCACGATTGAGACGATCTGCGTAGAGAGCGATCTGGTCATCTTCGATTTGAACGCGAACATCAACGGCCCGGATTACTTCAATTTTTCCTGGGTGCTTGAGGCCAACGGCATGGAGCTTGATTTGAGCAACCAACAGTCTATCCCAGGGGTGTTGACCATCAGCGGCGACGACATCCCTGACGAATTCTTCCCGCCTTCTGAGCCGACCCCGGGTGTGGATCCGGCCAGTGACCCGTTCTATACGGGCATCTACGGTACGTTGACGGGCTCTTTCTCGACCCCGTGTTTGCCAGGCGGCTTGGCACATGAATACGATGTGATCCTGTCACAATGTCAAATCGAGCCGGTCAATGTGTTCACACCACCGACCGATCCGAACGGCAGCTTCTGGATCCAAGGCTTGGAACCATGGGAGAGCGATGGCGTGCTGGTGCGGATCTTTGACCGCTGGGGAAACAAGGTCTACGAGAACGAGCAGTACACGAACGCCACAGGATGGCGTGGCACAGGTTCTGCGGAGGGGGTGTATTTCTACACCATCCTGCTGCCCAACGACGAAGAGTACACGGGCACGGTGAACCTCTTCCGTCAGAACTGACGTGGCGAAGGCCAAGAAGCAATTCACTTGCTCGGAGTGCGGCCATGCCCACCCCCAATGGGTGGGTCAATGTGGCCAGTGCAAAGCTTGGAACACACTCGAGGAGGAGTTGGTTGTGCCCGCCACCAAGCGCGAACAGCGTTCAGGTGTGGCGGAGCTTCAGGCACCCAAAGTTCGTCCCCTTCAAGAGGTGGATGTTGCAGAGTTGCCTAGGCTCGACATGGGGGAGAAGGAACTCAACCGGGTGTTGGGTGGAGGGTCGGTGCCAGGCGGGGTTGTCTTGCTGGGCGGCGAGCCCGGCATCGGCAAGTCCACTTTGATGCTCCAAGTCGCCCTGGCGGTGGGATCTTCAGGTGTCAAGGTGTTGTATATCAGCGGCGAGGAAAGCGCAGAACAAGTCAGGATGCGGGCCAACCGATTGGGGCCCATCGCGCCGTCAGTTTTGATCTACCCGCAGACTCAGGTTCCGGCCGTGCTGGATGCGCTGCGCCGCGAGAAACCCGCCCTTGTGGTGGTCGATTCCATTCAAACCTTGGACTTGCCTGACCAAGACGGTGTGCCAGGGTCGGTAGGTCAAATCCGCGAATCCGCGGCCGCCCTGACCACGTACGCCAAGGCCTCAGGCACCCCGCTCTTCATGGTGGGTCACATCACCAAGGAAGGTTCCTTGGCAGGACCCAAGGTCCTCGAGCACATGGTGGACGTCGTCCTGCAATTCGAAGGCGACCGGCACCACGCTTACCGCATGCTTCGCGCGGCCAAGAACCGCTTTGGCACCACGGCCGAGCTGGGCATTTATGAAATGACGGGGGAGGGCTTGGCCTCGGTGGACCACCCTAGCGAAGTCCTCCTGGGCGAGCGTGGCAGTGCGGAGAGTGGTTCCGCCGTCGCCGTGTCACTTCAGGGCGTGCGCCCCATGCTCGTGGAAACGCAGGCGCTCGTGAGCACTGCGGTGTACGGAACCCCACAACGTTCGGGCACGGGCTTTGATCTGCGCCGCCTCAACATGTTGTTGGCCGTGCTCGAGAAGCGCTGTGAGTTCAAGCTGGGCCAGTTTGACGTGTTCCTGAATTTGGCGGGTGGATTGAAGATCCAAGACCCGGCCAACGACTTGGCGGTTGTGGCGGCCATCCTCAGCTCCAAACTCAATGTGCCTTTGGACAACCGCACGTGTTTTGCAGGCGAGGTGGGTTTGAGCGGGGAAATCCGACCTGTGCCGCGGTTGGAGCAGCGCATGATGGAGGCCGCAAGACTGGGAATGGAACGCATGTTGGTGTCGGGCCACGGATCACACCCCAAGGCGCCCAAGGGATTGACTGTAGTGCCTGTGAAACGTGTTTCGGAGGTGCACCGCGTGATTTTCTAAACCGCCTCTCCCAAGACCACCACATATTCGCCTCGAGGCGGGTGGCTTTCCAAGAGGACGGCAAGGTCGTCGACCGTTCCCCGAAGTGTTTCCTCATGCAGCTTGGAGATTTCGCGGCACAAGGCCACGGGTCGGTTGCCCGCGCCAAGGTCCTGAAGTTGGGCAAGCAGTTTGGCCACGCGGTGGGGGCTTTCGTAAAGCACCACGGTGCAAGTCGCCGCGAGCAGCGCTGTCAGCCGTTTTTGTCGGCCTTTCTTGTGGGGCAAGAACCCTTCGAACAGGAACCGGTCACATGGCAAACCAGAGGTCACCAAGGCGGGCACGAAGGCCGTGGCGCCGGGCAGACACTCGACGTCGATGCCGGCCTCCACGCAGGCGCGAACGAGCAGGAATCCTGGGTCGGAAATGCCTGGCGTGCCGGCGTCGGAGCACAGTGCCAAGGTCACCCCGCCTTCCAATTGTTGGACCACGCCAGTCAAGGCACGGTGCTCGTTGTGTTGGTGAAAAGCCCGAAGCGGGGTGTCGATTCCAAAGTGGCGCAGGAGTTTTCCCGTGGTTCGGGTGTCTTCTGCCAGGACGGCATGTGCCTTCTTCAGCACCTCCAAGGCACGGGGCGTCATGTCGCCCAAATTGCCCACAGGGGTGGGCACCACAATGAGTTTGCCGCCACTCATGAGACGAAGGTGCGGACGATCCGTTTGGCGAATGCTTCTTGAAGTTGCTCCACTTCGGCGTCTTCGCCCCTCGGCGACAGGGTTTCCTGAAACATGGCCATGGCCTCTTCTTGGGTGGCCGCGCGTTCAAGTTTGGCAAGCAAGGCGCTGAAGATTTCTTCTTCTCCAGAGAACAGGACGCTGGTGAATTGGGCGCGGTCCAAAATGCTCATGCCTTCTGCGACGCTCGACAGCGGTTGCAACGCGAGTTTTTCAGCCAATGTCATTTCTCCGATGCTTGACAACAAGTCCACTTGTTGCTCTGTGGGGGTGTCGGATTCGCCGCGTTCATCAGGGGTGAGGAGGCGGTTGGTGGGTGGTGTGGGAGGCGTCTGAGCTTGAAGCACGTCCAGATCCGATTGGTCTTGGACGGCCTTTTGTTGTTCGACGAGCGCGTTGAGGTGCCGTCGCACGATCGCGCCTTCATGAAGGTGCCTGGTCCCTTCTTCAAACTCCCGAACCAGCTCTGTGTCCCAACCGAGTTGACGCGCCTGATCCAGGGCGTGCTGGCAGCGAATGAGTTGCTTTTGAACGTCCTGAATGTCAAGCGGCTCCATGGCTTAAAGGTAGTCTTCGTCGTCGGGATTCAGCAAGTTGTCTTGCTTGTTCTGGTTGCGCCTTCCTCCTCTGTTTTTGCGGCTCAAAAGGGGCGCCCTCTCCTCAGATTTGATGTCAGGGTCGGAGGTTCCCGTGCCGCCCGAGGGGGCGTCGGGATCTCCCTTCAAGGCATTCAGCAGCCGGGCCTTTTCCTCGTCAATGGCATTGCGGCGGTGCTCTTTTGCAGCTTCGCGGTCGTACTTGTACACGGGGGCGTCGAGCGGTCCTGACATGTTGAGGAAGAATTGGTTGCCCAAGCCGTCGTCTTCCATCACCCCCACGTCATCGGAAGCGGACGCGCGGAGGTCGCGCAGCGCAAAGCCCAGGGTGTAGTCCATCACCTCGTCGAAGTGGTAATCACCTTCGATGGACACGTTCATGGCCGACGACTGGATGGTGGTTTTGGGCAATCGGACGACGTTTTGGGAAACGTCCAATCTTTGACTCACGGGGTTGAATGCGACATCTGAAAGGCGCGACCTCAGGTCGTCGGGGTTGACCAATGGGGCCATCAGGCGGTGCGCGTCCAAATAGTCGGCCACGTCATCGAAGACTTCCAAGCCACGGAGTCGACCGTGGTCGATGGAGGTTTCGACGCTGGCGGTGAATTGGTCAGGCCGCCAGGAGCCGTCCAACGTCCACGACATGCCCAGGTTGCCGGCCAGAGAAACGGCGCCGCCAAGGTGTTCGTGCCGAAGCAGGGTTTGGCCAAAATTCCCGTAAGTCTCAAACAACAAGGGCAAGGACACGTCCTCCGCCGCGCCACGCAGCGTCAAGGCCCAGCCTGCGCGGCCAGGCTTCAAAGAGCCCTCGACTTGGGTCTCCCCTTCAAGCCCACGAAGGCCCACGCTGAGGAGCTTGCATCGGTCGTGTTGCATCCTCGCTTGGGTCCGAACATCCGTACACTCCAAGGCGCCCCACAAGAGCCGGTCCGTGGCTAGACTGACGGCCAAATCTGACCCCGGAGGCAGCAGGACCGCTTCGTTGCTTGGCTCGCCCGAGCTCAGCCACGTGATCCACGGATCAGCATGCAATGCGCGGGCTGCGATGTCCAACTCGCCGTTCAACGCTCCGCCTCGAAGGCCTTGGACGAAGTCGAAGTTGCGCAGGCCCAAGGTGGCGTCGTTTCCTGACCACTGGAATTCAATGGTTTCGGCGGTCAGGATGCCTTGTTGTGCCTGCAGGTCCGGACACGTCAACTGGTATGGCGCGCCTTCGAAGGTGCCCATCCATGTTTCCAACGAGGCGACGCCTTCCAGTTCAGGCAGGACCATGCCAGGGGCCCACCGCACCGTCCCTTCGGCATGTGCGGTGCCTGCGGCGGGCCACGCGGAGGTTACCCATGTGGGCACCTGGGGCCACCACGCCAGCAGGGGCGTCGACATGTCGAGGTCGCCGGCGCCTTGGAAGGTTGCACCTCCTGAGCCGTGGGGTGAGGCGCTGCCGGCCAGCTTCCAACCCGGCCCTTGCACTGCGCCCTCGGTCACCTCCCATGTCAGCCCGCCTCCAGTCTGGCGAAGAGCGCCTCGGCCTTCGAATTCGCCTTGCAGGGCCATGGTCAATCCGGTGAAGCCTGGGGCCAATTGAAAATCCGATCGGGCCGCGTTCCATGATGCTTGCCAGACTCCGTTGCGGAACGTGGCGTCCACCTTGACGGCATGCCCAAAGCTTCCCATGTTGCGCCAGGGGATCTCCACAAGGACGCCTTCCAACTTTGGTTGGGTCAAGGTGCTGGATACATCGACTTCAGGAGGTTGGTTGGGCCGTTGGGATGCATTCCAGACGACGCCCAAACTGGACAAGGTGCCCGTGCCTCGCGATGCCCAACCGGTGTCGTCAGCCCAGGTCAGCTGACCCCCGGCCTCGATTTCAAGGGGGTGCAATTCAGGGACATTGGGGTGGGGGAGTTGGACCTTGGACGCATGCACATCCCAGGACCAATGTCCTCGCCCGTGTTGAGAGGCGTCCAACTCTCGAAGGCGTCCTTTCCAGCGACGGCCGTCGCGGAAGGTGGCTTCCACCAGGACGTCCTCCAACAAGACCCGATCTAAGCGCAATTCAGCTGTGCTGTCTTCGGGGGTGGAGTTCAATACGGTCAAGGCGTTCCAGGAGCCATCTGTCGCTTCCACCACTTGCATGTGGCCGCCCGACCACGTCAGGGAGGACAGTTCGGGGCGGTTGTTCCACAACGTCCACACGTCCATTTCAACCCCAATGCGCGTGGCAGAAAGCAAGGTGTCCGAGGAAGCGGGCAAGGTGAGGGAGGCTTCCCAGAGGTCCACACTGATGTTGGGAAAGCCGTTCCACCAAGACAGGTCGACGTCTTGGACAACGAATTCTCCCTTGATTTGGTCGTTGAGCAGGGCGACCCCTTGATGTTTCCAGACGTCGCCATACAACTGGGTCATTGCAGCTACGGCACCTGCGAGACCTGCGATCAAGGCCACCATGATCCAGACAACACGGATCATTTTGGATGAGGCAGTGGTGGACATGGAATGACGAAAGTTCGCAGGCTGGACTTGGGCTTGAACACGTCTGGAATTCAAGTGTTCACATGAAACGGTGGAGAGCCTCTTCCCCAACGCAATCCCAAACCATCTTTGTGTCATGGACAAGCGAACGTTTCTGAAACTCACTGGCGCCGCGGGCGCAGGACTCGTGTTGAGCCCCTGGTTGGGGTGCGCCCCAGGCGAAGCCCCAGACCCCGCCACGGGGACTGAAGGGGCCACCTATGGACCAGAAACGTTCAAGCTTCCCGATTTGGGGTTTGCCAAGGATGCGCTCGCCCCCGGGATTGACGCAGAAACCATGGTCATTCACCATGGCAAACACCACGCGGGCTACGTGCGGAAATTGAACGCGGCGCTGGACGGAACGATGTCTTCTACGGACGGAAGCTTGAATGCACTGTTGGCCCAGGTGACACCTGAAAACGCTGCCCTTCGCAACAACGGCGGCGGCCATTTCAACCACACCCTGTATTGGGAAGTGCTTCGTCCAGGAGGGCCAGCTGCGCCGGAAGGAGATCTGGCGGAATTGATTGACCGCGACCTGGGAGGGATGGAGGCGTTTGCAACGGCTTTCGCCAAGGCAGGCGCCACCCAATTTGGCAGCGGATGGGCTTGGTTGATGGTCAACGGCGCGGGCAAGCTGGAGGTCACGAGCACCCCCAACCAAGACAACCCACTCATGAAGAAGTGCGTGAACAATCCCGGGACCCCCGTTTTGGGCATGGACGTTTGGGAACACGCGTATTACTTGAACTACCAAAACCGTCGCAAGGACTACATCCAAGCATTTTTGGGTTTGGTCAACTGGGAGTCGGTGGCGGCCCGATTGGAGGGCGCGATGGTCCAGGTGAAGTAAAAGAGGATTTTCAGGCCAGGCTCAATCAGAAGCCACCCGCGTGTACGTCACGAGGTCGGTCGACCCATGCTTGACCAGCTTCCGGAACTGGCAGTTGGATCGGGGGTTGAGCTGCACTTCCCGCACCTTGTCCGTGGAGTCGTCGTTCTTGTGCAAGGTGGTCACGCGCTTGTTGCCCAACACGTCCTCCCAGCTTGCCAGTGCCCCATCTTGGGAAGCGTCGAAGGACAGCACGTCGAGGTGGTTGCCACGGCGCTGGGCCACCAAGATCATTTTCCGGTTGCTGTCGTCCAAGTCGATGCTGAGCACGTGTCTCCGGCCCCACTTGCGCAGGACACAATTCTTGCCCAGGATGAGGTCGTCGCCTTCGTGGCCTTGGAGCCGGTCAGGGAAGATGACCAGCAGCTCGTCCTCCCCGGTGTCGTCGGTGCCTGTGGCATGGGAGGACCAAATGCCGTGCCACTCGTTGGGGAACGAAGTGAGGTCTTTCCGGTTGTACGGCATGGGTTCGGGGAACGTCACAGAAATGCAGCCCGTGGCCAACATGCACAACGCCCCAAGAACCAGAGAAGTGGATTTCAACAACGACATCAGCCAAAAATGAGGGCGAGGATGCCAGCGACCAAACAGTAGGCGCCAAATCCGGCCAAATTGCTGCGCTTCACCAGCCGAATCATCCATGTGCACGCCGCCCATCCGCTGGCAAACGCGGCCAGGGTGCCCACAGCGTAGCCCAGCCAGGGACCGGCGGCCTCGGCGGCCGGTTGTTCCATCAGGTCTTTCAGGGTCAGCAGGGTCGCACCTCCAATGGGAATCAGGGCCATCAGGAAGGAAAACTTGGCGGCTTCTTCTCGCGAAACCCCAAGCATGAGGGCGGCCCCGATGGTGGACCCAGAGCGGGAAATCCCTGGAAGGATGGCGCAGGCTTGGGCCAACCCGATGCCCAACGCGCGTCCCGCGCCCAGGGGTCGGTTTCCCCCACTGGCGCGTTGCGAAAGCAAAAGCACCAAGGCCGTCACGCAGAGCATCGCGCCCACAAACTTGGGGGTGGCCAGGGCCTCGATGGCGTCTTTGAACCCAAGCCCAAGGATTGCGGCAGGAACCGCGCTGAGCAGCAACAGGCCTGTGTAACTCCGCGCATGGGTGCCGGATTCTCCTGACGTGAACACGTCGCGCACCAACCTCAGGATGTCTTCCCGGAACACGACGACCGTGCTCAATGCGGTGGCCGCGTGGACAAGCACCGTGAAGGTGAGGTCTTCTTCACCGAGGCCGAGGATGGCTTGGCCCAGGGTCAGGTGTCCTGAACTGGACACGGGCAAGAATTCGGTGAGGCCTTGAACCAATCCCAACAAGAGGTAGGACAGGACTTCCACGTTACCGCTTCTTCAGGATGGCGTAGAAAATCAATCCGTAGCCTGCCAACACCACGGTGGGGGCCAGCGTGATGCGGCGGAAGCTGAAGATGCTTTCGTCGAAGACATTGGGGTCGTCGGATCCGCCTCCGCTCATGAGTGCGTAGCCCAATATCAAGGTCGCAATGCCCACACCGAGCCACACGTAGTTGCTGCGGCCAAAGGCGAAGTTGGGGGTGGGTTGTTCTGACGCGTTCATGGTTCGAAATTAAGGCGCTTTGACAGACGCCATTCAGTGAAGTTTGGAGAGGTCTGCGTGGAGGTATCGGTTGACGGCCACCCCGCTGAACCCTGCCCCGAGCACCCCCCCGATTGTCAGCAAACCGCCGGCCAACAGCCCCAGAATGGTGGGGTCGAGGGGTCCCATTTGGGCTTTGAACAACGTCAACATGCCCACCATCGCGGCGAACGCGAGCAACCCAGACCCGAGCCCGAGGACAAGCCCTTGCACAATGAAAGGCCGCCGAATCATGCCGGGTTTGGCCCCGACCAATTGCATGTTGCGGATCAAGAAGCGACGGGCAAACACCGTCAGACGGATGGTGTTGTTCAGCAGCGCCAAGGCCACCAAAAGGCACACCGCGCAGACCGCGGCGAGGGCCGGGAACCATGCGTCCAGAGTGTCGTGGATGCTCTGCAAGAGCCCTTCGTTCCACACCACTTCCGCCACCCCAGGGACGACCTCGAACCTGGATGCCGCTTGGGCCAAAGCGGCAGGTTGGGCATGGTCCGGCCGGACCACCACATCGATGACAGGAGGGAGCGGCACGTATCCTAAGAATTCGACGAAAGACTCTCCAAGCTCCTGCTCAAGTTGGGCAGCCGAGGCCGCGGCGTCGAGGTACGACGCTTGCGCCACGGCGGAATCGGCGGTGACTGCGAGGCGGGCCCTGTCGATTTGGGATTGGCTCAATTCCCGTTGAAGGTGCACCTGGACGTGCACGTGCTGTTGGAGTTTCAGCGACGCCCACTGTCCAAACAACGCGGCCATCCCAAGCATGCCCACCATGAACAGGGTCAACGACATGCCGACGACCGTGGTGAATTGGGTGGTCATGTGGGCGCGAGACGCCCGTGGTTTGGGGCGCTGGGAGGAGGCAGCCATGCGTCAAAGATGCGACGCAGAACGCGGAATCGAGGCCGCAAGTTTATTTGGAATGAATCTAGAGAACGTACCTTTGCATCCCCCAAAAAGGGTATTTTTGCTGCAGCTATCAGGCATGCCATGATCAAAGTCAACGACAACGCCCGAGACCAAGTGAAGAAACTGCTCGCCGAGGACGGTTGCCCAGAAGGCAGCTTCGTCCGTGTGGGCGTCAAAGGTGGCGGATGCAGTGGGTTGATGTACCAACTGGACTTCGACCACGAAATGCAGGACGACGATCAGGTGTTTGAAGACAACGGCGTCAAGGTGGTGGTGGACAAGAAGAGCTTCCTCTACCTCGTGGGAACCGAGCTGCGCTACAGCGGAGGCCTCAACGGAAAGGGGTTTGAGTTCCACAACCCGAACGCGAACCGAACCTGCGGCTGCGGCGAGAGTTTTTCACTCTGACACGACACACACATGGCGTACGACGGAGAAGACAAGATTCTGGAGGAGGTCACGGGGAAAGCCTACGAGTTTGGCTTCACCACGGACATCGATTCAGACAAAGCACCGGCAGGGCTGAATGAAGACATCATTCGGCTCATCAGTGCGAAGAAGAACGAGCCGGACTGGCTCTTGGAGTGGCGCTTGAACGCCTTCAAGGTTTGGTCCGACATGGTCGAGCCTGAATGGCCTCACCTTCAGTACGAGAAGCCCGATTTCCAGGCCATCAGCTATTACGCGGCCCCCAAGCAAAAGAAAGAGCTGGCGTCGATGGATGAGGTGGACCCTGAGCTTCGGAAGACCATGGAGAAGCTGGGCATTTCCTTGGAAGAACAAAAGCGTCTCAGCGGCGTGGCGGTGGACTTCGTGATGGACAGCGTGAGCGTGGCCACGTCCTTCAAGGACAAGCTGGCCGAGCTCGGCATCATCTTCTGCAGCATGAGTGAGGCGGTCCAGGAGCATCCTGAGCTGGTGCGGAAGCACCTGGGCACCGTGGTTCCTGTGCGAGACAACTTCTACGCGGCCCTGAATTCTGCGGTGTTCACCGACGGGTCATTTTGCTACATCCCCAGGGGAGTGAAGTGCCCCATGGAGCTCAGCACCTATTTCCGGATCAACGAGTCTGGGACCGGACAGTTCGAGCGCACCTTGGTGGTGGCGGACGAGTCGAGCTACGTCAGTTACCTCGAGGGTTGCACGGCGCCCCAGCGCGACGAGAACCAATTGCACGCTGCCGTGGTGGAGCTGGTGGCGTTGGACGACGCAGAAATCAAGTACAGCACCGTCCAAAACTGGTACCCCGGAGATGAGGAAGGCAAAGGCGGGGTGTTCAACTTCGTGACCAAGCGCGGCATTTGCCACACCCGGTCCAAGATCAGTTGGACCCAGGTGGAGACAGGCAGCGCCGTGACTTGGAAGTACCCAAGCTGCATCCTCAAAGGGGACGACAGCGTGGGGGAATTCTACAGCGTGGCGGTGACCAACAATTTCCAGCAAGCCGACACGGGCACCAAGATGGTGCACCTCGGCAAGCGCACGCGTTCCACCATCATCTCGAAAGGCATCTCGGCTGGGAAGTCCCAGAACAGCTACCGTGGGTTGGTGCAAATCATGCCGAATGCAGACAAGGCCAGGAACTTCAGTCAGTGCGACAGCTTGTTGATGACCGACCAATGTGGGGCGCACACATTCCCATACATCGAAACCAAGAACCCCACCGCACAGGTTGAGCACGAAGCGACGACCAGCAAGATTGGGGAGGATCAAATATTTTACTGCCTCCAACGCGGCATCGACGAGGAACAGGCCATCAGTCTGATCGTCAACGGTTACGCCAAGGAGGTGCTCAACAAGTTGCCCATGGAGTTTGCCGTCGAGGCCCAAAAGCTCCTGGCCATTTCACTCGAAGGATCTGTAGGCTGATGTTGACCATCAAGAACCTCCACGCACAAGTGGAAGACACCCCCATCTTGAAGGGGTTGAACCTCGAAATCGGACCCGGAGAGGTCCACGCCATCATGGGCCCCAACGGGTCTGGAAAGTCGACGCTCGCGTCGGTGTTGGCGGGACGCGAGGATTACGAAGTGACCCAAGGGTCTGTGGACTTTGACGGCACAGACTTGCTCGACATGGATGCGAGCGAGCGGGCGCGTGAAGGACTGTTTTTGGCCTTCCAGTACCCCGTGGAGATTCCGGGCGTCAGCAACTTGAATTTCATGAAGGCCGCCATCAACGGCAAGCGTGAGCACCAAGGTCTCAAGCCCATCTCCGCCAAGGACTTCTTGGCGCTGGTGAAGGAGAAGTCGGCGCTTGTGGAGTTGGCCGGCCGGTTGCGCGACCGCAGCGTGAACGAAGGCTTTTCTGGAGGTGAGAAGAAACGCAATGAGATCTTCCAAATGGCCATGTTGGAACCCAAGCTGGCCATCCTCGACGAAACGGACAGCGGGCTCGACATCGACGCCCTGCGCATCGTGTCCCAGGGGGTGAACGCCATGCGCGACTCAGGCCGTTCCTTCTTGGTGATCACCCATTACCAGCGCTTGTTGGACCACATCGTGCCCGATTTCGTGCACGTGTTGAGCGAAGGACAAATCGTGAAGTCCGGCCCCAAAGAGCTTGCCCTGGAACTCGAAGAGAAGGGGTACGACTGGATCAAAGAACCTGCAGTGTGATGTCGCAATCCTCGGCAGCCCAAGACTTCGTGGCGAGCGTCCAGGCGTCTCAAGGCGCGGCGGCTCCTTTGGCCCAAGAAGGGCAGGAGGGCATGGCAGCATTGCCCGTGCCAACCCGGAAGTCGGAGCGCTGGAAGTACAGCCCCATCACGGCCATGTTGGCCCGTCCGGTGGGCACGGCCAAAGCCCCTGAGGGCTGGCCTGCCGACGTGGAGCCCAACCCCGTTCCCGGGTTGGAAGCCTACCGCATTGTCTTGGTCAACGGGCACATAGTGCCTGAGGCGTGCGACTTGCCCGTGGCCGACGGCGTGGTGTGCATGCCTTGGTGCCAAGCCGTGGAAGGAGGCCACTTGGCCGACCTCGATTGGAGCGGGTACCACCGCCGCGAATGGGTGGGCGCGGTGCACGCAGCCCACGCCCAAGACGGCATGTTCTTGCATGTGGCCCAAGGGGTGACACTCGACCGCCCGGTGTTGGTGCACCACCACACCACAGGCGACCAGGTTGCGGCTTGTCCGCGCCATCGCATTGTGGTGGAAGACCAGGCGCGCGCGGAAGTGATTCTGTGGCACTCGGCCTCCAACGGCGCGACCGGGATGGTGAACGGGGTGTTGGAAGCCCGTGTGGGCGCAGGCGCACGGTTGGGCTTGGACAAGGTGCAACACGAGGAGGGAGAAGTGTTTCATTTGGCCCACGAGCATGTGACCCAAGGGAAAGACAGCACCTTCCGGGTTCACTCCATGACGGTGAAAGGCCACTGGGTGCGCAACGAATTGAATGTGGTGCAGGAGGGCCAAGGCGCCCACACCATCATGCACGGGGCGTACCTCCCCAAGGACCGCGAGCACGTCGACAACCACACGACCATGGACCACACCGTGCCCAATTGCACGTCCAGCGAGTTGTACAAGGGCATCTTGTACGACCGGTCCACGGGGGTGTTCAACGGCAAGGTCTTCGTGCGGCAAGAAGCCCAGTTGACCAACGCGTACCAGCAGAACGCCAACATTGTGGCGGACGCTGGGGCGAGCATCAACGCCAAGCCGGAATTGGAGATTTATGCAGACGACGTCAAGTGCTCCCACGGGTGCACGGTCGGGCAGTTCGACGAGGAAGCGCTGTTCTACCTCAAGTCGCGCGGCATCGGAGACAAAGCGGCCCGGGCCCTGATGGTCCAAGCTTTCATCGGCGACGTCTTGGAAGGCATGGGCCAAGAAGAAGTGGCCCAAGAAGTGGAAACCTTGTTGGCCGACCGGCACGGTTGGTCCTGACCCACTGCGATGGAAAGGGCGAACCTGGTTCGGCTTGACAAGTTGTTGATTGAACGGGGCTACGTCCCGTCCCGCCCTCGTGCGGAGCGCATGATTTCTGAGCACGGGGTGCACGTCAACGGAACCCTTGTGCACAAGCCCGGCAAAAAGGTGCCACAAGACGCCGTGTTGGGACTTGTCGTGGAAGACATGCCGTGGGTGTCACGCGGGGCGTTGAAGCTGCTGTCGGCGCTGGACACGTGGACGGATTTAGCGGTGAAGGGCAAGCGCGCACTCGATGTAGGATGTTCCACGGGCGGGTTCAGCCACGTGCTGTTGGAGCGTGGGGCCTTGGCTGTGCTTGGCGTCGACACCGGGCGCGATCAGTTTGACCCTGGGTTGGCGGACGACCCCAGGATGGTGGTCCGGGAGTCCACCAACGTGAAGGACCTCACACCTGCGGAAGTGGATGCGGTGATGGGCGGGCTCCCTGAATTGGTGGTGATTGATGTGTCGTTTGTGGGGCTGAGCCACATCTTCCCTGTTGTGGCGTCGTTGACCCAACCAGGCACGCCGGTGGTGGCCTTGGTCAAACCCCAGTTTGAAGTGGGGCGGGAACACTTGAGTCGGGCCGGCATCGTGCGCGACCCGGCCACCCGGGCCAAAGCCTTGGAAGCCGCCAAGGCCTCTGCAACTGCCCTGGGCTTTCGCGTGGTCGATGCCCTCGATTCGCCCATTCAAGGTGGAGACGGAAACCACGAGTATCTTCTGCGACTTGAAAGAGTGTTGTCATGAGCCAATCCTTCCCCATTGACGCCATCCGCGCGCAGTTCCCGGTCTTGAACCGGGAGGTGCACGGCAAGCCATTGGCTTACTTCGACAGCGCGGCGTCCGCCCACAAGCCGTTGGCGGTCATTGAGGCCCAGGCCAAGTACCTGGCCGAACGCCACAGCAACATCCACCGCGGGGTGCACGCCCTGGCTCAAGAGGCCACCGAGGCGTACGAGGCGGCCCGCGAGACGGTGCGCGCCCACCTCAACGCGGCGTCCACCAAGGAGGTCCTCTTCGTGGCTGGCACGACTGACGGCATCAACCTCGTCGCCCAAACCTGGGGCCGGACCAACCTGACCCCAGGCGACTGCATCGTGCTGACCCGGATGGAGCACCACAGCAACATCGTGCCTTGGCAAATGCTCGCCCAGGAGCGCGGGGTGGAAGTGCTCGTGGTGGAGTTGAACGAGGACGGGACGTTGGATGGGGACATGTTTGAGGCACACTTGGCGCGGGAGCCCAAGCTGGTGGCCTTCACCCACGTATCCAACGCGTTGGGCACGGTGAACGACGTGAAAACTTGGACGAAGCGGGCCCACGATGCAGGGGCGACTGTTTTGGTTGACGGGGCACAAGCTGTGCCGCACCTCGCCGTGGACGTGCGCGACCTCGACGTGGATTTCTACACCTTCAGCGGCCACAAGACGTACGGACCGACTGGCATTGGCATCCTGTACGGCAAGGAAGCGTTGCTCGACGCCGTGCCTCCTTGGCGGGGTGGCGGTGAAATGATCGACACCGTGAGTTTCGAGAAGGGAACCACGTTCAACGAGCTCCCTTACAAATTCGAAGCAGGCACCCCGCACATCAGCGGAGGCATCGCCCTGGGGGCGTCGCTGGACTGGATGAACGAAGTGGGGCTGGCCGCCTTGACCGGACACGAACACGTGCTGACCACGCATGCGCATGACGTGTTGGCCGACATCGATGGCTTGACGTTCTATGGGACCGCACCGTGCAAGGCGGGGGTTGTGTCGTTCTTGGTCGACGGCGTGCATCCGTACGACCTGGGCACATTGCTGGACCAGTTGGGCATTGCGGTGCGCACAGGCCACCATTGCACCGAGCCGTTGATGGACAAACTTGGCATTCCAGGCACGGTGAGGGCGTCCTTCGGGGCGTACAACACCGTGGACGAAGTGGACCGGCTCGCTGCCGGCGTGCGCCGCGCGGTCTCCATGCTGCGCTGAGCCTCCACGGGCGAGCCCCACCGTAAATTTGCGCCATGGCTTCAGTGATCGACGCGCGTCAAGAGGAAATTGCAGAGGAGTTCGCCATGTTTGGCGATTGGATGGAGAAGTACGAGCACATCATCTCGCTAGGAAAGGAACTCGCCCCATTGGACGACGCCGACCGCGTGGACGACAACCTGATCAAGGGGTGCCAAAGCCGGGTGTGGTTGGCGGCCAAGAAAGGCGACCAAGGTCATGTGGTGTTTCACGCCGACAGCGACGCCATCATCACCAAGGGGTTGGCCGCACTGATGGTGCGGGTGTTCAGCGACGCGCCTGCGGGTGACATTGCCAAGGCGGACCTGACGTTTTTGGACGAGATCGGGTTGCACAGCCACTTGAGCCCGACGAGGAGCAACGGGCTTCAGGCCATGGTCAAGCAGATGAAGCTGTACGGCTTGGCCTTGACGGCTCAGGGTTGATGTCCCCCATGTGGTACAGTCCAATGCCGTGCATGTCCAACACGGATTGGAGTTGGGCACGACGCGTCGGGGTGAGGCGTGTGACGTTTTTGGCCAATTGGGCCTGTTGGTCCTTCAAACGGTCTCCCAGAAAGTCGGTGTCGCTGGTCATGTTGGGGTCGACGCGTTGGATGAAGGCCTCGGCATCCCACTCCGACGAGGCAGGACGCCAGTCCCAAGCGTCCAGCACGCGACGGAGGGATGCACGCGGTTGCAAAACCAAGTCGCAATAATGCACGGCCAACACCTCGTCGGATGCGGCGTACCGTTCCCAGATTTGCCCATCCGTCAACGCCCAAAAGTGCAGTTGCCGTTCGATGTCGTCGTCGATTCGTTTCAACTCTGGCCAGGCATGGTGCAAGGCCACATGTCCAGGAAAAGCGATCTTGGGGTCAACCTCCATGGGACGTGGCCCAAAGGCGCGCACCTGGGACGTGACGATGTCCAGTGGGTGGCGCATCAGGAGCAGAGGCTTGTGCCGCAAGGGCTGCGCCAAAAACCAAGGAAGCAAGGCGTTGGCCCGGACGTACTTGAACAGTAGTTGCTGGGCTTGAAGCGCCTGACGTGCGCCTGTGCGTGAGGCCGTCCAGGCGTTGTGCATGCAACCCGACATCATCTCTTTTAGGCAATCCTGGTCAAGGGGCCCCATCGCGTGTTCGTGGGGGCGGCCTCCCCAACTTGTGCGCCCGACGCCCTTGGTCGTGTGAAGGGGTTCCCACATGGGGACGACGCCCGGCAATTGGGAAAGCATGGACATGAGCCAGGTGCTCCCGCCCCGTGCTGAGCTGAACAGGTGCAGCCCTTCGTGGGGATGGAAGGTGCGTCCGGCAAGCACACGCGCTGCCAACCTGGATTCGAGGGCCTGCCGGAGGGACATGCCGTGAAGGTAAGGTTCTACCTTTGGGCCGTGAAGTCCAAACTCCTCGGCTCTTCAGGCTTGATGCTCGCCGTCAAACTCCTCGGCGCGGCTTCGGCGTACGCCTTGGCGTGGCTGGTCGGCCGAGGCTTTGGACCAGAGGCGTACGGGCAGTTTGAGTTGGGGCTGACGGTGCTCACCATGGCCGCCATGTTTTCTCGGTTGGGGCAGGACGCAGTCATGGTGAAATGGCTGGCAGCGACCCAAGTGGACGGCCATATGGGTGTGCAGCGCACGCTGGCCTGCCGCGCGGCAACTTGGGTGTTGGGGGCGTCCTTGGTTTTGGCGGGATGGCTGTGGTGGGGAAAGGCGTGGCTGCAGCAAGGCTTGGGTGGAGACGAGGCGCTGTGGACGGCGGTGGCCTGGGGTGTTCCTGCGATGGCCTTGTGGGGCTTGGCTTCTGAAATGCTTCGTGGGCTGGGCCGCATGGCGGGTTACGCGTCCGTCCAGCAAGGTGTGCTGACGGCGCTGGCCGTGGTGTTGATGCTGGTGTTGGACCTGGAGGTGGTTCCCGCCTTTGGGTTCGCGTTGTTGGTTGTGGCTGCGGTGGCCGTGGGCCAAGTTTTGGGGTCTTTGCCCACAGGGTCCAAGGACGCCACTGTGCCTCCGGCCTACAGGGGGAGCGCGATGTTGTCCACCGGGTGGCCCATGTTGCTTGGGTCGGCCATGTTTTTGGTCATGAGTTGGACGGACACCCTGCTGTTGGGTCATTTCATGGACGAGGCCGAGGTCGGGGTGTACCGGGTGGCGTTCCGTTTGGCGGCGGTGATCACCCTGGTGCAGGCCGCCGTGAACAGCTACGCGGCGCCGTGGTTTGCGGAACGCCACGCCGTGGGCGACCACCAAGGGTTGCGCCAGGCCTTGGCCCAAACCACAGGCCTCAACGTGGCCTTCAGCGTCCCGGCCTTTGTGGCCTTGGCCGTGGCGCCGGCGTGGTGGCTGGAGTGGTTTGGACCTGCCTTCGAGGAAGGGGCGGCTTGCATGCTGTGTTTGGCCATGGGCCAACTTGTCAACGCCTTGTGCGGCCCGGTGATGTATTTGCTGAACATGACGGGTCACGAGCGTGTGGCGCAGCGGATTGTCTGGGTGGCGGCCCTGTTGAACCTGGCGCTGAATGTGTGGGCCATCCCGCGCTTTGGCATCTTGGGCGCGGCCGCTTCCACCGCCGCGACCATGATTTTGTGGAATGTGGCGGCAGCTGTGGCTGTTCACAAGCGGTTGGGGCTCTCGGTTTGGACGGTGTTGCGGAGCTTTGCACAACGAAGGAAGGCATGAGTAAAGGGACGCTGAAGCGGGTCAATTTTTTTGTGATTGGGGCGGCCAAATGCGGCACGACGACCCTCCACGCGCGGCTCAACCGCCATCCAGAAGTGTTCCTCAGCCCCCTCAAGGAGCCCAATTACCACAGCCGAGCAGACCTGGACCCAAGCCGGTTTTCCAAGGCGTTCAAGGCCAACACCAAGCTGGACCACGCCGACTATTTGGCGTTGCCGGACCCGTTGCCGGAGCGGCAGGTGGGGTTCTTGCGAGACGCCGAGGAATACGCCAGACTCTTCTCAGGGGCCACCGACGTCCACCGTGTGGTGGGCGAGTGCAGCACCTCGTACTTGTGGTCCCCGTGCGCGCCTGAATCACTTCGCCGTGACCATCCAGACGCCCGCATTTTGGTCAGCTTGCGCGACCCAGTGGAACGCATTTTCTCGCACTACCTCATGGCCCGCAAATACGGTTTTGTGAAGGGGTCGGTGCTGGAGGCGGTACGAGAGGACATGAACCACCCAGACCCGTCCTGGGGACGAAGCGAGTTGTTTCTGGAACTGAGTTGTTACGACGCCCAGCTTGCCCGATGGAAGGCCGTGTTTCCTCCGGAACAACTCAAGGTGCTGCAATCCGCGGACCTCCAGAAGGAGGACACCTGGTGGACACTCCAGGAGTGGTTGGGGCTCACGCCCATGGATTTGTTGGCTGGGGAGGGCGCCAAGAAGGCGAACACCGCAGGGCTGTCTCGGTTTGAAGGACTCAACCGCATCTTGACACAAACGGGCCTCAAGCATGTGTTGGGCGCGGCCGTGCCAAGCGGGTTGAAACAGCGGCTCTTGGGATGGTACTACAGCGCAGATGCGGTTCCGCAGATGACGGCGGAGGAGCGCGAGGCGCTTACGGCCTTGTTGGCCCAGGCCCAGTTGTGATGCGCACCCCCTGTGCGTTTGGGGCAATCTGATCCTTGAGCAACTCCAGCCTGTTGACCTCCTCTGCGAAGGCTTGTTGGGCCGAGGCGTCAATGGGTTCAGAAGGCGGAAATTCTTCACGCAAGTGGTCCACCTGCTTGCCGTGTTTCCAGAACCGGAAGCACACGTGGGGGCCTGTGGCCAAGCCGGTTTGTCCCACGTACCCGATCACCTCGCCTTGCTTGACAGGTTGGCCCTGCTTGACGGCCCTGCGGGACATGTGGAGGTATTGCGTTTCGTAGGTCTCGTTGTGCCGAATCTTCACATACTTCCCATTGCCCTTGGTGTAGCTGCTCTTGGTCACCACGCCGTCCCCCACAGCCACAATGGGCGTGCCGTGTGGCGCGGCGTAGTCTGTGCCGAAGTGCCCTTTCACCTTCTTCAAGACAGGGTGGAAACGCTTGGGATTGAAGCGGCTCGAAATGCGGCTGAATTCCACCGGCGCCTTGAGGAAGGCCTTTCGAAGCGATCCGCCTTCCAGGTCGAAGTAGTCGTTGCCGTCTCCTTGGTTGAAGAGGTACGCCTCCTTCTCGGCGTCCCAGTGGGTGAATCGGCTGGCCAACACCTCTGGCATCCCCACAGGTTCACCGTTGACCGCCTCACGTCGGTACAAAACGTCAAACGCGTCGCCCGGTTGGACCCGGCTGAAGTCGATGGTCCAGGCGTACACGTTGGCCATGGACACCGCAAGGTTGGTGGGGTGTCCGCCTTTTTCCAAGTCCAAATACAAACTGCTCTCGATGCTCCCCACAGCCCGTGCGTACACCGTGTCCACGGGGTACGAACCCAGCTTCACCCCGAGGGTGTCGGCCAGCGAGAAGACGGCGTAGTCCTTGGGGTTACGCTCGTAAATGAACCATTGGGGCGTGAGGCCCACGTACCTGCCGAGGCTGTCCCGCACGGGCAGCGACGCCAGCCACCACTCGCGGCCGGCACGCATGTTGCGAACGTCGTACGTCGGCCGGCTGTTGGCGGCCAAGGTGGCCACTTTGCCAGGACCGATGCCCGCGGGGTCGAGAAGGTGGGACAAGCTTTGTCCGGATTTCACCAGTCCGGAGTCCACCACAAGGCTGTCCCACACCACCCCAAAACGGTACGTGGGCACGGGCACGGGGGGTGCATCGAAGCCGCCCACACCTCGGTGGCCGTCGCCGCAAGAAGCCCACACCAGGAGCAAAGTCCCAAGCGCGGCCCAGGTCAATGTCCGCCGAACAGCTGTCATGAATCCTGGCCGAACACCTCCTTCAACACCCATCCTTTGCCCCACTCGTTCAGTTCGGTCTCGCTCCAATGCTCCGGGAAGAACACCCGCTTTTGGAAGCGCGGTGGCAAGTACTTCTGCCAATTGGTGCCGCCTGTGGCCGCGAGGTCCACGGGATCTTTGTGCAGGTACCGCACCGCGCTCTTGTAGTGCGCCAAAGGCCAGTTCACGTTGACGTTGGTGTCCAACCAGCGCATGTTGTGCACCAACTCGTCCGAAGGTCCATCGGGCAGGGTCGCGGCGAGTTTGCGGATGTTGCAGGTGAACATGCGACGGGCGAGACGTTCCAACTCGTCGTCGTATTTGCCCTCAAATTGCTTGAGCGTCAGGGTCTTCTTGCCACTTGACAACTCGACAGCACCTTCTCGCCAATACAAGTGCGACATCAATTCGGGGATGTCGTGAGCGGTGTGTTCCGTGTATTGGTCGCGGAGGTTGTGGTGCACAATGCGGTCCAACGATGTGGCGCAGAGCTCAATTTTTCGGTATTGGGCGCTCTGGAACCCCGAGGCAGGGAGCAGCGACATGCGGAACTTCATGAATTCCTTGGGGTCCATGCCGGCGACCATGATGTCAAAGCTGGTGGTCAGCGCCTCGAAGTAGCGGTTGACCCGGCGCACACGTTCCAAGAGGAAATCGGGCTCCACCCCCCCCCCGTTGGCCTTGGCGGTCTCCGACATGAGCTCCAACTCATGAAGGGTCAGCTTGAAGTACAGCTCGGTGATTTGGTGGTAGACGATGAAGACGACCTCGTCGTGGAACGAGGTTTGGGGCCGCTGCAAGCTGAGCAGCGTGTCCAGGTGAATCAGGTCCCAGTATGTGCGGTAGTCGGCGTACAGCAATCCGTCGAGGTAGCTGCTGAGGTCTTGCCCCATGGCCGCGTACTTTTCCTGAAGCAGCCCCAGCTTCTTGAGGATTGCAGGGTCAAAGGAAGGGGAGGTGTTCTGTTCCGTGGACATGCAGGCAAGTTCGGAATACCCCCGCCTGCTGATGCCCCTCTTTCCACAGGTTGTCCACCGCCCCGTGGGCGTAATCCGAGGTCAATTGACCGTGGCGATGCACTTCAATTCAATGGCAATCGGAGTCGGCAAGCGGTTGATTTCCATGGTGGTGCGGCAAGGCTGGTTGTCCTTGAAGTACTCCGCGTACAAGCGGTTGAATGTGTGGAAGTCGCGGTTCATGTCGACCAAAAACACAGTCACATCCACCAGCTGGTCCCAGCTGCTTCCGCTGGCTTCCAAGATGGATTTCACGTTCGCGAAAACGCTGTGAACCTGGGCCTCGAAATCGAAGGCCTTGAAGTTTCCGTTGTGGTCGAGCTCCAAGCCAGGCACCCCGCTGTCGTTTGCGTCGCTTCCTGCCGTCCGTGGACCGACGCCACTCAAGAACAAGAGGTTGCCCACACGGCGGGCGTGGGGATAAAGGCCCACGGGTTTGGGCGCGTCGGAAGTGGAAATGCGTTCGCTCATGACACGAAGGTAGGTCGGCCTCGGCGCCTGCCGCAGTACCTTCGAGGCATGCGCTATCAGAAACTCCCCTCAGACCTTTACGTGCAAAACCGTGAGGCGTTCATGAAGGCCATGAAGCCCGGCGGATTGGCCCTGTTTTTCAGCAACGACATCTACCCCACAAGCGCGGACGGCACACTGCCATTCAAGCAGCACGCCGACATCTTTTACTTGAGCGGCGTGGACCAGGAGGACACGGTGCTCTTGCTGTTTCCTGACGCGCACAACCCGGCGGACCGCGAGATTTTGTTCACGCTGGAGACCAACGAGGAGCTGGCGATTTGGGAAGGTGCGAAGTTGACCAAGACCCAGGCCACCGCAGAGACGGGGATTGCCAACGTCCAGTGGACGTCTGCGTTCGAGCGGACGCTGCATCGTTTGATGGCCGAGGCCCAGGCGCTTTATTTGAACGACAACCAGCACACCCGTGCCAAACTGACCGTCGAAACGCGAAACGACCGGGAGAATGCCGCATTGCGCGCCAAATATCCTCACCACGAAATCGAGCGCAGCGCGCCAATCTTGCACAGCATCCGTGCAGTCAAGCGCACCCACGAGGTGGACCAAATGCAACGCGCCTGCGACATCACGAAGGCTGGCTTTGAGCGTGTGCTTCGGTTTGTCAAGCCTGGGGTGATGGAGTACGAGATTGAGGCGGAATTCATGCACGAATTCCTTCGTCGCGGGTCGCGTGGATTCGCATACACGCCCATCATCGGATCCGGGTTCAACGCTTGCGTTTTGCACTACATCGAGAACAGCGCTGAGTGCCAAGCTGGCGACGTGATCTTGATGGATGTGGGGGCTGAGTACGGAAATTACGCTTCCGACATGACCCGGTGCATTCCCGTGTCGGGCACCTTCACCGACCGTCAGCGGGCTGTGTACAACGCAGTCCTGTCCGTCATGCAAGACGCCATGAAGTTGCTTCGTCCGGGCGTCTCTCTTCACGACTACCACAGGGAAGTGGGCGACTTGATGACCGCCCAGTTGTTGGACCTCAAGCTCATTGACCGCCACGACGTCGAGAAGCAAAACCCCGCTTGGCCTGCCTACAAGAAGTACTTCATGCACGGCACCTCGCACTTCATTGGGTTGGATGTGCACGACGTGGGCCACTGGCACGATCCCATCGCGACAGGACATGTGTTCACAGTGGAGCCGGGGATTTACATCCGCGAAGAAAATTTGGGCATCCGCCTGGAGAACGACATCGTCATCACGGAGGATGGATTCCACGACTTGATGGGGCACATCCCGCTGGAAGCCGGTGCCATCGAGGAGGCCATGAACTCCTGATTCGGTTGTTGGCAACCTGCCGAAACGCGGACAAGGCGCTGACAATTTGGGTGTACTTTGTGCCCAAATTCTCACCCATGCGTTCTCAAACTTCAACCTCATTTTGGAGGCATGCTGTGTTGGCTGCGATGTCGGTCATGACGCTGCTTCCCTCTTCGGTCCAAGCCCAATTCACAGGCTTCTCCGCGGTCATGGACACCATCTGGCACGCCGACGGCGCAGACGACATCGATGGCCTTGAGTTTTACGGTTCGTACTCGATTTATGCAGAGTTCACAAGTGCGACGGATGTCTTGAGCTCGTTGTACTCTGACGTGGGAGCGTTGGGCACGCCCGCGGCGGGCATTGAATCAACGTGTGGGTGCTTCCAGTCTGCCATTGCAGCTTCTCCATGGCTGTGGGAAATCAACCCGGCATTGATTCCCTCTTTCCCTGACCTGCAGTACTCCACTGGGTGGACCGTAGGCATGTACGACAGCGGTGCGCCTGGGGCCGTCACCCCACTCACCCAAGATTTTGCGGGACCATGTGAGGGCTTCACCACCACGAACGGCGCCATGTTCGTGGTGCCAGAGATTGACTTTGAAACGGGGTTGGTGATTGGGCCGGCCGTGGCGGTGGCCGGCGACGATTTGAAAGTTTTGGTCGCACGCGTCACCACGTGCGGTGAATTCACCCTTCAATCGTGTGTGCAGACGTTCCCAGGTGGGGACCAAAGCGTGGACAGCCAAGTGTGTGCTGAGCCCTTCACGGTGATCCACCCGTACCAGAATGGGGCGTGCTTGAACGACTCGGACGGCGACGGGGTGTGCGACGAGTTTGAAGTGTTGGGATGCACAGACCCTGTGGCTTGCAACTACGACCCGGAGGCGACGCAGGAAGACATGACGTGCGAATACGCGACCGATCCCTACGACTGCAACGGCGAGTGCTTGAACGACGCGGACGGCGACGAGGTGTGCGACGAGTTCGAAGTGGAGGGGTGCACTGGCCAAGGCGCGTGCAACTTTGACCCCAACGCGACCGACGACGACGGCACATGTTTTTACCCCGGCGACCCTTGCGACGACGGCATTGAATTGACGGTGGACGATGAAATTCTGGGCGATTGCGGATGCCTTGGGGTGAGCTGTCACGACCCTGAAGCCTGCAACTTCTCGACCGAGGGCATTGAGGACAACAGCGTGTGTTCATACATCGGCCAATACACATTGACTGGAGAAACCAACCCCTTCTCTCAGACGCTTCAAGTGTACACGTACACGAACACCGAAGGCAGTTCATATGAATGGAACGTCATTGGAGGCGACATCCTCGAGGGCAATGGCACCAGCGAAATTTCGGTGGTGTGGAACGTCGGTGGACCTGGGTCGGTCTGTGTGCTGGAAACCAGCGAAGGCGGCTGCGAAGGGGACGAAGTGTGTTTGATTGTGGACGTCAATGTGAGCTCCATTGAAGAGGCGTTGGAGGGAAGCTTGGAGATTTTCCCAGTGCCGGCCCGCGACAACTTGCATTTGGTGTGGACAGGACCAACCTTGGACAACGCGTACGTGGTCCTTCGTGACGCGGCAGGCCGTGCGGTGAAGGAAATCCAAGTGAATCAGCGCGACGTCTTGGACATTTCTTCGCTGAGTGCGGGGTCTTACATGTTGGAATTCACGGTGCCTGAGCGGGGCGCCATTAAGCGCAGGATTGTGGTCCAGTGACCCTCAACGACGAACGTTTTGGAAGCCCTTCCGCACCATGCGGAAGGGCTTTTTGCTGCCCAACATACGGGGTCATGCCTTGCGGGTCGCGAGTTTGGGTGGTTGCCGCCGGCGTGTGGTGATGCCGCTGTCCACGCCAGCAGGGAGCACCCCTTGGTCGGCGTAGCGCGGGTCAGGCAGGGTGTCCAGGCGCTGCATGCGTTGGGCGTCGACGTTGATGCAACCAAACGATTCCGACACGGTGCCACGCACGGCGTACACGCCCTTGCCGCGGAAGGGAAAATCGCGCGCGACACCTGGAAAATGCACCGTGTCGAGCCAAGCCCCTTCGAGGTCCACAAGGCACCCGAAGCACATGCGCTCCCCCTTGGCGGTCGCGGTTTCTTTGACGGTTACGAGGTGGCCCACAACGGTGACGACGTCCCCGACGCGCTCAGGAAGGTCGCGTGCCAGCACGCCGCTTCGGACCACCGCCTTGGCCTCTTCGGTCAGCAACAGGAAGGGCGAGCAGAGGGGGAAGCCCAGCAATTCCCATTCGTCGAACGCGTCCGCCAGGGGCGCCGTGTCCAGCGGAGGCAACACGTAGGTTCTTGGCTTGGGTGGGGCGAAGAGCTCTCCCGTGCCGGCGCCAGCACGGGCGGGCAGCTTGTGTTTGCGTGCCAGAAGGTCCTGGGGGGAGTTGCGGTGAGTTGTGGATTGGGCGGCCAGCAGGAAGTGAGCTTCCCAGAGGAGCACTTGTTTTTCCGCGCCGGTGAACCGCAGCGCCCCCACGCGGATGAGCAGGGTGAGTTGTTCCTGCGAGGGCCCGACCCGTTCCACGAAGTCGACCAGGGACGCGAAGCGTCCGCCGTTCGCCCGCGCCTGTTCGAGGCGGGAGACGGTGCTGTCTTGGAGGTCTTTGACGAGGTTGAATCCGAGGGTCAGCGTACGCGTGTCCGGATCGGTTGCCGCGAGGGCGCCGACGGTGTTGACGCAAGGGGCGGCGATGTTGGCCCCCAGCATTCGTGCCTCGTGCACGTAAAACTCAGTGCGGTAGAAGCCGCCGAAATTGTTGATGCACGCGCACATGTATTCCAGGGGGTGGTGCACCTTGAGGAACAGGCTCTGGTAGCTTTCGACGGCGTAGGAGGCGGAGTGCCCCTTGGCGAAGGCGTACCCTGCGAAGCTTTCCATTTGGCGCCACACCTGCCGAACGACGTGCACGGGGTGGCCCTTGGCGACCGCCTTGGTGTGGAAGGCGTCGCGGGCGCGGTCGAATTCGTCGCGCGACCGGAACTTGCCGCTCATGCCCCGCCGCAGAACGTCGGCCTCGCCGAGGTCAAGCCCCGCGAACCGGTGCGCCACTTTGATCACGTCTTCTTGGTAGACCATCACCCCGTAGGTCTCGGGCATCAGGGCCAGCAACACGGGGTGCGCGTCTTGGCGTTTTGCCGGGTCGCGGTGCCGTTCGATGTACGCCTGCATCATGCCGCTTCGGGACACCCCAGGCCGAATCACCGAGCTCGCCGCGACCAAGCCCAGGTAGTCGTCCACTTGCAGCTTGCGCATGAGCATGCGCATGGCCGGGGATTCCACGTAAAAGCACCCCGTGGCGCGGGCTTCGCGCAACATGGCCCGGACGCCTTCGTCGGCCTTGAACCTGCGCATGTCGTGGATGTCGATGCGTGCGGCCGCCTCAGGGTCTCGTGCCCAAACCATGTCGAGGGCGTCTTTGATTTTGCCCAGGCCGCGCTGACTCAAAATGTCAAACTTGTACAGCCCCACATCCTCGGCCACGAGCATGTCGAACTGCACGGTGGGCAACCCTTTGGGCGGCATGAACAAGGCGCCGTAGCGGTGGATGTCGTCGTGGGCGATCAGCACCCCGCAGGCATGGAGGGTCAGGCTGCTGGGGAAATCGCGCAGCACGGCGGCGTATTGGAGCACGACGGTCTCCATCTCGCCCAACCGATTGGGGTTGAATTTTCCGGCACACAGGGCGTCGATTTCGTGTTTGGGCAGGCCCATGACCTTGCCCAATTCACGCACTGCGGCCCGGTATTGGAAGGTGTTGTACGCGGCGAGAAGCGCCACATTGGGGAAGCGCTTGAACATGTAGGCCACCACGTCGTCGCGGTCGGTCCACGAGAAATCGATGTCGAAGTCCGGGGGGTTGGCGCGGTAGAGGTTGATGAAGCGCTCGAAGTAGAGATCGAGTTCGATGGGATCCACGTCGGTGATGCGCAGCAGGTACGCCACCAGGCTGTTGGCTCCGCTGCCCCGTCCGACGTGGAAGTACCCTTGGCTTCGCGCGTAGCTGGTGATGTCCCAATTGATGAGGAAGTACGCCAGGTAGCCTTGCTGTCGAATTAGCCCGATTTCATGCTCCATCCGGTCGAGCACAGCAGGGTCGTGGTCGGGGTAGCGGTAGGCCAAACCCTCCGCACACAGCGCCCGCACGAGCGCCTCGTCCTCGTCTTCAGATGCCGTGTAGGTGTGCGGGTTGTTGTGCAACCGGCCTTCAGGGGGAGACGGCAAGGTCATGTGACACCCCGCCATCAACGCCTCCGCCCGCGCCACCAGCTCAGGCATCTCGGCAAACGCGTCCCGCAATTCCGAAGGCCCCCGCAAGCAATCGCGTGGGTCGCCACAGTCGGCTGGGTCCAAGCGGCTTAGCAACGTGTTGTGGTCGATCGCCCGGAGCAAGCGGTGGGCGTTCCAATCGCGCTTGCACGTGAAGGTGGTCGTGGATTGGGCAACCAATCGTCGTTTCACGTCGTCCCCGACGCCTGCCAACCTCACCGACGGCACGTCCCACGCTTGCACCCCGATCCACTCGTCGTGTCCCCATCTGTCGTCGGGCATGGTGGCAGGCCAAGGGTACACGGCGGCCACGCCCGCCCGCCGGACCTCCTCGGGCAACCGCGTGGGGTAAGGCGTGTGGGAGAGGTGGTGCTCCGACGCCCAGCGGCACAGCGCGGCGTAGCCTTCCGGGTGCCGCGCCAGGGCCACGAAGCACCGGTCGCGTCCGTTTCGGATGTCCATCCCCAACACGGGCTCGATGCCCTTCTTCTTCGCCCTCCGAACGAAGTCCCAGTTCGCAGACGTGGTGCCGATGTCGGTCAGGGCAAGGCGCGTCACCCCTACGGCCTGTGCCCGGTCGATCAATTCATCGACCGACAGGATGCCGTAGCGCAGGCTGAAACGGCTGTGCGCGTGGAAGTGCATGGGACGTCAATCGAACAGGGATCCTTGGTGCCCCCAGGTCATGCCACGCGGTTCTTCGGCCATCGGCCCGCCTCCGCGCGTGGTGTCCGACGCCTCGGCCGCTCGCCGGCTGCGCGACTGAGACTCGCCCATCCCAAACACCTCCAGCGTCTCGTGCAGTTCGTGGGTGAATTCAGGCCAAATCCTCTGCCCCACGGGCTGCAACAAAGCCGACCCGTTTCGCCTCGGGTCGCGGATGGCGGGCGAAATGGGGTAGGCGTTGAACCGCTTGGCGTCCCAGGTCCGAAGCATGGCTGTGACGTCGCCGAGGGGCGTGTCGGGGTTGAGCCATTCGCGCTCCCGGTCCGGGTCGAGGATCACCGGGGCGCGGTGGTGCCCCACGGCTTGGGTCAGGGCGTTCGACACCGTGGTCAGGACCGCGAACGAGCGGAGGCGTTCGCCGCTCGACGGGTCGCACCACTCGTCCCAAATCCCGGCCAAGGCGAATGGACGCTGCCCGTCGCGGGGGTAAATCACAAACGGTTTGGACAGCTTCTCCCGCTCGGGCCCTTCGATGAACGCGTCGGCCACCACGAGGCAGCGTTGCGACCGAATCGCCTTGCGAAACATCGGCTTGTCCAAGATCCCCATCGCCCCGGTGTAGCTCGGGTCGTTCACCGCGTTTCGGTCGCCCTCCGCCCGCGCGTTGATCATGTAGTACTGCTTCTTCGCCCAGCCCGGGGTGAATCCGAACTGCATCATCTGCACTTCGCCGGGCTTGTCGCTGGCCACCACCGGCGCTTGGTCGCCGTGGCTGACGTTGGTGTTGGCGGTCCAGGACGTGGGGGCCTGGACGTTGAAGCGTTGCTCCACGGCTTGGATGGAAGAGACGGTGACGTAGCGGCCGCACATGGGAAAAAGAATTAGAGGAGGGTGGGACAAAGAGGGTGCAGGGGGGTCATTGGTGTCGGTGGGCCAGAAGGGGGGGCGGGCCGCCGTTGAAGGGGTTGCTTCGTCCGATGGTTCGGGCTTCAAGCCCTGCCGCCCGGACCACGCTTCGGTCCCCGTACTGGATCCGGATGTGGTCCATGGCCTCGTACAGCTTGAGGCGTTCTTCGGTGTCGTCGAACAGGTGGATTTGGCATCCCCCACCGACCAAATGGCTGTAGCGCACCCCAATCAAGCGCACGCGCACGCGACGGTCCAACAGCTTCTCCAGCAACTCCTTCGCCACGGGCACGAGGTGGTGGTCTGCCGCGGTGTAGGGAATGCGGCGTTGCATGCTCTTCGTCGAGAAGTCGGCGTAACGCACTTTGACGGTCACGCATGCCGAGAGTTTGTCGCCCCTCCGAAGCTGGAACGCCAGGTTTTCTGCCATGGCGAGCATGATGGCGTGGAGCTTGTCGCCGTCGGTGGTGTCCTTGGCGAAGGTGCGCTCGGTGGAGATGGACTTGCGCTCGTTGTACGCCACCACCGGGGCGGTGTCGAGCCCGTGGGCTTTGCGCCAAATGGCCCGGCCGTTCTTTCCGAGCACCTGCTCGAGGAGCTCCACAGGCATGTCCTGCAAGGTGCGGATGGTGGAGATGCCGAGGTTGCGCAGCGTCCGGTACGTCTCGGCGCCGACCATGGGGATTTTTCGGACCGAGAGCGGGCCGAGGAAGTGCCGTTCTGTGCCGCGGCTGACTTGCCGTTCGTTGTTGGGTTTGGCTTCGCCGGTGGCCACTTTGGCCACGGTTTTGCTGGTGCTCAACCCCAGCGAAATGGGCAGCCCGGTTTCCCGAATCACCCGCTCCCGAAGTTCCCGTGAAAATTGCCAGCACCCGAAGAACCGGTCGAGCCCGGTCAGGTCGGCGTAGAATTCGTCGATGGAGCTTTTTTCGCACACCGGCACTGCTTCCCGCACGATCTCGGTGACGATCTCCGATTGTTTGGAGTAGGCCATCGAATTGCCGCGAATCACCACGGCCTCAGGGCAGAGCGCCCGCGCCATTTTCATCGCCATCCCTGAATGCACCCCAAAACTGCGCGCCTCGTAGCTGCACGACGCCACCACACCACGGTCGCCGGTCCCGCCGATCAGGATGGGTTTTCCCTCCAGTCGGGAGTCCGTGCGCCGCTCCACCGACACGAAAAACGTGTCGAGGTCCATGTGGAGGATGGACCGTTGGGGCGAAGTGTGTGGGTCGTTCATGGCAGACGTCAAATCGGCCTGCTAAAATAATGAGCAAATCCAACAATCCGAGCAAAAAGTGTTATCTTTGTTTTCATGCAAAGCAAACTGCCTGAGAATTTGAAGTCCCTTCGGAAGGCCAAAGGCTGGACCCAGCAAGCCCTTGCGGACCGTTTGGGCCTCACGCGTCCCACCCTCGGGGCGTACGAGGAAGGCCGCTCGGAACCCAAGCTGTCGGTGCTCATCGACATGGCGGCGTGCTTTGGCACCACTGTGGATGCACTGGTGCGCGGTGAGCAAAACGCCGAAGCCGCCGAGCGCGCCAAGGGCGACAGGATGCGGGTGTTGACGGTGTCTGTCGATTCGGCCAGCGACCGCGAGCGGGTGGTCGTGGTGCCTGTCAAGGCCGCCGCGGGGTACGCCCACGGCTACGGTGACCCGGAGTGGGTGTCTCAGTTGCCGACGTTTGGGTTGCCCCTGAAGGAACTGGCCCCCGACTCCACCTACCGCATGTTCCAAATCGAGGGCGACAGCATGTTGCCCATCCCATCAGGCAGCTACATCCTGTGCCAATACGTGGACGACTGGATGAGCGTCGGGGGATTGAGGCCGCACATCGTCGTCACCCGCAACGACGGGGTGGTGTTCAAACGCATCGAAAACGACCTGCCTGGCGGCGGACGCCTGGTGCTGCACAGCGACAACCCGGCGTTTGCGCCTTACGCCGTGGTGGGAGATGACGTGGTGGAGGTGTGGCGCGCGGCAGCGTATCTCAGCTTTGAATTGCCTTCAGCTTTGGATGGACAACCCGCGTCGGCCGCGAGCTTGCGAAGTGCCTTGGACACGCTGCGGGGAGAGATCGACGCGCTGAAGCGTTCCGAGTCCGAGAGCTGATGATCTGGCGGACGTCACACGCCCAACGCAACGACTTCTTCGACGGCGTCGAGCTTGGATTTGAGCAATTGCTCGATGCCGCCTTTCAGCGTTTGCGTGGAGGAGGGACAGCCTGAGCATGCGCCCCGCAGGTGCACGTACACCGTACCTTCGGAGAATGCCTTGAAGTCGATGGCGCCGCCGTCTTGCTCCACGGCGGGCCGCACGAATTCTTCGAGGAGTTGCTTGATGGTGTCGTCGTGTTCGGAAGGCACGATGTCCTCCTCGGCGATGAATTTCACGGACTCGGGGTCCAGCCCGGCAGGCGCCGCGGCAGGGGCTTCAGACACGGCCGATGCCAACTTGGGAAGGGCGTCTTCCAGTTTGTCGGCTTCCACCGCTTCAGCGTGGTCCATGAGCCACTCACGAATGTACTCGCGCAGTTGCTGCACAATCATTTCCCACCCCAGGCTGTCGTCTTTGGTGACGCTGACCATTTGGCCACTCATGAACACGTTGGTGACAAAGGGAAAGTTGAAGATTTCCGTGGCCAAGGGGCTGCAAAGCATGGCCTCGCCCTTGTTGCGGAATTCAAGTTGCAAGTCGCCGGGCACGAGGTCGCGGTCGGCGACAAACTTCATCACCGCAGGGTTGGGGGTCATCTCTGCGTAGACGCTGGTGGGAATGCGTGGATTTTCCATGGGCTTCAAAGGTACGCAGGGGATTTCCAGGGGCCGTGTCGTCGGTGTACCTTGAGGCGTCCTTTCAGGACGTGGTTAACGACCTTCACATGTGGAAAGACGATTTGATGACACGCACGCTTTTCAGGGCCGCCTTGGGTGTGGCTTTCTTGACTCCTTGGGGCCTTCAAGCCCAAAATGACCCAACCTTCCCGGTCAACGGCACCCACGACAAAGCGTTGGTGTCCACCGTGCTGGAACACGCCACCGTGCACCTCGACGCCACCACCGTCCTGGAGGACGGCACCGTGGTGATGCACAGGGGCCGCATCGTGGCCGCCGGCCCAGCTGGTGAAGTGACTGTGACCGGCCCCGCCGTCCGTTTGGACATGACAGGGTTGCACTTGTACCCGTCCTTCGTGGACGTGCACAGCGACTTCGGCACGCCTGAGGTCCAAAGCGCCGGCTGGTCCCGCACCCCCCAAGACTTGAGCGACAAGAAAGGCGCGTTTGGGTGGAACGAGGCGGTCCGTCCGGAAACGTCTGCGGCCATGGAGTTTGACCCAGCAGCCGACGAAGCCAAGGCCTTGCGCAAGGCCGGGTTTGGCGCCTTGTTGACGCACGTGCAAGACGGCGTGGTGCGCGGCACGGGCGCGGTGGTCCTGCCTTTGGCTGACCCCCGTGAAGCCTTGCTCGTCCCCAACGCGTCGTTCCACATGAGCTTCAGAAAGGGATCGTCGTCGCAGAATTACCCGAGCTCCCTGATGGGCGCGACGGCGCTGTTGCGCCAAACCCACCTCGACGCTCATTGGTATGCCGAGGCGTCCCCCCGTGGCATGGCGGGCGGCACCAACTTGTCCCTCGAAGCCTTCGTGGCCTCGGAAGGGTTGCCCCGCGTGTTTTCCGCGGGCGGGTGGAAAGACGTCTTGCGCGCCGAGACCGTGCTGGATGAATTCGACGTGTCGGCACCCATCGTGCTGGGTGGTGGAGACGGCTACCAGCGCGCCGAGGCGTTGGCCTTGGCTGAAGTGCGGATGGCGGTGCCCGTGAACTTTCCGAAAGGGTACGACGTGTCGGATCCCCATTTGGCCCGACTCATCGGATTGAACGAGCTCAAGCATTGGGAATTGGCTCCCTCCAACGCCGCCCGGCTGCACGATGCAGGGGTGCCAGTGGCGTTCACAGCACACGGGTTGAAGGACCCATCTGCCTTCCTGGGGAACGTCCGGAAGGCGGTCGATGCCGGCCTGTCTGAAACAGAAGCGCTTCGGGCCTTGACTTCGACGCCTGCGTCGTGGCTCGGCCTGTCGGAGCAACTGGGCTCCTTGAAGCAGGGCCGTGTGGCCAACGTGTTGGTGATGGACGGGCCTTTGTTTGCCCAGGGCACCCACATCGTGGAGCATTGGGTCGCCGGACAAGCGACGCCGATGCGGGACCGCCACCCCTTGGACCTCACGGGGACGTACAACGTCAACGTGGAGGACAGCGTGTACGCTGTGGAGGTGAAGGGCGAGCCCAACGCATGGAAAGCGTCGTGGGCCGTCAACGACTCCACCGACAAGAAGGTGGCCCTGACCCTCGACAACCGGACAGTGGTGTTCCGCATTCCCACCGCTGAAGGCCCCATTCGGTTGACTGGCAACGTGTGGATGGAGAGCCGCATTTGGGAGGGTTCAGGCCAAACCGCCGACGGCCGATGGGCCGATTGGTCCGCCATCCGAAACGCCGACGAAGACCCTGACCCAGACGCCCAAGAGGTTGAGGCGGAAGAAGAAGGTTCCGACGTCGCGGAAGTCCCGCAAGTGGAAGCCCTCGACGAGGAAGAAGACGACCTGGACTTGTCCGGGGTCGTGTATCCCTTCACCGCCTACGGCACGCCAAACCGGCTTGAAGCGGAGACCGTGTGGATTCGCAATGCGACGGTTTGGACCTGCGAGGAAGAGGGGGTGCTCGACGGTGCCGACGTGCTGGTCCACGAAGGCAAGCTCGTGGCCGTGGGGCCCCAGCTCAACCCGGCTGACTTGCTGCCTGCGGGGGTGGTGCCGGTGTTGTTGGACGCCAAGGGCAAACACGTGACCCCAGGCGTGATCGACGAGCACACGCACATCGCCGTGGACCGCGGGGTGAACGAAGGCACCCAGGCGAGCAGCGCGGAAGTGTGGATTGGCCACTCGGTCAACAGCGAGGACGTCAACATGTACCGTCAATTGGCTGGCGGGGTGACGTGCGCCCAAATCCTCCACGGCTCGGCGAACCCCATCGGGGGTCAGAGCGCCATTGTCAAATTCCGGTGGGGGTCCGAGCCTCGGAAACTGTTGTTCGAGGATGCGGTGCCGTTCATCAAGTTTGCGCTTGGGGAGAATGTGAAACAGAGCAACTGGGGCGACGGGTACCGAAGCCGCTTCCCGCAGACGCGCATGGGGGTCGAGCAGGTCTACTACGACCACTTCATCCGGGCCCGCGAGTATGGCATGGCGCAGCTCGAGCACCGGGCCGCCCTCCGCAGCGCCAAGCGCAAGGACATCCGGGAAGGCCGGGGACCGCTGGCGCCACGTGTGGATTTGGAACTGGAGACGCTGCTGCAAATCCTCAGGGAGGAGCGCTTCGTGACGTGCCACAGCTACCGCCAAGACGAGATCAACATGCTGATGCACGTGGCAGATTCGTTGGGCTTCCGCCTGAACACGTTCACGCACATTTTGGAGGGCTACAAGGTGGCCGACAAGATGGCGGCGCACGGGGCTGGCGGGTCGAGCTTCAGCGATTGGTGGGCGTACAAATACGAGGTGAAGGACGCCATTCCTTACAACGGAGCCGTGCTGCACAACCAAGGTGTGGTGACGGCCTTCAATTCCGACGACGCGGAGATGGCGCGCCGCTTGAACCAGGAGGCGGCCAAGGCGCACAAGTACGGCCGTGTACCGGAGGAGGAAGCGTTGAAGTTTGTGACGCTCAACCCCGCCAAGTTGCTGCACATCGACCACCGTACGGGCTCGTTGAAGGCGGGCAAAGACGCCGACGTGGTGGTGTGGTCCGACCACCCCCTGAGCATCAACGCCAAGGCAGAGCAAACCTTTGTCGACGGCGTCCGTTGCTTCGACAAAGACCGTGATTTGGCGCTTCGCGAGGCCATGCGCCTCGAGCGTGCGCGCCTCACCGCCAAGATGTACGACGCCGGCCAAGCTTCGGGCGCCGCCGGCCAAAAGCGTCCCAGCGAGCGCATCCAATCTCATTACCACTGCGACACCCTGACCGATGAAAACCGTTGATTTGACCTCCTTGTTTGGTGCCGTACTGGCCTTGATGTTGGGCGCCAGTGCGGCGTGGGCCCAGCCCACCCCTGGGGCAGAACAAAGCCGCTCCATGTTGATTCTGGGCGCCACAGCACACTTGGGCACGGGCGACGTGCTGGAAGATTGCGCGGTGGGCTTTCGCGACGGCAAAATCGATTACGTCGGCCGCAGCTTCCAGGTGAACCGCCAGAAGTACGACGACATCGTGGACGCCACCGGACAACACTTGTACCCGGGCTTCATCGTGACCAACACCACCTTGGGCCTTCAGGAGATTGGCGCGGTGCGGGCCACCCAAGACCAATACGAGGTGGGCACGTTCCGCCCGAACGTTCGGTCTGTGATCGCATTCAACACAGACAGTGAAATCACCCCCACCGTGCGCACCAACGGGGTGCTGATGGGCCAAATCACCCCCCGCGGTGGCGTGGTCTCGGGCTCAAGTGGGGTCGTCCATTTCGACGGCTGGAACTGGGAAGACGCGGCCATGGTGATGGTGGATGGGATTCACTTGAACTGGCCGTCCACCCACCACCGCCACCGCAGCGACGGCAAGGTGGACATCCAGCGCAGGAAGACGTACGACCAGCAAAAGCATGAGATCGAGCGGTTCTTCGGCGAGGCCCAGGCCTACGCCATGGCGCCACGGGGTTCGGTGACGGACGTGCGGCACGAGGGCATGCGCGGGCTGTTCGACGGGTCGCTGTGTTTGTACGTCCACACCAACGACGCACGTGCCATCACCGAAGCGGTTCATTTCAAGCGCGACTTGGGCATCGAGCGCATGGCCATTGTCGGAGGCTACGACGCCTACCTCGTGGCGGACTTGCTCCGCGAAAACGACGTGGCGGTGATGTTGCAAAGCGTGCACAGCCTCCCGCGGTTTGCCGACGACGACGTGGACTTGCCGTTCAAGCTGCCCAAGCTCCTCATGGACGAGGGGCTGACCGTAGCGTTGCAGGTCGACAAGCGGATGACCGAGATGAACTCGCGCAACCTCCCCTTTTACGCCGGCACCGCCCGGGCGTACGGGTTGACCGAGGAGCAGGCGATCCAGGCGTTGACGCGCAACCCTGCACGCATTTTGGGCATCGACGACCAAGTGGGGACGCTGGAGCGCGGCAAAGTGGCGACGATGTTCTTGTCCGAGGGCGACGCCCTGGACATGCGGACCAACAGCTTGACCCAAGCGTGGATTGAGGGCCGGGACATCGACCTCGACAACCGCCAGCGTCAGCTCTACCGGAAATTCCAAACGAAATATGGCGCCGAGGTGCTAGATGCTCCAGCGCCCAGAAACTGATTCTGCTTCAGGCGGGGTTCAGTACCCTGCCCGAGACCGAACGCGGGACAGGACGTCGCTGGCGACGGCCCGCGCTTTCTCTGCGCCTTTGGCGAGGGCCTCGTCGATTTGGGCTTTGTCGGCCATGAGCTCGTGGAAACGCGCGCGCTCCTCGGCGAACCCGTCCACCAGGGCCTCGAGCAACGCCTTTTTGGCGTGGCCCCATCCGTAGCCGCCGGCTTGCAACTGGCGCGCCATCTCGTCGGCTTGGGCCTCGCTGGCCACCAAGCGGTAGAGGCTGTGGGTCACGTTGGCTTCCGGGTCCTTGGGGTCCTCGAGCGGCGTGGCGTCGGTGACGATTTCCTTGTTGATGCGCTTCTTCAGCGCCTTGGGGTCGTCGAAGATGTTGAGCGTGTTGTCGCGCGACTTGGACATCTTGCCGCCGTCCAACCCGGGGACGTACATCGTCGCTTCTTGTGTCATGGCTTCAGGCAGCACGAAGGTGTCGCCCATGGCGTGGTTGAACCGGCTCGCGACGTCGCGGGTCATTTCGAGGTGCTGCATTTGGTCTTTGCCCACAGGGACAAGGTCCGCGTCGTACAGCAGGATGTCTGCGGCCATCAGCATAGGGTAGGCGAAGAGCCCGGCGTTCACATCGCCCAGCCGGTCTTGCTTGTCCTTGAAGCTGTGCGCCAACGTCATGCGCGAGTAGGGGAAGAAGCACTGCAGGTACCACGCCAGCTCGGCGCACTCCGGCACGTCGCTCTGGCGGTAGAACACGGTGCGCTCGGTGTCCAACCCAAACGCCATCCACGTCGCCGCCACGGCGTACGTGTTTTCTCGCAGGGTGGCGCCGTCCTTGATTTGGGTCAAGGAGTGCAGGTCCGCGATGAACAGGAACGAGTCGTTGGCGCCTTCGTTCGCCAATTCAATGGCCGGCTTGATCGCCCCCAGGATGTTGCCGAGGTGCGGGGTGCCGGTGCTTTGGATGCCTGTCAGAACGCGTGCCATGGGGAAGGGTTTAGCAGAACTCGTCGAACGCCATTTTCAGGTGGTCGGCGATCATTTCTGCGGTGCGGCCTTCGATGTGGTGGCGCTCCACCATGGCCGCCAAGCGGCCGTCCTTGAACAACGCCACGCAGGGCGAAGAGGGCGGGTAGGGGAGCATGAATTTGCGGGCGCGGTCGACGGCTTCACGGTCGACCCCGGCGAAGGCCGTGGTGAGGTTGGCGGGCACCTTGCTGTGCTTGACCGCCAACTTGACGCCAGGGCGCATGGAGCCTGCGGCGCATCCGCACACGCTGTTGAGGACCACAAGGGTGGTGCCTTCCTTGGCCAACGCGGTGTCCACGTCGGCTTCGGTGATCAATTCGGAGAAACCGGCCTCGGTGAGGTCGGCCTTCATGGGGGCTACGAGTTCAGGTGGGTACATCGTGGTTGATTTTCAGAAGTGAGGGGACAACAGGTGTCACGCATCGGTGTTCTCGTCCTGCGCGGTGGAGCGCAAGAACAGTTCGTCGTATTGCTCGTCGTGGATGGGAGACGGCGCGTCGATCATCACGTCGCGGCCGCTGTTATTCTTGGGGAACGCGATGAAGTCGCGGATGCTGTCACTGCCGCCAAACAGGCTGCACAAGCGGTCGAATCCGAGGGCCAAGCCCCCGTGGGGTGGCGCGCCGTATTGGAAGGCGTCCATCAAGAACCCAAACTGCGCTTGCGCTTCCTCGGGGCTGAAGCCGAGCAAGTCGAACATGCGGGCCTGGATGTCCTTGTCGTGGATCCGGATGGACCCTCCGCCGATCTCGACGCCGTTGATGACCATGTCGTACGCGTTGGCCTTGACCGCCCCAGGGTCCGATTCGAGGATGTCCATCTGCTCGGGCTTGGGCGAGGTGAACGGGTGGTGCATGGCGTGGTAGCGCTCCGTGTCTTCGTCCCATTCCAGGAGAGGGAAGTCCACCACCCACAGCGGCTTGAAGACCTTGGGGTCGCGCAACCCGAGCTCCGAGCCCATGTGGAGGCGGAGTTCGCACAGTTGCTTGCGCACCTTGTCGAGGTCGCCGCTGAGCATGAGCACGAGGTCGCCAGGTTGGGCGCCAGAATGCGCGGCCCACGCGGCCTGGTCCTCGGGGCTGAAGAACTTGTCGACGCTCGACTTGAACGTGCCGTCCTCGTTGACCTTGCAGTACACGAGGCCTTTGGCACCGATTTGGGGGCGCTTCACCCAATCGGTGAGCTTGTCGAGTTGCTTGCGGGTGTAGGAGGCGCAGCCGGGCGCCACGATGCCGAGCACCGCTTCGGCCGAGTCGAACACGCCAAACCCCTTGCCCTGGGCCACAGGTCCGAAGTCGACAAACTCCATGTCGAAGCGGACGTCGGGCTTGTCGCTGCCGTACCGGCGCATGGCCTCGTCGAAGTCCATGCGTGGGAACGCCGGCACGTCGATGTCGAGCACCACCTTGAAGAGGTGCCGCACGAGGCCTTCGAACGTGTTCAGGATGTCCTCCTGCTCCACGAAGGTCATCTCGCAGTCGATCTGGGTGAATTCCGGCTGGCGGTCGGCGCGCAAGTCTTCGTCGCGGAAGCACTTCACAATCTGGTAGTACCGGTCGAAGCCGCTCACCATCAGCAGCTGCTTGAACGTTTGGGGGCTCTGCGGCAAGGCGTAGAACTGCCCAGGGTTCATGCGGCTGGGCACCACAAAGTCACGTGCGCCTTCTGGCGTGGACTTGATGAGGTACGGGGTCTCCACGTCGATGAAGTCCACGCTGTCGAGGTACTTCCGGGTCTCGATGCCGATGCGGTGGCGCAGGAACAGGTTGTTCTGCACCGGCTTCCGGCGCAAGTCCAAATACCGGTACTGCATCCGCAAGTCGTCCCCTCCGTCGGTGTCGTCCTCGATCGTGAACGGCGGCGTCTTCGCCGCGTTGAGCACCTCGAGCGACGTCACGTCGATTTCGATGTCCCCAGTTGGCACGCGGTTGTTCTTGGACTCCCGCTCGCGCACGGCGCCTTCGACTTTGATCACAAACTCACGGCCCAACTTGCGGGCCTGCGTGCAGAGCTCCACGTTGGAATCCATGTTGAAGGCGAGCTGGGTCAACCCGTAGCGGTCCCGAAGGTCCACAAAGGTCATCCCGCCCAAGTCGCGGGTCCGTTGAACCCATCCGCTGAGCGTGACTTGGGTTCCGGCGTGGTCGAGGCGGAGTTCTCCGCAGGTGTGCGTTCGATGCATGGGACCCCAAAGTTACCACCTGCCTCACAACGAAAACCCATTCGCTGCTGCAGAACTCGTGGCCTGTTTTGGGACCAATTTTGAGCCACATCTGAACAAGATTCCGTCATGACCATGAAGCAGACTTTGACCGCGGCCCTTTTGGCCCTCATCACCGCAGGCGTGCAAGCCCAAACCGACTGGCAACAGCGCGTCGACACGGAACTGTCCGTCACCCTGGACGACGTGAACCACGAGTTGCGCGGCCAGGTGCGCATCGCCTACCAGAACAACAGCCCCGAGACGCTGGAGCACATGTGGATCCACCTTTGGCCCAACGCCTACCGGAACGGGTCGACGGCCATGGCCAAGCAGCACTACCGCGACGGAGACATGTTCATGTTCTACGCGATGAGCCGGGACCTCGGAGGCATCGACTCCTTGGCCTTCACCAGCGCCAAGCAGCCGCTCACCTGGAGTTACCACCCAGAGCACATCGACATCGCCAAGGTGGAGTTGGCCAAACCCCTGCCCCCGGGCGGCCGCGTGGTCGTCGAAACCCCCTTCCGGGTTGACATCCCCAGCGGCAGCATCTCGCGCCTGGGACATGTCGGCGAGTCGTACCAAATCACCCAATGGTTCCCCAAACCCGCGGTCTACGACGACGAGGGTTGGCACCCCATGCCCTATCTCAGCCAGGGGGAGTTCTTTTCAGAGTACGGCAGCTACGACGTGAAAATCACCCTGCCCGCGAATTACACGGTGGGCGCCACAGGCGATTTGGTGCGGGGTTCCGAGGACAACGACGCCGAGAAGATGCGCTTGGACAGCTTGGCGGCCGACACCAAGATGTGGGTCAAGAACCAAGGCTGGAAAGACGCCGAGAACACCTTCCCGGAATCGTCCCAGCGCATCAAGACGTTGCACTACCGCCAGGACAACGTGCACGATTTCGCGTGGTTCGCGGACAAGCGCTACAAGGTCTTGAGCGGCACCGTCATCTTGCCACGGGACAAGAGGAAAGTCAGGACGTGGGCCATGTTCACGCCAGAGGAGGGCGAGCTTTGGCAGAAAGCCCCGGAATACCTCCACGACGCGATGTACTACTACTCGCTCTGGAATGGGAACTACCCCTACAACCAGGTCACGGCCGTGGATGGCACCATCTCTGCGGGCGGCGGCATGGAATACCCCAACGTGACGGTCATCGGCACCGCCGGCAGCGACTTGGGCTTGGAAACGGTCATCGTCCACGAGGTCGGCCACAACTGGTTCTACGGCATCCTCGGCAGCAACGAGCGTGAAAACGCGTGGATGGACGAGGGCATCAACTCGTTCAACGAGACCCGCTACCTCCTGACCAAATACGGCGAGGACAAGGACATCTCCCTGCTGCTTGGAGGCGAGAACAATTTGGCCAAACGCTTCGAGTTGGACGACTTCAAATACAAGTGGATCGACGAGCTGAGCTACCTGTTCCCTGCGCGGTTCGGGGCGGACCAGCCCATTCAGTGCCACAGCAACAGCCTCACGTCGTTGAATTACGGGGCCATCATCTACAAGAAGACCGCGGCTGCGTTCGCGATGCTGCAGTCTCACTTGGGCGAGGCGGCCTTCGACAAGGCGATGCAGCTCTACTTCGACCAGTGGAAATTCCGCCACCCCGCCCCGGAGGACCTTCAGCTTTGCTTGGAGAAATCCACGGGCGAAGACCTCGGCTGGTTCTTTGGCGATTGGATCCAAACCACCAAGCGCAACGACTTGGCCTTGGTGAAGGCGTCGGCGGACAAGGGCTTGACTGTGAAGAATGTGGGCGACTTGCCTTCTTCGGCCAAAATCTCGGCCATGCAAGGCGACTCCGTCCTGGCCGTGGTGGACGTGCCCCTCACCGCGCCAGGCGCCCGCACCACCGTGGACGCGCCTGCCGTGTCGGGCGTGGACAGGTGGGTCTTGGACGAAGACCGCGTCACCCTGGACTACGACAGAAGCAACAACGTCCGGCAAGCCTCGGGCCTGTTCAAGGGCATGGAGCCCCTGCAACTTCGCATGTTGACCCGCTTGGAAGATCCCGACAAGACCCAAGTGTTCTGGCTGCCAGCGTTGGGGTGGAATGCCCACAACGGACTCATGGCGGGCGTGACCCTGCACAACATGGCCCTGCCTCCACGCGGTTTCACCTACCAATGGACGCCTTTGTTCTCGGTGCGTGAGTTTCAACAAGGGGTGGACTTCGGCGGCATCCTCGCGATGGATTGGCGCAAAGACCAATGGCACGTGGGCATGCGCTCCTCCCAGTTCCGGGCGGACGAGGCCATGCAAAGACGCCAGGAGGAGGAAATTGACAAGTACGACGGTGACCTGCTCACCCGAACGTCGCTTACGTTGGAACGCAAGCTCAACGCGGCGCCCGCTTCCCCATGGAAAGGCGTGGTGCGGTACGAAGGCGTTCATGTTTTCGGACATGTGGACTTTGCATCCGACACGTCATCTGCCGTGCGCCTTCAGCGCCGTGCCTCGCGCCTCGAGCTTGCCGCCGAACAGCGCTCGACCGACGTGCCAGGCTTGTCGCAAGAGGGCTCGCTCTTGTTGGGACGTGTGGTGACCGAGGGCTTCCGGTTGGACACCCTGCCCATTTTGCCCTCGCCCCCGGCGACGCAGGCCAGCGCGGTCACGGTGCAGCACCTGTTTGCCGACGCCTGGTGGCACGTGGAGTACACCAAACCTCGCCGAGGCCGCGAACACACGTGGTCGCTGGACGGCCGTGTGACCCGCGTGAACAGCCAGGTGGTGGACCCAGAACTTGAGTTCAACTGGGCCGATTCACGGAACCTCGACAAGCCCGACTTTGGCACCGCAGTGGCCGGCACGGGCGCCCAATTCGACCCCCTGGCGGACCAGCTGCTTTTCAACCGCGGGGGCTCGCCGGCGGACGGATGGACCGGCCGTCAGGCGTCGTTGGACCGAGGTGGCTTGCCGTTGGACATGGTCGCCCCTCAGGGGTTGTGGTCCGTTCGTGCAGGGTACGATTCACCCCTGGGCCTGGGCCTCTTTGCAGGTGCAGTGGGCGCGTGGAGCGACGGCGTGGATGCGGTGGGCGGTTCCGATTTGGAGGTGGTGTCCAACGCGGTGGTGGGCGTCAGCCTGCCCTTGGGCCCACTCGAATTCCAAATCCCCGTGTGGACCGCAGAAGCCGCCGAGGGCACGCAGCCTTGGGAGGCGTGGATGTTCAAGTTGGACTTGCGCAGCCTGAATCCGCTGTCCTTGGTGCGCCAAAACCTGCAGTAAGCCGTCGGAACTCCCGTAGTTTCGCATCATGCAGAACCCCACAGAACGCCTCGAATCGATGCGCGCCGAAGCCCTGAAGGGCGGAGGTGAAGCTCGGATGGAGGCCCAGCACGGCAAAGGCAAGTTGACGGCGCGGGAGCGCTTGCAACTGTTGTTGGACCCCGGCACGTTCCAGGAATTGGGACAACTGGTGACGCACCGGTCCACGAATTTTGGCCTGGACAAGCAGAAGTTCTTGGGCGACGGCGTGGTGACCGGCTACGGCAAGGTCAACGGCAGGCTCGTCTACGTGTTCTCCCAAGATTTCACGGTGCTCGGCGGCTCTTTGGCCGAGGCCCACGCCCAGAAGATTTGCAAGATCATGGAGATGGCGTTGGACAACGGCGCCCCCGTGATCGGGCTCAACGACAGCGGCGGTGCGCGCATCCAAGAGGGTGTGGTGAGCCTCGGCGGCTATGCCGACATCTTCCACCGCAACGTGAAAGCGAGTGGGGTGGTGCCTCAGCTCTCGTTGATCCTGGGCCCGTGCGCCGGCGGCGCCGTGTATTCGCCGGCGTTGACCGATTTCATCTTCATGACCGAGGGCACGTCCTACATGTTTGTGACGGGCCCCAACGTGGTGAAAACCGTCACGCACGAGGAGGTCACCTCCGAGGAACTTGGGGGCGCGAGCACCCACGCGAGCAAGTCAGGGGTGACCCATTTCACCGCTGCGAACGAGGCGTTGGTCATCGAGCAGGCCAAGCGCGTGTTGAGCTACCTGCCCCAAAACTGCGAGGAAGACCCTGCACGCCTCAAGTACGAGGCCTCGGACGAATCCCGTCCCAAGTTGGACAGCTTGGTACCAGAGAGCGCCCAGCAGCCTTACGACATCCGCGACGCAGTGTTCGAGATTCTGGACGCCGATTCGTTCACGGAGGTGCAGCCCGATTACGCCG
>JBMZAB010000008.1:0-78460 GCA_049610985.1 Flavobacteriales bacterium | reverse complement strand
GTGAAAAAGTCGAACAATCCCATACCCTAAAGGTAGACGGGTGGACCCGTCACGCCGCGCCCATACAGGGCAATGTGCGCCGATGGTTGATAAGTTTCACTTTGGCCCCAACACGCCGGTGCCAGTTGCCAACGGGTGTGAAATCAGTGGCGGAAGTGACGCACCCCAGTGGTGTACATCGCAAGGCCACGTGCGTCGCAGGCGTCGATGCTTTTCTCGTCGTTGATCGAGCCTCCAGGTTGGATGACCGCCACCACCCCAGCGTCGGCCGCAAGCTCCACGCAATCTGGGAAGGGGAAGAAGGCATCCGAGGCCATGCTCGAGCCGTTCAAGTCAAATCCAAAGTTCTTGGCCTTCTCCACGGCCTGCTTCAGCGCGTCGACGCGGCTGGTTTGGCCGGTGCCGCTGGCCAAGAGCTGGCCGTTTTTGGCGAAGACCACGGTGTTGGACTTTGTGTGCTTGACGAGCTTCAAGGCGAACAACAAGTCTTCGGCGCTTTCGGGCCGGGCGGTCGCCGTGGTGCACGTCCAGGCGCCGGCCGCTTCCATGCCGTTGTCGCGCGCTTGGACCAAGTACCCATTTAGGGCAGACCGCACGGTCGACTTGGGCAAATCGCCAGGCTGGCGTTCGAGGAGGATGCGGTTCTTCTTTTGGGACAACACGGCGAACGCCTCGTCGTCAAACCCAGGGGCGATGACCACTTCGCAGAAGAGTTCGTGGATGTGGTTGGCGGTGGCCAAATCAATGGCCCGGTTCGCGATCAACACGCCCCCGAAGGCGCTCGTCGGGTCGCCGGCCAAGGCGTCGGCGTAGGCTTGGGCCAAGGTCTCGCGGGTCGCGCATCCGCAGGCGTTGTTGTGCTTGAGTATCGCAAACGTCGGCGCGTCGTCCTTGAATTCCGCCATCAACTGCACCGCCGCGTCCACGTCCAAGAGGTTGTTGTAAGACAGCGCTTTTCCGTGCAAGGGCTTGAGCAGCCCATCCAGGTCGCCGAAGTACTGGCCCGCTTGGTGAGGGTTTTCCCCGTAGCGCAGGGTGCGGCTTTCGGGCACGCTCAGGTTCAAGGTGTCCACGCTGCCCTTGTCAAGGCTCGACCCGCTCAGGTGGGCGTGGATCATGGTGTCGTAGTGCGAGCTCACCCGGAACCCGCGGGCCGCGAGGGCCTTGCGGTCTTCCAAGCTGGTCACGCCGTCGCGCTTCAAGATGTCGACCAACGTGCCGTAATCGTTCATGGACGGCACCACGACCACGTCGTTGAAGTTTTTGGCCGCGCCGCGGATCAGGGCGATGCCTCCGATGTCAATTTTCTCGACGATGTCGGCCTCCGAGGCGCCGCTTGCCACTGTGGCTTCAAAGGGGTAGAGGTCCACAATGACAAGGTCGAGGTTGGGCAGGTTGTACTCCGTCATTTGGGCTTGGTCGCCTTCGTGGTCGCGGCGGTTCAAAATGCCCCCAAACACCTTTGGGTGCAGGGTCTTGACGCGACCTCCCAAGATGGACGGATAATCCGTCACCGATTCCACTGGAACCACCTTGGCACCCATCGCTTCAATGGCGGCTTGCGTGCCCCCGGTGGAATAGATCGTCACACCCAAGCGTTTCAATTCAGCCACAATGGGTTCCAAACCGTCTTTGTGAAAGACCGAGATGAGGGCAGATTTGATGTGACGGGCGTCTGACATGACCTGAGAAATGCGGGGTTTTTGAAAGGCGCAAATCTACGATGCAGTAGCTTCGTTGCATGCTGTGGTTTCGGTTGTTTCGAGAGAGTTTGTCCTTCGCGTGGCACGCGATTTGGACCAACCGCTTGCGCACCTTCCTGAGCTTGCTCGGGGTGATGGTCGGCATCTTCGTGATCAGCGCGGTGTTCACGGTGGTGGACTCGCTGGAAACCGAGCTTCGGGACACGTTCAACATGCTGGACGACGACGTGCTTTTTGTGACCAAATGGCCTTGGTCCGCTGGGGGCGATTACCCGTGGTGGAAGTACGTGCAGCGCCGCCCGCCAACCGAGCGTGACCTCGAGTTGTTGATGCCGCGCTTGACGCTGGCCTCGGCAGGCATGTACCAGTCCAAGACGTTCCTCGATGCGGAGGCGGGAAACAACCGGATGCCAGGGGTGGTCGTGGCCGCAGGATCGCACCAGTACGACCAGGTCATCAGTTTGAACATTGTGCACGGCCGCTACTTCAGCGCGAGCGAAAGCGCGGCAGGCAGCCCGGTGGCGGTGGTCGGTTACGAGGTGGCCCAGCAGTTGTTCGGACGCCACAACGCGGTGGGCCAAACCTTGAAAGTGCGCGGAATCCGCATCGAAGTCATCGGCGTGCTCGGCCAGGAAGGCGAGAGCGTGGTGTCCACAGGTCTGGACGAATTCATGCTCGTGCCGTCGGCCTTCGCGCCGCGCATTTACGATTCGCGCGCCGACGACAACGCCCAAATCGCCATCAAGGCAAAGCCCGGAGTCGACATGGCGGCCTTGGAGGACGAACTCGTGCAGCAGCTTCGGGCGGTGCGGCGCGTGCGTCCCGGACGCGAAGACGATTTCTCGGTGAACCGAATGGAAATGCTGACGGGCATCTTGGACAGCATCTTCACCAACCTCGCGGCCGGCGGCTGGTTCATTGCCATTTTCGCCATCCTCGTGGGGTGCTTCAGCATTGCCAACATCATGTTCGTGTCGGTGCGTGAACGGACCAAAATCATCGGCGTCCAGAAGGCCATCGGCGCCAAGAACACGTTTATTCTGGTGCAATTTTTGTTCGAGGCGGTGACGCTCTGTGTGTTTGGCGCCCTGCTGGCGCTGTTGGCCATCCAGGTCTTGGTGTGGGGCGTCAACCTAGCCGAAGTGGGCATGACCTTGCACATCGCCCCCAAACGGGTGCTCATCGCCTTGGCTGTGGCCGTCACGTCGGGCCTTGTGGCGGGCCTTGCGCCCGCCCGTCAAGCCGCACGCATGCCCCCGGTGGAGGCGATGCGCACGTCCTGAGGGTCATATTGAAGCTGCTTAAAAGTTCAAGGCCAACCCCACCCGCACAGTGTACGGAGGAAGGGTCACCCCAGCGGTGGCGTTGCTGGTCACGGTCCCGTCGGGTCCGATGTTGAGCTGGTCTGCGTCGGCCACTTGCACCACGTTGCCGCCGTCCAAGTGATGCATTTCGCCATACCGGGCAGTCAAAAATTTGCGTTCGCTCATTTGGATGCGGGCCCCCAAGGCGTAGCCATAACTGAAGTTGGCTGAAAAGAAGGGCACGTCGTTCACTGGGGTGAATTCGTCGGAGCCTTGCGCCGTGAATCTTGCGCCCAAAAGCGAGCCACGGGCGCCCACAAACCCTTCGGCGAAGGGTTGGATTTTGCCTCGCTGAAACAGGGTAAGACGAAGCAAATAATGGGCATGAACCAGTTGGTTGCGTACCCGAAGTTGACCTTCCAATGTCGTCCCGTCGTCTTGCATGACGACAGCCGTGGTGTCAAAACCTCCCATAGGTTGGAAGCCGATGTCGAACCCCCCGTCCAGCAGGCCGTGGCGGTCGTGCTTCATATATGTCAAAGCAAATCCAAACGACTGATCGTCCAACACTGATTCTACTTCATCGCCTTGCCAATCGGAAATGAGGTGAAACCCGACATGCCTCCATTTGTCGCGCGATGAGATGTCGCCATGGGTTTCTGCAGTGCTGCTGGAGGTGCTGGAATGCGTGGTTGTGGCAGATTGGCTCACGCTTGGCGTGCTGACAGCTGCCATGGTCAATGTCAGGAAGAAAAAGCGTGCAGTGTTCATAGGAGTTGATTTTTTGGGTTCGCATAATACAGACCAAGCACCATGCCAAGCCCCGTAATTTACATATTTATGTCTGAGAGATGCACAAGGGTTGTGCTTCTCCATGCTTTTTTCGGTTTCTTTGGTCCATGCAGGAGGGTGACCGCGTGACACGGGTGTTGGTGACTGGCGCAAAGGGCCAGTTGGGTTCTCGCTTGGTGGAACTCGGCACGCGTCGGAGAACCCTGCACTTAAAGGGTCTTGACCAAACAGACCTCGACATCACCGACCCATTGTCCATTCGGAATGCCTTGGCGAAACACACCCCCGACGTGGTGGTCAACGCAGCGGCCTACACGGCGGTGGACTTGGCGGAGAGTGAACCGGAACGCGCCTTTGACATCAATGGCAAAGGGGTGAAGCATCTGGCCGAGGCCTGCAGCCAAAACGGAGTGGCTTTGATTCACGTGAGTACAGATTACGTGTTCGGCGAAGTGGAACGAGTGCCCTTAAGCCCATCAGAGCCCACCGGCCCATTGGGGGTCTACGGCGCCAGCAAGCTCGAAGGGGAAGAGGCGTTTGTGGCGAGTGGGGTGCAGGGCGCAGTGGTCCGGGTCGCGTGGTTGTACGACGCACGAGGAAGCAACTTTCTGACGACCATGCTGCGGTTGGCCAACCAACACGGCAGGTTGAAGGTGGTGAATGACCAGCATGGAGTCCCCACTTCCGCCCCGGCCTTGGCGGAGGCGTTGCTCGACATGGCCGAGTGCAGACAAGACATGCCGCAGGGCATCCGTCATTACGCCCACGCAGGTCACACCACGTGGCACGGATTCGCTTCGGCCATCGTGGGGCATGCCGGCTTGGACGTTCCTGTGGAGGCAGTGACCTCCGACGCGTTTCCCACCGCGGGCACCCGGCCGGCCTGGAGTGTGTTGGATGGCGCGCCCCTGCACCAGGAGATGGGATGGACCTTCGAGACCTGGCAAAATGCCTTGGCGGCGTGCTGGAAATTGCGGAAGGAAAGCTGACCTTTGGAGTCATGAACGAGCAGAATCTCTTGAAGGAGGTCAAGGCCAAAGCGCAGGCCTGGACCCAAGCTCCACACGACGAACACACGCAGCGCACGGTGCGCACTTGGTTGGACACCTGCGACCAGGACGACGACGCCCGTGAGGCATTGATTGACGCGTTTTACACCGACTTGTCCTTCGGGACGGGCGGTTTGCGGGGCAAAATGGGCCCTGGCACCAACCGCATCAACGCCACCACGATCGCCTTGGCCACACAAGGTTTGGCGAACCACCTGTTGAAGATGCATGGCGCACCCACGGCCGAGCAACCGCTTCGCGTGGCCATCGCGTGCGACAGCCGCCACCAGAGCCAGGAGTTTGCGCAGATCACCGCTGAGGTGCTCGCCGCGAGTGGGTTGGAGCCGTGGTTGTACCCCGAATTGCGTCCCACACCACAATTGTCGTGGACAGTGCGCGAGTTGGGTGCGGTGGCCGGTGTGGTGGTGACGGCGAGCCACAACCCGTCCATCTACAACGGATACAAAGTCTACGCCGCCGACGGTGGGCAGGTGGTCGCCCCAGAAGATGCCCAGCTTGTGGCGGAAGTGCGGGCGTTGTCCACGGACCAGCCCGTGGCCCGAACCCAAGACGGCATTCACGTGCTGGACGCAACTTGGGATGACCGTTACCGCGACGTGTTGGCCTCGTTCCGGTTGTCGCCAGATTTGGTGGCGAACGGGTCGGAGTTGACCATCGCGTACACCGGCTTGCACGGTACGGGTGCGCTCGCTGTGCCTGCTGCGCTGAAGGCGTTTGGATTCAGAAACGTTCACGAGGTGCCCTCGCAGGCGATTCCTGACGGGGCGTTTCCGACCGTGCACAGTCCCAACCCCGAGGAGGGGGCTGCGCTTGCCGAGGCGGTGGCCTTGGCCAAGCAAGTGGGGGCGGCCATCGTGATGGGGACTGACCCCGATTCTGACCGTGTGGGCATCGCGGTGCCGGACGGCGACGGGTTCCGTTTGTTGAATGGCAACGAGACGGCGGCGCTCTTGGTGGACCATGTGCTGGCCAAATGGCAAGCCGCCGGCAAACTTGACCGCCCCTCGTTCGTGGCCAAAACGGTGGTGACCACCGACCTGTTGGCTGAATTGGCCAAAGAATACGGTGTGGAGGTTCGCGAGACCTTGACGGGGTTCAAGTTCATCGCCGAAGCCATCCGTCAGGAAGAGGGCAAGCTGCAGTACGTCGCTGGAGGGGAAGAGAGCTACGGCTACCTCGTCGGGGACGCCGTGCGCGACAAGGATGCAGTCCAAAGCTGTTGCTTGTTGGCGGAGCTTGCCCACGAGTTGGACCGGGCGGGCGAGACCATGTTGGGTCGTTTGGCCTCGATCCACAAGCGCCACAAGGCGTACAAGGAAGGGTTGGTGAGCCTGGTCAAGGAGGGCCGCAATGGCAAGGCGGAAATCGACGCCATGATGAAGGGTTTCCGTACGTCGCCCCCACAGGAACTGGCAGGGGAGGCCGTGGTCGAGATCTTGGACTTCCAAACCCGCGAAGCCCGCAATCCGCAGGGGGAGGTGCTCCGTGCGTTGCCCCAAGCGGCGTCCAACGTCATGCAATTTGTGACGGAAGAGGGGTCGCGCGTGACGGTGCGTCCGTCCGGCACCGAGCCCAAGATCAAGTGTTACGCGAGCGTTTCTGCTTCTTGGACCGACGACGTCTCTCACGACGAGATGATGAATCGTCTTCAGCGTCGGGTGGAGGCTCATTTTCAAGCCCTGGGCGTCCGTTGAGGTCCGGCACCTGAAGGTCCCTCACGTCAAGGTTGGGGGCCAGCATGGGCGCCACCGCTTCCACAGGCCCGAGCAAGACGCTCTCGCCGCTGCGGTTGGGGATCCAGCTTTGTGATCCTGTCACGCTTGTGACGAGCAGGATGACGAAGGAGAGGATGAGCCACATTTTGGCGAGCCCAAACACCGCGCCGGCCAGCTTGTTGACGAACCCCATGGCCACAAGGTCCAAGGCCTTTTCAATGAGCTTGGCCACGAGTTGGACCACGACGACCACCGCCAAAAAAGTGATGGCGAGGGACGCCATGTGGATGGAATTGGCCGACCACGACACGTGGGGGGCGAGTTGCTCTGCAGCGAGGTGAGATCCATGGGCCGCGGCGGCGATGCCACCGGCCAACCCGACCAGGGATGCCACGGAGAAGACGAGTCCTTTTGTGAACCCGCGAACGGCGCCGACCAACAGGGTCAGAAAAATCACAATGTCCAGGGGGGCCAAGGGCAGGTTTTCCATGTGCAGGCAGGCGTGCCGCCAAGGTAGGGGGTAACTTCGCCTGGACGCCATGGCCCTTTCTGAAGATTCACCACGAGTTGTTGTTCGTTCCTGCGCCCCGTCGGAGGTGGCTGCGGTGCATGGACTCATCGTGGAATTGGCCCGTTACGAGCGCGCCGAGCATGAGGTGGCCCTGACCGTAGACAGCTTGCAGTTGGACATGGCCGAAGGCCGTTTCAAGTGTTTCGTGGCCGAGGCGGCAGGCCAAATCGTGGGCATGGCCCTCCACCACGCTCGCTACAGCACGTGGAAGGGCCTGACGTGGTACCTCGAGGACTTGGTCGTCACCGAGCCCTGGCGCGGCCAGGGAGTCGGCCGTTCCCTGTTCCTCGCTGTGGCTGCCCACGCGCGGTCGGTGAACGCCAAGCGCCTGGAGTGGCAAGTGTTGGATTGGAACGAACCGGCGATCGGCTTCTACAAAACGTTGGGGGCGTCGTTGACGGACACCTGGCTCAACGGCCGATTGACCTACGAAGATTTGGCGACGTTGCCCTCGCCATCCAACTTTGCAGCGCATGGTTGAGCACGTCCCACGTTCCACCCACAAGTTTGGCGGCGCCTCGGTGAAGGACGCCGCGGCCATCCGCCGGGTGGGTCAGCTTTTGGCGAACCACCTGCGCCCCGAGGAACAGGCTGTGGTGGTGGTTTCGGCGATGGGAAAAACCACCAACGCCTTGGAAGAGGTGTGGCGCACTGCTGGCCCCGAGCAGGAAGGACGTTGGGACGACATTGTGCAGGCGCACCTTGACGTGTCGGCGGAACTTGGCCTCGACGTGGCCGATCGGCTCCAAGGCGCGTTCGAGGCGTCGTGGCAGGAAGCCCAATCGGCCCAACACGACGGCCTCACCGAAGCCGCGTACGATGCGTTTGTGTCGGCCGGGGAATTGGCCAGCACCACCTTGGTGGCGGCTTGGTGTGCGGCTCAGGGGCTGGACGCGGTATGGTGGGACGTGCGCGAGACGGTGCGCACTTCCGGACCGCACCGGCACGCGAGGGTGGACGAAGCCGCTTTGGGGGACGCAGGGACGTCGCTTCGCGAGGCGTTGGCAGCGTCTCAAGTGGTCGTCACCCAAGGGTTCATCGGACGGCACGACAGCGGCAGGACGTCGACCCTTGGGCGAGAAGGGTCAGACTACAGCGCGGCCCTCCTGGCTGTGGCGGTTGGTGCCGAGTCTGTGACCATTTGGAAGGACGTGCCCGGCATGATGAACGCCGACCCCAAGTGGCATCCCGAAGCCCAAACCGTGCCCAAGGTGGACCATGCCGAAGCCCTCGAGTTGAGTTATTACGGGGCGAGCGTCATCCACCCTCGGACCGTCAAGCCCTTGCAGCAGCGGGGCCTTCCGCTTTGGATACGGTCGTTTTTATCGCCTGAAGGCCCGGCGACCCTCATCGACAACTTTCCGGATTTGGTGCCGGACCAGCCCATGTTCATTTGGCGCGACGACCAAGTGTGGGTGGAGGTGGCGACCTCCGACCAGAGTTTCTTGGCGGAAGACCACCTCAAGGACCTTTTTTCTGCCTTGGACCGTGCCGGGGTGCATGTGCGCATGATGCAACAGCACGCGACGCACTTTGGGTTGGTGACCGACCGCGACGACATCCGTCTCCAGACCCTGGAAGAGCTGCTGGGTCAGGCCTTTCAGGTGCGTCGAGAAGACGGGTTGTTGTTGCTCACTGTGCGCTACGGAGATGCCACAGTGGCGCAGGAATTGACGGCCGGACGAGAGGTGGTGGTCGAGCAGGTGGCTGGGGTCACCACGCGCCGCTTGATGAGGAATTGATTCCCCATCCCTTGTTTTTCCCAAACATTTGATTCACATTGCCTGAGCCAAGGGATTGGTCTCCTTTGGCGCGGTAGGATGAACGCAAGTTCTTCCTAGTTCAATGTCAAGTGGGGCGGGACGCAAGTCCCGCCTTTTCTTTTGCCCTGGAATCCGGGCAATCGGAACAGATCAGTACTCGTCCTCGTTGAAGAAAAAGTCTTCTTTGGAAGGGTAGTCGGGCCAGATGTCCTCTATGGTGTCGAACGACTCGCCGTCGTCTTCCAACTGTTGCAGGTTCTCCACGACTTCCAAGGGCGCGCCGGTGCGCATCGAAAAGTCGATGAGCTCGTCTTTGGTGGCGGGCCAAGGGGCGTCTTCCAAATAGGAAGCCAATTCGAGTGTCCAATACATGACGTCTTGCTTCTGCGCGCAAAAATAACCGAATCTCAATGCGAGTCAAGTCCTAGGGCAACCAAGGCACATCGCCTTCGCCGTTCTCATGGGCCAACCACCGACCCAGCATGAACAGCGCGTCGGACAGTCTGTTCAAATGCCGCAGCATCAAAGGGTCGATGGGTTCCGTCCGATTCAAGGCCACACAACGCCGTTCAGCGCGGCGGCACACGGTGCGGGCGACATGGGCATCCACGGCTGATGGAGGGCCGCTTGGCAGGATGAATGTGGTCAAGGCCGGCAAGCTGGCCTCCATCTCGTCCATCCAGGCTTCCAATTTGGCGGCCCCGTTGGGGTCCAACGCGGGCAGCTTGTCCGCAAAGGCGGGGTCGGTGGTGGCCAAGTGGCTGCCCATGGCAAACAAGTCGCCCTGGATGCGGGTGAGGTGCGCCGACCACGGCGCCGTGGAAGGGTGGGTCCCCACTCGACCCAGAACGGCGTTGAGTTCGTCCAAGGTGCCGTAGGCCTCGATGCGGAGCTCGTCCTTTCCGATGCGGCTTCCGCCAAACAGACCTGTGGTGCCGTCGTCGCCGGTGCGTGTGTAAATGCGCATGCCGCAAGCTACGACGGGGCGTACCTTTGGCCTTCATGGACGAGAAGCAACTGCGATACGACCAAGCGTACATGCGGATGGCCCACGAATGGGCCCAGCTCTCCCATTGCGAGCGCAAGCAAGTCGGCGCGTTGATCGTCAAAGACCAAATGATCATTGCCGACGGCTACAACGGCACCCCAAGCGGCTTCCCCAACGTCTGCGAAAACGACGAAGGAGAAACCCATTGGTACGTGCTTCACGCCGAGGCCAACGCGATCACCAAGCTGGCCAAGAGCAGCAACAGTGCCCAAGGTGCCACCTTGTACATCACGCTGTCGCCGTGCCGGGAGTGCGCCAAGCTCATCCACCAAGCGGGCATCGTGCGGGTGGTCTATGCGAGCGCTTACAAGGACACAAGTGGTCTGGAGTTTTTGAACCAAGCGGGGGTCCAAATCGTTGCTCTTCCTGAATGAAGAACTGGCAACCGTTGGGATTGGCGCTGGCCCTCGTGGTCGGACTTTGGTTGGGTCGAGGCTGCGGCGCCTGGGAATCGGGCCACGACTTGTCCCGCGGCCGGTCGTTCCATGAGCACTTGGGAGGGTCCGGCGACCAAGCCCGGCTGATGAACGTCTTGCACCGCATTGAAGATTTGTACGTCGACACCTTCGACCGAACCCGACTTGTCGACGTGGCCATCGAGGCCATGTTGGACGAATTGGACCCCCACACGGTGTACTTCTCCGGGGAGGAGCTCGCCTCGATGTCGGAAAACATGGAGGGGAATTTCGAAGGCATCGGGGTGGAGTTTTTGATTCAGCAAGACACCCTGATGGTGGTGGCCGCCATTCCTGGTGGGCCTTCTGACAAGGCTGGAATCCGCGCTGGCGACCGCATTGTGGCTGTCGAGGGTGAGGCCATTTCAGGCCCCGAGCTCGACAACAGCCGGGTCATGAGACTGCTCAAGGGGCCGCGCGGCACCGAGGTCAACCTCGGCATCGACCGCCGGGGAGAACCCTTCCAAGTTCACTTGACCCGCGACCGAATTCCCATCCAGAGCGTCGTGGCGTCGTTCATTCTGGAAGAGGAAGTGGGCTACGTCAAGGCCATTCGTTTTGCCGCCAACACCGCCCAGGAGTTCGAGGGCGCGTTGTTCAGTTTGGCCGCCCAAGGCGCCACGTCGTTGGTGGTGGATTTGCGGGGCAACGGCGGAGGCTACTTGAACGCTGTGGTGGACATGCTGGACTTGTTCTTGGACGAAGGCCAAACCATGGTCTACACCGAAGGCAAATCGTCCCCCCGCAGGAACTACATCTCTCGCCGCCGGGGACCCTATGTGGACTGGCCTGTGGTGGTGTTGGTGGACGAGGGCTCAGCTTCGGCCAGCGAAATATTCGCAGGGGCCGTGCAGGACAACGACCGAGGCTTGGTCGTGGGCCGCCGCACGTTCGGAAAAGGCCTGGTGCAAGAGGAATTCCCGGTGCCTGGGTCAGGCGCCCTTCGGTTGACCGTCGCCCGTTTCTACACGCCCACGGGCCGCGCCATCCAAAAGCCCTACGACGCCTACGAGGAGGACTTCGACGTGCGCCTCGCGTCCGGCGAGTTGTACCATGCGGACAGCATGCCGCTTGTCGATTCGCTGAAGTACACCACCCCAATGGGTCGCGAGGTCTTTGGCGGAGGGGGTATCGCCCCTGACGTGTTCGTGGCCTGGGACAGTACGGGCACCAGCGGGTGGGTGAGCGAGTGGATTTGGACCGGGGTCTTGCGCGACGCAGTGTTCTCTTGGATGGATCGCCACCGTACAGACCTGGAATCGTGCAACGCGGTGCGGGACATCGAGTCCCTCGACGCCTGGACCCAAGACGTGGTCGCTGTGGTTCGCGAGGAGGCCGAGCGCGGCGGGTGGTCGTGGCGAAATCCCGTTGGGGAAGAGGAGGCCAAGTTGCGCCACCGCTTCATGGCCCAGGTGGTGCGTACGTTGTGGGGGGAGTCGGCGTCGTACGAGGTCTTGATGGACGGCGACGAGGCTGTGGCCCGTGCGCTGCATGCCTTGACCGAGGAATCCAACTTCACCCAGGCGAACGGCGCAGTATCTTTGAATCGACAACCTTAGAATCCAACCAAAACTACGAGTCTCATGGCTTTTGAACTTCCACAACTTCCCTACGCTTACGACGCTTTGGAACCGCACATCGACGCGCGCACCATGGAAATCCACCACAGCAAGCACCACGCTGGATACACCAGCAAGTTGAACACTGCCGTAGAAGGCACGGAGCTCGCAGGAAAGGACATTGAAACGTTGCTCCGTGACCACAGCGAAAACGGCGCCGTGCGCAACAATGGGGGCGGTTTTTGGAACCACAACTTGTTCTGGGCTTGCATGTCCCCCAATGGCGGCGGTCAGCCCAGCGGCGCGCTCGGAGAAGCCATCGATCGCGACTTCGGCAGCTTCGACGCTTTCAAGGACGCCTTCGCCAAGGCGGCCGCGACCCGCTTCGGCTCGGGGTGGGCTTGGCTTTGCGTAAACGACGGAAAGTTGGAGGTGTGCAGCAGCGCCAACCAGGACAACCCCTTGATGCCAGGCGTCGGATGCGGTGGATATCCCATCCTGGGTCTGGACGTGTGGGAGCACGCCTACTACCTCAATTACCAGAACCGCCGTCCAGATTACATCAACGCCTTCTTTGAAGTCGTCGATTGGAACGCGGTGGGTGCGCGCTTCAACGGATGAGGCAGTACGTCGTCATGGTCGCCGGGGGCACCGGCACTCGGATGCGCCGGACGACGGCCAAACAGTTTTTGAATGTGAAGGGTCTGCCACTCATGTGGTGGACCCTTCGTCGTTTCCGGGAGGCCCTCCCGGACGCCCAAGTGGTGCTGGTGCTGCACGAGAGCTTGTTTGAGGAGTTTGCGGCGTTGGAACAAGCGCACGGCCCCGCGGGGGTTCACAAGGTGGTTGAAGGTGGTGCAGAACGGTTCCACTCCGTGGCCTATGGATTGGCCCAATTGCCGGACACAGGGGTGGTGGGGGTGCACGACGCCGTCCGGCCGTTTCCTTCGGTGGACACCATTCGCACGTGTTTCGAGACGGCCGCTCAACATGGCAGTGCAGTGCCTGTGGTGCCCGTGAAGGACAGCTTGCGACAGGTCCGGTCCAAGCAAGCCAGTGTGGCTGTGGACCGCAGCGTGATGCGCGCGGTGCAAACCCCGCAGTGCTTCGATTTGGCCTTGCTCAAATCGGCCTTCAACATGCCTTATCAGGACCAATTCACCGACGACGCAAGTGTGGTGGAGGCCGCTGGTCATGTGGTGACGTTGTGCGAAGGCGACCCTTGGAACGTGAAGGTGACCACCCCGGAGGATTTGGTCATCGCAGAAGCCTTCGTAGAGGCGTCCTGGGGTCAGGCTTCAGAAGGCCCAAGCGCCGACTTGTAAGCGGAGCTGTCGCCGCGCCGCGTGAAGGCGCGCAAGGCCCACGCCAACAAGACCAAACATCCTGCAGCCTGCGCCCAGTCGGTGGCTTCCCAATCCGTCCAAGCCTGGGGTTCCAACCCTTGTTCCAGCCACTCGGGCCCCATCCATGCGGCCACAATGACGACCCCGGCGTTGTTCACGAAGTGCCCCACCACGGCAGGCCAAATGCTCCCGCTGTAAGCCACCAAATACCCGAAGAGGGCGCCCAAAAGCAACCGCGGCACGAAGCCAAAGAACTGCATGTGAATTGCGCTGAACAGCGCGGCCGACATCCAGATGGCCACGTGAAGGTTGCCCGTGCCGCGGGCCAGAATGGGTTGAAGCGTGCCGCGGAACAGCCACTCTTCGCAGAGGGCAGGAAGCACGGCCACCGAGACCAACACGGCCACCAAGCCCGGTCCCTGGTCCAGGTCCAGGATGGTCTGTGTCATGGCCATGGCTTGGGCTTCCAACGCGCCAGCCCACGTGTGAAGGGCCGACCCTTGCACGAGCGCCCATTCGTTGAGCCGGTACGTCAGGTCCAGCACAGGGCTCATCCCAACCGCCAAGGCCGCCGCCAGCCCCACCATGCCCCATGTGGGTGCCCCAGTGAAGAACCGCCCCAGGTGGTTCCTTCCCACCAACGCGGCGAAGGCCCAGGAGGCGCCGAAGAAGGCCAGGATTTGGTTCAGGTTGTTCATGGCAAGCACGTCGGATCGGTCCAAGGCCTCCATGCCAGAGGTCACCAACGACTGCATCGCGGCCACATCGCCACCGGCCGCCCACAGCATGCCTGCAAACGCGGCCACAGCCATGAGGGTCAACACCAGGCATGCGAGGAACACCACTTGGGCGGCGGGATGCATGGTTTGGAAGGCGCGCTGGATGAAGCTCATGGGCAAGGATTGAAAGCGGCTTCATGCCGCGCTGTAAATTTGCGGAAACTTCGACGAACGTGGCCCGCATCGGAAACATCGACTTGGGGGACTTTCCCCTCTTGCTCGCCCCCATGGAGGACGTGAGCGACCCGCCGTTCCGCGCCTTGTGCAAGGAATACGGGGCCGACATGATGTACACGGAGTTCATCTCTTCGGAGGGCCTCATCCGCGACGCGGCCAAGAGCGTGGCCAAGCTGGACATCTTCGACTACGAGCGGCCGATTGGCATCCAGATTTTTGGGGCGGAGATCGAGTCCATGCGCGAAGCGGCGGCCATTTCGGAGGCCGCGGGCCCTGACTTGGTGGACATCAACTACGGGTGTCCTGTGAAAAAAGTGGCATGTCGAGGAGCGGGTGCGGGCATCCTGCAGGACATCCCCAAGATGGTGGCCATGACGAAGGAAATCGTGGACACGTGCTCTCTGCCTGTGACGGTGAAGACGCGCTTGGGCTGGGACGACAACTCCAAGCACATCGTGGAGGTGGCGGAGCGGCTCCAGGACGTGGGCATCCAGGCCATCAGCATCCACGGCCGAACCAGGGCCCAGATGTACAAGGGAGAAGCTGATTGGTCGCTGATTGCCGCCGTCAGGGAGAACCCGCGCATGACGATTCCGGTGTTTGGCAACGGAGACATCGACAGCCCTGAAAAGGCCCTTCGTTACAAGAACAAGTACGGTGTCGACGGCGTGATGATTGGGCGTGCGGCAATTGGCGCACCTTGGTTCTTCCGTCAGGCGAAGCAATACCTCGCCACGGGCGAGCCAGGCCCAGCTCCAGACATGGCGGAACGGATCAAGGCGGTGCGCACCCACCTCAAGCACAGCTTGGAATGGAAAGGGGAACGGCTGGGCATTGTGGAGATGCGCCGTCACTACGCGAACTACTTCCGCGGCTTGCCCCATTTCAAAGAGCACCGCTTGGCGTTGGTGACGTTGGACAAGCCCGACCAGATTTTCGAGAAGTTGGACCACATCGCCGAGGCGTTTGGCGACCACGTGTTCGCCTGAGGGTCAAGGCTGGTTGTGGAGCCGCCGCAACAGCAGGCGCACCATGGAGGCTGAGCCCAGCCCGCCGACAAGCACGACCACGGCCAGCGTGCCCAACACATCTGTCCAGGCCAACCGCACGGGGTAGGCAGGCACCACAGATCCTTCCAAGGTCAACCATCCGTAAGTTGCCTGCCCCAGGATGAGCAGCGAGCCAAGCGTAACACCTGCCAGGCCGCCGATCACGTTGATGGCCAGGCCTTGCAAAGCGAACGTGGATTCCATCTGCGCTTGAGGCAACCCCATGGCCCGGAGCACCTGGAGGTCTTTTTTCTTGTCCAGGAGCAACATGGTCAAGGACGCCATGATGTTGAAGGCGGCCACAACCAGGATGAAGCTCAAAATGGCGAATGTCGCCCACTTTTCAGCTTGGTTCGTCTGGGTGATGAACTTGTGCTTTTCATCGCGTGTCCGGACCTTGAAGCTGCCGGCCTCGATGTCGGACAACTGGGCCTTGAGGTGGGATTCCACATGGCGGGCAAGGTCGTTCTGGCTCCAGCCATGTGCGGCCTTCACTTCAAATCGCGACACCTCACCTTCCCTGGCAAGGAGGGATTGCGCATCCTTGAGGGGCACCATCAGGTAACGGGTGTCCAAATCGGCGTTGATGGAGAACGTCCCGCACGCGTGCATGGGGATGGTTCGAAACGCCCGTTCGCGGTAGGTGGACAACCGCCGCCCACGGATCGGGGCGGACAAGGAGAACACCGGCGGTTCCAGTTCATCGCTGGATATGCCCAGCTCAGACCGAACGCCCAATCCCAAGCATGCACAAGACGTGCCCAAGTCGTTGCCGCCAACCATGTACTCACCCTCCACCACAGCTTGGTCGATGGGGGCCACGCGGGGGTAGTCCGCGCGAACCCCCAAAAGCGAAGCCACCCGGACGGTCTCGCCGTCCCGGGCCACGCACTCGTCTTCCAGCACAGGGGTCCATGCCGCCACGCCTTCCAAGCTGTCGAGGCGGGTGCCCCAGCTTTCGGGGAGCACTTGACCCGTGAAGGGCACCACCGCGAGATCGGCATCCAAGGTCCCAAACAAGGTTTTGACCAAATCCTCAATCCCGTTGAAGGCCGACAAAATGCAGATCATCGCCGCGGTGACAGCGGCAATGACAAGAACGGAAATGCCAGAAATGAGGTGCACCATCGTGCTGGACCGACGCTTGACCAGGTACCGCAGGGCGAGGCGCAGAGGCAACCGCATGCCCAATCAGCTGTTCAAGGCGCGCTGGACCTCGTCCACAAAGTCCAGGCTGTCGTCGAGGTAGAAATTCAGCTCGGGAACGCGGCGAAGTTGCTTGCCGACCTTGCCGCCAAGGGCTTTGCGGACGCGCCAGTTTTCTTCTTCGACGCTTTTCAGGGCCTTGTCTTTGTCCGACACCGCCATGAAGCTGAGATAGACCTTTGCCAAACCCAAATCAGGCCCGATTCGGACCTGGGTGACGGTGATGAACAGGCCGCCAAACCAGGTGTTGGCTTCCCGCTGGAAGATCATGCTCAACTCTCGCTTGAGGAGCTCGGCCACGCGTTCTTGTCGGATGGATGCCATGCGTCGAAGGTAGTCAGTACAAGAATTGGTTGTAGGGGTAGCGCTTGACGTGAAGCTCCTTGACGCGCTCGTACATCACGCGGCGAAAGGCGTCGTAGCCTTCCTTGGTTTTGGCCGACAAAAACATCACGTCGTGGCCCAAGGATTCGAAGCGCTCCTGGATCCCACGCTGCAAGTCTTCGCGGCTGCGATCTCCCTCAGGGTCCTCCAGCTGGTCGACTTTGTTGAAGAGCACCATGGTCGGTTTGCTGTCGCTGCCGATGTCGGCCAAGGTGCGTTCCACCACCGCCATGTGGTCTTCGAATTGAGGGTGGCTCACGTCGATCACGTGCACCAAGAAGTCGCTTTCGCGCGTTTCGTCCAGCGTGCTCTTGAAGCTCTCGATGAGTTGGGTGGGCAGCTTGCGGATGAACCCGACCGTGTCACTCAGCAAGAATGGAAGGTTGTCGATGACGACTTTGCGCACCGTGGTGTCGAGGGTCGCAAACAGCTTGTTCTCGGCAAACACATCGCTCTTGGACATCAGGGTCATCAGCGTGCTTTTGCCCACGTTGGTGTACCCGACCAAGGCCACCCGAATCATGGCGCCACGGTTCTTGCGCTGGGTGGCCATCTGCTTGTCGATGCCGGCCAAGTGCTTCCTCAGCAGCGCGATGCGGTCGCGGATGACCCGACGGTCCGTTTCGATCTCTTTCTCCCCAGGCCCTTTCATCCCGATGCCCCCCTTTTGCTTCTGCAAGTGCGTCCACATGTTGGTCAAACGCGGAAGGAGGTACTGGTACTGCGCCAGCTCAACTTGGGTCTTCGCGTGTGCAGTGGCGGCGCGTTGGGCGAAGATGTCCAAGATCAAATTGGTCCTGTCCAGGATTTTCCGTTCTGGAATTTCCTTTTCGATGTTGCGCAATTGGATGGGGCTGAGCTCGTCGTCGAAGACAATCATGTCGATGTCCTCCTCTTCCACGTATTCCTTGATTTCCTGCAGCTTGCCCGAGCCCACAAAGGTTCGAACGTCGGGCTTGTCCATGCTCTGGATGAACACCCGTTGGGTGTCGGCCTTCGCGGTTTCCGCGAGGAACGCGAGTTCCTCCAAGTACTCTTCCAATTGCTCTCGCCTTTGGTGCCTTGTGGCCAGGCCGATGAGTACGCACGTTTCGGCGGGTTTGGCGGTGGAAAGGGGCTTGCGCTTGGCCATGCGTCAGGGTCTAAATGCTTCGATGTACAACGCCAAATCTCGGATTTCCGCCTTGCTCAGCATGGCTTCATGTGGTGGCATGGTTCCCTTGCCGTAGGCAATGATGGCCACGCGCTCCTCCAGGCCCAGTGTGCTGGTTCGGAGGTCAGGGGCCGTCAGCAAGACGGGCGCGCCGTCGGGTCCGTGGCACACCGAGCACTTCATGATGTAGTTGCGTGACGCCTGGGCGAGGTTGGGCTGGGCATCGACGCGGACGTCCTCGACGTCCGAGGGGCCGCCCCCACAAGACGCCACCAAGCACAACAAGGTGCCAAACCACAACGCAAGGGGCCGCATAGAACGGGGTCAGCCGCGTGCTTTCCGAGCGTCGATGAAGCTCTTTACGAAGGTGGCCATGGCGTAGACGCCCAAAGCCAGCATCACGGCCACACGCCCCACGGCCGCACTGTCTTCACGACCCATCGCGCCTGTCAAGGGCTTGATCAGCCCAACGACGACCAGCAGGGTCAACAGCACCGCAATGTGCGCAACGACCTTGTTTTCGTTCTTCACGCCGCGGTTCATGGCGAGAAGAAGCACCCCAAACACCACGGGAATCAGAGCCGTGACTGAAGGGGTGTCTGAAGAGAGGTAACCGTACCCGCCCAGGCCGATCAGGGCCAAGGCGTGAATCAAACTTGCAGTGTGCGCTTTCAACATGTGGCGAAGTTACACCACACCTTGGTCGAGCATGGCATCGGCGACCTTGACAAACCCTGCAATGTTCGCGCCACGCACGTAATCCACGCTGCCGTCGTCGTTGGTCCCATAGGAGACGCACTGCTCGTGGATGTCCTTCATGATGCGGTGTAGCTTGGCGTCCACTTCCTCGCGGGTCCAGTTGTAGCGGAGGCTGTTTTGGGACATCTCCAAGCCCGAGGTGGCCACCCCGCCGGCGTTGGACGCCTTGCCTGGGGCAAACAAAATGCCCGCCTCGCCAAACGCCTCGATGGCCTCCGGGGTGCTGGGCATGTTGGCGCCCTCAGCCACGCAGATGCAGCCGTGGGCAAGCAGCGTCGCCGCTTCTTCGCCGTTCAATTCATTCTGGGTCGCGCAAGGCAGCGCCACGTCCACTTCCACGCCCCACGGACGCTGCCCTTCTAGGAAGCTGGCCGAGTTGAACGCCGCGGCGTATTCCTTGATGCGGCCGCGTTGGACATTCTTGAGGTCCTTGATGTACGCCAGCTTGTCGGTGTCGATGCCTTCGGGGTCGTAGACCGTGCCTTTCGAGTCCGACATGGTCACCACCTTGGCCCCCAACTGCAAGCATTTTTCTGCCGCGAATTGTGCCACGTTGCCGGAGCCAGAAATGGCCACCGTCTTGCCCTTCATGCTGTCCCCTTTGTGGTTCAGCATTTCTTCGGCGAAGTACACGCATCCGTAGCCCGTGGCTTCCGGACGGATGAGCGATCCGCCCCAGTTCAATCCTTTGCCCGTCAGGACGCCTGTGAACTCGTTGCGGATGCGCTTGTACTGGCCAAACATGTAGCCAATCTCCCTGCCGCCCACGCCGATGTCACCCGCGGGCACGTCGGTGTTGGCGCCGATGTGACGGGCCAATTCGGTCATGAAGCTTTGGCAAAAGCGCATCACTTCGTTGTCGCTTTTTCCCTTGGGGTCGAAGTCGGACCCTCCCTTGCCGCCGCCCATGGGCAGGGTCGTCAAGGAGTTCTTGAAGATTTGCTCAAAGCCCAAAAACTTGAGGATGCTCAAGTTCACTGTGGGGTGGAAGCGCAAGCCGCCTTTGTAGGGCCCGATGGCGCTGTTGAACTCCACGCGGAAACCGCGGTTGACGTGCACTTGTCCGGCGTCGTCCGTCCATGGAACTCGGAACATCAAGACCCTCTCGGGCTCGACGATGCGCTCGAGGATGCGGGCGTCTTTGTATCTGGGATGAGCTTCCATGAAGGGCACGATGGTCTCGGCGACCTCCTCCACGGCTTGCAAAAATTCGGGTTCGTTGGGGTTGCGCTCGGCAACTTGATCCATGAACGCCTTGATGGCGTTGTGGTGATCTGTGTTCATCGACGTATGGATTGACGTTCGAGCGACGAATGTAAGTCAGAGGCAGGGTGTTCGACCTCCGTCGACCGGCAAATTGATGCCGGAGATATACCCAGCGGCTGGTGAACAAAGGAAGGCGATGGCGTGTGCGACCTCCTCTGGCTGGCCTACCCGTCCGGCGGGCACCTTGGCGGCCATGCCGGCGAGGATGTCTTCAGGGGTTTGGCCTGTGGTGGCGGCCTTGGCCTCTGCCAAACCCGTCAGGCGGGCGGTGTGGGTGGCGCCAGGCAGCACGTTGTTCACGGTGATGCCGTGGGGCGCGACTTCGGTGGCCCAGGTCTTGGCCCAGTTTGCGACGGCGCCTCGCACGGTGTTGGACACCCCCAAGCCCACAAGTGGTGCTTTCACCGAGGTGCTGATGACGTTCACAATGCGGCCCCAACCTGCGGCCTTCATGCCAGGGAAGACGGCTTGCGCCAAGAGCTGGTTGTTCACCAAGTGTTGGCGGTACGTGTTTTCAAACGCATCCGCGCCGGCCTCGGTGATGGGCCCTCCTGCCGGGCCTCCTGTGTTGTTCACCAAGATGTGCACGGGATGCGCCTGGACCACCGCGTCGACCGCACCGCGCACAGCCTCGGTTTCCGTGAAATCGGCCACCGCAACTTGATGCCCGTCACCGGTCAGCGAGCTCAAGGCGTCCTTCAAGCGGGATTCATTCCGGGCGAGCAGCGTCACGGTGGCTCCGAGGCCAGCCAGTTGCTGGGCCGCGGCCAATCCAATGCCTTGGGAGGCGCCGCACACCAACGCGTGCTTGCCTGTCAAATCAAGCGGGAGAACAGTGGGATCGTACATGCAGCCAAAGGTAGCTCAGGCCTAATTTGGCGGCATGAAGCGACTCGAACACCTTGGCATTGCCGTGGCCGATTTGGCCTCCGCAGAGAAAATCTTTGAGGATGTCTTGAACGTCAAGCCCTACAAGAGAGAAGAAGTCGCGGACGAGGGCGTGATCACCTCGTTTTTCCAAACCGGGGACAGCAAGGTGGAATTGCTTGAATCCACCACCGAAGACGGCCCCATCGCCCGTCACATCGCCAAGCGCGGACCTGGATTGCACCACGTGGCGTTCTTGGTGGACGACCTGGAATCGGAGATGGCGCGACTGGAACAGGAGGGCTACCGCGTCGTTTCAGGCCCCAAGAACGGGGCGGACAACAAGCGGATTGCCTTCTTGCATCCTTCAGACACGGCCAAGGTGTTGGTGGAACTGTGCGAGGAACTCGGCTGATCAATCCAGCCAATCCTCCCGCTCTTCGAGGGCTTTTTTGAAGCCTTTGGACTTGGCCTTTTTGCCGCCCTTCATCTTCTTGGGGTCAAACAGCGTCTTGGAGGCTTCGCTCCGTGTGGGGTTGGCGCAGCTTTCCGCCGGCTTTCTCCGAAACAGGTCGTGCGTGAGGGTCACGCGCCAGGGCCGGTAGCCTCCTTGCAGCCAATTCAGCCCGCGCACGTCGGCGTCCACCACCCGAACCACATCGGGGGTGCGTGCCTGCGCCAACTGCAGCCAGTCGGCTTCCACGTGCAGGCGAAGCATGCGCCCGCGGTACACCTTGAACCCGACGCCCACGCCGGCGGTCCAAGCGACGTGCCAGGCCGGCAAGGGGGCAGACTCAAAGAAGATGGGGGCCAACGTGTCGGACTGTTGCTGGAAGACCCAGGCTCCTCGCACGCCCGTGCTCCATTCCACAAAAGCGTCTGGTCCAGTGACTGCACCGCTGAGCAAGTGGATTTGGCCATCCAAGGCCCAGGATTCTCCCTCATTCAAGAGGAGTTCATCCACCACCACAAGGGCGGAATCGGTGCCGTTGACTTCCTTGATCCTGCCGAGGAATTGCTCTTCCTTCACCATGCGGGAGACGCCCACATCCACGTGGAGGCGGTCCGACCACAACCGGTCTTCGAGCAACCACAGGTGGCCGAGGCCCACACGCCACTGGGTGGAGGGCAACGACGTCCAAAGCCCGTCGTGCAAGGTGTCCAATTTGGGCGCTGCGGCGGTGCCGTGGTTGAGCACCCAACTGGAATTCCAAGAGGTGGGCACCGCATCGAAGTGGTGGGTGCCTGCCGAAAGCGTCCACGCCTTGGTGTCGTGCGTCCTGCGCGTGCTTTCAAACGGGTCGTCCCAGATGCCCTGACCCCACCCGGTCAGAGTACAGGTGTACGTGAGGAGGACAAGTGAAAGGGCCTTCACGCCTGCTGGGCTTGGGTCAACGTGTGGAGCGCTTCCAAGACTGGGGTCATCCAGCGGTCGTCCTCGAAATGCCCCCACGCTTCTGGCGCATCCAGGACCGTTTCCATGGCCTGTTGCTGAAGGCGTCCCCGATGCAGCGCCTCGTGGTACGGGGTGTGGCTGAAGGTGACCAAGGAATACAAGGGCAACCACGCGTCAGGGTGCGCTTGTTGAAGGCGTGCTTCGAGCTTCTTTTGGAGCAAGAACCTCGGATCACCCGTGAGGTCGCGCATTTCGATGTAATTCTGGAGCGCGAGTTCCATGATGCCGTCGCCTGCAGGTTTGCGTAGGCGCGTGTATTCGGACAGGATGTCGTCCCAGTTCTCGTGTGCGTCGATGAGCCCGTCGAGCACCGTGCAGTCTTCCATGCCGCTGTTCATGCCTTGCCCGTAAAACGGCACAATGGCGTGGGACGCGTCCCCCATCAGGGCCACCTGATCGCCGTCGTTCCAGGGGTTGCACCGGATCATCACCAGCGACGAGGTCGGGTGGGTCTTCCAGTCCTCTGTGAGGTTGGGCAGCAAAGGCACCACGTCCGGGAAATGCGTGTTGAAGAACCGTTGCACGCTGTCGTCGTCCGTCAGGGAGTCCAGCCCATCGGGGCCTTCGTACGGGCCAAACAACGTGCACGTGAACGTCTTGTCCGGGTTGGGCAGGGCCATCAGCATGAAGTGGCCTCGTGGCCAGATGTGCAAGCCGTCGGCCTCCATTTGGAAGTCGCCGTCGTCGCCCGGCAACATGGGCACCTCTTTGTAGCCGTGGGGCAAGTATCGCTGCTCGAAGTCAAAGCGGTCGTTTCGCGCCATGCGACCTCGGACGGCGCTGAAAGCTCCGTCGGTCCCAAACAGGCGATCCACCGTCACGTCCAAGGGCGCTCCTTGGCGCTCCAAGTGCAACGTCACGCCAGCGTCGCCGCGGGTGTAGCCCAGGTTTCTGTGGTCAAATTCAAACCGAACGTTGGGCATGGCCTCGGCGCATTCCACAAGGATGCGGTTGAGTCCGGCGCGCGACACCGAGTAGATGCATTGCCCCTCCATGCCATAGGGCTGGTAGGTCCGGGTGCCGTCGACGCCGTGCATGCGGCGGCCCGTGATGGGCAACGCGATCTCACGCACCGCGTCGGACACACCCGCCAACTCCAGGGCTTTCCACCCTCGGTCACTCAACGCGAGGTTGATGCTTCGTCCTGCAGACAATTTGAGGTTGCGAGGGTCGGGCCGGCGTTCATATACGACCACATCGTGGCCTCGGTTGCCCAGCATGCGGGCCCACAAACTGCCGACGAGTCCGGCGCCGACCACGGCCATCTTAGCCACGGTCTGCAGTCGCTTCGGCCAGGGCCTGGTCCAAGTCGGCGAGCAGATCTGCAGCGTCTTCCACCCCCACGCTCAAGCGAATGAGTCCGTCCGTGACTCCTGTTCTTTCGCGCACCTCTTTCGGGATGCTTGCGTGGGTCATGGTGGCAGGGTGTCCGATCAGGCTTTCCACGCCGCCCAAGGACTCGGCCAGGGTGAACAGCTTGGTGCCGGCCACCACGGCTTTGGCCGTTTCGAGGTTGTTGTCGGCCAGGGTGAACGCCACCATGCCGCCGAAGCCGTGCATTTGGCGTGCCGCGACATCGTGTCCGGGGTGGTCTTCAAATCCTGGCCAGTGCACTTTGGAAATCGCCGGGTGTTTGGCCAAATGACGGGCCACCGCCTCGCCGTTTTCACAGTGCCGCTGCATACGCAGATGCAGGGTCTTCAGTCCGCGTAGGACCAAGAAGCAGTCCATCGGTCCGGACACGGCCCCGCAAGAGTTTTGAAGGGTGCCGATTTGTTCGGCCCACTCGTCGTCCGACGTCACCAAGCAGCCCATCACCACGTCGGAGTGGCCACCGAGGTATTTGGTCACGCTGTGCATCACCATGTCCGCCCCAAGGTCCAAGGGGTTCTGGAGCATGGGGGAGGCAAACGTGTTGTCCACCACCACGCGCGCCTCCGAATCTTTCACCAGGTTGGCGACCGCGGCGATGTCCGTGATCTGCATCATGGGGTTGGTCGGCGTTTCAATCCAAACCAAGCGCGTGTGCTCATTCAATGCAGCTTGCACCGCATCTAGGTCGCTCAAATCCAGGAAGTGGAACGTGATGCCGTAGTGGGCGAAGACCGTCGTGAACAGGCGGTAGCTGCCCCCGTAGAGGTCGTTGGTGCTGATCACTTCGTCCCCGGGTTTCAACGTTTTGAGCACGGTGTCCATGGCCGCCAAACCGGAGGCGAAGGAAAACCCGTGTTTGCCGTGCTCGAGGGCGGCAAACGCGTCCTGCAACGCCGAACGGGTCGGGTTGTGGGTGCGGGAGTACTCAAAGCCTTTGTGGTTGCCCACGCCGTCTTGAACGTACGTCGACGTCAAGTACACGGGGGTCATGATGGCCCCGGTGGTGGGGTCCGGCTTCACGCCTGCGTGCACTGAGAGGGTGCCGCGTCCTGGGGTGTTGGGGTTGTCGCTCATGGGTATCGAAAGGTACGAGAGGGGGCACCAGTTTGTTTCAACCAAATCGGCAAGGTCACGGCCCCCAACAGCACATACAGGTGGTACGTGAGCAACCTCCAGACCAAAACCAGTGCCGTCCAAGCTGCGGGAGCCAAGGCCAGAGGGAGCACCCCCGACAAGAACGTCGGCAACGCCAACTCAGCCAGGCCGGCCGAACCCGGGGTGGGGCTGATGAGCATCACCGTCCACAGCGAGAGCTGCCTTGCCCACACGTCGAACTGAGACACCTCCGTCCAGTCCAACATCGGGGCCACGAACGCCAACAACACCGCATTCAAGGTCAGGAACCGGGCCGTCCAACTGAGTGTCGTGGCGAAGGCGGCCGCGCACCATGTGGTCCACGGCAAGCCGCGCAAGCCACGCGAGGCCACCTTCAAATCCTCTGCAAAGGCGGCCATTCGGTCAGCCCATCGCGACATCCATGCGCGGGAGGACAAGTGGAGAAGCGCGCGGTGGGTGGGGTCAGGGGCCCAGAACAAGGCGGAGGAAAGGAGCACCGCCAGACTTGCCATGAACGCCACCCCACCACCAAAAATGACCGGGATGGACCCCTCAACCCACGACGCCGACGCCGGCAAGAAGGCTTCCCAGCCCACGGCCAACCCCACGACCGGCACGGCCGTCAAAAAGAACAGTTCGTCCATCAACGCGGTGGCCATGACGGTGGCCAAACTCCTTCCCCAGTTCAACCCGTTCCGGTGCAAGATGAACGTGGCCACCGCACTTCCGCCCACCACCGAGGGGGTGAGGGCGGAGGACAGCTCCCAGAGCAGGATGCTGGACACGGTGCGTCGCTGGCCCATGACCCCCTCGGAGAGCGCGTGCAGGCGCCACACGTAGCCCAAGTCTCGGAGCACGGCGAGCACCATGGCGACGCCCAACCAGGTGCCGTTCCATGGCACATCGGCCAAGGCAGACCAGTCTCCCGTTTGCGAGAGGGTCCATCCGATCCAAACGGCGGTCAACCCTACGGTCCAAGAAATGAGTCGCCGAATGCGTGAAGGTTGCAGCCAACGCTCAGCCTGAACTTGTCTGTCGTCGTGAGATGGGGTGGGAGGTGGCGGCGTCGGGGCCATGTCAGAAAGGTACGTTCACGCTACCTTCGCTTGGATGATTCGGATTGGCAACGCCCTGCTGAGTGAAGATGTGTTTGAGGCCCATTTCGCCTGCGACTTGGCTGCGTGCAAGGGGGCGTGTTGTGTGGAAGGAGACAGCGGTGCCCCGTTGACCCACGCGGAGGTGGGCCAGTTGGAGGAAGTTTGGCCGCATGTGGCGCCCATGTTGCCTGAAGCGGGACGGAAGGCCGTCGAAGAGCAAGGGTTGTCGGTGCGCGATGCGGATGGCGATTTGGTCACCCCACTGGTGGGGGGAAAGGAGTGCGCCTTCACCGTGTTCGACGCCGACGGCACGGCCAAGTGTGGGTTGGAGCGCGCCTACTTTGAGGGCAAGACCCAATGGCGCAAGCCCATGAGCTGCCATTTGTACCCGATCCGCGTCAAGGAGCTGCTCGAATTCACCGCCCTCAACTACCACCAATGGCACATCTGTGAGGCGGCGCGTTTGTGCGGCAAAGCGGAGAAAATCACCGTGCTCGATTTTTGCAAAGACGCGCTCGTGAGGCGGTTTGGGGAGGCGTGGTACGAGGAGGCGCAACAAGCCCAAACCCTATGGCAGCAATCTCAGTCGTGATCCAGCGGCTGACGTGGTGCATGATGCTCGCCATGGCGGCAGGCGTCACGCTTGGCCAAGGTTGGGATTTGGACGACCACGTGGCTGTGGTGGGAGGCGACGGCGAGCGGGTGTATTTGACCACGTTGGACGGCACCTTGGATTGGGCGGAATCGTTGGACCAAACCTGGACGATGCATTCAGCCCCCCAACTGGGCGGCCCGCTTCACCTTGAATCGCTCGTCCCATTTCGTGCGCCATCGTGGTCTGCCCTGGGCCACCTGCAGCATGTGGCCATGCATCCGACCCGGCCTGTGGCCGTGATGGCGGCAGTCCGCGAAAGTGCCGACCATCTGGATTTGTTTTTGTCCTACCGCAGGCCGGATGAAACATGGTCCGTGCCCATGCCTTTGGATGGACTCAACACCTTGGAAGACGAGGTGTTTCCGGCATGGTTGGGCGCGGATTTGGTGTATGCCAGTCGGGTGGAAGGCCGTTTTCACCTTCACCGCGCTGCGGCGGCCACGCAGTGGCTCCGCGCCGAGCGCATGGCGCTGGAAGGGGTGCCCTACCTCCACGCCGTGGGGTTGCACGAGGCAGGACCCAACCTGCGTTGGGTGACGGTCTGGCAAGAGGATGATGCTCGGCTGAAGGTGGTGCCGTGGACGGGGTACAACCCCTCAAAGAGCCTGGCGACAGGTTGGACGTTGTGCTTGGACGCCCCGCAATGCGAGGGTGCCGCCTTGGAAATCCGCACTTCGACAGGGGCGCTGACCGCCCAGTCCGAGGATGTTTGCCTTGCCCTGGACGGGCTGCACATGGAGGACGTGTGGAAAGTGACTTTGTCTGGATGCCCCGACAACACGGCGACGGCGACGGCGGTGCTGCGCGACCCCGAGGGGGCCGAGGTGAGACGCTATGGTCTGTCTGCCGCAAGCGGGTGGACGTTCACCATGCTCCCCTTGGATCTGCTGGCCGGGTTGCTCAACCATGGGACTGCAGACAGTTCGGATTGGCCAACCTCCACATCCATGTGGGTGCATTTCGACCACGCCGCATCCGATTTGAACCGCGAAGCGTTAAACGCCTTGAACGGTTGGGTGAAAGCACTTGGCGACAAGGCTGGGCCTGGAACGGGCCGTTGGCAGGTGACGGGGCACACCGACGCGTCGGGGACTCCTGCGACCAACAAGGTGCTGAGTCAAGAGCGGGCGGAAGTCGTGGCCGCGTGGTTGCGGACGCGCATGGGCGTGGCCTCCACGTCGGTGGAGGTGCGCGGCATGGGCAGCGAAGCGCCTTGTTGCGAGGAAGACGGGCTAAACCGGCGGGTGGAGGTCCTTTGGGTCCCCTCCCTGCAGTAATTTCGCGGCATGTTGATCAATGTGATGCGTGCCAAGCTGCACAGGCTGACTGTGACCCAGGCGGATTTGAACTACATCGGGAGCATCTCGCTGGACCCAGATTTGATCGAAGCGGCTGGCCTTGTCGAGGGTGAGAAAGTCCAAATCGTCAACATCAACAACGGAGAGCGCATCGAGACCTACGTGATCACCGGCGAACGCGGGACTGGGCAAGTTTGCCTCAACGGCCCTGCTGCGCGCCGCGTCCAGCCAGGAGACGTCGTGATCGTCATCGCATACGGCATGATGACGGTGGAAGAAGCGAAGGCGTTCAAGCCCATCGTGTTGTTCCCCGACACCGAAACCAACCGCCTCACATGAACGCCAAGAAGGCCTTGACGTACTTGGCCTTCTTTGGCATTGGCATCGGTCTGTTCTGGCTGGCGATGCAAGGCGTTGAGGACCCTGAAGCGCTCAAGCGTGACATGTCGTCTGCCTCGTGGTGGGGCATCGCCGCATCGTTCGTGATGGGTTACCTGGCCATCGTGTCCAGGGGCCTGCGTTGGAACTTGCTGCTTGCCCCCAACGGGCACAAGGCCTCCCCCACGCGCAGCGTGCACGCAGTGGCCTTTTCTTATTTCTCGAACGCGTTCGTCCCGAGGTCGGGAGAGTTGGCGCGCTGTGCGGCCTTGAACCAAACCGACGACATCCCCGTGGACTTGCTCTTTGGGACGGTCATCACGGAGCGCGTGGTCGACTTCGTCATGTTGTTTGGCCTGTTGTCGTTTGCCTTGGTGACCAACCTCGACGCGTTTCTGGAATTGATGCGTGAGGCGCAATTGCCAGCTGCAGCTTCCCTTGCCGGCTTGGCTGCGGCCGGCCTGGCGGGTCTTGGCGGCGTGTATTGGGTGTCCCAGCAAACCAGCCGCACCGGGGTGCTGGGCAAGGCCGCGGCCTTCTTGCAAGGCATCGGCAAAGGCATTCGCAGCGTCATGGACATGGAACGCCGCGGGTTGTTCCTGGCGCACACCTTGTTCATTTGGTCCATGTACTTCTTGATGTCTTACGTGCTCTTCAAGGCCATCCCGGCGGTGGCCTCGATCGGTTGGGCCGACGCGGTGTTGGTCATGGTGGCCGGAGGATTTGGCATGGTGTTGCCTGCCCCAGGAGGCATTGGGTCGTACCACTGGGCGATGTCCTTGGGCTTCGCAGCCGTCGGGTTTTCGGGCGACGTGGGATTCGCCGTGGCCAACGTGATTTGGTTGACCCAAACCGCCATGATCGTCCTGACTGGAGGTTTGGGCTACGTGTTGTTGTTCCTGCACAGGATGCGCCGTGGCTGACGTGTCCGCCATGTCCTTGGAAGCCGCCGCCTCTGCTGTGGACCGGTGGCAGTCGGAGGGCCAAAAGGTGGTGCTCACCAATGGGGTGTTTGACATCCTTCATGTGGGTCACGTGGCTGTGTTGGAGACTGCGGCTGCCCAAGGGGACAAGTTGGTGGTGGCGGTGAACGCTGACGTGAGCGTCAAGCGCTTGGGCAAGGGAGACGCCCGCCCCTACAACCACGAAGAGGACCGGGCCCGGATGTTGGCGGCCCTTCGCTGCGTGGACGCGGTCGTCCTGTTCGATCAGGACACCCCGTTGAAGGTGGTGCAAGCCTTGCGTCCCAACGTCTTGGTCAAAGGCGGCGACTACGACCCTCAAGTCACGGATCCGACAGACGCCAAATACATCGTGGGAAGCGCCGAGGTGCGCGCGGCAGGAGGCTCGGTGGTGGCGGTGCCGTTGGTGCCCGGCCGGAGCACGACCTCGCTGGTCGAACGGATCCAAGGCCAGGCCTGAAAGCACAACGCCCGGCTCGTGGCCAGGCGTTGCGGATTCAGACGTTCTCTTCTTCCAAGAACTTCGTGGTGAAGTCGCCGTCTCGGAAGCGCTGATTGCGCATCAGCCTTTGGTGGAACGGGATGGTTGTTTTCACCCCTTCAATGATGTACTCGTCCAAGGCGCGCTGCATCTTGGTGATGGCCTCCTCACGGGTTTGGGCCACCACAATCAACTTGCTGATCATGCTGTCGTAGTGTGGAGGGATCATGTACCCTGCATACGCGTGGGTGTCCACACGGACGCCGTGCCCGCCGGGGGCGTGGTAATCCGTGATGCGGCCTGGGCTTGGCGCAAAGTTGCGGTCCGGGTCCTCTGCGTTGATGCGACACTGGATGCTGTGGAGTTTCGGGAAGTGGTTGCGGCCCGTGATTTTCTCGCCAGCCGCCAACTTGATTTGCTCCTTGATCAAATCGTAGTCGATCACCTCCTCCGTGATGGTGTGCTCCACCTGAATCCGAGTGTTCATCTCCATAAAGTAGAAGTTCCGGTCGGCATCGACCAGGAATTCCACGGTGCCCACCCCTTCGTACTTCACCGCTTCGGCAGCCTTGATGGCCGCTTCCCCCATGTCTTCTCGGAGCTTGTCCGTCATGTAGGGAGAAGGGGTTTCTTCGACCAGCTTTTGGTGGCGGCGCTGGATGGAGCAGTCGCGCTCGCTCAGGTGGCAAGCTTTGCCGCGCTGGTCGGAGGCGATTTGGATTTCAATGTGGCGAGGTTCCACCACGAATTTCTCCATGTACATGCCGTCGTTGCCAAACGCGGCTCCGGCTTCGCGACGGGTGGATTCCCACCCCTCTGCCAATTCTTCGTCGTTGTGGCACACCTGCATGCCCTTTCCGCCGCCGCCGGCCGTGGCCTTCAGCATGATCGGGTAACCGATTTCGTGGGCGCAGGCCTTGGCTTCATCAAAGTCGGCCAAAATGCCTTCGCTGCCAGGAATGGTGGGCACCCCTGCTTCCTTCATGGTGGCCTTGGCTGAAGCTTTGTCCCCCATGGCGTCGATCATCTCGGGGCTTGCTCCAATGAACTTGATGTCGTTCTCGGCGCAGATGCGAGAGAAATTTGCATTCTCAGAGAGGAAGCCGTAGCCGGGATGAATGGCGTCCGAATTGGTGATCTCCGCGGCGGCAATGATGTTGGGGATGTTGAGGTAACTCTGCGCACTGGGAGCGGGGCCGATGCACACCGCTTCGTCCGCGAAGCGCACGTGAAGACTGTCCCGATCAGCAGTGGAATAGACCGCCACGGTGGAGATGCCCATTTCGCGGCAGGTGCGGATCACGCGAAGTGCAATCTCGCCGCGGTTGGCAATCAGAATCTTGTTGAACATGCGTTCAGAATTGGATTCAACGGATCAAGAGGGGTCCACCAAGAAGAGTGGCTGGTCGAACTCCACGGGAGAGTTGTCGTCGACCAAGATCTTGACAAGCTTGCCGGAGACTTCGGATTCAATCTCGTTGAAGAGCTTCATGGCCTCCACCACACACACCGTGTCGCCAGGCTTCAGCACGTCTCCAACTTCGCAGAACACGTCTTTGTCAGGGGAGGGACGGCGGTAGAAGGTGCCGATCATGGGCGACTTGATTTCAATCAAGTTGGACGCTTCCTCCGCGGCGGGAACTGCAGGGGCCGCAGGCGCGGGCGCAGCTGCGGCCACGGGTGCCGCTGCCACAGGGGCGGTCACCATGGCTTGCGGCACAGCCGTAGGAACTTGGATCGTTTGCACCATTCCGTCGTCCTTCTTACCGCGTCCTTTGGGCATTTCAGACTTGATGGTGATCTTGAATTCTTTCTGTTCGATTTCAACTTCGGTCACGCCGGCGCGTGCAACGAACTTGATGAGGTCCTGGATTTCCGTCAGTTTCATGTCGGAGATTTTTGGTTTTTCAGGGGGGAAGGTAGATAGGACTGGCTTGTCAGGCGAATTTGCTGCCGTCGTAAGCCCATTTCAGGTAGACAGAGCCCCAAGTGAATCCACCGCCAAACGCGGCGAGTATGAGGTTGTCGCCGCGCTTGAGTTGGGATTCCCAGTCGTGGAGGCACAGCGGGATGGTCGCTGCGGTGGTGTTGCCGTACTTCTGAATGTTGATCATGACCTTTTCGTGAGGCAGGCCAGTGCGACGCTGCGTGGCATCGATGATGCGCAGGTTCGCTTGGTGAGGCACCAACCAGGCCACGTCGTTCGCGGTCAGGTTGTTGCGTTCCATTACCTCGTAGCTCACGTCGGCCATGTTCGTCACTGCGGCCTTGAACACGGGTTGACCATCCTGGAAAATGAAGTGCTGCTTGGCGTCCACCGTTTCGTGGCTGGCCGGACGGAGAGATCCGCCGGCTTTCATGCACAAGAAGTCACCCCCGGAGCCATCCGAGTACAGCTGGCTGTCGATGACCCCGCAAGAGCCTTCGTCTTGCTGCAACAACACAGCGGCTGCACCGTCTCCAAACAAGACGCATGTGGTGCGGTCGGTGTAATCGATGATGGAACTCATTTTGTCGGCCCCCACGACCACCACGTTTTTCGCGCTCCCGTTTTCCACGAATTGGGCGCCTGTGGTCAAGGCGAACAAAAAGCCACTGCAGGCCGCAGACAAGTCAAAACCCCATGCCTTGGTCGCCCCTGCCTTGTGGGCGATGAGGTTGGCGGTGGACGGGAACAACATGTCGGGCGTCACCGTGGCGCAAATGACAATGTCGATGTCTTCAGGGGCCAAACCAGACTTGGCGCACAACGACTTCACCGCTTCTGCGCCCATGTCGGAAGTGGCCTTGTCGGGATCCTTCAGAATTCGACGTTCTTGGATGCCCGTGCGGGTCCGGATCCATTCGTCGGTGGTGTCGACCATTTTTTCCAGGTCGAAGTTGGTGAGCTTGTCTTCGGGCAAAAATCCCGAGACGCATGTGATGGCTGCAGGCATCGGAGTCGTGTTCAGAGTTGGCCAAAGGTAGAAGGCCCTTCTGAGGGGGGAAGTCCGTGAACGCGCGAGTCTTCAACGGGTTCCGTGGAAAAGTTGCGGCATGAAAAAAGGATTCCGTTTGGAACCCTTTTTCATGTCACCCATAAGTGACAAGTCAGTGCGGGGCAGTTACGCTTCCTCGCGTTCCATCACCACCTTGCCCTTGTAGTAGAGCTTGCCTTCGTGCCAATGGGCGCGGTGAGACAGGTGTGCTTGACCCGTGGTTGGGCAGGTGCTCACGTTGGGAGGTGTCAAAGCATCGTGGGTGCGGCGCTTGCGCGTACGCGTCTTGCTCTGCCGTCTTTTGGGATGTGCCATGGTGCGTTAGTTGTCGAGTCTTTTCAATGCTGCCCAGCGTGGGTCGATGTCGTCGCCGTCTTCTCCATCTTCTGCGGAATCGTCTTGCCACTCAGTCATGCTGAGATCGCAGTCGACCTCCTGTTCGTGGATGACCCGGGAAGGTTTGGCCAGGTGCACCAATTGAAAGATGGCATGCGCCACGTCCAATTCGTACTCCTTGGTGCCAAGGATCCACAAGTCGTCTTCCAACATCGTGTCGTCACCAAAGCGAATCGAGATTCGGTCGGTGCTGGTGAGCGGGATGTTCACGTCGTCCAAGCATCGGTCGCACGGGGCGGTCAACTGGGCGTCGAGGTCCAGGCGGAGGGTCATCGTGGTGTCGAGTTTGTCCAACTCCACATGCACCTCACCATGGACTTGGTCCACGTCAGAATGGGGAAAACAAGCAAAGAACTCCCGGTCCACACGCATTTGGAATTCATGTTTTCCAGGCTTCAAACCCACAAATGGGATGCGGTAATCGGCCATCAAATCCATGTCCTCCAAATTTTTGGGGAGTGCAAAGGTAGCCAAAGCGGGTGGATTTGCCAACCCTTGTGGGCCTCAACCCCGACCGCGACCCCGGTATTCGGGTTTGGGGGGGGCGATTTCGAGCGGGTTCCCAGCAAATTCGCGGTGTTCGAGGCGATGTTTCCGCACGTCGCATGCCAGCCGAATGGCTTCCCGGATGGACGCACCCTGGGCCTTTCCTTGCCCTGCGATGTCAAAACCAGTGCCGTGGTCTGGGCTGGTCCGCACGATTGGCAGACCCGCAGTGAAGTTCACCCCCCGTCCAAAACTCAGGGCTTTGAAGGGTGCGAGGCCCTGGTCGTGGTACATGGCGAGCACCCCGTCGAAGTGCTTGAACGCCCCGGACCCGAAGAAGCCGTCTGCAGCGTAAGGTCCCATGACCTCGATGCCTTCGCCTTTGGCTTTGTCCAGCGCGGGGGCCAAAATGCGCTTCTCCTCGTCGCCCATCATGCCGTTGTCGCCAGCATGCGGATTCAGCCCCAACAAGGCGATGCGTGGCGTGGGGATGCCAAAGTCGCGGATCAGGCTGTCGTTCATCAAGCGCAGCTTGGCCATGATGCGGTCAGGGGTCAATTGCGCACTCACGTCCTTCAATGCGACGTGGCCAGTGACCATTCCGATCCGAAGTCCATCGCAACACAACAACATCAGCACTTCTTCCACGCCGGCCTCGCTGGCGAGGTATTCGGTGTGGCCGGGGAAGGAGAAGCCTGCCTGACGGATGGTGTCTTTGTTGATGGGCGCCGTGACGAGCACGTCCACGGCGGTCTTGGCCAATTGGCCCACTGCGCGCTGGAGGCTTTCCATGGCCACGGCCCCGGCTTGTTGGGTCGCTTCACCCGGTTGATGGGTGAACTCGGCCGCCTCGAAGTCGAGTACGTTGATTTGGCCTGGACGTGCCTCCGACGCATCCACCACCTCGCCCCAAGCGATGTTTTCAAAGGCGAGTTCAGCGAGGGCACGTGGTGCAAAGACCACCGGCACAATGCCTGCAAGGGTCCGCTCGTCGCGGAAGGCATCAGCCAACGCTTCCAACCCGATGCCGTTGGGGTCGCCGCAGGAAATGCCGACCCTGATTTTTGAATTCTTGGAGCTCATGGAGGTTGGTCAAAGGTAGCGACGAGTACCTTGGTCTTTCCATGACGTCACGCCAAAATCCAATCCCCGCCATCCCCCATCTCTCGGGGTGTCGCACTTGGATGGCAGTGGCGTGGGCCATGGTCCTTCAAGCCACAACAGGGTGGGCGACCCACAACCGCGCGGGCGAGATCACTTACACCCACGTCCAGGGGTTGACCTACGAGGTCGTCATCACGACCTACACGAAGTCCGACGCCCTGGCAGACCGGCCTTTTTTGTTCTTGAGGTGGGGCGACGAAACGGGAAACGACTTGGACAGCCTGGCACGTGAGTTGCCGGTGGGTCAACTCGGCGGAAACGTCCAGATGAACACGTACCGGGGCACGCACACCTACGGTGGTCCTGGGATGTATGAGCTTTCCGTGGAAGATCCCAACCGCAACGAGGGCGTGCTCAACATGGTGGGCTCCGTGGACACGCCGTTCGCCATTCGATCCTTGCTCATCATCGATCCGCAAGCGGGTCACAACAACAGCGTGCAGCTGTTGAATCCGGCCACGGAGAACGCGTGTCTGAATCAGCCTTGGATCCACAACCCGGCCGCCCACGACCCCGACGGCGACGTGTTGACCTACAGCTTGGTGCCCTGCCGTGGTTTCAACGGCGATCCCATTCCAACGTACGTCTTTCCGGACGAGGTGAGCCCAGGGGAAGACGAATTCACCATTGACCAGGAAACCGGAGACCTCACTTGGACCACCCCGCAGCTGGTGGGGGAATACAACGTGGCCATCCGCATTGAGGAGTGGCGGCCCGTCAACGGAACGCTTCGCAAAGTGGGCGAAGTGGTGCGCGACATCCAAATCGACGTTCAACTCTGCGCCAACCAACCGCCAGAGGTTGTGCCCATGGCCGACACGTGTGTCTTGGCCGGGACCAATTTGACCTTCGACGTGCTGGCCTCAGACCCTGACAACCACCCTGTGACCATGACCGCAGTGGGCGGCGCGCTCACCGAAGTCGACCATCCCGCGGACTTCGCATACTGGGGAAACGGGCTGGGCACCTTCACGTGGTCGCCGACCTGCACGGAAGTTCGGGCTGAGCCCCACCAGGTGGTCTTCAAAGCCAAAGATTTGGCCAGCCCCATTCCCCTGTCTGACTTGGAAACCCGACAAATCACCGTGGTGTCGCCACCCGTGGGTGAGGTCGCCGTGAGCCCCGAAGGGTACACCCTGCAGATCACGTGGGCGCCCACTCTTTGTTTGGACGCGCTGCCCACGCCCCAAGTGTCAGGTGGGTCGTACGAAGTGCACCGGCGGCTGGCCCTGGACGAAACAGATTGGCAGCCGGCTTTGTGCGAGACCGGCATCCCGGATGGGGTGGGGTACACCTTGGTGGGCACGGCCGACGAATTGGCTGCCATGGGGTGGGTGGACGAGGCGGACTTGAGTTTTGGGGTCACCTATTGCTACCGGGTGGTGACCCGGTATGCGGATGGCGCGCTGTCGCTGGCGAGTGAGGAGGCGTGTGGCCGAATCAAAAAAGACATCCCGGTCATGACCCGGGCCTCCGTGACGAGCACGGGACCGTTGGATTCAGTGCTTGTGGGTTGGTCGTCGCCCACCGAATTGGATACGGCAGCCTTTCCAGGCCCCTACACCTACACGTTGCACGGTGCCCCGGTGGACGGAACTGACGGTCCCAAGGTGGCGCTTTGGTCGTCCGAAACGACCACCGACCTTCTTGACTTGGACACGCTCGTGACGTTGGGCGGGTTGAACACCGAGTCCTTCGCGTGGGAATTCGATGTGACGTTGGCCAGTGCAGGCGTGTCGGTGGGTTTGCCGCCCGCCGCGTCCACGCCTTGGCTGGCCTTCACCCCTGACGACAACGAATTGAGGTTGGATATCTTCCAAAACGCGCCGTGGGCCTTGGAGCACTACGTGGTGGAGCGTGAGGTGCCCACTGGAGGGGACTACATGGTGTTGGACACGGTGGCGACCTCCTTTTTTGTGGACACCAATTTGGTCAACGGCGAGTTGTATTGCTATCGCGTCACCACCCTGGGACGTTACGACGATCCCTCGACGGAAGCCCCGCTGGTGAACGTGAGTCAGGAAGCTTGTGGGACCCCCTACGACTACACCCCTCCTTGTGCGTTGAACTTGGACGTGCAGCCGTCCTGCGAGTACGAGCGTGACACTCTGACTTGGTCTCGGCCGGAAGGTTGTGAATCCGACGACATCGTGGCGTATCGGATTCGATGGGCCCCGTTTTTGGGCGACTCGTTGGAGGTGTGGAAGGACATCGAAGAGGTCGAAACCCTCACAGACGTGTTCAACGAGGACAACGCCTTGGGCACCATTGCCGGGTGCTTCACCGTGACCGCCCTCGACAGTTTGATGCCTGGCCCCGACGGCAACCTCAGGCGCAACGAAGGGCCTGCGTTGGACACGGTCTGCGTGGACAACTGTCCCTTCTATTTCTTGCCCAACGTATTCTCGCCCAACCAAGACGGTACCAACGATGCATTTCAAGCGTTCCCCTGGAAATTCATCGACAGCGTGGACGTGCGCATCCACAGCCGCTGGGGGGAGCTGGTCTTCCAAACGGGCGACCCCGATGTGGGTTGGGACGGCACGCATTTGGCCACAGGCGAGGCCGTGTCTGACGGGGTGTACACCTGCACCGTCATCGCCTTCACAAGAAGGTTGGAAGGCATCGTTCCTGAACGATTTGTCCAGGAACTTCATGTGGTCAGTGAGGCAGGGGCGACCACCGATTGACCCCAGCCGCCCGTAGCTTTGTTTCATGTTCACAGGCATCATTGAAGCGCAGGGAGAATTGGTGGGGCTCCGCAAGGAGGGCACCAACGTCCATTTGGACGTGAAAGCGCCGTTCACCTCCGAGTTGCAAATTGACCAGAGCGTGGCCCACGATGGCGTGTGCCTCACGGTGGTGCACCTCGACGGGGACGTCTACACAGTAACTGCGATCGACGAGACGTTGAAGAAGACGCACCTTGGCCAAGTGGAGGTGGGACATGTGTTCAATTTGGAGCGCTGTGCCAAGGTGGGGGACCGCATCGACGGCCACGTGGTCCAAGGACACGTCGACACCACGGGCACGCTGAAGGCGGTCGAAGAACAAGACGGGAGCTGGATTGTGCGGATTTCCCATCCCGTGGCGCCGGAATGGATCACCGTGCCCAAGGGCAGCATTGCGCTTGCAGGCATCAGCCTCACCGTGGTGGACAGCGCCCCGGGGGAATTTTCAGTGGCCATCATCCCGTACACTTGGGAACACACCAATTTGCACAGGAACCCTGTGGGCGCGCCCATGAATTTGGAATTTGACGTGATGGGCAAATACGTGGCCCGGTTGCTGGACGCGCAACTCAGCGCGCGGGGCGTGGCCTGAGGGTGAAGTTTTGCCCGAGATACACCCGGCGCACGGTGTCGTCGGCCGCGAGCTCTTCGGCGCTTCCCTCTTTCAAAATCTTTCCCTCAAACAAGAGGTACGCCCGGTCGGTGATGTGCAGGGTTTCTTGCACGTTGTGGTCGGTGATGAGCACGCCGATGCCCTTGTGCCTCAATTGATCTACAATCCGCTGGATGTCCTCTACGGCAATGGGATCCACGCCGGCGAAGGGCTCGTCGAGCAGGATGAAGGCGGGGTTGGACGCCAAGGCGCGCGCAATTTCAGTGCGGCGGCGCTCGCCGCCTGACAGCACGTCGCCCATGCTCTTTCGGACCTTTTGAAGGTTGAATTCGTCCAGAAGCGCTTCCAGTTTGTCGGCCGCTTCGTCCTTGTCCAATCCGTGCAATTCGAGGATGGCAGCGATGTTGTCTTCTACGGTGAGCTTGCGGAAGACGCTGGGTTCTTGGGGCAAGTACCCGACGCCTTTTTGGGCGCGGACGTGCATGGGGTCTCGGGTCAAGTCGTCGTCCCCCAAAGTGACCGTGCCTCCGTCGGGTCGAACCAACCCCACCACTGCGTAAAAGCTCGTGGTCTTGCCGGCCCCGTTGGGCCCCAACAGCCCCACGACCTCTCCGGGCGCAACGCGGAAGGACACGTGGTCCACGACAGTGCGTTTGCCGTATATCTTCACAAGGTTGCGGGCGACGAGGTCTGAAGCCATGGTTCAAAGGTCGGGGAGCGAAGTCACAATTCGAACCCGAGTCCCACGCGCCACCCCCACGGGTCAAGCATGCCTGGGGCACTCGGCGTGATTCTGCGGTGCAGGTCGAGGCGCAAAAAGTTGAAGATGTTTTCCACCCCAAACACCGCCTCTCCGTACCATCCGTCCAACCCCGTGGTGGTGGTGGGCATGGCGGTGACCGATTCATGGCGTCCGTCCCACGTGCTTCGCACAGCTTTGACACCCACCACCTCGCGAAGTCCCAACCCACGGATCAAGGGCACGCGGCCCAGCACGACGCCTTCCCCATGCCACTCGGCATACGACCGCCACCAACGGTCGCTGGCAAATTCCATAAACCGGAGGAGGTTGAAGGCTTCGTTGATGCTCAAGACGGTTTCGTTCGCAGGTTGCAATTCGGTCAAAAGCACAGGCGCCTTGCCCGTGTACATGCCCCCTTGGGTCCACCATTCGATTCTGCCCAAAGGGCCAAAACGTTGGGTGCCCTCCGCGTCGAGGGTCCAACGCTGGTAATTGAATTCGCTGCGTGCGATGTTGGGCAGCCCCAGCGTCACCGTGGCCGTCAGGATGGGCCACCGCGACCCCAGACTCATGCGCTCGAACGATCCGGAGAGGAATTTTTCATTTCGTGCGTATCGCGTTTGCAAAGTCAGCTCCGCCGTCACCAAGGGGGACAACCCCGTGGGGTCGCTCTCCCGGATGAACCTCACCGTGTCGGTGGCGGCCACAGAGCGGTGACGAAGTTCCACCGACTGGGTCCACCCGGAGCCGAACTCGTGGAGCATGCTCATTTCCGTCCGGGTCACTCGGGTGAGTCGCGTTTGGTCGTTGAGCTGGAGGGCGCTGTTCAACCCGTTCCCTTGGTCGAAGAACCCCATCATGCCGAGCTGATCCATGTCTCGGATGTGCTCCACAAACACTTCAGTGCGTGGGGTCTTGCGCAACACCCACTCGGCAAACCCGCCGTACTTCCATTGCTGGTCCAACGTGCCGTAGGCCAAGAACGACCTCAGCCACACTTTGCGGGAGAAGTCGTCGCTGGTTTGCACGCCCAAGCTGTAACGCTCCCCCTCGATTGGGTTGGTGCTGTAGCTGTCGTAAAAGGGCCCAAACTCCACCGGGCCTGCGATGATGTGCCCCGTTCCAGCCAACATGGCAAACCCCTCGACGAACTTGTACTGCGGCATGGTTTGAATGGAGTCCACCATCCAGTATGTGCGTTTGGCCCGGTCGGGAATCGGCTCAGGCCGCAAGTCCTGCCACGTGGATTCGAGGACTTCGTGGGAGCCTTTGGCGAAGCTCATGTCGCGTCCACTCGTCCACACTGAGTCAGGCCAACTTGTGGCCTGTTCGAAGTTGTGGTTGACGATGGTTTGGTGGCTGTAAATCCCCATCCCACCTTCGCGAAGGCTGATGTCTGCCAGGTTTTCTTCACGGGCCAGCACCCAACGGCCCGAGTCGAGTTCGTACGTCTGACTCCACGCGTAATTTCGAACAAAGTTGATGTTGGCACCTTCGCTGATTTTGGCCTCCACATGCCTCAACCCGAGGCTCAAGGTGTCGATCCACATTTCCCCTTCGAAAGTCAATTCGCCACGACGGCGTGGCACAAAGGCCATGTGGAAACAAGGCCGCCCTCCGCGGTCCAAGGTGTCCAGGATATAATAGCGGTAGTGAACGTTGCCGCGGTCGTGCAAGGGGCTTGTGAATGCCCGGTCCAACAGCAACAGCTGGTTCTCATAGAGGTTGATGTTCAAGAACTCAGACTGCACGCTGGCCGTGTTTTCCCCGTCTTGGAGCCAAGTGGCTCGGGCCGCTTCGATGCGCTTTTCCCGTCGGCGCTTGGAGGTGCGCATGGTCCCAGACATCTCGGTGGCGAACATGGGCAGCGCCACCCGGTGTTCGCTGGAGTCCAATTGGTCCCAAACCCAAGTGAATGGGCCCCACACCTGGCGCTCTGGCCACTTCTCGGGATAGTCGTTCACGGCCACCTCCAGCAACTCGTAGAAGTCGTATTCCAAGGCGGGAATGGACGAGGGGTCGTTTTCCTTCTTGGCCTCCGCCACGCGCTGCATCAAAGGTTTGGCGGGGTTCTTGCCCTTTCGGTCTGGCCGCACCACCGCAGCTTCAAGGTCCACGCTTCGCGCCTCCAAGGCCACGTTGATCACTTGGGGCACCCCACGCTGGATGGGGATGGTTTGGCTTTGGTATCCGAGGGTGGAGATCACCAACTTGGTGACGCGCTCCACGCCAGCCTCCAGGTTGTAGAGCCCTTCCACGTCGGTCATTGTGCCCAGGTTGGATCCGGCGAAGCTGACGTTGACGAACGGGAGGGGCAGGCCCGACTCGCCGTCAAAAACCCGGCCGGAGACCGCGGTTTGGCCCCACGTGGATGAGGAGAGCAAAAGGGCGAGGCAAATGGCCAGGATTCGGGACATCAGCGCGCGCGTCGTTTGTCTTGGCGGCGGGCAATCCAAATGCCCAGCTCGTACAACAGCAGCACCGGAAGCGACACCAAGATTTGGCTTGTCACGTCGGGCGGGGTGATCACGGCGGACAACGCCAAAATCCCCACCAAGGCGTGGCGGCGATACGACTTCAGGGTCGTGGCCGTCACCAGGCCGGCTTTGCTCAGGAAATAGACCAACACCGGGAGTTGGAAGACGATGCCCGCAGCAAGGGTGATGCTCGCCACCGTCTTGACGTAGCTCATGACCGCGATGCGGGAGGCCACGTCGCCGAGTTCGTAGTTGCCCAGGAATTGCAAGCTGAGCGGGGCGATGCCGAAATACCCAAACGCCACACCCATCACGAACAGCAGGGAAGAGGCGAACCCGGCACCGCGTGCGGCGTTCCGCTCTTGGGCCTTCATCGCCGGCTTCACGAACGCCCAAACTTGGTGGATGAGGATGGGGAACGCCACAATCAAGCCTCCCACAGCGCTGACGATCAAGTGCGCCGAGAAGTTGCCCAGCATGGTGGTGTTGATCAATTCGTACGAGATGCGTTCCACGCACAGGGCGTCCCCGGAGCCGATGGCGTGGGACAAGGCGCACCAACCTCGGTAGCTGATGAAGTCCAAGTTCCGAGGGCCAAACAGAATGCGGTCAAACACCCAGTCTTTCGCCACAAACACCCCAATGCCTGCGGCCAAAATGGCCGCCGCAGACACAAACAGGCGCCTCCTCAGCTCTTCGAGGTGGTCGAGGAACCCCATTTGGGCTTCGTCGTGGGCTTGGTCCAGGGCCATGACGCAAATGTCGGTCAACCGAGGCCTTCGCGAAGGCAATCGTGGAGGTGAACCATGCCTGCGTAGTGCTCGTCTTCCATCACCACAACCTGGCTGATGCTGTGCCTTTTCATCCACCCAACTGCCTGGGCCGCCAATTCATGGGCCTGCATGGTGTGGGGATGTGGGCTGGCCAGTGCCCCTGCCGTGGTGTTCGGCAAGGTGCCTTGGGCCAGCGCCCGCCTCAGGTCGCCGTCCGTGACGATTCCGCCGATTTGGCCTGGGTTGTCTTGTGCCCAAACCACCGTGGCGCCGTACCGCGCCTCAGACATGGCTTCAAGGACGTCCGCCAAAGACGCGTCCCACGGCACCGCAGGCCGTCGTGCAGGGTCCACCAAGGAAGCCAGAGTCCAAGTCAACTTCTTGCCCAAGCTGCCGGCGGGGTGGTTGGCGGCGAAGTCCTTCGCTTGGAAGGCATTCGCGGCCATCAAAGCGACGGCCAACGCGTCGCCCATGGCGAGTTGAAGGGTGGTGCTCGTGGTGGGGGCCAGGTCCAAGGGGCATGCTTCTTCTGGCACAGACACGTCCAAGACCACGCTGGCGGCCTGGCCCAGCGGTGAATCTGGGTCGGCGGTCAGGGCCACCAAGGGACAGCCCCGTTGGACAAGGGAAGGAAGAAGCTGCGTCACTTCGTCGCTGCGGCCGCTTTTGGAGAGGCAGACCACGACGTCGCCTTGCTGCACCGCCCCGAGGTCGCCATGAAGCGCTTCGCCGGCGTGCAAGAACATGGCAGAACTTCCTGTGGAATTGAGTGTGGCGGCGATTTTGGCCGCGATGTGTGCGCTTTTTCCGACGCCTGTCACCACGACTTTCCCGGCAGACTGCCCGAGCAAATTCACGGCCTCGTCGAAGTCATTTCCCATTCGTTCGGCTGCTTGGCTCAGCGCTTGGGCGGCCAACGTCAGCGTGTGTTTGCCAGAATGGGGTTCAAGGCGGTTTGTCATATTGACATAAATGTTGCTGCGGGTGCTTGGTGAAGTCGCCCAGATGTGTATCTTTCTTAGCGCAAAGCTAAAACCAACCGATGAGCCTGGTCGATTTGGCGCCCCAAGAGGCGCTGAAGACGTTTTTTGGATTCGACGAATTCAAGGGTGAGCAGGAACATGCCATCCTCAGCGTGCTGGACGGACGTGACACATTTGTGATCATGCCGACCGGTGGCGGCAAATCCATGTGCTACCAACTTCCGGCCTTGATGATGGATGGGGTGGCCTTGGTGATCAGCCCACTCATCGCGTTGATGAAAAACCAAGTGGACGCCATCCGAGGCCACCACGAGGACCGACGCGTGGCCCATTTCTTGAACTCCTCCCTGAGCAAGTCCGACGCCGAGCAGGTGAAGCGAGACGTGGCGGAGGGCTGGACCAAGTTGCTCTATGTCGCCCCCGAGAGCCTCACAAAGGCGGAGAACATTGCGTTTTTGCGCTCCGTGAGAATCAGCTTCGTGGCGGTGGACGAGGCCCACTGCATTTCAGAGTGGGGACACGACTTCCGTCCTGAATACCGTCGGATCAAGCCGATTGTGAAAGACATCGCCAACGTCCCCATCATGGCGTTGACGGCCACGGCTACACCGAAAGTTCAAATGGACATCCAGAAGAACCTGGACATGACGGACGCGGTCGTGCTGAAGTCGTCCTTCAACCGAGACAATTTGTTCTACGAGGTGCGCCCCAAGAAGGACGCCCTCCAACAAATCGTGCGTCACTGCCTGCAACACGCTGGCAAGAGCGGCATCGTGTATTGCTTGAGCCGCAAGCGGGTGGAGCAGATTGCCGAGACATTGCGCGTGAATGGCGTCAAAGCCCTGGCTTACCACGCCGGCATGGACAGCAACCAGCGAAGCAAGATCCAGGACCAATTCCTCATGCAAGACGTGGACGTCATTGTGGCGACCATCGCGTTTGGCATGGGCATTGACAAGCCAGACGTCCGCTTCGTGATGCACTACGACATGCCCAAGTCCTTGGAGAGCTACTACCAAGAGACCGGACGTGCCGGACGCGACGGCGGCGAGGGCCATTGCGTCGCGTTCTACAGCCACAAAGACATCGACAAACTGGAAAAGTTCCTGCAAGGAAAACCCATTGCGGAACAAGAGGTGGGCATGCAGTTGTTGCAAGAAGTCATGGCTTACGCGGAGACGGCCACAAGCCGGCGGAAGTTCCTTCTGCACTATTTCGGCGAGGAGTTTGACGAGGAGAACGGTCCGGGCGCCAAGAATTGCGACAACACCAAAAACCCACCCACGCTGGAGGACCGTCAAGAGGACGCCCACCTCGTGCTGAGTGCCGTGCTCGAACACAAGAACAAGCATCGCATGGTGTTCTACACTGCGCTGCTGACCGCCACCAAAAACCGCCAAATGGAGGATTACGGGGCAGTTGGGAGTGCGTTCTGGGGCCGCGGTGAAGAGGAAGGGCTGGACCATTGGCAGGGCATTTTCCGCCAGTTGGTCGTGCTCAATTATCTCAGAAAGGAGGTGGAGACCTACGGGGTCCTTCATTTGACGGACAAGGGCATGGCGTTCCTGTCCAACCCTCAGCCCTTGATGTTGGCCAAGCAGCGCGACTTCAGCGAAACCGACGCCGGCGATTCGCTGGTCCAAACCCGCGGGTCAGCCGGAGGGGTGCTTGATCCCAAGCTGCGAGACATGCTCACGGTCCTTCGCAAGGAAGTCAGTGCAGAGAAAGAGTTGCCCCCGTACGTCATCTTCCAGGACGTCAGTTTGGACGAGATGGCCACGCATTACCCCACCACACCGGACGAGTTGCTTCGCATCACTGGGGTGGGCTCAGGCAAGGCCGCCAAGTACGGGGCTCCTTTCCTGGCCTTGATTGCCGAGCATGTGGAGGCAGAAGGCATCGAGAAGTCGGAGGCCATGCTTGTTCGGAGCAGCGCCGCCAAGTCCAAGCATAAAGTCGCGATCATCCAACTGCTCGACCGCAAGTTGGGCCTCACCGACATCGCCGCAGGCATCCATGGCAACCGAGACATGGTGCTGGACGAGATTGAAAAGATCGTGGGGGCAGGCACCAAGCTGAACCTCGACCACATTTTGGAAGAGTCGTTGGACGAGGAGTGCTTGGAAGAGTTGTTCGACTTCTTTTCAGAATCGGAGGACGACGGCTTGGCTGCGGCGTTGGAGGAATTCGACGACGCTTACTCCGAGGAAGAGCTGCGACTTGCCAAGATCAAATTCATGTCAGAGGTCGCCCACTGACCTCACCACACGGCGGTGGCGGCAGCATATGCCATCAACCCCGTTCCCACTTTCAACGCTTCTTCGTCCACGTCAAACCTTGGCGTATGCAATCCGTGCGTGCCCAAGTCGTTTCCTGGCTGCGGTGAGGCGGTGCCCAGCCGGTAGAAGCATCCAGGGATTTCGTTGGCAAAGTGGCTGAAGTCCTCGCCCGTCATGCGGATGTCGAGGTCGTGCACGTGCTCTGCCCCGAGGTATTCGCAGGCCACAGCCCTGAATGCGGCGGCCATGCCCACGTGGTTGTTCACGGCAGGGTAGCCATGGCGGATGTCCAGGTCGGCCTCGCAGCCGTGGGCCTTGCACGTCGAATGAATCAGCGCGGCCAACGCCTTGTGGGCTTGGTGGCGCCAGCCTTCGTCCATGGCGCGGAAGGTGCCTTTCAGCCGGACTTCGTTGGGCAGGACGTTGGTCGACCCCTGGGCTTCGATGAAGCCGAACGAGAGGACGGAGGGTTGCCCTGGTGGGCACAACCGGGCCACGAGTTGCTGGGCGGCCACGACCACGTTGGACGCCGCCAACACGGCGTCCCGGCACTTGTGCGGCAAGGCTGCATGGCCGCCTTGCCCTTTGACGGTGAGGTGAATCTCGTCGGCCGACGCCATGTACGCCCCGCCGCGCAACCCCACGTCCCCGGCAGGAAGGTCTGGGAACACATGTTGCCCAAAAATGCCCACCGGCTCAGGGTTCTTCAACACCCCGGCGGCGACCATGCCTTTCGCCCCGCCAGGGATGCACTCTTCTCCGGGTTGGAAGATGCAGCGCACGGTGCCTGACCAACCGTCCGAGGTCAGTTGCAGGATGCGCAACGCCCCAAGCAGCGATGTGGTGTGGACGTCGTGTCCGCAGGCGTGCATGACGCCAGGGTTGGTGGACGCGTAGTCGACAGCGTTGGCCTCCGTGATGGGAAGGGCATCCATGTCGGCCCGCAAAGCCACAGTCCGAGATTCCGGTTTCTTGCCGCGGACGTGTGCGACAATGCCCGTGCCCGTCACATGGGTTTGGTGGTCCACCCCCCACGAGGTGAGGGTGGCGGACACGAAAGCCATCGTTTGGTGTTCTTCAAAAGACAATTCCGGGTGGGCGTGCAAGTGGCGTCGAATGCCGACCCATTCCGCTTGGTGCTCTTCTGCCAGGGCTTGGATGCGCGTGAGAAGGCTCATGGGAAGAAGGTGGGTTTGAGGTGGGTCCACGCGTGCAGCAGCATGCGAATGGAGGCGTACAGCATGACCAGGCCAAACACGAGCTTCACCCAAGCTTCGGGAAGCTTGAGGCTCATTTTGGAGCCGCCCCATGCGCCGGCCACAAAAGTGACGCACAACACCAACGCGTACGCCCAGTGCACCTCGCCCGCTTTGTGATATTGCATGACGGCCAAAATGCCCACGGGTGGTAGCATCATGGCCAGGCTGGTCCCTTGGGCGGCATGTTGCCCGAGGCCGGCAAAAGCCACCATGGCGGGCACCAAAATGAGACCACCGCCGACGCCCACAAAGCCAGAGGCGATGCCAGCGAACAGCCCGATGGCCAACAACGTGAGAAGGGTGAGGGGATCCATGGCGTCAAAAATCAAAATTCAGGGACAAGGTGAAGCGTCGTGGCAGGGTGATTCCGTCGTCCACTCCGTAAGCCCAGTCGGCCGCGACCCAATATCCGAGCAGCCTGGACCGAAAACCAAAACCCAGGTCGTAGAGCACAGGCTCTCGGTTGTTGCTGACCGTGACGGTGATGGGGTTGGATTGCACAGTGACAAAATTGAAGGAGTTCTCGTCTGTGTAGGGATGAAGGCCCGTCCAGGCCGCCCCCACGTCTGCAAAGGCCACGGCTTGTAGATGTTTGAGGAAATCCGAACGCCCAACCCCGCTGAAGAACACGGGCACCCGCAACTCGGCGTTGGCCAGGGCAACGTTGGCGCCGTTGCGGACGTTGTTCTGGAAGCCGCGCAACGGTGCAATTCGGGCTTGATATGCGAAAGGAATGTCAGGGTCTACCGGGGTGTTGGCGCTGCTCTGGAGGGACAGGCTGTTGTCGGTCCCGCCGAGCATGTGCAGCAGCTTGCGCTGGCCAATGCTCCAATCGCCGGCCAGCCGAAGGGCCAAAATGCTCGGCCCCACCAAAGGCACGTACCGCCTGGCATCGAAACCGACCGTGCCAAAGGTCCAGCCCTGGTCCGGCCCCGTCAATTCCCCTCCGGCGGCCGAGGCGGTGGCCACCCCGTCGACAAACATCTCGGCCCACACCCGAGCGCGGAGGCCGTGCCGGATGTTCAGCCGCGGGCTGCGCGTGTCGTCGTGCACGTAGGCCACTTGCAGACCCAATTGCTCGCCTGTGCCGTTGGGGGTCGTGGCTGAAAACAGATCCGTCCCTTGGATCACGTCGTGGTTGAACCGGAACGCGGCCCCCCAGCGCAAGCTGCGCACCTCGTCAAAGGCCCAGCGCCATTCGCGTCTCAACAAGTGCGTGGCCGTTTCCACAAGCAGGCCCGATTGTGGATCGACACGGGCGGTGGTTTGGCGTTCCAGCGACAGGATGCGGTCCACTTGCCGTTCCAGGTCCAAGTAGGCCAGCCCAAAAAACGTGTTGGACAAATTCGCAGGAATTGTGTACCCCCCGACGATGTGCTTGTCGTCCATGACGTCGCTGATGCGCAATTCGGAGGCGTTTCCCAGTCCGGGCTGTGCATTGACCGTCCCGTTGTACACCTGGTAGAAGTGGGACCCGAAGGTGTTGTTCAGTCGGGTTTGGATCTTGTCCAAGGCGAAATTCAGCCGGCTGTTTTTGGGGGTGAGCGGGGCGTGATTTTGCGTGACGGAGGCTTCTTCCTGCTTGGGTGTGACGTCGGGGATTTCCTCGCGCTCTGCCTCGAACACATAGGTTCGGAAGTTGATTTCATCTTCGGCCCAGGGTTGTTCCCAAGAAGGCAATTCTGTGGGAAAAGGCAGGGAGGTGGACGGTTCCTGCACCAAGGAAGGTGTCGCGTGTAGGCTGGACAAGTCGGGCGTCGCGACCTCAGTCCATTGCGTTCGGCCCCCTCGGGTGGCCATGACGTGGGTGAGGCCCTTCCCCATGACGGGCATCTCTCCGGCCACTGGCAGGGACAAAGCTTCGCGGAATTGGGTGAAGGTGCGGTAGCGCACCACGGTGTCCACGGCCACGATGGAGCTGTCTCGCCATCCGAACCCCAGCCCACGTGCGCCCGCATCGTCGGTGGTCATCGTCAAGAATTCCCAGCCCTCGAGCGGTTGAGGATGGCGCTCGTCCAAGTTTGGAGTGGCGGTCCAACGGGTCAAGGTGATGGGGTCGTCCGCGAGGTCGCCCACGTACAAGTCGAGCGCCTCGGGGTAGGGGTGGTCAAGTCGGTCGTTGCGCAGGGTGTCGTCGGGACGGTTGGACGAGAACATGAACGTCGAGCTGCCAGGCCAAAATGCAGGTTGCAAGTCGTCGAACCGGTCCCGCCAAAGGGGGGTGTGGTTGTTCGCGACAATGTCGTAGAGGTAGAGGTCGCTTTGGCCGTGTTGGAGGGCGGACATGAGCAAGTACCTCCCGTCGGGGGAACATGCCATGTCGAGCACTTGGTCGATTTTGAACAGCTCTTTCAGTTCCATGTCACCCGTGCCCAGGTTCACCGTGCCCAGGTGGGGAGCGCCTTTCAGATCCACGGAGAAGAAGAGCAGTTGGCCTTCCGACCCCCAAGCCAGCCGCGGGTGCAATTCGTTGTCCAACCGATCCAACCGATGCCCCAACGTGGCGTGCCAGGTGCGTGCGCCACTGTCCAAGTCCACCGTGCCCACCCGCAGCTGACCGCGCTCGTCGGTCGTGAACGCCGCCAAGTCGCCCTCAGGGTTGGGCAAAAACTGGGTGTACGCGAGCCTGGACACAGGTCGCATCGGCATGCTCGGCCCGAGGGAGCGTCCGGCCTTTCGCATGGCTTTGCGGTCTTGGAAAGGCGGGAACAAGGCGGCGTACCCCTCTGGGGCTTGACGGAGGTGATGGGCCTGCACGTCCAAGGCCAAATCCTGCAGGAAGGACCCCGTCGCGAGGCGGAATCCGCTTTCGACGCTCTGTGTTACCCGGGTCATGTACAGCACGTTGGCCACCGTCGGCAGGCCGTAGATGTCCACCACGTATGACCACATGGCTTGGCCCAAGAGCGCGGCATCCAGCCCGCTGGCCAACTCAAGTTGGCCGAAGGCGTCGCGACGGCAGAGATCGAGGATGGTTTCCTGGCTGGCGGCGTCCAACCCCCGTGCCGCGTAGCGGGCGAGGCCGTCGGACATCCAAGGAGGCGACTGGACGACACTGCCCGACCGGATGGCCTGGCTCCAGTCGGTCTCGTACATGGTTTGGTTGAACAGCACTTGCGCCAGCCCCTCGCGCACTTGCCATGCCACGGACCGGCGGTCGCCCGTCGCGTAGACGAACATCTTGCTGCCCACCAACCGGGCCGATCCCCCGAGGTTGGAGGCTTCGTCTTGGCCGAGCATCACGCCGACGTTGCTTTGTCGAAATTCTTCTTGGGAGTTGAACACCAGCACCTGAAGGGGCCCTTCCAACTGGCGGCCAAACATTGGCGCCAGGGCGTCCGCCTCGCGCTGGAGCATGCGGGTGACTTGGCCTGCGATTTGGTCTCCCTCGCGGTAATGATGCACCTCGAAGTGGCCTTGCTCAAACACCTGCCACTCGAACGTGCGGTGCTGCACCCGGTTCTTGCCGAACGCCACATTCATGCCGTCGGTGAACTGGGCGCAGGCCTCGGGGTGGATGAATCCGAGGACCCACAACCACCCCAGGACAGGAAGGACTCGACGCGCGCACATTCTACCCGAAATTACGCCCCATGGTGCATACTCTCACGTGCAACGCCTTTGGCGAGCAGACCTACTTCGTGGAACATGGGGATGGAGGGTTGACGGTGGTCGATCCCGGCATGGCCAGCGGGGAGGAGCGGAAGGCCTTTCAGGACCTCTGCGACCGCCTCGACGCCAAGCCCGTGCAGGTGTTGTTGACCCACGCCCACTTGGACCACGTCATGGGCTGCGCGTGGATGATGGACACTTACGGGCTTGTCCCGAGGTTGCACCCTGCGGACCGCGAGACTTACGAGCAGGCGCCCCGCGTCGCCGAGGTTTATGGGGTCCGGATGGACCCTGTGCCGGAGGCCACGTTTGACCTCGCTCATGGCGACACCGTGGCATGTGGTCATGTGGAGATGGAGGTGCGCTTTGTGCCGGGCCACGCCCCTGGCCATGTGGCCTTCGTGTGCCATCGCGGGGGGTGGACACTGGGCGGCGATGTGCTGTTTCGGGGCAGTGTGGGGCGGACCGATTTGCCAGGATGCGACGCCGCAGCCCTCGCCCAAAGCATTGAAGTCCAAATCTTCACCCTGCCCGAGTCCATGGTGGTGTGGCCAGGTCACGGTGAGCCGACTACGGTGGGTGAAGAAAAGCGGGGGAACCCGTTTGTGAATGGGGCCGGTTCAGGCCTTCTCCAGCGTGAAGCTGAAGGTTGACCCTTCGCCTTCGGTGCTGCGCACGCTGATGGTTTGGCCGTGGGATTCCAGGATGTGCTTGACGATGGCCAGCCCCAGCCCTGATCCGCCCGCGTGCCGGCTGCGCGATTTGTCCACGCGGTAAAAACGTTCAAACACCCGTGCCAGGTGCGACTCGCTGATGCCGATGCCGTTGTCCGCCACCTCCACCAAAATCGCGTCGTCGGCGTCGTAGTAACGAATCTCGGTGTGTCCTTCCTCCGAGCCGTAATTGATGGAATTGACGATGAGGTTGGTGAGGACTTGGACAATCTTGGCCGAGTCCCCCTTCACCATGATTTGGGAGGCGTCGAACCCCTTCTTCAGCCTCAAATCAATCTCGCTCCTCCTCGCCTTGGGCTCGAGGCTCTCCATCGTCTCGCGGATGATTTCCAGCAAATCGAAGGGCACCAACTCGATGTCGAGCGTGCCCGATTCCATCTTGGTGATGACGTCCAAATCTTCCAACAACCCCGCCATGCGCTCGACGTTTTTCGCGGCTTTGAGGAGGAATTTGCGGTTGATCTCCGGGTCGTTCAACCCGCCTTCGAGCAACGTCAGGATGAAACCCTGGATGTTGAAAATGGGGGTCTTCAGCTCGTGGGCGAGGTTGCCGATGAACTCCTTTCGGAAGGTGTCCGCTTCCCTGAGCGTGGTGATTTCTTCGATTTGGCTGTCCGCCCAAGTCATCACATCGCGGTTGACTTGCTCCACAATGTCTTGACCCATGTCCAAGTGCACGTGGCTTGTGGAGCCCTTCAATCGTCGGATCGTCTTGTAGATGATGCGCACCCGATCTTGGATGTACAGCCCGAGCTGCCGATAGACCAAAAGAAAACAAACCACCCCCACCACGGCGCCTGAGGCCACCGACATGGCCAAGTGCACCTCGCCCGAGGCAAATTGCGTGGCCAGCGCCGTCGCGGCCAAAGAGGTCAGACCTGCCGTCACAGCCGCTTGCACGGCCACCACCCTTGGGGTCTTTCCGGCCATCAGCCGACGAATTTGTATCCGACGCCCTTGACTGTCTTAAAGTATTCGTCCCCGAGTTTTTCTCTGAGTTTGCGAATGTGCACGTCGATGGTGCGGTCGCCCACCACCACGTCGGTGCCCCACACGCTCGCCAGGATTTTTTCTCGGCTGAACACCTTGCCCGGCTGGGAAGCCAACAGACTCAACAACTCAAATTCTTTCTTGGGCAAATTCAATTCTTGGCCTTGGTGCATCACCACGTAGCGTTCTGGGTCAATCATCAGACCTGTGCCGTCGTAGTTGCCCCCCACGTACCCCGAGTTCTTCTTCCGTCGCAGCAAGGCTTGGACGCGTGACACCAAGACTTTTGGCTTGATGGGCTTCAAGATGTAATCGTCCGCCCCCGCGTCGAAGCCAGCGATTTGGCTGTAGTCTTCACCCCTGGCGGTCAAGAAGGCCACCACGGTTTGGGCAAGCGGGCCATGCTCACGGATTTCCGCACACGCTTCCATGCCGTCCATTTCGGGCATCATGACGTCCAAAAGCACCAAGTCTGGCAACAACTTCTTGGCCATCTCAACACCGATCCTGCCGTTGCCCGCGGTGTGAACGTCGTAACCTTCTTTCATCAAGTTGTATTCGATGAACTCCAGGATGTCGGGCTCGTCGTCGACGAGGAGAATGCGTTGCTTGCCCATGGCCCGAAGTTCGTCAGAGCTATGTTTTGCTGGAGTTAACGGCATGTGAAGCGTGGTTCTTCACGAAGATGCAACACCTTCTGCGTATTTCCGCTTATTTCAGCGCCTCGAGGTAGTTCTTCCATGCCTCACGCACGTCGCTGTGCTGGGGGTCGTGCCAGAAAGCCTGTCCGTCTTCTGCGTCTCGCAAGGTGTGCATGGCGTCATTGAACCGGCCGAACAGGCGGGAGCCAACGTTCCCCCAAACCCACATGCCAGTCGCCGCCGCCACACCCCAGCCCTCCGGGGCCAAGGCGCCAGCCACCGCCGATTCGGTCAACCACACGATGGGGAACAACACCATCGCAAAACCCATGCGCATGGTGGAGATGAATTCCAGCTTGCGCACCTTTTTCTTCACGCCCTGTCGGATCAACGCGGCAATGGGCCACGTGGGAAATTGGGCGAGTCGCGCGAACGGATCCAACAACCGCACCCATGCTCGCCGGACACGAACGTCTTCAGGCCCCTGCCCCCAAGCTTCAGGGCGCCCTGGGGCAGGCTTGGCTTTGTGGGCGTCTTTCCACATGCAATGCGCTTCCGAGAGACGCGCGGCCCATGCGGGGTCATCGCTCCATCGCTTGCGCCATGCCTCAAGCAGGACAGGGATGGTTTCCCAATCTTCGGCATCAAGCTCGGTGGTTCGTTTCGCGCGAATCCCGTCGTAAAACACCTGTTGCGCGTCGGCTGGTTGGATGTCCACTGCGACCTGTTTCAAGGCCGTGGTCACCCTGTTGTGGAAAGTCACCTTGTCCATGGTCCCATCCTCATTCAAGCAATCGGCATAAGGGATGGGTTTTCCTGCGCGCACATGCAGCTGGCGTCGCCAATCGGCGTAGTGTTCGTAGTCCAAGCCAATGGGGATCACCTGGATGTCGCGAAGGCTGTCGTGCTTGCGTGCCCCACGGGCCAGCATTTCCGCCAACCCACCTTTCAGGGGACGAAGGGAAGGGAAGGGGTTGTGGTTGCCCTCAGGAAAAAGGGCCATGGCTGCGCCCGCCTCCATGCGGTCCACGCACACGTCAAAGATGATGTCGTTGCGGTCGCGCAAATCCGCGAGCCTGTCACGCTGGCGGTACACCGGCATTTGGTTCCAACCAAACAAGAGGTGCCTGAAAACAGGGTTCCAAAACACGTCGGCCCTTGTCAAATAATGCATTTGTTGCGGGATGAACGCGCAGATCGGCATGGGGTCCATCATGCCGTTTTGGTGGTTGCTGATGAAGATGGCTGGGGTGCCGGGCTTGGGCAGGGTGTCGAATCCGTCGAGGCCGCGGATGCGGAAGTAACGGGTGATGCCGCTGTAGACCAGTACGCGGGTCAGCCTGTAATACACGTGAGACACCTGCACTGGCGGTGTCAAAATGGGTCGGGTCTTCGCCATAGTTGCAGGTCAGCGGAGGCGAGCGCCAGCCGATTCGAGGGCCTTCAAAATCCGAGACATCGCAGAATCGATTTGCTTGTCGTTCAGCGTGGCGTCGGGGTTCTGCAAGGTGAACGCCATGGCGTAGCTCTTCTCGCCGTCTTCGAGCCCCTTGCCCTCGTACACGTCGAACAACTCAACTCCCTTGAGCAATTTCCGCTCGGCTTTTTCCGCTGCCACCTTCAGGGCTTCGTAGGCCACAGACTTGGCCACCACCAAGGCCAAATCGCGCCGCACCGCGGGGAACCGCGCCAGTTCGTGCGCCTTCACGCGGCGCTTCTTCACCGCTTTCCACAGTTTGGCGACGTCGAAGTCGGCCCAAAACACAGGCACATCCACGTCGCAGGCCTGGGCCACGGAAGGCTGCACCAGACCCCAGCGTCCGACCTCTTGGCCGTTCGCATGCCGGAGCACAATTCCCTCCGCCAACAGGCCGTCGGTGTCCGATTCGGCTTCGGAAAAGACGTTCAAACCCACCTTTGCCAGCAACGACTCCACGGCATGCTTCAGCGTGAACATGTTGGCTTGGCCGTCCTTGCCTTTGGGCGCATTCCAGGTTTCGGGTTTGTCCCTGCCCGTCACCCACAGGCTGAGGTGCTCTTTTTCGTCGTAGGCCTTGCGCACAGTGCCGTCTTTGTCGGTCACATCATGCTGGGTGTAAGTCCGACCAAATTCAAACAACCGCAGGTCAGGTTGTTTGTGCTTGCTGTTCCTGGCCACAGCCTCGAGGCCTTGAAAGACCAGGCTTTGGCGCATGGCCCCCAAATCTGAGCTCAAGGGGTTGAGCATGTGTACAGAAGCTTCGGAGTGCAAGTCGCGGTCCTTGACGAGCTCGGCGTATCTGGCCTTGGTCAAGGAATTGGACATGATTTCCGTAAACCCTTGGCTGACCAACAGTTCACGCCACCCAAACAGCACGTCTTCGCGGTTGGGTTTGGCGGGCACCTCCAACGTTCCCGTCATGCGTGTGGGCAGGGGAACATGGTCGAAGCCGTGGATGCGCAAAATTTCCTCGGCCACGTCGGCGGGCCGGGTCACGTCGCTGCGGTACGCGGGAACGGTGAGTTTCCAGATGGAACCATGTTTATCGTTCACGGCGATGTCGAGCGAGGCCAGGATGGACTTCAAACGGTCTTGCGAGATGTCGGTGCCCAAAAAGCGTTCGAGCCAACCCAGATCGAGTTCGACCTGGGCGTCCTGGACGGTCGCCGTGTCCAGATGTTCTGTGGCGGCGACCACTTGGGCCCCGGCCCATTCCGTCAACAGCTGGGCGCAACGTTCTGCGGCCAAGCGCACGGTGTTGGGGTCGACGCCGCGCTCAAACCGGAAGCTCGCGTCTGTGCTCAGCGTGTGACGCTTGGCGCTCTTGCGCACGGTCACAGGGTTGAACCAGGCCGCTTCGAGGATCACTTTGGTCGTGCTTTCCGACACCCCGCTGTCCAAACCGCCGTAAATGCCAGCGAGACACATGGCTTCAGCAGCGTCGGCAATGACGAGGTCTTTGGCGTCGAGTTTGCGGCCTTCGCCGTCGAGGGTGGTGAAGGGCTCGCCTTGTGCGGCCTTGCGAACCACAATTTGGCCCCCGCCAATCTTGTCCAGGTCAAACGCGTGCAAGGGGTTGCCGAATTCATGCAACACCAAATTGGTGGCGTCCACCACGTTGTTCAGGGGCTGAACGCCAATGGCGCGCAACCGTTTTTGGGCCCAATCGGGGCTTGGACCCACCTTGACGTGGTGCAGTTCCACCAGTAGGTAATGGGGGCAGTCTTCTCTGGCGTCCACCGACAACGAAACGGAGGTGGCTTCCTTCAAGGCGGCATTCAAATCGCTGCACGCCGGCAACACGAGGTCGTCTGCGGACATGGGGCCGATGCCTTCCACGGTGCCGTGCAGCAACCCGGCCCGAAGGTCCCGAGCCACGCCCCAATGGCCCATCGCGTCGTTCCGGTTGGGGGTCAGTCCGATTTCGATGACGTCGTCTCCTTCAAGGCCAACCACGTGCGCCATGTCTGCACCCACTGGGGTGTCTTGGGCCAACACCATGATGCCGTCGTGACCAGAACCAAGGCCCAATTCGTCCTCGGCACAAATCATGCCATGGGACACTTCGCCGCGGATCTTGCCTTTCTTGATTTTGAAGGGCTCTCCGCCTTGGGGGTGGAGGGTGGTGCCGACGGTGGCCACAGGCACTTTTTGGCCTTCTGCAACGTTGGAGGCGCCGCACACAATGCCCAAAGGGCCGTCTTCAAGCCCAACGTCCACTTTGCAAATGCGCAGGCGGTCGGCGTTGGGGTGTTGCACCACCTCGGTGACGTGGCCGACAACGACACCTCGCAGCCCGCCAGGAACGGCTTCAACGTGATCCACACCTTCCACTTCCAACCCTGTGGCGGTCAAGACTTGGGCGGCTTGTTGGACATCCACCTCATGGGGGAACAACTCTCGGAGCCAGCTGGCAGAAATTTTCATGGGATGCGGTTGATTCGGGCCAAGTGGCCTTCTGCAAATCTACTTTGTCAGGCCCTTTTTTCAGTGGGAGAAAAACGCCTACATTTGCACCCCTCCATCGGGATGTAGCTCAGTTGGTAGAGTACGCGTCTGGGGGACGTGTGGTCGCTGGTTCAAGTCCAGTCATCCCGACAGAAAGCCATGGTCAAACGTGGCTTTTTTTTTTGCCCCTTTGGCAACCTTTGCAGCACCCATGGATTACGCATTCGAAAAAGACTGGAACACCTTGGTCGCCAAAATGACGGAGAGATTCGGAGAAGAGCCGGACGTGACCACCATGGTGTTTGCCGTGGGGTTGCAGGAGGCAGGTCAAGGCGCGCGCAGGTACAAGAAGGACGAGAAGATGGACCTGATGCACGTGGGGGTGTGCACGCTTTTGGAGCCGTTGGGCCACTACGTACGCGAGGGGGAGGACGAAGACGGGTGGCCCCATTTCACCGCGGGCGACCCATTGCCAGCGCTGAGCCCAGCGGAACAAGAGACCATGATGAAGCGGGCCCTGTTGGACTACTTCGCGGCTTGGATTGGAAGGGAGGTGGAGGAGAACAAAGGGGTGGACTGACCAAGGTCACTCCATGATGACTGTGGTTTCGTTCGTCATCATTTCTTCAATCTTGATGAGGCCGGTGCCGCTCAACGCGCCTTTGGTGCATTCTACATCAAGCACCGCAAACCCAGCTTGTCCCGCCACGTAGTACGGCGAGAAGTTGAAGGAGGTGAACCCTTCGTTGGACGTCACTTGAGTGGTGTCGAAGCGTGGCTCGCCGACGAAATCTTCGTCCAAGGATCCCAACGCGAACAAACGGACTGAGGCGTCCGACACAGGCACTTCTTCCCCTCCCTCCATGCGCACCACGTACACGTTGGCGATGGTTTCATCCATTTCATAGCATCCGGCGATGAGGAGGATGGACGCAGCGGCAAGGGCGGTGGAGAAAATGCGAATCATGGTCTTTTTCTTGTCAGGGCAGGGTCTAACTTTGTTCGTCAGACCTCAAAGATGATGAAAAAAGCACAAATGCGTTTGTCCACTTCCACCTTCTTCACCGCGACGTTGTTGTCTGCGGTGGCCCTGTTGTTCATGTCGGCATCTGGCTGCGATTCTGCGGAGGACAGCCATGCGGCGCCCACCGTTCCTGTGAAGGTGCAAATCGACACTCGGTTTGGGCCCATGGTGGTGCAATTGAGCGATTCCACCCCGCAACACCGCGACAACTTTGTCAAGTTGGTGGAGGAAGGGTTTTACGACAGCTTGTTGTTTCACCGCGTCATCAAGGAATTCATGGTGCAAGGAGGCGACCCACAGAGCAAGGGCGCTTCGGAAAACGCACGCCTCGGAAGCGGAGGTCCCGGGTACACGATTGAAGCAGAAATTCGCCCTGACCACTTGCACATCAAAGGGGCGCTTGCGGCGGCACGCCAAGGCGACAACATGAACCCTGAAAAGCGCAGTTCGGGAAGCCAATTTTACTTGGTGCAAGGTCGTCCATTCAGCGAGGTGGAGATGTCGGGCATCGAGGGGCGGATTGCCAACTTCGCCAACGAGTACGGAAACGGATTGCAAAATGTGGAGAACGGCCAGTTTGTTTACTCTCCAGAATCTCGTGAAGCATACCAACGCTTGGGTGGCACGCCCTTCTTGGACATGCAGTACACCGTCTTTGGATACGTTGTGGAAGGGTTGAGCATCATCGACAGCATCGCGGCGGTGGAAACGGACCGCCGCCGAGGCGACCGCCCCGTGGAGGATGTGGTGATGAGCATGAAGCGATTGAACTGAGTATTCCATGAAGGACCGCATAGGGCAGTTGATGGCTGACGTGGCCGCGGCGGAGTTTTCTGGCGCGGACGAGGTGGAGGCGTTCCGAGTCGCCTACTTGGGCCGAAAAGGCAAGATGAAGGACCTCATGGCCGCCTTCAAGGAGGTGCCTGGGGACCAAAAGCGAGAGCTCGGCCCGATGCTCAACGCGTTGAAGCAGGCCGTCGAGGACAAGGTGAAAGCCGCGTCGGGCGCCTCCGCATCCAAGGTCAAGGCCTCAGGTCTCGACGCCACCCGCCCTTCGGGAGGTGTGCCTCTGGGCACCCACCACCCCTTGCAAGTCGTCCGCCGGGAAATCGTCGACATCTTTCAGAACATGGGATTCGCCGTGGCGGAAGGCCCAGAAATCGAAGACGACTGGCACGTATTCAGTGGCTTGAATTTCCCGCCTGAGCATCCCGCACGGGACATGCAGGACACGTTTTTCGTGGAGCGAAATCCCGATGTGCTGTTGCGCACGCACACGAGTTCAGTCCAGGTGCGTGAGATGGAAAAGCGCGAGCCGCCCATGCGGTTGATCATGCCAGGGCGTGTGTTCCGCAACGAAGCCATTTCGGCGCGTGCGCATTGCATGTTCCACCAAATCGAAGGCCTCTACATCGACAAGGACGTCTCGTTTGCCGACCTGAAGCAGACCCTGTTGCATTTCGCAAGGTGCTTCTTTGGGCCCGACACGGACATCCGCTTGCGCCCCTCGTACTTCCCCTTCACCGAGCCAAGTGCAGAGGTGGATGTGTACTGGGGCTTGAAGACCGAGGTGGACAAGCGCATCACCAAAGGCACTGGATGGCTCGAGATCCTGGGCTGCGGCATGGTCGACCCCAACGTGCTTGAGGCCAACGGCATCGACCCCAACGTGTACAGCGGATTCGCCTTTGGGATGGGCATCGAGCGAATCACCATGCTGCGCTACCAAATTGGCGACCTGCGCCACTTCTTCGAGAACGACCGCCGTTTCCTGGATCAGTTCGCCGGAGAGCGCTGATCCCCCGTGTGGGGAAGGAGAAAGGTCAACGCCAATTCGCCGGTCGCCTTTTTTTCGACCGTGAATCGTCCGGCCAATTTTTCAATTTGCACCAGTACAGGATTCCATGTCGAGCTGTGTTCCCCTCCAGCGAACATGCGCTGAAGTTCTTGGGTGGACGGTGAATCCGGGCCATCCAATTCCACGTGGATGCCGTGCCAATCGTTGCGGATGACCCCTTGGATGGACGCGTCTTTGGGTTTGTGCGCCAGCAACCGTTTCACGGTGACGGAAAGCAAGGAAAGCAGGCCTTCAGGCGCGGACTGCCCTTCAGCGTTGCCCTGCAATTCCCATTCCACGTCGGTACCGTGGTCCATTTCCAAGGATGCGATGATGTCCTCGAAGTCCAAACGGTTGGGCCGGGTCAGGATTTCCTCCACGCCCCCCGCTGCATTCACGGCCAGGTCCGCCGAGACGGTGCCATTCAAGGCGTCCTGGGGCTGAATCATCCGCTGCATTCGGAGGGAGCGGACACGCTCGCGGCGCAAAGTGCGCTTCAGTTCATTTGCCCGCATGCCGGCGGCCAAAAGCCCCAGAAGAATGAGTGCGCAGGCAAAGGGCCATGCGCCTGGGTTGGTGCCGGAGGCCATGGCCTCGGCCGCCGCCAATTCAAAGGGGTCTTGGGGGAGGACGGCATGGGTTTCAAAGGTCTTGGCTTCCTTGGATGTTTTGGTGGCGTTCAACAAGGCAAGGGTGAGGCTGTCCGCCAAATTCAAGTGTCTTAAGGCCGAGGCCGAGACGCCGCGCGTCTCTTCGAAGCGCGCCTGGGCCCGCGCCACACGAGCCCTGAGGCCGAGGTCGTCCAACAGTTCGGCTGTCCGTCCTGCTTCGTGAAAGGCGAGCAACGCTTCAAGGGGCTTGTTGGCCAACTCGGCGGAACGGGCCACGTTGAGCTGAGACAAGGTCCACGCTTCGGGGTCCGCGATGGGGTCGGTGAGGGAGTTGATTTTTCGTGACAACACCAAGGCCTCGGCGTAACGACCTTCTCCAGTGAGCAAGGTGTGCAGGTGGTTCAACTCGTCGGTGACCACGCGGCGCTGGGAAGGTTTGGCCTGACGGATGAATTCGTCCAGAGGCAATTCGTCCAAGGACTTGCCCAGCATGACTCCTGCTTGCAACGCAATCCCGGTCGCTGCGGGGCCCGGGGTTTGCGAGGCCATCTCCCACGTGCGCTGCCAATGTCCCTCTGCAAAGTGCAACTTGGCGAGCAGAAGGTGGACGTCGTTCACGGCTGGGGCATGAGGTCCCCATTCAAGTTCTTTCTCGAGCAGGTCGATGGCGTCCGATGTCCAACCGCTCGAGAGCAAGTGATGGGAGATGTCCAACACCAGAGAACTCCGAACAGTTGTTGGACATGTGCCGCATTGCGCAGAGGCGGCCATGAGGTGAGGGCGTGCTTCGGAGGCATTTCCCGCATTCCATTGGATGTGACCCATCCCCGCCTCGATCCTTGCGAAGTCGCAGCCGGTCAACGTTTCTGTGGCCAGTCTCCGATACAAGGTCAGGGCTTGAACCATCTTGCCAGATTGCCGAAGGCTGTCGGCTCGCTCCAGGTCGACGGGACTGCCCCACGTGTGCAGGGGCATGGCCATCAGGGAGAGGGCAATCCATGGCAAAAAAAGACCTTGGTGCATGGCATCCAAGGTACTTGAGTCCAACAGGTGCTAGAAAGGAGCGTCAGACGGTTTCTGACAGCATGCCGTGAATCATTTGATCACGGATTGTAGACCACAGAAAGCACCGTGGTGCCGACCACGTCGAGGGTTTGGGGGTCGATGATATCCATGTTGTCCGCGTGGGTGTGGTGGAAAGGACCGTAGCCCATGGGACGGACGTTCACCCTGTAATCGACGATGTTGGCGCTCGGGATGCCTGCGAGTTCGGACACGAAGAGGTTGTCGTCGATGGTCTGCGGGGTGCTGCGCGACGAAAAGCGGCTTCCAAACCCGAAATCCGAAGCCCGTTTCCACACCTTCCGCACAACGTGCGGCGCCAGCCTCAAACTCGTGCCTTCTTGGTTGAACACCGCGTCGCGGGCCCCAACCATGTCAAGCAAGATGCCAAACCGGGCGCGGTACCCTGGACGGTGGGGATTGGCTGCCCAAAACTGACTGCCCAGGCACCAGTCTTTGTACCCGTTTTGGGAGGAGGGCAACCACTCAGGACGGCCGTAGTCCTCCGCGTCGAAGAAGGCGATGTCCACCCCTATATCGGCAGGGTTTTGGCCAAGTTGCCTCGCAATTTCCAACAGCACGCCGACGCCGGAGGCCCCGTCGTTGGCCCCGTCGATGGGCTCTCGTTGGCGAAGGCTGTCTTTGTCGGCAAAAGGACGCGTGTCCCAATGGGCAAAGAGCAACACGCGGTCGCGGGACTCTGGGTGGAAGGAGCCCACGATGTTTTTCATGTTCAGGATGGTCCCGTCGAACGCCCGGGCCCGGCCTTCTTGCACCGTGACTTGGGCACCATGGCGGGTCAGCTCATTGGCCAACCAGGCCGCGCACGCCCCGTGTGAATCGGTGTTGGGTACCCGGGGTCCAAATGCGACCTGCGCGGCCACATAGGCGTACGCCGAGTCTTCGTTGAATTCAGGCGTCGCGATGTCTTCCACCGAGGAGTTCTGGGGGCCTCGGGTGGTGCCCGATCCGGAATCGGTGCCGCACGCGGCCAACGTGAGCAAAGCCAGCCCCAAACCCCAGGGTATCGCAGAGTTCAACTTACCCACGGCTCCAGCTGCTTCCGTCTTTGCCGTCCTGGATCGTGATGCCCTGCGCAGCAAGGACGTCGCGGATTTTGTCGGCGGTTCCCCAGTCCTTGTTCGTTTTGGCGTTGGTGCGCATGTCCACCAACAAATCCAACAACGCGCCAGCGTCGTTTCCGCCGCCTTCCGCCTGGTTTTGACTTGCTTCAGAGGCCAACCCCAGCACGTCCCGAAGGAAGGCCTGGAACGTGCCCTGAAGCGACGCGATGTCCTCGGCGGAAAGGGTCACACGGCCCGCAGCCGCGCCGTTCACGGCTTTCACGCCGTCGAACAAAGTGGCGATGAGAATCGGGGTGTTGAAGTCGTCGTTCATGGCCGCGCTGCACTTGGCGGCGAAAGCCTGCACATCGTAGGTGGCGTCGCCTGTGGAAGGCTCGAGCGTGGCCAGGGTCTCCACGGCCTTTTCCAGTTTGGCCAGCCCTTTTTCCGCCGCCTGAAGCGCTTCGTTGCTGAAGTCCAATGTGCTGGCGTAGTGTCCCATCAACATGAAGAACCGCACGGTCATGGGGCTGTAGCCCTGTTCCAGCAATTTGTGGTTCCCCGTGATGAGTTCTTCCGGGGTGAAGCCGTTGCCTTCGGACTTCGCCATCTTCCGGCCATTGACCGTCAGCATGTTGCCGTGCATCCAGTATTTCACAGGCTGGCTTTCGCCGTTGCAAGCCACGTTTTGGGCGATTTCGCACTCGTGGTGGGGGAACTTCAGGTCCATGCCGCCGCCGTGGATGTCGAAGGTCTCGCCGAGGTATTTGGTGCTCATCACAGAGCACTCGAGGTGCCATCCTGGAAAGCCCATGCCCCAGGGTGAAGGCCATTGCATGAGGTGGCTGGCGTTGGCGGCTTTCCACAACGCGAAATCAAGGGGATCCCGCTTTTCGCTCTGGCCGTCCAGCTCTCTGGTGGAGTTGAGGAGTTCGTCAATCTTCCGCCCAGACAATTCGCCGTAAGGATGGTCTTCGCTGAAGGTGCGAACGCTGAAGTACACGCTTCCGTTCACTTCATAGGCGTAGCCGTTGTCAACGATTTGCTTGATCGCCTCGATTTGCTCCACGATGTGGCCTGTGGCTGTGGGCTCAATGGAGGGGCGGAGGATGTTGAAGACGTTCATCACGTCGTGGAAGTCGTTGGTGTATTGCTGCACCACCTCCATGGGCTCGAGGTTCTCCAGCCGCGCCTTCTTGCCAATCTTGTCTTCTCCGTCGTCGGTGTCGCCGGTCAGGTGTCCGACGTCGGTAATGTTCCGAACGTAACGGACTTTGAAGCCCAAATGCTGCAGGTACCGGTAGACAATGTCGAACGTCAAAAAGGTGCGTACGTTGCCCAAGTGCACGTTGCTGTAAACCGTCGGGCCGCACACGTACATGCCCACGAAGGGCGGGTTGAGTGGCTCAAAGCGTTCTTTTTGCCGAGTCAGGCTGTTGGCGATGTGCAGGGCGTCCATGTCGTGGGGTTCGTGTTCAATTGCAAAGAAAAGACCAAACCCTGCAGGTCGTTCACCCGGCAGTCAGGCCTTTCAACCAACAGCAGGTTGGGAAAGTCCAGCCAAAATGGCGCGCACCAGCCCAGGGGTGTCGTGTGCGGCCTGCCACCCCCAATCGCGCCGGGCCGCAGCGTCGTCCAGGCTGTTGGGCCAAGAAGCTGCGATGTCTTGTCTGGTGTCTGGGGCGTAGAGCACGTCCAACGACATGCCCTGCGCGTGCAACTCGGTCACGAGTTCGGCAGGGGAGAAGCTGCACCCCTGCAGGTTGTAGGACGTTCTGACGCTCAGGGCGTCGCCGTCGGCGGCCATCAATTCCAAGGTGGCACGCACGGCGTCCTCCATGGTCATCATGGGCAGGGTTTCTGAGGACTCGAGGTAGCAATGCAGGGGACGCCTTTCAATCGCGGCGTGGAATGCTTCCACGGCGTAGTCGGTGGTGCCGCCGCCAGGCTGGGAACGGAAGCCAATCAAGCCAGGATAGCGCAGGCTGCGCACGTCAACGCCGTATTTCTGGTGGTAGTACTGGCACCACAATTCCCCAGACACCTTCGACACCCCGTACACCGTGGTGGGGCGAAGCCCGGTGTCTTGCGGGGTGGCGTCCTTGGGGGCGTCAGGCCCAAACACCGCAATCGAGCTCGGCCAAAACACCTTTGCCACGCGGCCGTCTTTGGCCAATTCCAACGCGTGCAACAACGGATCCATGTTCAACCCCCAAGCTTGCAGGGGGGAAGCCTCACCCTTGGCTGAAAGCATGGCGACCAGCATGTACATCTCTGCGGGTTGGACTTGATCCACCAAGTCGGCCATGGCCGTTTTGTCGGTGGCGTCGCATTGCACGAACGTGCTCAACGCGGCATCTGGATGGTCCACCGGCCTGATGTCGGCCAACACCACCCGCTCAGGGCCATGCTTTTGTTGCAAGGCCAGCATCAATTCGATGCCAAGTTGCCCTGCCGCGCCCACAATGAGATAATTGCTCATAGAACGAAAATACACCGAGGGTACCTTTGGATGGTGAATTCTGAGGAGTTTCAATATCCCCTGCCTGAGGAGGCCATCGCCACGGAGCCGGTGCACCCGCGCAGGGCGGCCAAGATGCTGGTCCGCACCGGCGAAGGTGAGGTGTCGCACCACACGTTTGAGGCGTTGCCTGTCTTGCTTCAGCGTGAAGGGGTTGACGGCCTTTGGGCGAACGACACCAAGGTGTTGCACGCCAGGATTTTGGCCACCAAAACCACGGGAGGAGGTCTTGAAGTGTTCCTGTTGTCTCCTGCGTCGGCGCCCATGGAGTCCGTGCTCGCGAGCTCAGAAACTTGCCGCTGGAAGGCGATGGTGCGAAACGCCAAACGCTGGACGGACGGCCACGCTTCCGTGACCGGCACCGCGACCCACCTGACCATTGAACGTGAAGTGCGAGGGGAGGATGGCACGTGGACGGTGCGGTTGGACTGGGATTCGGACGATACGTTTGCAGAGGTGCTTGAAGACCTCGGCAAGACGCCACTTCCCCCGTACATGCGCAGGGCGGCCGTCGAAGGCGACAAGGAAGACTACCAAACCGTATTCGCCATGGCCCCTGGAAGCGTGGCTGCTCCCACGGCGGGCCTCCATTTTGACGACACCCTGTTGTCTGCGTTGATGGCGGTGGGGTTGCCCTTGGGTCGCTTGACGCTGCACGTCGGCGCCGGCACTTTCAAACCTCTGACTGAAGGGGATGTGGAAGACCATGTTATGCACGCCGAACGATGCGTGGTGGGCAGGACAAGCTTGGAGGCGATGAGAACCCAATCCAAGCGCGTGGCCACCGGCACGACGAGCCTCCGCACCTTGGAGAGTTTGTTCTGGCTTGCTGCCCACCATCGCCTGCATGGCGAGTGGCTCGACAGGGTCCCGCAGCGTGCACCCTACGGCGAGCTTGGCGTGGCTTGCACCAAATGGGGTTGGACAGATCGGGACGCCTTGGGCCACCTCTTGGCGCAAGGCCCTTGGCTAGGGGAGCAGCTGAGCTTTGAAACCCAGTTGATGATTGTGCCCGGCTACCGCGTGCGCATGGTGCACGGACTCATCACCAATTTCCACCAGCCAGGCAGCACGCTGCTTTGTTTGGTGGCCGCATTCATTGGAGGAAACGACTGGAAAGAGATGTACACAGATGCGCTTGCGGAGGGGTACCGCTTCCTGAGCTACGGGGACGGGAGTTTGCTCCTGCGCGACTGACTCAATGTCCCAACACGAACAAGCCCCGCCAGAAGGCAGGGCTTGCTGAATGCGGATCGGACCCACGGTGAATGTCAACTCAGTTCGCCGAACGACGGTTGTCGTTGATTTCTGCCTTCTTCTGCATGGCGTTCAACACCGTGAACGGAAAGTTGGTGCGGGCCCGTGTGGCGATGGTGCTTTGCTCTTCGAGGTAGCTGTCCTTGCTGCTGGCCTCAGTGACCTTTTGTGGGGCGATCACCCACACCCCTTCTTCGCCGACAATGGCGCTTGACATGTTGCCAATCGGGATGGACAATGCCGCACCTGCCACTTTTGGCTCGGCCCCAGCGCCGCTTCCACGGACCGTTGGGAACTTCACGCTGAGGTTGCGTCCAGTCTTCACAGTCTCACCGACTGCACCCGCCACTTCATCCAGGTTGGCGCCCACCATTTTCTCGGCGTACAATTCGCCTTTGGCTTGGTTCATGGCTCCGGTCCGCATCTCGTCTTCCACGGCCTCCAAGGTGGGCTCTCCGGCCTCGGTGATTTGGTCCAAGTGAGCCACGATGTAGAAGTCTGGGGTCAAAATGGGGTTGGAGATCTCTCCTTGCTCGCTCCGGAAGGTCCATCCCACGATTTCAGCAGCGTCACGGACACCGGCGATGCTGCGCGCGGCAGGGGCGATGCTGTTGGCTTCTCCTGTGGCGTAACCTGACTCGGCAGCAGCGGCCAACAAGCTTTCCTTGTCGGTGGCGTTGATGGCGAATTCGCTCGCTTGGGCGTAGGCGTCACGGGCTGTGGTGGCGGAAGCACCGACCTTGCGGGTGATGTAAGCGACACGCGCCTCTTCCACCTCGCTGCGGCGGTCGAGCACTTCGATCAAGTGAACTCCGTAGGTGGTTTCCACCCAGCCGATTGAGCCCACAGGCTTGTCGAAGCAGAAGTCTTCAAATGGCTTGACCATGCGGCCACGAGGGAAGAAATCGTACACCCCACCGGTGTTCTTCGATCCCGGGTCTCCGCTGAAGCGCTGGACCAAGTCGTCGAAGTCCCCACCGTTCCGGAGCACGCGCTTGAGGCTGTCTGCGCGCTGCCCGAGCTGAGCCATTTCAGCTTCGTCTTTGGCGTCTTTCGCAGTCAACAAAATGTGACGGCACTTGGCAGCCTCATCCGGCACCATGGTGCGCTCGAGGACCTGGGCCAGGGACATCATGCCGTTCTTGGTGTAGGGTCCGACAACTGTGCCGATGGGCTCTTCGAAGAACTTGCTCTCGTTGACGTCAAGTTCGACTTGGGCGAGGCGCAAGTTCCGGATGTCTTCTTTGCCGTCGTTGGCCGCTTTGGCAAACGCTTCAGCGTCCTCGGCGTCTTTCCATCCGTCAGCCACATCTTCCAACTCGATTTCCATCGCTTTGATGTCCGACTCGCTGGCCCCCACTGGGATCTTGACGTAGCTGATGTCTCGGCCCTCGGTTTGTTGGTACTGAGGATCTCCTTTGTGTGCGTTGTAGTACGACTTGACCTCACGGTCGCTCACACTAACCTCGCCGTCAGGAATGTTCTTGTACAACTTTGCAACATACTGAATTTCAGCTGTTCGCTCGGCATTGATGTGCTCGTACTTGCCCTCGATGGAGTTGGTGTACACTGCGTCGGCCATCAAGGCATCCAACTTCTCTTTTTTGCGCTTGGCCAAGATGAGTTTCTTGTAGCTCAAGAGATTGACCTTGCCTTGGTCGGTGGTCAACATGGCGCCGAAGTTCTGCTGCCACATGGCCTTGTTCTCACCGTTGCTGTAAAAGGCGCGGCTCATGTAGGGAGAGTCGAGGTTGCCAAACAGCATTTCTTGGAATTCGGCGTCAGTCACTTCAATGCCGAGTTCGTTGTAGGTGTCTTCCAACACGATGTTGGACGTGATGTCGCCCCACACCTCGTCTTGGAGTTGCTCCCCGGAGAATCCGAGGCGACGACGTTCGTCGAGCTCCATGCGGTAATCCAAAGCAGAAATGCTCTCACCGCCCACACTTCCTACGTCACGCGCGTTCCCTTGTCCCATCAACGCGAGCACCGCGTCGTAGGGGATCAAAAAGCCGAGCATGCCCACGCCAATCATGCCGAGCAACAAGCCTTGCCTGTTGCGGATTTGTTCAATCATTGCCATCGTCTCAAAGTCTAGTTGTAAGGATTGCGAAGATAACGTTTCCCAGTTTACCGGAAACCACCTTGGTTCAGGCGTCTTTGGCAGGCTTGAACTCCACCCACAGGATGCGGTTTTCTTCCACCTCTCGGACCACAAATTCAAGCCCTTCCACCTCCACGACGCTGCCCGATTCCGGAATGTCTTCTGCGTGGTGGAGAAGCAACCCACCCAAGGTGTCGTAATCGCTTGCCTCGGGCAATTCCCACCCGTGGGTTTCGTTCAGCGCCCGAACTTCCCGACGGGCCGGAACGCACCAAACGCCGTCACCCAGCGCATGTTCCACATCGTCTTCCACCAAGTCATGCTCGTCGTCGATCTCCCCGAGCAGTTCTTCCACGATGTCCTCCATGGTCAAGATGCCTGCCGTTCCGCCGAACTCGTCCACCACCACGGCCAGGTGCCTCCGGCGCTTCAAAAATTGACGCAACAGCTCGTCGCCGGCCATGGCCTCGGGGACGACAAACGTCGGCAGCAGAATTTCTTTCAGCGACCCAGGCAAGTCAAAGAGGTCTTTCGCGTGGACGTACCCCACGATGTGATCCATGTCGCCTTTGAACACCACGAGCTTGGAGAATCCGGTTCCAGCGAAAGTCGCCGTCAAGTCGTCCACAGACGTGTCGATTTCCACGCCTTGCACCTCGTTCCTGGGCACCATGCTGTCCCGTGCCTGCACGCTGGGCAAGTCCAAGGCGTTCTTCAAGATTTGCAGTTCGTGTTCCAGCTCTTGCTCGGGTTCCATGCGGCCACTCAGCGTTTCGAGGAAGTGGTCCAGATCTTGGGCCCCGAGGGTTTCAGCTTCTGGGGCCTCCTTCCCACGGACAAAGGGCCGAAGCAGGCCTTGGCTGAGTTTGGTGATGAGCCAAGCGGGCAAGGCAAGCACGATGAAAATCAGGAGAAGTGGGTACGCCAAACTCCTCAGCCAAGTGTTGGGCGAAGCGTGAAACAGGGATTTTGGAATGAATTCCGCCAACACGAGCACCACAGAGGTCGTCACCAGGGTTTGAGTGGCCAAGACAAGCAACGGTTGAGGAGCGCTTTGCCAATCCGAAACGTCAAACACCCATTCGCCCACAAGGGATCCAGACTCGATGCCACAAAGCACGAGGGCCAGGTTGTTGCCCACCAACATGGAGGCGATGAACAGCTGGGGACGCCCATTCAGGAAGGCCACCACGCGGCCACGCCAACTTTGGGTGGCGTCGAGCTCAGTTTGGAGCCGGCTCGAAGCCACAAACGCCATCTCCATTCCAGAAAAGAACGCCGACGCGAACAGCGACAGCACCAGGATCAGGATCGAACTCGAAGGGTCAGGGTCCATGCAAGGAAAGATACGACCGACGTCAATTGGACGACGTCATGCGCAGCCGGAAGATTCGTCGAACTCCGTACCAAAGCCACGAAATGCAGGGGAACAGCCCCATGGACCAGGCCGGCGTGTCCGCACTCATCCAAAGCCAGCCGACGTACAAAGTGCCCGCGATGGACGCCACCAGCCAGAACCATTCGGCGGCACGGGCCGTTTTGTACGGGAGGGATTGTTCTACGGATTTGGAATCGGACATGGTGCGAATGTCGGGCAACGAATCGAAAGTCAGTTCCCGACTTCAAAAGACCCAGTGGGATTCAAGATTTCGTAGCGCTCAAATTGGCTATCGGACCGGAGTCCCCTGCCGCGGAGCAAGCCCTGTGCGGTTTCGATGGAGACAGGTCGTGTGGTGTAGACCAAGTCGGAATCGTGCGACCATACGAGGTGTTCGGTTTCCAGCCGTTCGCCCTGGTTGTTCACCAGCACGACGTTGTCCCAGGCTTCCAAACGCCCAGCTTGGTCGTTGTATGTACCCCGGTCGGCCTTCAGGGTTGCAGCATGGCGGTCGCGGTTGCCGCCAATGAACAGCGTGAATCCCTCCGACACTTGCCACAGGGGTGCATTTTTTTGGTTGCTTTTTCCTTCGCCTTCGGGGTTGTCCCAACGCTCGAGCCTGTTGGCTTCAAGGGCTTGGATCAGCTTGCCTCGCTCTGTGTATTCGAAGTACCCCTGCTCAACCACTTGAATGGGGGCGCCTTCCCGAAGGATGTTCGTGGCTTGGGGGTCTACCCCTGGCGGTTCGTGGTCAGGGGCGGTTGCGCACCCCATCGAAAGTCCGAGCCCCAAAAACACAACAGCCGCCCAAGCCCTGGGGGCTGGACGGCTGGTTGTCGATTTCGAGGTCAGGGACATGTCCCTCAGCGTACCCGAATGGTGGTGGTTTCACCAGAACATGGGCAACCTGGCTTGGAGGGCACCGTGAAGGAACCGCCGGCTTGCTTGCCGTAGGTGAAGATGTCGTCGACCGTGGGGAATTGCTTCGCCATGTTGGCCATTTTCTTGCCGGCTTTTTCCGCGAGTTCTTCGTTCAAGCGCTTGGCCTTGGCGTAGTAATCGCTGGCCACCCAGTACACCGAGCGGCTGCCCAAGGCGCCGTCGTTGCATGCGTTGGAACTTCCTGCAATGGCATCTCCAATGAGCATGTACGCGTCGCCGTTCTCCGCGTCGAGTTCCAACACCTTGCGTGCGTAAGACTTGGCCGTGGTGGTGCGTCCCAAGGCGCTGGCGATTTGACCGGTCTTCAACAAGTAGGTCAACTTGTCGCTGCAGTCGCCGCAACGCTCCACGGCGTCTTCCATGTACGCGAAGCTCGAGTCAAGCTGGCTGGACTTGGCAAATCCGATGCCGATGGCAAACGCTGCAGGGGCAGAGGGCTCCACGCTGTACACCGAGGTGGCCACGGGCAAGAAAAGGTCGTTGTCGGTGCATTCCTTCTTGTTCAACAAGCGCAACACCTTCTGCTTCAATTCCATGTTGCTGGAATCCGCCGCCACAGCGGTGGCGAGTACGGGCACCATGTCGTCGCAGTCCGCGATGGCCACAAACACCGTTTCGACGTTCTTCTTGGCCTTTTCGTACCGCTTCAAATCGCGTTCTTTGCCTGCTTCTGTGGCACGCGCCATCCCTGCCTCGATGTAATCCACGAGGTTCAAATAGTCGGTAAGCATCTGGGCCCGCATGTTGCTTTGCGCCAACGTGTCTCCCTTCAACGACCGCTTCATGGTGTAGAAGCTGGCCGTGTAGTACTGGTACAAGGTGGTCGCGGAGGCTTCGGCGCCCAGGCAGTCCAAGCTTTCCTTGAACATGGTGTAAGCCTCCTGGTGGGCGTCCTTGTTGTATTTGTAGAAGTCGGTGGCTTTCCGCCCGAGGACCACACAACGGTTGTTGGGGTCGCGCTTGGTGCTTGGGTACAACTCCATGCGCTTTTCGTGGAGGTACATCAAGCTGTCCACGAGCACGGCGTGACGAGGGTCTTCGGCGTCCACTTTTTTGATTTCCTTGCCGATGAATGACGTGCCGTCCGCGTACAAGCCCTCGCTCGCGGTCTCTGGGCAAACCTCACACGCCTTGCGCCATTGGATGTAGGCCTCGTCGTAGTTCTTTTGCTTTTTGTACGATTTGTAGACGCTCAAAGCTTCTTTGCAGAGCAGCTGCTGCTCCTCAGTTTCACCGTATTTGCTGTCGTTTTGGGCATGTGAGGCCAAAGGGGCCAACAGCAACATGCCCGCGGCCAAAAGGATGGAAGAGAGTTTCATGATCTGTGGTTGTGCAGGTTCGTGTGCATCAATCGTACAACCGCGGCGTGAGCCAAAGGTTCTTCACGAAGGGGGTCAAGGTGACGCCCACATGGATGCGGAGGTTGGTTTCAGTGTGAAGGGTTTCGAGTTCAGTGTACCGTGTGCCAAAGTCCATGCCAAAGTGCAATTGGCTCGCACTTCGGCTTCCGGCGAGGGGCTTGTTCACCCCTGCACTCACGCGCCACTCTTCCAACGCGACGGGGGGAGCCCCGAATTGCGTGGAAATGCGCAACGGCAACGTCGAGGTGTTGACGCCCATGCGGTAGGTGGGGCGGTTGACCTTCCCGGGTTTTCTGGCGGGGGTCCAAACCACTGCCAGCGACCTCGACCGCGCGTCGCCCCAAGACCCAGCTCCGTCCATCAGATGTCCCAAAGTGGCGTTGCCTTCCGACCAATCTTGGCCGTGCACGTCCACGAAGATGCCGAGTCGATTTCCTTTGGCCCCGTCGCGCTGAATGCCGCCGCCGACGGTCCATTTTTGAGGCACGGTGCCTGCGCGTTCCGACTGTTCGAAGCTCGAGGTGTCGATGCCTGTGGTCACGCCCCCCAAAGGCAGCGTGGATTGCACGAGGCGCTCGTAGTCGGTGTTGAGCGTTCTGGCCGGACTGTAGGTACCGCCGAACCGCATCACCCAACTGCCGTTGAACTGCTTGTTCTCGTCGTATTTCGCTTGAAGCACCTGGAACCCTTGGGCTCCGAGGATCCAACCGGCCGCACGGTGGCGGAACGAGGTGACGGTTTGGACGTCCCTGAAGGAGGGGTCTTCCAAGTCGAGGGTGGAGATTTGACGGGCGTCTCCAAACCAGTGGTCGACTTGCGCCCCAAGGTCCAACCCGCGGTGGCTCACCAACACGCTGTCTGGCCCTGCTTGGAACCAAGTCTTGCCGCGCCATCCGTGGCTGAATCCGGCGTGGGCACGGGCCACGCCGCCGGTGCCTTCGTAGCGTTCAAGCAAGTTGCCCACGAGGCTGTCCTCTGCCACGCGTTGGACAGAGAAGGCCTTGGAGGTCAACGGAGTCAAACCCAAACTCAAGGCGCTGTTCGAACGGGGCTTTTTCACCACCAACCCCAAATTTCCTGGCCCGCCGGTCCAGGCATTTGAAGTGCGTTCGCCTTCGCTCAGTTGCATCCGTTGGCTGTGCGCAGACGCTTGAAATGTGGGGTTGGCCAATCCCGCAGCCGAAGCGGGTTGGTCGGCGTGCAAAAACACGTTGTCGGGCGTCACGGAAACGAGACCGACCGTGCTTGCAAGTCCAGGGCTCAACAGCCCCTGCTGTGTGCCCAACCCAAATCGGGCGTAAGGACTGAAGTCGGTCTCTTGGCCCCACATTCCGAGGGCCAGTCCCCACATGCAGACACTTCCCACGGCCCAGCGGATCGAGGAAACAAACTGGAAGTCAGTGCGTGTCATGGAGGTGTTTGTGCAGTGCATGGTGGCCCTTGAGGGTCAAATTTGCGTCCGCGAATCTCGGGGAGACCGCACGGAGTTGCAAGTGCTGGGCGTCCCCGCCAGTCAGAATGATGCCAAGATTTGGGAACTCTTCCTTCAGGCGCCTCCAAGTCCCGGACAATTCGGCACCCAAACTGTGAAAGGCCCCGGAGACCATGGCTTCCTTGGTGTTGGTTCCCAGCACGGGCGTGTTGCCCATGCCTGACACGGCGTCCTCGATCCTCGGCAAGGCATGGGTGTGTTGGTGCATGGCTTGAAGTCGCATTCGAACGCCTGGGGCGATCGAGCCTCCCAAGTGACGCCCACCAACGACGACGTCCACGGTCACACACGTTCCTGCATCGACCACCATCCATGCTTTGGAAGGGTCAGCCTCTGGCAAGCAGCCCGTGGCGACAGCCCAGACATTTGCGACGCGGTCCAACCCAAGTTTGCCAGATTCCTTCACGTTGGTGAGGAGGGGGATGTCGTCGCCAGGGCGGAACACCCAGGTGGGACGAAAGGCCTCGATCCAAGGCCCCAAGTGACCAGATCCAGTGACCACCACGTGGTCTCCAGCGGCGATGTCCTCCACCCACGCGTGAGCGTTGTCAGGCAAGGGTTTTGCCAGGGGGCATACGTTCACGCTCAGGGGATCGTCTTGCGGGGAGGCCTCAGACGAGAACTTGGCCCATTTGGCGCGGGAGTTGCCCACTTCAAGAATCCAAGTGCTCATGGCCATTTCATGGTTTCCATCATGATGCGAACGTCCGCCTCGAGCCGCTGAAGCACAGGCGCGACACTGTCTGGATTGGGCTTGTGGCTGAAGTAGAGCGAACCCCGCATGAAATGGTCGACGCTGTCGGTCAAAAAGAATTGCAGAGGAGTGGCCACCGGTCCTTGCAACGCGTACAGCATGCCACCCTTGGAAGGAAGGTCCAAGGCTTGGCGTCGGATGCCGGTGGCGGCCACTTCATGGCCAAACACCAGGGACTGTGCGTCTCGCAACAGAGAGCCCAAGTCGTTGACAGGCACCTCGGTGCAATGCAGTTTGGCGTTGAACCTCGGGAAAGACAAGTTGAACCAGCAACCTTCTTCCTCTGGCAGATTCCTCAGCTCCACCTTGGCGTGGTTGGGAATGCGGAATTGGCTCCCGCAAGGAGTAGTGTACGGGGAAGTCGTCGTGTCAGGCAGGGCGATTCGAAGTTGTCCAAACGGCCGGGGCACCCCTGCATCTTCTGGCTTGATCCACCACAACCCCGCGGCCACCACGGCCGCCATCGCCACAAGCCAAGGCCAAACTCTGGGACGGGACTTCACGATTCAGGATCTGAGGTGGGCTCGTTGGCGGGTGGAGACAGCATCACTTTGATGCGATGGATGCGACGGGCGTCGCGTGCGTCGACGTGCAGCACGGTGCCTGCGAACTCGATGGACTCGCCGCGCTTGAGCATTCGGCCGGCCTGTTCGAGCATGAATCCGCCGAGGGTGTCGCTTTCTCCCTTGGCCGCTTCCCACACTTCTTCGTCGAGTTGGAGGATGCGGTAGGCGTCAAGCAACGGAGTTTTGGCTTCCATCAAATAAGTGAAATCGTCCAGCACAGAATGGGTGATGTCTTCCTCGTCGAACTCGTCGGCGATTTCACCCACAATCTCTTCCAGGACATCTTCCAACGTCACCAAGCCGCTGGTGCCGCCGTACTCGTCCACGACGATGGCCAGATGGACCTTTTTCTCTTGGAATTCCCTCAAGAGATCGTCGATTTTCTTGCTCTCAGGGATGTACATTGGGGCGCGGAGGACTTCGGTCCAGGCGACGGCGTCCTCCTTCAGTCGAGGCAACAAGTCCTTCACATGCAGGACCCCTTGGATTTGGTCTACGGAGCCCTCATGGACCGGGATGCGGCTGAACCCAGAGGCGACGATGGTGGCCCGGACGTGTTCCCACGTGTCTTCCATGCTGAAGGACAGCATGTCTGTCCTCGGGGTCATGACTTGCTTGGCGTCTTTGGATCCGAAATTCACGATGCCCTCCAGGATACGTTGCTCTTCTTCAGATCGCTCCGCGTTGTCCGTCAATTCCAACGCCTGCTCCAGGTCTTCCACGCTGATGTCCGCTGCGGGGTTGGCCAGCTTGTTGTCCATCCAACGGCCCATGCCCACGAGGGGTTTCCAGATGGGTCGGAGCATCTGTTGCGACAGTAGGAGTGGGGCGGCCATGACTTTGGCCAAATCCACCCCAAATGACGTGGCGTAGATCTTGGGGATGACCTCCCCGAACAGCACCAACAGGAACGTGACGCCCACCACATGGATCAGCGTGCCCAGCCAAAAGGGCATGGCGTCGCTCGGAAACAACTGTTCTGCCAAAACCGTGGCAATTAGGACGATGGAGACGTTCACCAAGTTGTTGATGACCAGGATGGTGCCCAGCAGGTTTCGCGGCCCGTCCACGTTGTTTGGGGAGCGCATCAGGGTCAAGACATTCTGGGCCCTGGGGCTGTCTTCTTGTTCGAGGTCGTGCAGCGCCTGAGGCGACAAATTGAAGAACGCCACTTCAGACCCGGACACAAGGGCGGACAACACGAGCAACACGAGTACGGTCAACATCGACCATCCATGTTCAGCCCAAGCGCTCAGCCAATGTTCACTCTCCATTCAGCAGGTTTCGGTTCAGAAAGGCAGGTCGTCGGCAGTGCCGGGAGCTGCACTCGGGCTTGCGGCCGCAGCTTGCGCGGGTTGCGCCGCGGCAGGCTGAGCTGCTGCAGGTGCGGTGGTTTGAGGCGCATTGTCTTCGCGCCCTGGGGCCCGTCCCAGCAACTGCATCACGTCGGCGACAACTTCCGTGGTGTACCGATTCTGGCCCTGCTGGTCCTGCCATTGGCGGGTCTTGAGCTTGCCTTCAAGGTACACCTGGGAACCTGTCTTAAGGTATTTCGAAGCGGTTTCAGCCAGCCCTCGCCACAGGACCACGTTATGCCATTCTGTGTTGGTGATGCGTTCGCCTGAAGCACGGTCAGTGTACGACTCAGAGGTCGCAACGCGCAAGGAGCACACAGCCACACCGTTGGGGGTGTAGCGCAGCTCGGGGTTTTGCCCAAGGTTGCCCACAAGAATCACTTTGTTGATGCCAGCCATGTGTCGAAGGTACTTCTTCCGTCTCAGTTGCCCGCCATGCAGGCGGCCTTCAATTCAGACCAAACCTTGGTCGCCAGCCTCGGCCAGGCTTTGGCTTCGCATTCCTCCCAAGTCATCACCACGCCGTTCACTTCTTGGGCCCAGGTGTGCAGCGCTTCCGTTGACGACATCGCCGTGCCCTCCATGCGGGCGTGAATGCGCCTGTGGGTTAAGACATGCACGACTTCTGGAATCAGAGTCCGGCTTGGGGTGTCGGATCCGGTCGGCGCTTGTTCTGGGAAGGCCCAAAGCGTGGCCCACACGCCGGTGTCGGGCCGTTGGATGGCCACCACGTGGTTGCCGTGGTGGATGATGTGCCACGTAAGGTCCCACCGCGTGGCTTTTCGCTTCGGTGTTTTCTGGGGCAAGACAGACCACATGTCTGGATTGTCCGCGGAGGCGCACGTGGACCTCACAGGGCATTCGGCACAGCGCGGCTGCTTGGGCGAGCACACCAAAGCGCCCAATTCCATCACGGCTTGGTTGTGATCTCCTGGACGGACTGCATCGAGCCAGGCGTCGGCCACCCTTTGGATGGCCTGGGCACCAGGCTTGCTGTCCACAGCATCGGTCACTCCGCCCCATCGACTCATCACCCGTTGCACGTTGCCATCAACTGCGGCCACGGCCTCGCCCAAACCAATGGACGCGATGGCGGCAGAAGTGTAGGGGCCAACTCCAGGCAAGGCGAGCCACCCTTCACGGTTTTCAGGAAATCCCCCCTGGGACGCGACGACCTTGGCAGCTTGGTGGAGCAACCTCGCGCGGCGGTAGTACCCCAATCCCTCCCAGGCCTTCATCACCTCAGCCTCCGACGCCTGGGCCAAATCCTCCACAGAGGGAAACAATTCTTGGAACAAATGCCACTTGGGAATGCCAGTGTCCACGCGGGTTTGCTGAAGCATAATCTCACTCAGCCACGTGCCGTAAAGGCTTGGAGTCAGACGCCAAGGAAGGTCTCGGGCATGGTTGTCGTACCACTCGGCGAGGGACCGCCGGGCGCCCTCCGCGTCGGTTTGACACCAATTTTTTTGCAGAAAACCCCCTTTAGTCATACCGTTTCCAAAGGTATGGGTGTATTTTCGCACCCCGAAAACCAAGGGCAACGCCCGAGGTCTACTTCACTGAATTCAAACAACATCCCCCTCTCGACCCATGACCAAGGCAGATATCGTTAGCCAGATTTCGGAACAAACCGGAATGGAAAAAGGAGACATTCAAGTGACTGTGGAAGCGTTCATGCGCGCCGTTCGCAACAACTTGGAGAATGGCAACAACGTATACCTCCGAGGATTCGGAAGCTTCGTTGTGAAGACGCGCGCCGCCAAGACTGGCCGCAACATCCTCGCCAAGAAATCCATTCAGATTCCCGCCCACAACATTCCTTCATTCAAGCCAAGTCGCGATTTCTTGGACAACGTGAAGGCCAACGTCAAGGTCAAGTAAGGGGACCTCAGGATGGCGGTTTCCAAATCATCGTGGGTCTTGATTGCCGGTGCGGGTGCATTGGCGGTGGGACTCGTCTTGATGCCCAGGACACCCGGTTCATCTGAACCTGCGTTGCCTGCGGGGGAAGGCGTTGCATTGGAAAACATCGGGACCGACCCTGTGGACTTGGCAGTGGCCAAGGTGAGCGGCGAGAATCCCATGGAGGGCATCCTCGAGCTGCGTCAGCTGGCCGAATCCACCCCGCCCAACTTGGACGCCGTGATGTGGCTTGGCCGCTTCAGTGTCCAGAGCGGTCAATTGGACAAAGCCCGTGAGCGTTTCAACCAAGTCATCGACACGGCACCTGACCGTGTGGATGCGTATTGGGAGCGCGCCATGCTGGACATGGAGGAAGGTTTTCTCGAAGACGCTGTGGAGGGATTTGACCTTTGCGTGTCTGCCGACGAACTTTACGTCAACGGCCGGTTTTTCAAGGCGCGATGCCTCGAAGCCATGGAGAAACCCGACCTCGCCCTGACTGAATACAAATCTTACCTTCCGCTCGCTCCGGACACAGCTGTGGCCAAGAGCGTGGAAGGAATCATCGAACGGCTTGAATCTGCCTTGGCGGAAACAAGCATCTAAACAACATCATCATGCCAAGCGGAAAAAAGCGCAAGCGTCACAAGATGGCCA
>JBMZAB010000007.1:0-81837 GCA_049610985.1 Flavobacteriales bacterium | reverse complement strand
CCACCCTTCGTTTCTCTCCACCGCTCAATTGGCCCACCGGCCGTTGGAGGTCGTGGAGGTTGAGTTTGCCCAAGATTTCTCGTGCGCGTGCCTCAAAGTTCCACCCTTCGTGGGCGTCCATCGCGTCGTACGCCCGTTGCAAGTCGTCTCCCTCGTGTCCTTCGGCGAGCGCCCGTTCGTAGGCGCGCATCGCTTGGACCGTGGGGCTGTCTCCAATGTACAGGGTGTCCAAAATCGTGGCACCCGCTTCCAGTTCCAGGTCTTGGCGCAAATGCGCGTGCCGCACCCCAGACGAAAACACCACCCTGCCTTCGTCGGCAGGCTCCTGTCCTGAAATGGCCCGGAGCAGGGTGGACTTTCCAGACCCGTTCCTCGCCACCAGCGCCACGCGCTCGCCCTCTTGGACGCCAAAGGTGAGCCCGTCAAACAGCGTTCGCTCCCCGTACGTCTTGGTCAGGTCCTCGACGGACAGCATGTTTCGTTTTTCCATGTCCGGACCAAAGATACCCAGCCGTCCAGTGTAAATCATGGTCAATTCCCGGTGAACTGACCATCAGATGTCAGTTCTTAAGAATTTGAAAACGAATAGTTTGAGCTGGTTATGCACATGAGTCTGTTCGCGACAAATTGAGCAAGGTGTGTCTTTTATACACGATGTGTCCGTGGTTTGCATCGAACCTTTAAATCAGTTCTTATGAAAAAAGTTGTTCTTTCATTCTTCGCAGCTGCGGTTGCGTTCGTGAGCTTTGGTCAAGATGCAAGCCAGCCTCAGGGCTCTTGGTACTTGGGATCCGGTGACGCCACCACCTTGTTGAACCTGTTCTCCACGGGCGTGGACATGCATGCCACCGTGGGTTATGCGGTTGCCGATGACATTGTGGTCACCGCCATGACTGGATTCGGTGGGGCTTTGGATTCACTCAACCTTTCTCTTGGAGGCCAGTACTTCATGGGCGATTACTACGTTGGAGTGCAACTCCATGATCCAATCAACAATTTCGACGTGGGTCTGAACGCAGGACGTTACATCGATTTCAAAGACGTGTTGTACATCACGCCGCAGCTCAACATTGACATGTTGGCCACTGAGCCACAATTGGGCATCTCCATTGGCGTAGGCGCACGCTTCTGATCACTTAATGACAGTGACTTGAAAAGGGGCCTCGGCCCCTTTTTTCATGCCCGTACCTTTGGCCCATGGAGACTGGCCTGACTTGGAAAGCCAAACCGTGGTCGAAGCTTGACCGCGATGAACTTCACGCCCTGTTGCGTTTGCGGATTGATGTGTTCGTCGTGGAGCAAGACTGTCCGTACAGCGAACTCGACGGCAAGGACTTGAGAAGCATTCATGTGTGGGCCTCGGACGAGGACGAATCGAAGGGAGCCGCGGCGGCGTGTTGCACACGTGTTCTGGCGCCAGGAGTGAGCTACAAAGAGCCCAGCATCGGCCGCGTGGCGACGCGGAGCGATTTGCGTGGCACGGGTTTGGGCAAGGTCTTGATGCACCGAAGCCTGGAAGTTTGCCGAGAAAATTGGCCTGGACTCGACGTCCGGATTTCAGCCCAATGCTACCTGGAGCGGTTTTACCGCGACCTCGGTTTTGTGCCGTGCGGGGCGACGTACCTCGAAGACGACATTCCCCATGTGGAGATGTTGAGGTCGGCGCGGAGCTGAAGGCTCAGCCTTGGGCAGAGGTTGCCGCGACGTCTTGCGATGCCGAACGAACCATGGCGGCCTCGACGAAAGACACGAAGAGGGGGTGCGGGTTGAGCACCGTGCTGGCGTATTCAGGGTGGAATTGTGAAGCCACGAAATACGGATGTGATGGAATCTCCACAATCTCGACCAAATCGTTGTCAGGGTTGATGCCCGTGGCGATCATCCCAGCCTCTTCAAATTGGTTGCGGTACGTGCTGTTGAATTCATAACGGTGTCGGTGACGCTCGTCCACCAGATCTGCTTCGCCGTACGCGGCGTGTGCCTTCGACCCTGATTGAAGTGCACACGGGTACTCGCCAAGGCGCATGGTTCCACCCATGTTGGTGATGCTCTTCTGCTCGGCCATCATGTCGATGACAGGGTGGGGTGTGTACTCTTTGATCTCGGCGGAGTGAGCCTCGTCAAGGTGGAGGACGTTGCGGGCAAATTCCACCACCGCGCATTGCATCCCAAGGCAAATGCCAAAAAAGGGGGTGCCTGTGGTGCGGGCATGTTCCACAGCAAGCAGTTTGCCGTCGATGCCACGGGACCCAAAGCCAGGCGCCACCAGAATGGCGTCGAGACCCGAGAGGCGTGCAGAGACGATTTCACCTGTCAATTGCTCGCTGTGGATCCAGTCCAAGTCGATGCTGGTTTCCAGCTTGGCGCCGGCGTGGTCCAGGGCTTCGGCAATGCTCTTGTAGCTGTCCTTGAGCTCGACATATTTCCCGACCAAGCCCACCTTGATGGAACGTAAGGGATTCTTGTAACGGTGGAGGAAATCACGCCACTCGTGGAGGTTCGCCGACGTGTCGGCAGAGTCCATGCCCAGCTTACGGAGCACCACCTCGTCGAATTTCTCCTCTTGCATCAGCAAGGGAACGTCGTAAATGGAGTCCGCATCGATGCTTTCAATCACAGCGTCCGTGCCGACGTTGCAGAATCGCGCCAGTTTGGTGCGCACGTTCGCGGGCAATGGGTGCTCCGTGCGACAAACCAGAATGTCGGCCTGCACACCAAACTCAAGCAATTGCTTGACCGAGTGTTGGGTGGGTTTGGTTTTCAACTCACCCGCAGCTGACAAATAGGGCACCAAGGTCAAATGCACCACCAAGGTGTCTTCGGGGCATTCCCACTTCATTTGACGCACGGCTTCGATGTAGGGCAACGACTCGATGTCCCCCACGGTACCACCGATCTCTGTGATCACGAAATCGTAGTCCTTCTTGGAGCCCAGGATCTGCACACACCGCTTGATCTCGTCGGTGATGTGCGGGATGATTTGGACGGTCTTGCCCAGGTATTCCCCGCGACGCTCCTTGTCGATGACGCTTTGGTAGATGCGTCCCGTGGTGATGTTGTTTGCTTGGGTCGTTTGAACGTTGAGGAAGCGCTCGTAGTGGCCCAAATCCAAATCTGTCTCTGCGCCGTCCACGGTCACGTAGCATTCTCCATGCTCGTACGGGTTCAGCGTGCCGGGATCCACGTTGATGTACGGGTCCAACTTTTGAATGGTCACGGAGTACCCACGTGCTTGGAGCAACTTGGCCAACGAGGCACTGACTATGCCTTTGCCCAAGCTGCTGCTCACACCGCCGGTGACAAAAATGTACCGGCTGTTCCGGCCGCTGGCCAGGGTGTCGGTGGAGGAAGAGGTTGGAGTAGACATGTCCCGCGTATACGGGATTCAAAGGTAGACCAAAGTGACACCTCCGGTCACGGGTTTCAGTTGCATTTCATCAACAATTCTTCACCCTGCATTCACATCGCCTTGTCCTGGGGATTCCATGCGTTGAGTCAGGGCCTGAACCCAAGGGACTTCCTCCAAAAACTCTCGGGCCACGATGCGGATCAAGGTGTAGCCTGGGATGGCCAACACCATGCCCATGGGCCCTGCCAGGCTTCCCGCCACGGACACCACGATGAAAATCTCGAGTGGGTGGGCAAACACTCGCTTGGCGAAGACCACTGGTTGGGTGAACACGTTGTCAATGGCTTGGGCCGCTGCAAACATGGCCAACCCCCACCCAAGCGTGCTGCCGTCGACGCCGCTTGAGACCATCACCACCACCCCCACAAGCGCCCCGGCAATGGGCCCGAGGTACGGGATCAAGTTGAACAACCCCGCCAGCAAGCCGAGCAAGAGGCCGTGGGGCACCCCTATGGCGGTCAGGCCGAGTCCCACCACCGTGGTGACGATGCTCACTTGAATGACAAGTCCGCCGAAGTAGCGCGTCAACAATTCGCCAGAACGGGACATGATGCGCTCGGCGGACGCTTGTCGCGACGGAGGGGTCAGCCCCATGACCAACCGATGGAAGAGGTCGGGCTCTCGCATCAAAAAGAAGGCCATAAACAAGACGGAAAAGCCGGCGACGAAGACGTTGCCAAGCGACGACAGCAGCCCGGTCAACAGCCCGCTCAATGCATCCACAGGCACCATGTGGGTCAGCTGGTCCGCGAGGTAAGCGCTGTTGGCCAAGCCCTGGCCGCTCAAATCGACCCATGTCGTGTAGCGGTCAACCATCTTCAGCAGGTCGTTCCAGGCGACGATGAGTTGCTCGGAATCGACTTGCGAAAGCGCGGCCGCTTGTTGGGTCAACAAGGGAGTGAAAAGCAGGATGATGCCTGTCAACAGGGCCACCATCAGGGCGAGGGTCGTGGCGGCACCCAAGCCGTGGCCCAGGGTTTTGGAACCCACGCGGCGGGTGGCAATCCATCCCACAACAGGTCGGCCAGCGAAACTCAGTGCAATGGCGCCCAGGAGGTAGGAGGCGAGTTGTCCGAACCTCCACAGGAACAGGACGAGCAAGGCCACCAACACCCACCATGCTGCGTTGGACCGGGTCATGGGCACAGCGAGGATTTGGGGGTGAACAGGCCACGCAACCGGCCGACGCCAGCAAAGGCCGCGTCCCACCCGTCGATTTGAAGCTCAACCTCAGCCATGCCACACGTGGGGAGCCAAACCGGTTGTTCCGTCAACCGCTCCACGAGCTCGCTCAGCCCAGGATTGTGCCCGACAATCCAGGCTTGCTCGTGGCGATTGTCAAGCGCGTTGATCCAACCAAGCCATGCCCGGTCGCTTGCCAAATACCCGTCTTCCAGCACCGTGACGGCCGTTTCGTCGGCCTGCCAGGCTTCCCGGAGAAGGGCGGTGGTTTGGGTGGTGCGAACTGCCGCACTTGTGAGCACGGGGCTTCCGAGTACATGGGCGCTTTGACTCCATTGTCCGAGCGATTCGGCGTCGCGCTGGCCGCGTGGGGCCAAAGCACGGTGAAAGTCTCCGTTGGGGTGCTTGGCTTCCGCCTTGCCATGCCTGACCACAAACAATCGCTTCATGTCACGAATGTCGTGAATATCTTGCGTCCATGATGGAAGGGTTGATTGCGTGGATGGAGTCCATGGGGCCGGTCAAGGCCGCCTTGGTGGGAACCTTGTTTACTTGGGCCATGACGGCGGCCGGTGCCGCGCTTGTGTTTCCGTTCAAGAGCATGAACCGGAAGTGGTTTGACGGCATGTTGGGGTTCACAGGTGGGGTGATGGTGGCGGCGAGTTTTTGGTCGCTGTTGGCGCCCGCCATTGAGATGACAGGGGGAGAGGGATTCGAGAAGGTGGGGCCGCCCGCGATTGGTTTCGCATTTGGTGCCTTGTTCATTTACATGTTGGACAAGTTCACGCCACACCTGCACATCAATTTCAGCAAAGAGGAGGCGGAAGGCCCCAAAACCGATTGGCACCGCACCACCTTGCTGGTGCTGGCCATCACCCTGCACAACATCCCCGAAGGGCTGGCGGTGGGCGTGTTGTTCGGCGGGGCTGCCCTGGGGTTGGACGGCGCGACCACGGCTGGGGCGGTGGCCTTGGCCATCGGAATAGGCATTCAGAATTTTCCGGAAGGCTTGTCGGTCAGCATGCCTTTGCGGCGCGACGGCGTGAGTCGAGGAAGGGCCTGGTGGTTTGGACAGTTGTCGGCGGTTGTGGAGCCTGTGGCTGCCGTGATCGGGGCGATGGCAGTGATGGCCATGCGGCCCATCTTGCCGTACGCCCTGGCATTCGCCGCAGGAGCGATGATCTACGTGGTCATTGAAGAAGTGATCCCCGAGACCCAGCGAGACAAGTACACCGACATCGCCACCTTGGGCTTCATCGGGGGGTTCATCGTCATGATGTCGCTGGACGTCGGGCTGGGCTGAGGTTGGCGCCTCCAAACCGACCGCTGCTCATCAAGAGCAACACATGGTTTTCGCTAGGCACATCGGCCAGCCTTGCTTCCAACGCTTGCGCGGACGTCACGACCTCCAAATCTTCCCTTCCGAAGCAGCCCTTGACAAACCCTGCGTCAAGCTCGGGCAGCCGTTTGTGCGCCACCACATCAGGGTCAAAAAACACAACGGCCTGATCTGCCGCGTCCATGGCGCCTTTGTACTGGGGCAAGAAGGCTTTGTTCAGGCTGCTGAAGGTGTGAAGTTCAAACACCGCCGTGACTTCACGTTCCGGGAATTGGCCAACGATCGAGGCTTGGGTGGCGCGAAGCTTGGACGGCGCGTGGGCGAAATCGCGGAACGCGGTAAAGGCTCGGCCTGCATCATCTTCAGCCACTTCCAGACGCCTGGCCGCACCAGTGAAGCTGGCCATGTTCTGGTCAAAGACCTCAAAGGGAAGCCCCATGGCGTGACAGGCTTGCCGCGCCGCAGCCAAATTTTGCATGTTGTGCGCACCAAGAAGCTTCATGTCCAGGAAGTCGCCGCCCCAGCTCACTTCGCTGCCTTTTGGGGTAGGCTTGTGTTCAGGGGTGCGGTAGGGAATCCAGTCGATGTCAGGGCGTTCAGGTTTCACCTCCGCCACGACGTCGCACACTTTGGCGTCCTCCTTGCAGTACACCACCACGCCTTCCGGTTGAACGGTGCGGAGGTAGGCTGAGAATTGGGACACGTAGTGCTCTTCCGTGGGGAACACGTTGACATGGTCCCAGGCGATGCCCGTCAGGATGGTCACGTGGGGGCCGTACCACAGGAACTTGGGTCGGCGGTCGATGGGGGAGCTCAAGTACTCGTCTCCTTCAATCACGGCCCATTCGTGCCGATCGTCCAGGTCCACCATGCGCTCGAACCCTTCCAACTGCGCCCCCACCATGAGGTCGGTGCGCATGCCAGCGCCTTGCAGCGCGTGCAGGACCATGGAGGTGACGGTGGTTTTGCCATGGCTTCCCGCCACGACCATTCGCTTTTTCTTCTCTGTCGAGAAGCGCAGGAATTCCGGGTAGCTCTGGATGGTCAGGCCGAGTTCCTGGGCGCGCAGGAGCTCAGGGTTGTCTTGGCGCGCGTGCATGCCGAGGATGACCACGTCCAAATCGGCGGTGATGCTGCACGGATCCCAGCCCTCCTTGGCCGGGAGCAGCCCCGCCTTGGCCAAGCGTCCGCGGCTGGGCTCGAAGATTTGGTCGTCGCTCCCAGTCACGTGGTGGCCTGCATGAGCCAACGCCAAGGCAAAATTGTGCATGGCGCTCCCGCCCACGGCAATCAGATGAATTCGCATGTGGGGAAGTTCACATCTTTCCGCAGCAAGACTTGGCAGGCGCCCGCGCATTTTCTCACATTCGCAACATGACAAACCTCACTTGGTGGCGAGCCCACCGTCAGGCCTGGGCATGGCTTCGTGGGCCGTTGCGCATGTGGTTCCTTCCAGCCACTGGGGTGGCGGTTGCGCTGTCGGCCCTGGGGTGGTGGGGCATCTCTTTGGTCGCGTCAGACGTGGCCAACCGCGTGGTCGACGCGCTGGGGGTGGAACGTGGTGAAGGTTGGATTCAATCCCTGACCCAAGGCGCGGTGTCCCTGGTTTTGCTGGTGGTCAAGCTCAAGCTCACCAAACACCTGGTCTTGGTGTGCATGGGCCCCATTCTGGCCATGGTCAGCGAAGCCGCTGAAGTTCGCCTCACGGGGAGGGAATTGCCCTTTTCTTGGCGCCGGGCGTGGAAGGACGCTTGGCGCGGGCTGCGTTCAGCCTTGCTGCTTGCCGCGTTTGAGTGGGGGGTGTTGTTGGGGTGCTGGTTGGCGACGTTGGCGCTGCCGGTGATGGCTCCAGTTTGGGTGATGTTGACCTGGGCGTTTGGGGTGTGGGTCTACGGCGCGTCGATGTTGGATTACGTCTGGGAGCGGGAAGCGTTGGGCGGCCGCGACGGGTTGCGCAAAAGCTTGCGTGCCTGGAAAACGGCCTTGGGTGTGGGGCTGCCTTTTTGGGCGTGGATGTCCCTTCCTGTGCTGGCGTGGACGGTCGGTCCGGTGTTCGGCGGGTTGACGGGGGCGATTTCCGCGGTGCTGATGACCCGGTCCGCCAAGCCTCACTTGGCCACCACCTGAATCGAAACCCCGAGCGATTCGAGGTCGTCGAAGAAGGCAGGGTAGCTCTTGGCCACGCATTCGGCGTTCACGATTTCCACGGGGGCGCCAGCCGCCCCGAGAATCGCCGCGGCCATGGCCATGCGGTGGTCTCCACGCGGGTCGATGCGTCCCGATTGGGGTTTGGCAGGATGCACGCGAAGGGTGTCGTTGGCTTCGTCGAGTTCCACCTTCACGCCGAGCTTGGCCCATTCTTCTTGGATCGCCAGGCCGCGGTTGGATTCTTTGTTGCCCAAACGGTGCAAGCCCTTGAGGGTGCTTGGCTTTTTGGCAAAAACAGCCATGGCCGCCAACGGGGGAAACAAATCCGGGCAATCGGTCAGGTCCACTTGAAACGCCTTGGGCTTCCCCGCAAACACTTGGATGCCGTCGTCCACCCCTGCCAATCGACATCCGCTGAACAGCAGGGCGCCTTTGATGGCTTCGTCCGCTTGGGTAACGCTGCTCGCCAACCCTTCTACCGTCAGGGAGTGGGGGGCACACAAGAGCCCCAAGCCCAGTAAAAATGCCGCGCCAGACCAGTCTCCATCGATCGTCATGTCCACGGCCTGTGCGCGTTGGTTGCCAGGGATGCTCAGGACCCAACTGCGGCCGTCATCCAATTGGCGGGCGTCGACTTGGAGTCCAAAGTCTTCCATCATCTCCAAGGTCATCTCCATGTAGGGGGTGCTGACCACGTTGTGCAGGGTCAACTTGGATTTGCCCTCCAACAAGGGAAGGCTGCACAACAGCCCGGTGATGACTTGGCTGGTTCCGTTCGCATCCAATTCATACGTCCCAGGTTGAAGCGGTCCTTGGACCGACAAGGTTTCTCCAGGTTCTTGACCGTTCACTTCGGCCCCGCAAGCACGCAACGCCGTGGCCCAACCTTGGAAAGAGCGGGACGCCAACGTGCCCTCACGACTTACTGCGAGGGGTTGGTTGTGCAGGGCAGCAAGGGTGCCAAAGGTGCGCGCGCCAAGGCCAGATTCCCCTGGGGTCAAGGTGTCGGTTCGGGGTGCGGGTCGCGCCACGCCATGCACGGCCACGGCATCGTCGCCCAACTCCAAGGTGGCGCCGAGTTGGGCGCTCATCATCATGGCTTGGGTGCAGTCGTCCGATTCGGAAGGGCGGCGCAACATGGTGGTGCCCTCCGCGAACGTCGCCAGGGCCAAGGCCCGTTGCATGATGCTCTTGCTGGGCGGCGCCCACACGTTGTCGCCGGACAGCGTGCTGGGGAGCACTTTCAGGATCATGCCGTCTGTGGGTTGCGCCCGGTGTACACCGTGGCGATGCCACCGGTCAATGGACGGGCGTTCAGGTCCACGTACCCGGCTTTGCGCATTTCTTCCAGGAAGTCCTGCCCCTCAGGGAACGCATCGACGCTTTCTGGGAGGTAGGTGTAGGCCGCGGGGTCTTTGCTCACCCAACGTCCCACGGTAGGCATGATGTGCTTGAAATAGAGCCCAAACACCTGCTTGATCGGAAACACCCGAGGCTTGGAAAACTCGAGCACGAGTCCAAGTCCGCCGGGCTTCAGCACTCGGCGCATGTCTCGCAGCCCACCTTGGAGGTCCTCAAAATTTCGGACCCCGAAGGCGACGGTGTACGCGTCAAAGTGGCCATCCTCGAAGGGAAGCTTGACCGAATCGCCTTGAATCAACTCAATGCGGTCGTTCCATCCCCGGGCCGCCACTTTTTTGCGCCCCACGTCCAACATGCCGGCGCTGATGTCCACCCCTGAGACGTGCACGTTGAGCCCCATGCGGACCGCTTCAATCGCGAAGTCTGCGGTTCCGGTGGCCACGTCCAAGAGTTTGGCTGGCGACTCTTTGCGAAGGATTCGAATGCATGCCTTGCGCCACAGCACGTCGATGCCCAACGAGAAGAAGTGGTTGAGGAAATCGTACCGGTGGGCGATGCCGTCGAACATGCGCTCGACTTGATTCTTCTTGGCTTCGTCGTCAGAATTGACGTAGGGTGTGATCTTTGTGCCCATAGGGATAGGGGAAAGGGTCACCCGACGAGCGTGTGCCCGTCAGGGTATTTGAAATGGGACTGCAAGGTTCGCCCACCGACGGCAAACGCCACCGTCAAAGTGCCCACACGTCCCACAAACATGGCCGCAGAAAGCACCAACTTGCCCGCAGTGGACATCATGGGGGTGATGCCCGTGCTCAAACCTACGGTGCCCATGGCGCTGACATGCTCGAAGGCCAGGTCAAAAAAGGTGCAGGCGTTGGCGTTCAACATCGCGTTTTCGGTCAAGGTCAACAGAAAAACCCCGACGAGGTTTCCGACGAGGAAAAAGAGCAGCACGCTGTAGGCCCGAGACCGAAGCACGTCGTTGATGGTGCGCTTGAAGATTTGCACGTGGTCGGCCCCGCGGACTGTTCGGGCCACGTCCGCCAGCACGATTGCGAAAGTGCTCGTCTTGATGCCGCCACCCGTCGAGCTGGAAGAGGCGCCGATGAACATGAGTACCATCAGCAAAAACAGCATGGGCATGCCCACCGCGCCAATGTCCACGGTGTTGAAGCCGCTTGTGCGCGTCACGCTTTGGAACACCGCGGTGGTGAATTTCCCAAACCAAGACATCCCATCCAGGGTGCCATGCCACTCCAGCGCGCCGTAAGCCACCGCACCGACCACCACAAGCCCGGTGGAAAAATACAGGGCGATTTTGGTGGGGAAGGAGATGGTCTTCCAAGGTTGCATCATGCGCTCTCGCAGCTTGGACACGTCAAACAGATCAAACATGGCGATCATGCCCAACGCCCCCAAGAACACCAACGCCGTGATGACCCAGTGCACCAACCAGTTCGAGGCCACCCAAGGGTGGGCCAGTCCGTCGGTGAAGAGGGTGATGCCTGCGTTGTTGAAGGCCGAGACGCTGTGGAACACAGACGAGAACGCGCGGTCAGCCCACCCTGAGAATGGCACATCTGGACTCCACAACGCCATGAGCGCCACGGCGCCGAGGAACTCTAGGCCAAGGCACCATAGCACCACCTTGCTCAGGGTGCCGCTGCTGCCCAGGAGGTTGTCCGTGTTCACGAAATCTTCGATGACGTCGTGCTGTTTCACCGCCACACCAAACTTGGACGCCAGGGCCAAGAAGGACCCAAACGCGATGAAATTCAGCCCGCCCAACTGGATGAGCACCAGCAGCACCCAATGTCCCTTGTGTGTGAAGTACGTCATGGTGTCCACGCTCATCAACCCCGTCACGCAGGTCGCGCTGGTGGCGGTGAACAAGGCGTCTGCCCACGGCATGCCGCCTTCCAAAGTGGTCATTTGGGGCATGCTCAACAGCCACGTTCCCGCCGCGATCAACACCAGGAAGCTCATGATGAACACCATGGCAGGATGTACTTTGACCCGGGGCAAACGCGACCCAGGCCTCATCCATTCCGTGAGGATGGCCACCAGCAGGTAGCCTTGCACGACGAAGGTGCTCAGGTCGGTCGCGTTGGGCAACACAGTGCTCACGGCAGATCCCAGCAAAGGCATGCCCAGGAAGAGGTCGCCGGCGCCTTCTACGGCGAGCAACGCCATCAACAGCCCTTCTCCCCAAGTTTCTCGGAAGAAGGTTTTGGGGTGGAAGTGGTACAGCACCCGAACCAGGTAGTGCAACACGTAGAAACCAAAGCTGAATTTCACCACGCCGAAAAGTTGTCCGGCAGTTTCTTCGGAATGGTCGTAGCCATAGTAGATGGCCAACGACACCAACGCCGACAAATTGACGGCGAGGTTCAGCCATTGAAACAGGCCCAGGGCCTGATCCTTGCTGTCGTAGAGCCATACGTTGGCCCGCTCCCGAAATTCTTGCCAGCTCAACGTGGGTCTGAAATGGAGGCGTGGACACGGGGCAGTTCCGCTTGCAAGTCTGACTTGGTAATGGGCACGACGCCGACGCGTTCGCACACCCATCCGCCGGCCAAGTTGGACACACGTGCAATGGCCTCTGCGCTGCATCTTGCCGCCAACAACAGGGCCGCCACGGAGATCACTGTGTCGCCAGCGCCGCTGACGTCCATCACTTCACGCGGCACCGCGGGGATGTGCAAATGGACGATGTCTTCCTGAGGCGCATGAATCCACGTGCCATGCTCCCCCAGGGTCACCATGACACGCTCACACCCGAGGTTGGACCGCAACCGTTCTACAGCCTTGGCCATGTTCGACGTTTGCTGGGGGTGAACGGGTTCCGTCAACCCGAGGCCTTCGTTCAACTCCTTCAAATTGGGCTTGAAGAGGGCCACGCCATGGTACGATTGGAAGCGCTTGAGTTTGGGGTCCACAACCACTGGCAAGCCTGCATGTTTGCAAGCCGCAAGCAAGCCGGAGACAGTTTCCTCCGTGAGTACGCCTTTGTCGTAGTCCTCAAGAATCACCACGTCGGGGCGGCTGGCGCCCTCGAGCAATGCCTTGAAAGTGTTCAGCACGTCTTGTCCCACCGCCGAAGTCACGTCCTCGGTGGACTCCTCGTCCACACGCACGACGTGTTGACCTCCGCTGATCACTCGAGTTTTGACGGTGGTTGGCCGCGAAGGATCCACGACCAAATGCGGGTCACACACGTCTTCGAGCAAGTTGGTCAAGTCTGCACCGGAGGTGTCTTGGCCGACCACACTGACCAACGTCACCTCCGCCCCAAGGGCATGCAGGTTTTTCACCACGTTGCCCGCGCCACCTGCCCGAATTTCTCGCCGAGTCACATCCACGACGGGCACGGGGGCCTCAGGGCTCACGCGGCTCACGTGTCCCCACATGTAGGCGTCGACCATCACGTCTCCGACAACGCACACCTTGGGGCGTTCCCAAGGAAGGATGTCAAATGGAAGGGGTTGATCCACCTTGCTCATGCTCGCAAAGGTCGGACTTTACGCCAAACGCGCGCAGGCTTTCTGGATCCGGGATACCGCTTCTTCAAGGACCGCATCGGCGGCAGCGTAGGACAAGCGGATGCATTCGGGGGTGCCAAACGCGGCGCCAGACACGGAAGCCACCTGGGCTTGCTCGAGCAAGAAGAACGCCACGTCGTCCGAATTCCCAAGCGTTTTGCCTTCAAACGATTTGCCGAACAAGGCACTCACATCCGGGAACACGTAAAACGCGCCCATGGGTTGGTTGACCTTGAAGCCTGGCACCTGACTGAGCCCGTCCACCATCAAAGCGCGGCGACGTCGGAATGCCGCCACCATCTCGCTCGTGACGCTGGGGTCGGCTTCAAGCGCCGCCGCGGCCGCCGCTTGGGTGATGCTACAGGGCGCGGAGGTGAATTGGCCTTGGATTTTGGTGCACGCCGCCGCAATCCACTTCGGCGCGCCGATGTACCCCAAACGCCACCCGGTCATGGCGAATCCTTTGGAGACGCCGTTCACGGTCACCGTGCGTTCCCACATGCCTGGCTGTGCGGCCATGCTTGCGTGCTTTTCGGTGAAGTTGATCAGCTCATAGATCTCGTCGCTGACGGTGATGACGCGGTCGTGCTTTCGGAGCACGTTGGCCAGGGCAGCTGTTTCGTCGTGGGTGTAAACCGAACCCGATGGGTTGCAAGGGGAGGAGTACATCACCAGCCGTGTCTTGTCGGTGATGGCGGCTTGCAACGCTTCAGGTTGGACCTTGTAATCGTTGTCGATGCTCGTGGGCAAAATGACGGGGGTGCCGCCGGCGACTTTCACCAACTCCTCGTAGCTGACCCAAAAAGGCGCAGGCAAAATGACTTCGTCCCCTGGGTCGACGAGCGACAGCACCACGTTGGCCAAACTTTGCTTGGCGCCGGTGCTGACGACCACCTCGTCCATGCTGTAGGTCAACCCATTGTCCCGCTTGAATTTCTCGACAATCGCCTTCCGCACGCGAGGGGTGCCGGGCACAGGTGTGTAGTGGGTTTCGTTGGCTTCGATGGCGCCAATGCCTGCTTGCTTCATGGCGTCAGGCGTGTCGAAATCGGGCTCGCCCAACGACAGAGAGATGACGTCGATGCCTTGGTCTTTCAATTCGCGGGCCTTGCGTGACATGGCAATGGTGGCCGATTCGCTTAGGCGCTGAAGCAGTTTGGACGTGGTGTGTTCCATCTAGGCTGAAGAATTTTGCAGCCCAAAAGTACACCTCGCCTTGAGGTGAGCGGCGTCAGCTGCGCTCAGATATGAACCAGAGGCCGCAGGCTGTCAACAACCCGTTCACAGGCAGCAGGGCAAACCCAAAGCTGAAGCCCACCCAGGTGGTCAGCGCGTGTTCCAGGCCATACCCTGCGACGGGGGCAAACACACACGCCAGTGGAATCCAATTGGCGCGCGGTCGGAGTGCGGTGAACATGCCCACCCCGAACAGTCCGAGCAGCGGGCCGTAGGTGTAATTGGCCACGGTGAACAGGGCCGCAACCACCGAGGTGTCGTTGACCGCGTTGAACGCCACGATGACCAGCCACAACAGGACGGCAAGACCCAAGTGAACCTGCTTTCGGATGCGGAACGCTTCCTCGGACGTCTTGGACGGGGTGTCAATCAGGTCGATGCACGTGGAGGTGGTCAGGGCGGTGAGGGCCGAATCGGCCGAGCTGAAGGCCGACGCCAACAGCCCCACCAGGAATGCCACGCCCAAAGCGGGCCCCAACGAGCCACCCAGCGCCACAAGGGGGTACAGTTTGTCGGTGGCATCGGGAAGGGCCATGTCGATGCGGCCCGCGTGCATCCACAGCAACGCACCCATGCTGAGGAACAGCAAGTTGGCGGCCACCAAGATGACGGTGAACGCCCCCATGTTTTTTTGGGCGTCGCCCAGGGAGCGGCAAGCCAAGTTCTTTTGCATCATGTCCTGGTCCAGTCCCGTCATGGCGACCGTCACGAACATCCCCGCCAAGATGTGCTTGAGCCAATGGTTGCTCGCCCTCCAATCGTCGGTGACCCAAACCCGGGTCATGCCGGTGTCAGACAGGGCAGAAGGCAAGTCCAGCCAGCCTTGTCCACCAGCGTGCAAGATGCCTCCTACGGTCATGACCACCGCCAGGAGCATGCAAGCCGTCTGAAGGGTGTCCGTCCAAATCACAGTGCCCATGCCGCTCCGACGGGTGTAGGCGTATATGACCGCCAGGATGGCGGCGGTGGTGCCTGCAAACCACCAACCCGGGACCTCTCCTCCGGCCAACGGTTCCAGCACGAGGACCTCGAGGACCAGGGCCACGAGAAACAGCCTGAACGACGCGCCGACCACCCGGCTCAGCAAGAAAAACGCCGACCCCGTTTTGCGGGCCTCCGTGCCAAAGCGCGTGCCCAAAAAGCTGTAGATGCTGGTCAGCCCCATCTTGTAGTACAAGGGCAGAAGAACGGTAGCAACAATCAGGTAACCAATGCAGTAGCCAAGCACCATTTGCATGTACGTCCATTCTTGGTCGCGCACCCACCCCGGGATGCTCAAGAACGTCACCCCCGAGAGTGAGGCGCCGACCATGCCAAACGCCACAAGGGGCCATGGCGCGCTTTTTTTGGCCACGAAGAAGACGTCTTCCTCCGACCCGGCCCGACGAGAAGACCAACGAGACACGGCCAACAACACGCCAACGTAGGCGAGGGAAATGCAAATCGCAAGGGTCGGGGTCATGGCGCCAAATGTAACTTCGCCCCATGCAATTGCCCTCGAGGTTGATCGAATCCGCCGTGGACCAAATGGCGAGCCTTCCGGGCATTGGACGACGCACCGCCTTGCGTCTCGTGCTTCACTTGCTCGCCCGAGACGAAGAGCGCGTGCGGGACTTTGCCGAGAGCATGGTGGCGATGCGCCAAGGCGTCAAGCCTTGCACCACATGCCACAATCCCACAGAAGACGGGGTGTGCAACATTTGCGCCAACCCCCACCGCGACAGCTCCACCTTGTGCGTGGTCGAGGACATTCGGGACCTGTTGGCCCTGGAGTCTGTGGGAGAGTACCGCGGATTGTACCACATTTTGGGTGGCGTCATCAGCCCCATGGACGGAGTGGGGCCAGCAGACCTGACGGTGGAATCTTTGGTCGCACGGGTTCAATCGACCGAGGTGAAGGAGGTCATCCTTGCTTTGCCTGCTTCGATGGAAGGGGACACGACCGCCTTTTACCTTGCCAAACGCGTCCAGGCCCACGACATCTTGCTCACCACCATCGCGCGCGGCGTGTCTGTCGGTGAAGCGCTGCAGTACGCCGACGAGGCCACGCTGTCCAGCTCGTTGTTGAACCGCTTGCCGTACAAGGGATGACCGACCTCAGTGTCGTGATTGTGAGTTACAACGTTCGGGCATTCCTCGAGCAATGTTTGGTGTCTGTGGAGCGGGCTTCCAAGGGGCTCAAAGTGGAAGTCTGGGTCGTGGACAACAAGAGTATCGACGGTTCGGTGGACATGGTGAAGCGCCGGTTCCCGTGGGTCAAGCTGATCGCCAACGAAGACAATGTGGGGTTTTCCGTGGCCAACAACCAGGCCATTCGCAAGTCCTCAGGCAAGCACGTGCTGCTGCTGAATCCGGACACGGTGGTGCGCGAGGACACCTTCGCCAAAGGGCTTGAGCACATGGATGCCCACCCCAAAGTCGGAGGCATGGGGGTGCCGATGTACGATGGGACAGGAAAGTACCTTCCCGAGTCCAAGCGCGGCTTGCCCACGCCATGGGTTGCGTTTTGCAGGATGGCCGGGCTGCACCATTTCGCGCCCACATCGGAGAAGTTCAACGCCTACTACGCTGGCCATCTGGGAGAACACGACACCGGACCCGTCGACATCCTCGCAGGGGCTTACATGTGGATGCGAAAGGAGGCCCTGGATGAAGTGGGCTTGCTCGACGAGCAGTTTTTCATGTACGGTGAGGACATCGACCTCAGCTGGCGTTTGGTGCTGGGCGGATGGGAGAACCATTATTGCGCCAATACGAGCATCATCCACTACAAGGGAGAAAGCACCAAAAAGGGAAGCCTGAATTACGTCATGGTGTTCTACAACGCCATGTTGTTGTTCGCCGCCAAACATTACGAGGGTCGTCAGGCACATGCGTTTTCATGGATGATCCGGGTGGCCATTTACGGTCGTGCTGCGTTGGCAGTGGTGCGTCGCATGCTTTCGAAGTGGGGTGATATGATCCGTGTTGCTGGGGTCACCTTGGCGTTGTTCGGTGCGTGGCTGTGGGCACTGGACGCCTGGGGACAACGCCAGTTCAACTGGTCCGAGGTCTTGTGGCAAGGGGGCCTGCTTTGGGCCCTTCAAACCGCAGCGCTGACGTTGTTCGGGGGGCATGCGGAGCCCAGCCGGTTGCATTCTCGTTTCCGTCCGTGGTCGGCATGGGTAGCTGCGTCTTCGCTGACGGTCATCGTGTACAGCCTCTGGCCAGAGGGGTGGAGGTTCAGCCGCTCTGGCGTCTTGGGACTTGTGTTTCTTCAGGGTGCCATCCACGCCGCTGTGGCTTACCGGCGGTGGAAACGTGCTGGCAATCCCAGGATGATTCGCCGCGTCTTGGTGGCGTCGCAGGATTTACCCGCTGTGGTGGACCTGCTCCGCAAAACCGAGGGTGTCCAACAAAAGCAACAAGCGCACGCCCTGTGGGCACAAGACACCCTGGCTTCAGACGACATGCGTCCGTCTGTCCAATCTATTCCTTGGGTGGGGACTGTGCGGGACTTGTCCGACGCCCTGCAAATCCACAACGTGCAGGAGGTGGTGTTCAGCGGCCGTGATGTCACCGCTCAGGACATTGTGAAGGCGCTGCCTGAGCTCGGAAAACGCGGCGTGCATTGTCGCATCGCGTGGACGGACGCAGGCGATTTGATGGCCAGTGGGGGGGCGGCACGTCCGTCGTTCGTGGACTTCCAACGCGGGCTGCACCGCCCTGAAATGGCCTTGGTCAAGCGCCGCTTTGATGTGACCTCCTCGGCCTTGCTCTTGCTGTTCGCCCCTGGGCTGGTGGCGCTCGGGCGTGCCTCGTGGTTGGGGCATGCCTGGCAAGTGCTTTGGGGCCAAAAGACATGGGTCAGCCCAGGTTCTTTGGACATGGATAAGCCCCACTTGCTTGATTTGAAAGACGGTCTGGGCGACCGAGCGGCGCGGCGAAAGGCCTTCACGCACACCCAGGACTACCATTGGAAAAAGGACCTTTCGGTGGTCGTGGATGCCTTATTTTCGCGGCGAGCAATCATCTCTCATGGCCATCATTGACATTCTCCTGCCCAAGATGGGCGAAAGCGTGGCAGAAGCCACGATCACCAAACTTGTCGTGGATGCCGGCGCCGACGTGGAGGCCGACGACCCCATCGTTGAAATTGCAACCGACAAGGTGGACTCTGAAGTCCCTGCGCCAGAGGATGGCACGTTGGTGGAATGGTGCGTGGCCGAGGGGGATGTGGTTCAAGTGGGTGCCGTGATCGCCCGTTACGACGTGGGCGGCGAAGGATCGGGTGACACAGCCGCACCTGCTTCTGCTGAAGCCCCAGCCCCAGCTCCGGCGCCTGCGCAAGCCGCGCCCAACTCGCCTTCAGCGGCCGTGGTGGAAGAGGTGATGGCGCCTCTTGAAGGAGGCCCTGCCAGAAAGGGACCTTCCGGCCGTTTCTACTCGCCGTTGGTGCGCAGCATTGCCGAGAAAGAAGGCATTTCCATGGCCGAGCTCGAGTCCATGTCGGGCTCAGGTGCTGAAGGTCGGGTCACCAAAAAGGACATCCTGTCGTACGTCAAAGGCCGCGGTCAAGCTGCGCCGGCTGCCAAGCCTGCCCCCGTGCCGGCTCCAGCACCCGTGGCCAAGGCCGCTAACGCCGCGCCTGCCGCGACCAGCGTGGACGGGGCCCACGACATCGTGGAAATGGACCGGATGCGCAAAATGATTGCGGACCACATGGTGCGCAGCGTCCAGACCAGTCCCCACGTCACTTCGTTTGTGGAGGCCGACGTGACCAACTTGGTGCAATGGCGCAACGCCAACAAAAAGGCCTTCCAGGAGAAGTTTGGGGAGAAGCTCACGTTCACCCCGCTCATTGCAGAAGCCATTGTCAAGGCGATCCGCGACTTCCCTGGCATCAATGCCAGTGTGGACGGAGACCGAATCTTGATTCACAAAAACATCCACCTCGGCATGGCCGCCGCATTGCCCTCGGGCAACTTGATTGTGCCTGTGATCAGGCACGCCGACCAATACAACCTGCAGGGACTCGCGCGTCAGGTCAACGACCTCGCTGCACGTGCCCGCGCCGGAAAGTTGACCCCTGATGACATCGCCGGTGGCACCTACACCATGAGCAACGTGGGCACCTTTGGCAACGTGATGGGCACGCCCATCATCAACCAGCCGCAGGTGGGCATTTTGGCATTGGGTGCCATTCGCAAGCGTCCTGCGGTGTTGGAGACGGAACAAGGCGACGTCATCGCCGTGCGCAGCATGATGTTTCTCAGCCACAGCTACGACCACCGCGTGGTGGACGGCATGCTTGGCGGAAGCTTTGTGCGTCGCGTGGCCGATTACTTGGAAGGGTTCGACCTCAACCGCCCCATTGAGGGTTAATTCCCCAAGCTCTGAACGACATGATGGAATTGGTGAAGAAGCTGCATTTGAAGCGGCCGTTGGTGTTTTTTGACCTCGAGACGACGGGGACCAAAGTTGGGGTGGACCGCATCGTGGAGATGGCCATGGTCAAACTGATGCCCGACGGCACGGTGATCAAAAAGCCTGAAGCTCCTGGCAAGGAACACCGCATCTTGGTCAATCCGGAAATGCCCATTCCGCTTGAGAGCAGCTTGGTGCATGGCGTGTATGACGAGGATGTCGCCGACGCTCCGACGTTCGGTCGCATCGCCCCAGGGCTGCTCAAGTGGCTCCATGGATGCGATTTGGGGGGCTTCAACAGCAACCGTTTCGACGTGCCCATGTTGGCCGAGGAGTTCTTGCGGGTGGGCATCGATTTTGGACTGGAGGGACGGCACTTGGTCGACGTCCAAAACATCTTCCACAAAATGGAACAGCGCACCTTGCGGGCTGCCTACGACTTCTACTGCGGCAAGGAGTTGGAAGGCGCACATGAGGCCCTGCCTGACACGCTCGCAACGGTGGACGTATTCTTGGCTCAATTGGAACGGTACAAAGACCACACGGTGCTCAACAGCCGTGGCGAGACCGTGGGGCCTGTGCCCGCGGAGGTTGAAGCCTTGGCGGAATTTTGCAGAATGCGGAACAACGCTGATCTGATGGGGCGTTTGGTGTACGATGACGAAGGGGAGGTGGTGTTCCAGTTTGGGAAGCACACCGGCAAGCGCGTCAAGGATGTGCTCGCCAAAGACCCCGGTTACTTCGGCTGGATGATGCAGGGAGATTTCCCTCGTTACACCAAGCGGGTTCTCCAAAAGGTGAAAGACGGCGAGCTGTGAAGGCCCGCAAACGGGTGGCCGTTTGGGTCTCCAACGATTTGAACTTTGACCAACGCGTGGCCAAAACGTGCCAAACGTTGAAGGACGCGGGTTGGGACCCGCACCTCGTCGGTCGCAACATGCCCAACTCCAAGCCTTATGCAGGCCCTTTCTCCGCCGAAAGGCTGACTTTGCGGGTCCACGGCGGGGTTCGGTTTTATGTAGAATTGCAACTGGCCTTGTGGAGATGGGTCAAGTCCCATGGAGAGGCATTTGACGCGATTTGGTGCAACGACCTGGACACCTTGGCGCCCGCGGTGGCGTGGGGCAAGTTGCCGGTCATGTACGACAGCCACGAGTACTTCACCGAGGCGGCTGGCTTGACGGGACATCCATTCAAGAAGGAGGTGTGGCGCCTGCTGGAACGGTGGGCCTTCAAGAAGCTGCCGTGCATGATCACCGTCAACGACAGCATTGCAGCGGCTTACCGATCCACATACGGATTGGATGTGCGGGTGGTGCGCAACATGCCTCGCCGCCAGCCCAAACCCGTGGTGGAGGGGCGGCAAGCGTTCTTGAAGCACGGAGTACCCGTCGATTTGCCCATTGCCTTGATGCAAGGGGCTTACATGGATCGGGACCGTGGGGCGGCGGAAGCTGTGGCGGCGCTTCCAGACATGAAGGGAATTCGGCTGGTGCTTGTGGGCGCAGGGATTGAATGGGAGGAGGCCAGAGAGGCCATGAACCATGCCCAATATGAGGGGCGGCTGCACTGCATTCCCAAGCTTCCGTTCGAACAGTTGAGGGTGCTCACGGCGAGTGCGGATGTGGGATTGAGTCTGGACAAGGCGGGCCATGGCAATTACGAAATGAGTTTGCCCAACAAGCTGTTCGATTTCATGCATGCAGGCCTGCCGATGGTGGTGACCGCGCGAAAAGAGGTGGCGGCCATCGTGCGGGGCCACGGGTTGGGTGAGGTCGTGGAAGATGCGTCCCCTGAGGCCCTCAGTGAGGCGGTGAAGACGGTCCTGGAGACAAACAAAGCGTCCTGGTCCAAGGCCTTGCAGTCGGCCAGCGACCAGTTTCATTGGGGCGTGGATGAGCCTCAGATCTTGGCGACCGTCGACACTTGTTTGAAGGCCCATTTGGCCACGAGCCAGAAGGGCTGAGCCCAAAGGCGCGGTCCCTCAAGGCGTGCCCTTTTCATGCGCCATTCTTCCCGGTACAAGGCGACGTTGAAGGTCCGGGACAATCCGGCCGGCGCCACGCGACAAAGAGCCCTCTCAGGATGACACGCCACATGGTGCCCCATGTTTCGCCATTCAAGCATTTGGGCGTAGTCGCCCAGGATGTTCAAGGAGGTGTCGAAGGGGTGACGTTCCAACCAAGCCCTTGGGGCCACGAGTCCTTGGTGGTGCATCGTGTTTTTCCAGGTCAGCGTCCCGCCCCAATTCGGCTCAAACCGAGCTGGTACGCCCGGCTCCAAGGGAGGCAGGGTGGCCACGGACCATGCATGCGCAGTGGGCGAGACGTCGGAGGTCAAAACAGCCAGGGCGTGCGTCAAACCATCTTGATCAGGGACATCGCCCGCGCCCACCACCCAAACGTGACTGCCATTGGAACCCGACAGGCCCCTGTTCATGGCATCGTACACCCCTTGGTCTGGTCGGGAAGACACATGGCGCACCAGGTCGGCGTGCGCCGCCAAGACGTGCAAGGTGTGGTCGCTGGAAGCACCGTCAGAGACGACAATGTCCAGCCTGTCTTTCAGCTCAGCCGGAAGAGAGGCAAACGCCGTCAAGGTGACCGAGAGGGCTTCCGCGTCGTTCCAGCTCGGGATCAGGACCGTGAGGTCACGCATGTTCATCGTGGACGACGCCGTCCTGACACCTCCAAACACGTCCCGGACGTTGGTCCATCGACGCCCAATCGTGGGTGGCCATGACCAGCGATTTGCCTTGGCCAGGAAGCGCATGAAGCAGCTTTAAAATGTCCTCCGTGGTGTCTGGGTCCAGGTTGCCTGTGGGCTCGTCGGCCAGCAGGAGGGGAGGGTCGTTGAGCAGGGCTCGTGCGATCGCGACACGTTGTTGTTCGCCGCCACTGAGTTCATGGGGCAGCTTGTACCCTTTGTGCTCCAGGCCGACCGCCGCCAGGACTTCGTCGATCCGTCGACGCTTGGCTTGGCTGTTCATCCACCCTGTGGCGTTCAGCGCAAACAGCAAGTTGTCGTCCACGCTTCGGTCTTCCAAGAGTCCAAAATCTTGAAACACCATGCCAAGCTTCCGACGCAAGACGTGCACGTTTCGCGGCGTGACCTTGTTCAAGTCGACGTCGCACACCCGGCCATTGCCCGAGCTCAAGGACAAATCCCCATAGAGGGTCCTGAGCAGACTGGACTTGCCACTGCCTGTTCGGCCCACGAGGTAGACCAATTCGCCAGGGCGCACCTCGAGGTGAATGTCCGACAACACGACGTGCTCGTGGTGCCGGACATCCACGCCGGAGAGTTGGATCAAAGGCGCACCCTGGTCCACGTTCAGTCTTGTTGGAAGAGGCTGTCGTCCAATTCCACGTTGAAACTCACCCGAACGGTGCGCTGGTGGATGGGTTGGCCATCCACCACCGATTTGCGGCTGGACGCCACCTTCAAAGCCTTTTCTCCGTGGGGGAGGTACAAATCCAACCGCTCCACCACGAAAGCGCCGTCGCCCATGGGCTTCTTCGATTGCATCATCAAGCCATCTTCGCTGTTGAACCAGTAGGTTTCTGCCAAGCCATCGCGGGTGAATTCCACCAGGGTGCAAGGGATGCCGTCCAAGGCTTCCACCCCCAGGATGCGGCTGCTGTACCCCTCTTTCTCCAAGCCCAACAACCGGACCGGCGAAAGGTCAGACAGCTGCAACGCGAGTTCGTCGGCGTCCATGGCGTTGGTTTCACCCATGGCCGATTGACTTCCCGCGGTTTCGGTCACGAGTTGGACCATCACAGGTTGGTTGGACATGAGCATTTCCGTGCGCTTGGCGCGGTTGCCCTTCTCCAGGCGAGTGGACTCGCGGAATTGCAGATTCAGACCCACCCCAAACTCGGCCGAGCCTTCGGCCACCATGGTTTTCACTTTGCCCCACGCTTTCTTGCCACCAATGGCCTCGAAGTGACGCTTGAGCACGTCGTCCACGGTCAAGCCCTCAGGAGCATCTTCTCGGGGGATCTGACGCCTGCCGAATGCGTCGTACACGTCGATGCCTTGGCGGTTGTCGAACACCTCGAGTTTTTCCATGACCTCAGGCGCCCCCACCACACAGATGTTGACGTTGTTGAATCGAATCATCTCCTGGGCCACGCGCTGCACATCTTCCGCAGTCACCGCCTCGAGTCTTGAGAGGTAGGTTTGGTAGTAATCTTCCGGCAAGTGGTAACGAGATGTGTTGAGGGCAAACCGCGCCACCGTGCCTGGGCTTTCCAAGGAGCGTGCAAACCCACCAGCCAAAGATGCCTTGGCCGTGAACATCTCGGTCGAGTCAGGCTGCGTGTTGCGGATGCGGGCGATTTCGTACAAGAATTCCACCACCGCGCTGTCGGTGACCTCCGTGCGCACGTCGGCGTAGGCGGAAAACTGGCCCATCACGGGGTCGGTTCGCAAGCTTGAACGGGCGCCGTAGGTGAAGGCCTTGTCTTCACGTAGGTTTTGCATGAGACGTCCGCTGAACACCCCGCCACCGAGGATGGAGTTGGCCACTTGAGCCGCGGCCGCATCGGGGTGACCTGGAGGGAAGGGAATGGCGTGGGTCACGTTGATGGTGCTCTGCACCGCACCTTCCACAGGGGCGAAGTGGACCTCCATGCCTTTGGGCATGGCAGGTGGCAACACGCGTTCAAAGGGGATGTTGCTCCGTCGCCATGTGCCGAAGTGCTTGCTTGCCTTGGCCTGCGCCTCTTCCGGGGTGATGTCCCCGATGGCGATCAGGTAGGCGACGTTGGGGCGGAAGTACTTCCTGTGGTAGGCCTGAAGGTCCTCTTGGGCAATGGCTTCAAGGCTTTCCTCGGTCATCACCTCGCCGTAGGGGTGAAGTTCGCCGTAGTTGACGGCAGCCACCAAGTTGGCGGAAATTTCGCCAGGTGAAGTGCCGATGTTGGCCAGGCTGGAGCCCATTTGGGTTTTCACTTTGTCCAGCTCTTCTTGTGGGAAGGTGGGGTTCAAAACGGCGTCCGCCACAATCTCGAGCAAGGTGTCGGTGTGCTTGGACAAGGAGCGCGCAGAGAACCCTGTGGCGGAGGCGTTGAACGACGCCCCGAGGAATTCAATGTCCTCGGCGATCTCGGCTTTGGTGCGGGACTCCGTGCCGCTGGACATCATGGCGCTGGCCACGTCCATCATGCCGGCCTTGTCGCCTTCCTGGAATGGTTGTAACTCCAGGGTCATGCTCCAATACACCGACGGCGTTTTGTGGTTTTCCACCACGATCAACGTCATGCCGTTGGCGAGCTTGACTTCGGTGCTCGTCCCGATGTTCAATTCAGGTGCTGGGCCTGGCTCAGGGGCTTTGCTTCGGTCGATTTGGGCGGAAGCAGTGAAGCCCAGGGCCCACAACATCAAGACCTGGACGAGGCCTGCGAAAGAAATTCGAGTAGGAATGCAGTTCATGGCTCAGTTGTCTTGGTAGAGAAAGTAAAGGGTGACGCGCTGTTCAGGCTCGTAGTATTTCTGGGCCACCCTTTGGATGTCCTCTGGGGTGACGGCGAGGTAGCGCTCCACCTCGGTGTTGATGAGGTTGGCGTCCCCAAAGTAGGTGTGGTAGTTGGCCAAACTTTCGGCGATGCCCGCCATGCTTTGGTTGCCCGTGGCGGCGTCAAACTCAATTTGGTTCTTCAGCTTTTGAAGCTCGCGGTCGCCGATGGGCTCGGCCTTCATGCGCTCGACTTCCTCGTTCATGGCACCTTCCACCTGGCTGGGGTCCACACCCATGTTGCACATGGCAAACGCGAGGGTCAATCCAGGATCCTCCAAGCCAAAGCTGAATGCGCCGCAGTACAACGCCAGCTGGTCCTGCTCCACCACGCGCTTGTTGAGGCGCGAGCTCTCCCCGCCGCTCAACACTTGGTTGAGAAGGTCCACGGCGTAGTAATCAGGGGTGCCTTGGGCAGGGATCGGGTAGGCCTGCAACACCATGGGCAGCCGGTCCTTGCCCCACACCGTGTCGCGGACCTCGGCCGTGCGAAGGGGTTCCACAATGTCAGGACGAGGGATGTCGCGCCCGCCTCGTGGGATGTCGGCGAAGTAGGCCTCGACCAATTCCTTGGCCTCCTCCACATCCAAGTCACCGGCGATGCTCAAGGTCGCGTTCTCAGGCACGTAAAATGTCTCGTAGAAATCCATGAAGTCGGCGTGCGTGGCCGCGTCCAAGTGTTCCATGGAGCCAATGGGCGTCCAACGGTAGGGATGCTCTTTGTAGGCCGCCTCCATGGTCTTGGGCAGGAGTTGGCCGTAGGGTTGGTTGTCGTAGCGCTGGCGCTTTTCTTCTTTCACCACCTCGTTTTGTGTGTCGATGCCAATCTGCTCAATCTTGGCGTGCAGCATGCGCTCAGATTCGAGCCACAACCCGAGCTCAAGCTGGTTGCTTGGGAGAAGCTCGTAGTAGAAAGTGCGGTCCATGGAGGTGTTGGCGTTGAGGACGCCGCCCGCGTTTTCGACGTACGTGTCGAATTCCCCGCGGCCGATGTGCTCGCTCCCTTCGAAGAGCAAGTGCTCGAAGAAGTGGGCCATCCCTGTGCGGCTGGGATCTTCGTTTTTGGAACCAACGTGGTACAAAACTGTCACGGCCACCAAGGGAGTGGCGTGGTCCTCGTGCAGGATGACGTGCAAGCCGTTGTCCAAATCGAATTCAGTGAACTCGATTTGACGGGCTTCGGTTTGGGCGGAAAGCGACGAACAAAGGGTCAACCCCATTGTCGCCACGAGCCAAGTAGAAGAGAATCTCATGTGGGAAAATTGAGCCTGCAAGATAGGCGCATCGCGGTATCTTGTCGGCATGGAACGGAGCCCGAGCAAACGCCGAGATGTCCTGCCAGAGGGCTGGTGGAGTGCAGATACTTGCTGGTCGTTGGACCCTGACGAATGCACGTTTGAATTGTCGGACGAGGTGAAGGCTCGGATCGAGGACTGCCATGCGTTTCTCGTGTCGAAGGCTGGCCAGGGCGATGTGCTCTACGGCATCAACACAGGGTTTGGTGATTTGGCCACGACGGTGGTGGAAGACCTTCGCGGCTTGCAGCGGAATCTGCTGATTTCACACGCTTGCGGCGTGGGAGAATCTCTCTCCCAAGAAGTAGTGCGCATGATGCTCTTGCTCAAGGTCAAGGGCCTTTCCCAAGGGCACTCGGGTGTGGCGCTGACCACGGTGCAACGCTTGTTGGACCATTGGAACGCCAACGTGCTGCCCGTGGTTCCGGAGCAAGGTTCGTTGGGCGCCTCGGGCGATTTGGCCCCGCTGGCGCACATGGTGCTGCCCTTGATTGGTCTGGGTGAGGTGACGATGCCTGACGGGCGTCAATTGCCTTCTGGTGAAGCCCTTTCTGAGTTGGGGTGGGCACCTCTTGAATTGGGACCCAAAGAGGGACTTGCACTGATCAACGGCACCCAAATGATGCTGGGCATGGGCATGGTGGCCTTGAAACGCATCGCGCGTCTCGCCGGTTGGGCTGACGCGGTGGGGGCATGGTCTCTGGAAGCCTGGAACGGCTTGGAGGCCGCCATGCATCCTTCCATTCATGCGGTGCGCAACCACGCCGGCGCCATCCTGTCTTCCCACAACATTCGAGCTTGGATTGCGGGCAGTGCGCGTGTGGCGCAGCCCAGGTCGTACGTGCAGGATCCATATTCATTCCGGTGCATGCCCCAGGTCCACGGCGCGTCGCGCGATGTGTTGGAAGGGGTGAGGACGGTGTTCGAAGCGGAGATGAATGCCGTGACCGACAACCCATTGGTATTCCCGGAAGAGGATTTGATTGTGAGTGGGGGCAACTTCCATGGCCAGCCGTTGGCGTTGGCGATGGACCGCCTGGCCTTGGCCGTCCACGAATGGGCCAGCATGTCCGAGCGACGAACCTTCAAGATGTTGAGCGGCCAGCGCGGCCTGCCTGCGTTTTTGGCGGCCAACCCGGGTCTGAACTCAGGGTACATGATTCCACAGTACACGGCCGCGAGTTTGGTCTCCCACAACAAGCAGTTGTGCACCCCTTCTAGCGCCGACAATGCCGACAGCAGCAATGGCCAGGAAGACCACGTGAGCATGGGGGCCAACGGCGCCTTGAAAATGTGGAAGGTCCTGGGCCATGCCGAGCAAGTCTTGGCCATCGAGGCCATGTGCGCCGCTCAGGCCAGCGATTTCAGGAGTTCCGACGTGGCCATGGCGCCTGCGCTTGCGAGCCTGCAGACCTCGTTCCGCGAGGTGGTGCCCTTTTTGGAGAAGGACGCGGTGATGGCTCCCTTGATGGCTGCGGCCAAGTCGTGGCTCGTGTCGAACGACCCCCATCAAGCCGGCGCCTCATGTTGAGGGACGAGTTGGTCCGTCGGGGCAATACGTTGTTCCGTTGGCGGAGTTTCCTGCCCCTGGTTTTGGTGCCACCGGCACTGTGGATGGGGTGGGAGGCCCCGGATTGGGCGCACGCCCGGGTGTGGCAAGTTGGCTGCTGGGGCGTGGGGCTGCTGGGGCTCTGGGTTCGGGCCAAGACCATCGGGCATGTCCCACCGGGCACCTCAGGCAGAAACACCTCTGAAGGCCAGGTGGCCGAATCGTTGAACACCCGCGGGATGTACAGCCTGGTCCGTCACCCTTTGTATTTGGGCAATTACCTGATGTGGATGGGCTTGGTGCTGGCGACGGGACGGATGGACTTCGCCCTGGTCGTCACCTTGCTGTACATGATGTACTACCTGCGGATTGCCATGGCCGAAGAGGCCTTCTTGGAAGCCAAATTCGGGGAAGCCTACGCCGAGTGGTCGCAGCGCGTGCCGGCCTTTGTGCCAGGCCGGTGGGGCTCGCGCAGAAGTGCGTGGACGCCGGCGGGCAACGCCGTCTCGTGGCGGCACGTGCTCAAGCGGGAGTACAACGGCACTTACGCCTTGGTCTTGGGTTACTTTGCGTTGGACGCGGTGCGCTCAGCCGGAGCGGGCGATCCATCCCATCTGACGCCTGGATGGCAGGTGGGCCTGGCCGGATGCACCTTGACGTTTTTGGTGTTGCGGTTCCTGAAAAAGCGAACGCAGGTCCTTCACGTGGAAGGACGAGAGTTCACGTGACCGCTGCCCGCCGCATGATGCGGCGAAGCAGTCCTGGCGCAAAGCGCTTCAAGTAGACCGCAAGAAGTTCCGTGCGGCCGATCAACGCCTGGGCTTTGTTGCGCTCCACAGCGCGAATCATGCTTGCGGCGCACGCTTCAGGGGACATGCCAGCGCCTGTCTTGGCGTCCATCGTGCCTTGTTGTGAGCCGTCGCCGACCACGGCGTTCATGCTGATGTTGGTGTGGATGAACCCCGGACAGACCATGGTGACCTTGACGTTGTCGTCGTGGTGCTCTGCCCGCAAGGATTCAAAGAATCCGTGCAGGGCGTGCTTGGCCCCGCAGTAGCCTGAACGAAGGGGAGAGGAGAACAGGCCCATCAAGCTTGTGACCACCACAAAGTGGCCTTGTTTCCGCTTGACCATGCCGGGCAACAAGGCCTTGGTCAAGGCCAAGGTGCCGAAGTAGTCGATTTCCATCACCCGGCGGTCCACCTCGAGGCCGGTGTCGAGCACTTTGGAACGCTGGCTGATGCCCCCGCAATGGACCATCACATCCACCGGGCCGTGGGTCGACTCCACGCGCTCTGCCACCCCCGGCAAGCTGTCCGAATCGGCCAAATCCAGGGTCACCACGTGAACGTCACAGCCTTCGTCACGCAGCGGTTGTGCGACAGCTTCAAGGGCGTCTTGCTTGCGAGAAGATAGCACCACTTTGGCCCCTTTCCGTGCCCACGCTTCGGCGCAGGCCTTCCCGATGCCACTGCTGGCGCCGGTGACCCACACAAGTTTGTTGTTCCAAGTTGACATGTGCTTCACATTGAGAGTTGAACGAGCATGGCACCGGCCATGGCGGCCATGCCCAGGTCTTCCACGATGGTCACGGTGGTCATCGGCAGGTTGAATGCGGTGCCCATGCACGCGCAAGTCAACTGCTCACCACGGCGCAAGGCGCGAATGACGCCCAAGGCGGAGAAGGTCATCAGCAAGAACGTGATGGCGTGCAATCCCGTCCATTCAGGCGTGGCGAGGTAGGCCAACCCAAGCGAAACTTCCACAAAAGGGTACACCCATCCGTAGGCCGGCAGCTTGGCGGCCAGCAGGTCGTATTTGGCGTAAGCAGAGGCAAAGCCACCCAGGTCCAGCAGCTTCAATCCGCCAAAGACGAGGAAGAACCCGCCCATGAACTTGGCCATGAATCCGTCGGCCCCTCCCGAAGCCAAACTGCCCAGCCCGATGAGGGACACCGCCACAAGCAGGGGGGTGAAAGAAGAGGCCTCAACCTTGGTTTCGGTGTCCTTGGCCGTGGGGTTGCCGTCCACGGCGAAGCCGACTGAGCGGATGGCATCCTCGAGGTCTTGCCGCGAGAGCGTGGAGCCACCGGACACCATCACTGTGCCTTGCCGCAGGTCGACATGGACGTGTTCCACGCCAGAGGGCCCCTCAAGGGCGTGTTCGATTTTGGCCACGCAAGACCCGCAGGTCATGCCAGCGACATTCAACCGCTCGAAGCGGTCAGGCATCGATGTTCGCGTACTTGGCGTTGTCTTCGATGAACTTCCGACGCGGCGGCACGTCGTCGCCCATCAACATGGAGAAGACGTGGTCGGCACCGGCGGCATTTTCGATGGTCACTTGGCGCAAGGTGCGGTTCTCTGGGTTGAGGGTGGTTTCCCACAGCTGTTCTGCATTCATCTCACCAAGGCCCTTGTAGCGCTGGACGTGGATGCCGCTGTCGCTGCCGCTTTTGCCGCGGAACTCGGCGATCAAGCGGTCGCGCTCGTCGTCATTCCACGCGTAAATCGAACGTGAGCCCTTCTTCACTTGGTAAAGTGGAGGGGTGGCGATGTACACGTAGCCGCTCTCGATGAGGTCCTTCATGTGGCGGAACAAGAAGGTGAGGATGAGGGTCTCGATGTGGCTTCCGTCCACATCCGCGTCACACATGATGACGATTTTGTGATAGCGGAGTTTGGCCAAATTGAGGGCCCGCTCGTCTTCTTCAGTCCCCACCGTGACGCCCAAGGCGGTGTAGATGTTCTTGATCTCCTCGTTGTCGAAGATCTTGTGCTGCATGGCCTTTTCCACGTTGAGGATCTTGCCTCGAAGTGGCATGATGGCCTGGAACATGCGGTCGCGGCCTTGCTTGGCTGTGCCACCTGCCGAATCGCCCTCGACAAGAAACAACTCGCAAAGGGCCGGATCTTTTTCAGCACAGTCCGCCAATTTTCCGGGGAGCCCGCTTCCGCCCATGACGGTCTTGCGTTGGACCATCTCCCGGGCCTTCCTTGCCGCGTGGCGTGCCTGCGCGGCGAGGATGACCTTCTGTACGATGGTCTTGGCGTCGTTGGGGTTCTCTTCCAGGTAGGCTTCGAGCATGTCACTCACCGCTTGGCTCACCGGGGCGCTCACTTCGGCGTTGCCGAGTTTGGTCTTGGTTTGGCCTTGGAATTGCGGCTCAGCCACTTTCACACTCACCACTGCAGTCAGGCCTTCTCGAAAGTCGTCTCCGCTGATGTCGAACTTCAACTTGTCCAACATGCCGCTGCCGTCGGCGTACTTTTTCAACGTGTTGGTCAACCCGCGACGGAACCCCGTCAAGTGGGTTCCCCCTTCGTGGGTGTTGATGTTGTTGACGTAAGAGAACAAGTTCTCGGAGAACGAATTGTTGTAAGTCATGGCGACCTCGACAGGCACCCCGTTGCGTTCACCGCTGACGTGGATGACGTCCTGGATGATGGCTTCGCGGTTGCCGTCGAGGTAGGTCACGAAATCTTTCAGCCCTTCGGTGCTGTGAAAGGTTTCGGTGAGGTGGTTGCCTTCGTCGTCTTGCACGCGCTCGTCGGTCAAGGTGACCGTGATGCCTTGGTTGAGGTAAGACAACTCGCGCATGCGGTCGGCCAGGGTGTCGTAATTGTAGACGAGGGTCTCGAAGATTTCTTCGTCCGGCTGGAATTCCACGGTGGTGCCTCGCTTCTCAGACGTGCCGATTTCACGGACCGCGTAAAGCTCTTTGCCTCGGGAGTATTCCTGTTCGTACACCTTGCCTTCCCGGTGAACCTCGGCACGCAGGGAGATGGACAACGCGTTCACACACGACACGCCAACCCCGTGCAAACCACCTGAGACCTTGTAGGCGTCTTTGTCAAACTTGCCACCCGCACCAATCTTGGTCATGACGACCTGCAGTGCACTGACCCCTTCCTTTTCGTGAATGCCCACAGGGATGCCACGCCCGTTGTCTGACACGCGTATGCCGTTGGTTTCTGTGATCACCACCGAGATGGTGTCGCAATGGCCGGCCAGCGCCTCGTCAATGGAGTTGTCCACCACCTCGTACACCAAATGGTGCAATCCCCGCACCCCCACATCGCCGATGTACATGGAGGGGCGCATGCGCACGTGCTCCATGCCTTCCAGGGCCTGGATCTGACTGGCGTCATACCCTGAATTGCCGGCTTTTTTATTCTCTTCTGACATCGCAATGATTTGTACCTGTGAAGATACTCGGACGGCCCCGCCCAACCCGGGAATTTGGCGCATGAAAAACCCTGATTTTTCCACGAAAAAACCAGGGTTTTCACAAGGAATGTGGACAGCGTCAGAAGGCGTATTGAACGCCGCCGAGCACTTGGAATCCTTGCACAGGGTGTCCGCCCCAAACACTGTACTTCGTGTTGGCCAAGTTGGCCAAAGTCAACCATGCGCCCAGGCGGTCGTTGTACCGGTAGTTGGCGGTCAAGTTGACGTCGAAGTAGCCCGGCAACGCGAGTTGGTAGTTGCCGTTGTCCAAGGGCTCAGGGTTCCCGTAGTTGGGGTCTTGGCTCAAGGCGTACCGCTCACCGACGTATTGCACGTCTGCCTGGACGGCGAGACCTTCGATGACTTGGTAGGCCACTGCGGCATCCCAAAGGAGGGTGGGGAGGTGCCAGGCTTGGTCTTCGTTCCTCAGTTTGTAGCTGTTCAGGGTCAAGCTCCCTTTCAGGTCAAATCGCTCCCCCAGCGACAAGCCAACCTCCCCACCCAGGGTCCTCACGTTCACGGTGTCGTACACCGCTTCAAACGTGACATATGATGCGGTGTCGCGGTTGACAGCGGTGGGCCTGAAGAGCAAGAAGTCCTCGTGTTGCGCAGAACTGACGTGCCCATGGAAGCGGAATTGTTGGGTCACGGTGCCGCGCACGCCGCCCGAGAACGCCAAGCGCTTGTTGGTGGAGCGGAAGCCCGAGGCCTGAATGGTCTGGCCGTTGAACACGACAGGGCTGTCGAGCTGGTCAGGGGCGAAGAAGGGGTTGAGCTCGAGCACGTGGTGAAGGTTGTTGGCCATGAGGTTCCCACCGACCTTCGCGTAAGGCACGAAAAGGTTTCGGAACAAATTGACAGACACTTCTGCCCGGGGGTACACGTGCACGACATCGCCAATTTCATCCCTCGTGGGTTGGTCTGCGTCCACGGCCACGCCAAGTCCCACCGCCGCGCGCCATGGGCCTTTCTCTGTGGAGAGCCTGGGGTTGAGCTTCACGATGGCTTGGTTGTAAGCTCGAGAGGTGTCCAGCTGGGTGCGGTCGAGTTGCGCTTCTATCCCGATGTCCAAGCGCTTGCCCCACACATGGCGATGGAGGTTGAGCTCGCCAAGCAAGTGCCGCTCGGCGAGCCCTTGGTTGTTTGTTAAGTAGTCGAACGTGGAGTTGAACACATGGTTGAATGAGGTGCTGTCCTTTCGGTGGCTTTTCAGCTCAAGGGTCGCGCCGGCTTGCCTCCAACGAAGGGCTGTCGCGTCCATCGACGTGCTGTCCACAAACACGCTGTCGAAACCGAACATTCGGGTCTTGTGCTGACCGAGGTGGGCGCTGAACGAGATTTTCTCTTGGCCCACAAACCTTGAATTCCAAGCGTCGAACATGTTTTCGTGGATCCGTCCGGAAAGAAGGTTGGAAGGGGAGGCGGTGGAGGCGTGGTGCAAGGACGTGCCCCAACTTCCTTCCCGGGACCTCAAGTCCGTGTAGCTCGCGTCCAACAGGCTTGTCCCCCTGCTTCCGCCGCCAGCCCTCACATGGCCTCTGTACAGACGGGAGAGGGGTGCGTCCACCCTCAGGCGCGTGGCTTCCACAGGGGTCATGGTGGGTTCAAACTGAATGCGCTTGGAAAGCAAGTCGTAGTTCAAGGTGGGTTTCTCCGTGGACAGCGGCCTGGCCATGGGCCATGAACTCAACTTCACTGCGTCCCGCACTTCCATGGTGCGTTTGCCCACAAAGGTGACGTCCATGTCCAAGGTGTCTTGTTGGGCTTGTCCCACCAGCGGCAGGAGGGCCCAACAGGCGAGGGACAAAACGAGGTGATTCGGCTGCTTCATTCTTGGTTGGGTTCTGTGGTTGCGGCTTCCAACGCGTCGATTTCAAGGAGGAGGTCGGAGACCGCTTCCTGCACTTCGGCGACTTGCACGTTGGCGAGGATGGAGTTGGCGGTTGCGCGGGCCTGGAACAAGTCGTCCATTCCGATGTACGTTTTCACCAGCAGCAAGAACCCTTTGTTCTTCCAAGCGTCATGGTTGTAGAACTGTTCAATCAGCCCAAACAGCTTTTCCTCACAAGCGTCGAAGGCGCCTGCATTGTGGTCGTGCTCTGCCAAGAGGTATTGGGCCTCGGCGCCTGCACTTCCTCCGAAGGTCACAAGTGCCGCCAAGTCCTCCAGGACCGTGCTGTGCTCGCCCTGGTTGCATGCGATGCGCGCGTTCCAAAGTTTGGCGGTCCGTTGGATGTCATCCGGAGTGCCAGGGTCATACATCACACGGGCCGCGAAATTGGCCGCCTCGTCCTCCTGGCCCAGGAGGTAGTGGCACCGCATTTGGCCAATGGCTGCCTCCAATCGGTTTGACTGGAGGGCGGCAAGTTCTTCCAACGTCTCATAATGCCCGAGGGCCTTGCGGTGTTGGCCGGCGTTCCATGCGATGGTGGCGGCCCCCAAGGCGGCGGCTTCGCTGAAATCGCCAGCAGGCAGTGCGAGCACGGCGACGTAAGAAACGTACGCGGAGTCGGAGAGGTTTTGGTCAAACAGACAATTGGCCAAATAGAACTGCGCCTCGGCCATGTGTGTGCCTCCGGGGTATTGGCGCACGTATTCAGTCAAACGTGGGATGGCTTCGGCGCAGCGGTCCTCCAACGCGAGGTAGGATGCCGACTCGAAGAACCGCTGCTCGATCTCAGCCCCGTCCAAGCCCACAGCTGGAGGGAGGTTGTCCAACAAGCCCCTTTGAATCAACAAGGGCTCCACGATGTTGTACGCGTCTGCGGCGACATTGTCGTTGCCGTAGTTGGTTCGAATGTTGTCCCACAAGCTCAAGACCTTGTCGTCTTCGCCTTGCTTCACGTGGACCAGACACAATTCGACAAGGGCTTCTTTGGCGCGGGGTGTGGCGGAGTAGGATTGAATCAGAGTGTTCAACTTGTCCTCCGCAGCGGAAAGCGCGCCCTCTTCAATGTGGGTGCGTGAAGCTTGGAAGAGGGCCTCCACGACCAGACGGCTCTCAGGGAAGTCGGCCAGCAATTGCTCCAACCGTGCGACTTGCCCTTCAGGGTCTTCATCGAGTTTCGAGGCCATGGCGCGCTGAAACAAAGCGTAGTCCATGGGCTTGACTCCCCTCTCCAAGACACGGTCGTAATAGTCGCCTGCTTGCTCAAACGACTTCAACGCGTAGAAGCAGTCGGCCGTGCGCAGCTCGGCGTCGCGCATCCTGGAAGGGTCGTCCTGAGGTCCGGTTTCCAGGTAGGACCGGAAGGCGGACAAGGCGTCGGTGTACTTCTCGCTCTTGAAGTGGGCGTAGCCTCGGGCGTAGTCGGCGTCGTTGTGCAATTCACTCAAGTAGCTGCCGGGGGTGGTGCTGAACATGGCAAACGCTGCCGCAGCTGGCGTGAACTTTTCTTGATTGTACAAGATCTCACCTTCCCAGTAAAACGTCTCGGCATGCATTTGCGGGTCCACGTTGTTGGACCGGCTCTTTCGGAAGAACACCAAAGCCCGGTCGAGCTGCTTGTTTTGGTACAGCTCCACGGCGCGGTTGAAGGCCAGCACTTGGGCAGCTGCCATGACAGTTTGGTCAGGCTCCAAGATGTTGTCCAGCGCACCCAAGGCCCGCTCGTAGTCGCGGCTGGTCATGTGCACTTGAAGCAAAAACCGGTAGGCCTCGTCGCGGCGGGGGGACGCTGGAAACTGGGTCAAATACGACTCGAACGCCACAATGGCGTCGTCGAAAGGGTTGAAGGACAGTTCGAAGGCCAGCTTGGCGTAGTGGAAAAACGCGTCCTCCTGAATGTCCAAATCGAAGTCGGGAAGGGACGCGGTCCGGAACGCTTGCTTGGCCCGGGCGCGGTCCCCAAGCTCGAGGTAGCAATCTGCCATGTGGTACGCGGCGTTTTGGGCCAGCTCGTCTTCGCCGTAAGTCGCCAAAGGAAGGCAGTCCAACGCGCCACGCCATTCGCCCAAGCGGTAGCGGGTGTACCCCATTTGGTAGGCAAATTCAGGGTTGCGGCCAGGGCCGTCCGTACCCTCCCATGCCAGTTCCAAGTAGGGCGAGGCGGTGTCGAAGGCGCCATCCCGATACCACGCATCGCCCAACAGGTGTGCCACTTCCGCAACGCTCTCTTCCTCCAGCCCACTGGACTCGTCGAGCAGGGGTGGGGCGTACTCCTTCAGACGGTCGAATTGGCCGGTGGCGTGCAGGAGCTGTGCGATGTACAGCGGCACCAGCTCCGCAAAGGCCGGGTGGTCGGCGATGCGCTCGAACCCGTCGAGGGCCACCTGAGGTTGGCCATTGAGGTACGCGATGTGGCTGAAGTAATACTGGGCTGGGGCTTGAAACTCGCCCTCCACGTCCAAGACGTCGTACAGGTACACGCGGGCTTTCTCGAATTCTTCGCGCTCGAAGAGGCAGTGTCCCAACTTGAAGCGGAGTTCGTCGCGTTTGGACTTGGCCAAGTCACGAATCCGGATGCCCATGAACTCCTCTGATGCCCGCGAGAAGTTCTTGCGCTTATAGTGGTAGTTGGCCAGTTCCCAATGGGCTTGGAGGGCCAGCGGGCTCTCGGGGAAGTCGTCCATGAATCCTTTCACCCGAACCACGGCATCCTTGTGGTACAGCGCCAGCGCGCTCATGGCTGCGTGGTAGCTCGCGTCGACAAAATCTTGGGATTCTGTATGGTCTGCTTGATCCATCCACGTTTCAAATGCGTGCAACGCCAAGGCGTACCGCTGTTGGTTGTACGCTTCTATCGCACGGGCAAGCTCTGTGGCATGGTGGTCCGTGGCTTGGCTCCATTGGGCCGAGGCGTGGTGTCCGACGGCGCAGCCAAACGTCAGGCCGATCGCCAGGGTCGCAGGGGCCAAATGGGTACGGAGGGAAGGGTAGGGCATGGGTCTCGCGTGTTCTTCTCAAAGCTACCGTCGTCCCCAGGCCATGCCTGGAGCTTGGAACTTGTTTTTCAACGCAGAGGCGTGGGGATTTCGCGCATGCCCGTCCCCTGAGATTCACACCTTTTGGGCTCAATCGCGCCAGCTGAATTCGGTGCGTCGGTTGGCCGATCGGCCGGCTTCCGTTCCGTTGTCGGTTTTGGGTTGAGATTCCCCAAATCCAGCGGCGCTCAACCGGGTCGACTCCACCCCATGGGCTGTCAGGAAGTCCTTTACTGCTTGCGCACGGGCCACGCTCAAGGCCAGGTTGTCGTCCGACGATCCCACGTTGTCGGTGTGTCCCTCGATGTCCAGTGTGGCATCAGGTTGCCGCTCCATGCGGTTGGCCAGGGCTTGCAGCATAACTTCGGCCTTGGGGCTCAGTTGGCTCTTCTTGGTGGCAAATTGCACGTCGTCCAGCTCGAATGGAGCCCCGTTGGCGACCGGCTCGATGTCCAGGCTCATGTCGAATCTGGCGCCCAATGGATCGCCCTGCATGTGCACCACTTGGCTGTTGTAGCCCACGGTTTCTCCCTCCACCGTCAGCACCACGTTCTCGCCCTCCGGGAGTCGGACGACTTGGGCGAAGGTGCCGTCTTCCCGTGAGACGTCAATTTGTTCCACCCGCTTGCTTTGGACGTATTCAATGCTGACCGTGAAGTCGCCCTCAGGCAAGGGCCAGCCCAGGTCTCCTTTCACCACGGTCACCGCTTCAGGCTTGAGGGTGTCTGGCAAATAGTAGGCGCACAAATCGAGCCCTTGGGTGCCGCGACGGCGCGAGGCAAAAATCGCTTGGGTGCCGTCGGTGCTGACCACCAATCCGTGCTCATCGCCATTGGAATTCAAGGGAAGCCCCATGTTCACGGGCGTCGACCACCTTCCTGTGGAATCGCGCTGGGCGCGCCACACGTCAAAGCCACCCCCGCCAGGTGTCCGGTTGCTGGAGAAATAGAGCGTCTTGCCGTCCGGGTGGAGGAAGGGCGATTTGTCCTGCGCGTCAGAATTCAGCGGTGGCGGCAGCTTTTCGGCGGGGGACCAACTTCCGTCGGCGGCCTTTCGGGACAAGAATAAATCCATGGTCAAGTTGCCATTGCGGTCTGGGGTGGATTCTGCCCGCGCGCCTGCGAACAGGAGGGTTTGTCCGTCTGCGCTGATGCTGGGTTGAGCTTCCCACCCCAAGGGGCTGTTTACGCCAGGTCCCAAGGGCGACAACTCCGACCACATGTACACGACCTTCCCTGAAGCGTCGCGGTAGTCGAACTCATATGTGACTTGAAAGAGGTCGATGTTGTTGGGGTTGTCCTGCACAGGGTTCAGCGCTGCGATGACCATGGTTTTGTTGTCCACCGACAAGGACGCTCCTCCGAAGTTGGCCCCTGCATTGAAGGGGTGCTCCATGGCGGAGCCACCGTCGTACGCTCCAGAGGCAGGGTCCAAGTGGGACACGGTGAACCGTTCTCGTCGGGTTGTGGTCACGTCCCCTTTCGCCTTGAACTCTTCAATGCGTGTGTAGAACAACATGGTGCCGTCGGGCGCGAGCATCGGCAAGTATTCGTCCACGGGTTGGCTCACATGCGGAATGGGCAAGGGCGGGGGGAGGTCTTCGTGACGGTGGTAGTCCACAAGGAAGGCCAAATCCTCCAAGATGGCCCCGGCATCTTTGCGCCGGGCGGTGCGCGTCAGGCTGGCGTCCACCGTGAGGTAGTCCTGAAATCCGCCCAAGGCTCGTGCGTAGGCTTCTTGGCTGTAGTGGTATGCGGCCCTCATGTAGGTCGCTTCGGGCATGCCTTCAGGGCACAACTCCTCCACGGCACGAAGCGATTCAAGCAAGCTTTCCCAGCCCAGGCGCCCGCGGCGGAGGGCTTTGAATTGGAATTCGGCCAGCATCATCCAGGCCTCGGCGTCGTCCGGGTGGAGTTCAAGTGCTTCTTGGACCGCCGCCATGCGGTCCTCCAAACTGTCCTTCGGCTTGGGGGATTGGGCCCGCTCCAACCACTTCGAAGCTTTGCTGGACCGAGGGTCTTCCAAAGCACACTGGCCGTGCGTCGAGAGCGCGAACGCCCAGCAGAACCCTCCCAAGATCGTCAGTCGACGCAGCGCCATGGTCAGGCCTGGGGCTGCAACTCGCCCTCTGACTGGGCCACCAAGGCAGAGACGGTTCCGTCGCCCGTGACGTTCACCACGGTGCGACACATGTCCAAAATGCGGTCAATTGGGAAAATCAAGGCGATCCACGCTGGATTCAGTCCCACACTTTCGAGAACGATGATCATCAAGACAAGGCCCGCGCTGGGGATGGCGGCTGCCCCGACCGACGCCAAGGTTGCCGTCAACACGATGACGGCTTGTTGCGCCAAGCTTAGGTCCACCATGTGAAATTGTGCCAAGGCGACCACCGCCACAGCTTGGTACAGGCTGGTCCCATCCATGTTCACAGTGGCGCCAATGGGCAGGACAAAGCTTGTTGTGCGTTCGCTCACTCCGATGTTTTCTTGCACGCACTTCATGGTGACAGGCAGAGTGGCCACGGAAGAGGAGGTGGAAAATGCCGTGATTTGGGCGTCACGCATGGCGGCCAAAAACCGGCGCGGCGTCATGCCTCGGATGCCCGCACTGGCCAACAGGGGGTACACCACGAAAATCATGAGCACCAACCCCAGCACCACCACGAGGCCGTACCGCAGCAAGAAGCTCAGCAGCTCTTGAAATTTGTCAGGGTCCGTGCCGGCCGCCTTGACAATTTGGCCTGCCATGAGGGCAAACACAAACACAGGCATGGCCTTCATCACCAACCACACCATGCCCACAAACACGTCGTTCAACCCGTCGACAGCTTTTAACAGCGCCCCGCGTTTGGGTTCTTCCACCTGCACAAGCACGATGCCAAAGAAGACGGCGAAGAAAATGATCTGGAGCATCGCCATGTCGCTCAGCGCCCGGAAGATGTTCTTGGGCACCACGTCCACCAAAGGCTGCAAGGGGCCGCTTTGGCTGGCGTTGTCTGCCTTGTTCAGCTTGTCTTCCACCCACGCGTTCAAACCTTCTTGCTGGCCGCGAATTTCTTGCACCAACGCCGCATTCTCTGGCGCGGCAGAGAGCTGGAGGTCGTCCAGGACCTCGATGCCGTTGGCGTCCCGCCAAAGCTCATAGCGGATTCGGTTGGCGGTTTTGAGCGAGTCGCTCGCCCCTGCGCCGGGCTGGAACACATTCACCAACACCAAGCCAAGCGTGACGGCGAAGAAGGTGGTCAACAGATAAAGTCCCAGGGTTTTGGCCCCCAGGCGACCGAGCTTCTTCACGTCGCCCAAGGACGCCACCCCACCGATGATGCTGAACAGCACGAGCGGGACTGCAATCAGCTTGAGGATGTTGATGAAGATGTCGCCCAGCGGTTGGATGTAGTCTAGGGTGAAGTCGTTCCAACCAAACTGAATGCTTGCCCAAGCGTACGCCACGCCCAGCGCGAGGCCAATCAGGACCTGCCAATGCAGGGCCAAACGAGATGAGGTGCTCATGCCCCGAAGGTAAGGCGTGCTGCGCGCTGGCGCAGGGCATGGTCGGCCAACACGAGGCAAGCCATGGCTTCCACCATCGGCACCGCACGTGGCAACACGCAGGCGTCGTGCCTTCCGCGTCCCTGAACCTCAACCGGTTCGCCGTCCCGGTTCACCGATTGACCTGGCGACATGACCGTGGCCACGGGCTTGAACCCGATCCGCAAGACGATGTCCTCGCCGTTGCTGATGCCGCCTTGGATGCCTCCACTGCGGTTGGTGGCGGTGCCGATTTGATCGCCTCGGTTCACAAAGGCGTCGTTGTGCTCCGTGCCGCGCATCAAGGTGCCGCTCAGTCCAGAGCCCAATTCCATGGACTTGGTGGCGGGCAGCGACCACATGGCTTTGGCCAAATCAGCGTGGAGTCGGTCAAACACGGGCTCTCCCCAACCCGCTGGCACGCCCCGCGCCACGAGCACCACGGCGCCTCCCACGGTGTCGCCTGCCTGGCGCACTTCTTCGATGCGCTCGGCCATGCGGCGCGCCGTGTCCGGATGTGGACACCGGACTGGGTGGCCGTCGACTTCGTCTCGGCTGTGGAACGACGGAGGCAAGGGCATGCTGATGTCTTGCACCCGATCCACGTAGGCCCCGACTTCGACACCGAACGTCTCCAGGAATTGCCGGGCCACGCTGCCTGCCACCACCCTCGATGCCGTTTCGCGGGCCGAAGCGCGTCCGCCACCTGCGACTTCACGCAAGCCATATTTGGCCTCGTAGGTGAAGTCGGCGTGGGAAGGGCGGAAGGTGTTTTCCAAGTGGCTGTAATCGGAGGGCTTGGCGTTGTCGTTGCGCAGGATGAATCCAATGGGAGCGCCTGTGGTGGTGAGGCCCGCGTCACGGGTGGTGACGCCAGAAAGGACTTCGACCAAGTCGGATTCCTTGCGCGGCGTGGTGAGCTTGGATTGGCCAGGCTTGCGCCGGTCCAACTCCTGTTGGATGGTGTCCACGCAAAGCACAAGTCCCGCAGGACACCCGTCCACAATGCCACCCAGCGCAGGGCCGTGTGACTCGCCAAACGTGGTCACGCGAAACAAGTTTCCAAAGGTGTTGCCCGCCATTCTTGCGAAGGTATACCTTGCGCGGCATGCGTACACTGCTCAAAAACATCAAGGGACTGGTCGGGGCGTTTGACGAGGTGCCGCGGCATGTGGCTGGGGGAGAGATGGCGAAGTTTCCGATGTTGGAAGAGGCGTGGCTTGCGGTGGAGGATGGCATGGTGGTGGACTTTGGGGAGATGTCTTCGTTTCCAGGCATTGCGGATTGGTCGGGCTTGACCATTGTAGACGCCCAAGCACGGTATGTGATTCCGTCTTGGTGCGACAGCCACACCCATTCGGTGTTTGCCAAAAACCGGTCGGAAGAGTTTCTGATGCGGTTGGAGGGTGCGACGTACCAAGAGATTGCAGCGCGGGGCGGCGGCATCCTGAATTCGGCCAAAGCGCTCCAATCCATGTCTGAGGACGAGCTCTTCGAAGACGCCTTGGCTCGCATTCACGAAGTCATGGCCCAGGGTGTGGGCGCGTTGGAGATCAAATCAGGTTACGGCTTGACCTTCGAGGCAGAGCGCAAGATGCTCCGTGTGGTGGCCAGGTTGAAGGAAGTTTTGCCCATCCCGGTGAAGGCCACGTTCCTGGGGTGCCATGCGGTGCCTGCTGAGTTTCCCGACGCCATGGCCTACACCCAGCACGTGGTGAACGACATGCTCCCCGCGTTGGTGGCCGAGGGGTTGGTGGATTACGTGGATGCCTTTTGCGAAAAGGGCTACTTCGGTGTGGCGGAGACGGAACTGCTTTTGAATGCTTCTGAATCCCTCGGCCTGAAGTCAAAAGTTCATGTAAATCAGTTTAATGAGATTGGCGGAGTGAACCTTTGCGTCAAAAAAAGAAGTTTGTCGGTGGACCACCTTGAAGTCTGTGGGGCCGAGTCCATCCAATCGTTGATTGAAGGCATGGAGGCTGGCTCGCTCGAGGAGGCCCATCCGACGTACCCCGTGGCACTGCCGGGATGCAGCCACTTCCTTGGCATCCCCTACACACCTGCGCGGACCTTGATCGACGCTGGGTTGCCCCTTGTGTTGGCCACCGACCACAACCCAGGCTCGGCGCCAAGTGGAGACATGGGCATGGCGGTGCGGTTGGGCAGCTTGAAGATGGGCATGACTCCTTTGGAGGCCATTGCGGCCGCGACGCTGAACGGTGCGGCGGCGATGGAATTGTCCCACGAGGTGGGGGCGCTTGGACGCGGGCACCGCGCCAACTTCATCTTGACCAAGCCGCTGGAGGGGTTGCAGGACTTGGCCTACCGATTCACAGACCCGTATGTGGATAAGGTGTTCGTGAACGGGGAAATCTGGGAGGCGTAAGTCCAAACCACTCGGCCAGGGTCCACGCTACTTTGGCTTCATGCAAAGATTGATTGAATGTGTCCCCAACATCAGCGAGGGACGGCGCCCTGAGGTGATTCAGGCCGTGGCCTCTGTGGTGGAAACCGTGGAAGGCTGCAAGCTGTTGGACGTCGACCCTGGCAAGAGCACCAACCGCACGGTCATCACGTTTGTGGGTCCTCCAGAGACGGTGGGAGAAGCGGCGTTCCGCTTGATCAAGAGGGCCTCGGAGTTGATTGACATGTCCAAGCACACAGGGGAGCACCCACGCATGGGCGCCACCGACGTCTGTCCTTTTGTGCCCGTGGCAGGCGTGACCATGGACGAGTGCATCGAGGTGGCACGTGCAGTGGGGGAGCGCGTCGGAAAGGAGCTCGGCATCCCAGGCTACTTCTACGAGTCTGCCGCCAAGCGTCCAGAGCGCAAGAACTTGGCGGTGTGCCGTCAGGGGCAGTACGAGGGGTTGGCCAAATTGGCTTCGGAGGATGGGGCGCCTGACTTCGGCCCCGCCGAATTCAACGACCACGCCAAGAAAACGGGAGCCACAGCGGTCGGTGCCCGGGATTTCCTCATCGCGTACAACATCAACTTGAACACGACCTCCAGTCGGAGGGCCAACGCCATCGCCTTCGACATTCGTGAGGCGGGTAGGATCAAAAAGCGCGACGGCATCACCGGGCCGGCGGTCCTCGACGACGCGGGAAACCCCGTGCGCATCCCAGGGTCGTTGAAGGCTGTGAAAGGCATCGGGTGGTACATCGAAGAGTACGGCATCGCCCAACTCTCTTTGAACCTCACCGACATCCATGTCACACCCGTCCACGTGGCCTTCGATGAGGCGTGCGCGAAGGCCCAGGCCCGTGGCATTCGGGTGACAGGTTCTGAACTCGTTGGGCTGTTGCCGTTGCGCGTGTTGTTGGACGCGGCCGACCACTACTTGCGGAAGCAACAGCGATCTCTTGGAATCAGCGAGGCGGAGAAGGTCAAGATTGCTGTGAAATCCCTGGGCTTGGACGATTTGGCGCCCTTCGATGCCCAAAAGCGCGTCATCGAATACATCATCGCCGACCAGGGCAGTGCGCCGCTCGTGGGCATGACCTTGACCCAGTTCGCCAACACCACATCTTCCGAGGCGCCTGCGCCTGGGGGTGGATCCATCGCAGCTTACGCAGGTGCGCTGGGTGCGGCGTTGACCACCATGGTGGCGAACCTCAGCGCCCACAAGCGGGGCTGGGACGACCGTTGGGAGGCATTCAGCCAACATGCCGAGCGAGGTTTGGCCTTTCAAAACGACCTGTTGGCGTTGGTGGACGCAGACACCGCAGCCTTCGACGCCATCATGGCGGCGTACGGCATGCCAAAAGGGACCGACGCCCAAAAGGCAAAGCGCCATCAAGCCATCCAGGACGCGACGTTGAACGCCATCGACATCCCATTGAAAGTGGCCCAGTTGGCCCACGACGCCTTGCCGTTGGCCGCGGCCATGGCCAAGGAAGGCAACCCCAACAGCGTCACCGACGCCGGGGTGGGCGCCATGTGCTTGCGCACGGCGGTCATGGGTGCGGTGCTTAACGCACGCATCAACTGCGGCGATTTGGAAGACCAGGCCAAAGTGGCTGAAGTGCAAAACCTCTGCGCCCAACTCGTGACCAGCGCACAATCTCAGGAGGCCGACATCCTTCGCACGGTGGACGAGGTGATGGCGAAGTGAAGGTTCTGCTGAGGAAACCATTGAGCACAAAATAGCCAACCCATCGGGTTGGCTATTTTAATGCAGAGCACGCGTCGTTCAACGCGCGACGCGGCGCTCCTTGATGCGGGCGGATTTGCCGGTGCGCTCGCGCAAGTAGTAGATGCGGGCGCGGCGAACTTTGCCTCGCTTGTTCACCACAATGCTGTCCACAGAAGGGGAAGAGATTGGGAAGATGCGTTCGACACCTACGCCGCTGGCAATCTTGCGGACGGTGAACGTTTCGGTCGCTCCAGATCCACGGCGCTGGATGACCACGCCTTGGAATGCCTGGAGACGTTCCTTGTTGCCTTCCTTAATCTTCAAGGTCACGGTGACGGTGTCGCCGGCGCCGAACTCAGGCCAATCCTTGGTTTCGACCAATTTGGCGGTGATGTCTTTGATGCGGTCCATGGTATGCGGGTTGCTTGGTGAAAGAGGGCTCCTCCGGTGAGGTTCGTCCATTTCGGGGTGCAATATTACGGAAATTCCTGGAGTCTGCGGCCCTTTCGCGTAAGAATAATGGCCAGTTGTCCACCTGCCGCTGTGAAGGAATCCGAGCGAACGGGCGCCACGTCACCCGTCCCTTCCTTCCAACAGGTCGGGACGGCGGGCTTTTGTCCGGGCCAACGCTTGCGCTTCTTGCCACGCGTCGATGGCCGCATGGTTCCCACTGAGCAGCACCTCGGGCACCTTCCAACCGTTGTACTCCGCAGGCCTTGTATAGACTGGCGGAGCCAACAGACCGTCTTGAAAGCTGTCGCTCAATGCGCTGGTTTCGTCCCCGATCACACCTGGCACCAGACGAACCAGGGCGTCGGTAAGCACGGCAGCGGCCAACTCGCCGCCACTTAACACGTAGTCCCCTATGCTCAATTCCAAAGTGATGACATGGTCACGCAGACGTTGGTCGATGCCTTTGTAGTGCCCGCAAATGAGCATCAGGTTCCCTGACAGGGAAAGCTGGTTGACACGTGGCTGGGCCAGCGTCTCGCCATCCGGGGTCAAGAAGATCACTTCGTCATATTCGCGTTGCGATTGCAAGTCCGTGATGGCGTCGTGCAAGGGTTGCATGGCGAGCACCATCCCCGCGGCAGTCCCAAACGGTGCGTCGTCCACCTTGTTGTGCTTGTTGGTGCTCCAATCTCGGAGGTTGTGCACGTGAACTTCCACCAAGCCCTTGTCGATGCCCCGTTTCACGATGCTTTCGCCAAAAGGCCCTGTCAAGAGCCCGGGCAACACAGTCACAATGTCGATGCGCATGGTTTCAAAAGTACGGGGTAATTTTGCCGAACCATGCGAGAGAAGAGGGATTATCGGTCGGTGGTGAGTCACCCCTTTCAGGTGTTCAACGGCATCTTTTTGACTTTGCCTTTGGATGGCATCCGTCAAACGGGATTGCGTGTGCCGCTGCTGCAGGAGGCTTGTGAAATTGGATTGGAACGCGGCGAAGCGCCGCACGACATCCTGGAGGGCTTTTTGTCCAGCCAGGGAAGCCTCTCGACTGAGGAGTCGGCGGCGTTGTTGTTCCGCATCATCCAATACATCGAGCGTCAGGTGGTCCTCGTGGACGCGCTTGAAGACGCCCGATACGCCCAGTTGAACGACATGGGTGGGGCGGAGTCGTTGCAGAGTTTGATGCAGCGTGTGCGTCGCCATGGGTTGGAAAAGGAGATGCGGGACATGCTGGCGGAGTACGCCGTCCGCGTGGTGCTCACGTCCCACCCCACCCAGTTTTACCCTGGAAACGTCTTGGCCATCATCACCGACCTGGCCCTGGCCATGGAGGACAACGACTTGGTCAAAATTCGCAAGCGCTTGCACCAGCTCGGGCTGACGCCGTTCTTTCAAAGCGAGCCTCCCACACCTTACGAGGAAGCCATTCGACAGATTTGGTACCTCGAGAACGTGTTTTTCGAAGCCTGTTCGGCGCTGGGGGCACGTGTCGCCAACGCGTTGGGACGCCCCAATGGCGAGGGTTTGAACATGGGCATGCTGCGCATCGGGTTTTGGCCTGGAGGCGACCGCGACGGCAATCCTTACGTCGGCGCGGACACTACGTTGCGCGTGGCGCGCAAGTTGAAGTTGACGTTGTTGCGCTGCTACCGCAAGGAACTGCGAGAATTGCGACGCCTCGTGACCTTCAAAGGGCTGGAGGGTGAATTGGACATGTTGCAAAGCATGATCGAGGAGGCCATCTTCAACTCCAGCGACTTGTCGTTGAAGCAAGAAGTGTTGCTAGAAGGCTTGGGCAGGTTGGAGCGCCGTGTGGAGGAAGAGTTCAATGGATTGTACTTGGACCAAATCCGTCAGCTCATGTTCAAAGTGCGCATGTTCGGGATGCACTTTGCGTCGTTGGACATCCGCCAAGACGCCCGTGTGGTGAAAAAGGCCTTCCTGGCGTTGCTCGAAGCCCAATCTGGAGCTGGGGCTGTGGCGGCCTTCGAGTCGATGTCCGAAGCTGAAGCCTTGAACTTTTTGTTTGCCTACGACCAACCTTACCGAGGCACCCTTGAGGAAGACCGCCACCAAGACGTGTTGGACAGCCTCCGGGCCATGCAGGAAATTCAGCGACACAACGGAGAGGCGGGGTGTCACCGGTTCATTCTCAGCAACTGCGCTGGGGCGTTGGACGTCGCAATCCTTCACGCCATGGTCAGGGCCAGCGGATGGGAGGGGCCCATGACGTTGGACCTCGTCCCTCTCTTCGAGTCCATCCAAGACCTCGACGGGGCCCAGGCCGAGATGGCCAAGCTTTACACGCACCATGTGTACGCAGCCCACCTTGACACACGTGCCGGCGACCAAACGGTCATGCTTGGTTTTTCGGACGGCACCAAGGACGGAGGTTACCTCCGGGCCAATTGGGCCATTTACCGGGCCAAGCAAAGCCTGACCGACATCAGCCGCGAACACGGTCGCACGGTGATGTTCTTCGACGGTCGTGGCGGGCCTCCCGCCCGAGGTGGCGGAAACACGCACCGCTTCTACGCGTCGTTGGGACGCGACATCGAAAACCGCGAAATCCAAACGACCATTCAGGGACAGACCATTTCTTCCAACTTTGGCATTCCGAAGTCGGCGGGTTTCAACCTGGAATTGCTGTTCACGGCCGGGGTGAAGAACCGTCTTTTTGACGAGGAGGAGACCCAGATTTCGGCGGCTGACGGGGCCCTGCTTGACGAGCTCGGAGCGACGTCCCACGCCCACTACTTGGCCTTGAGGAAGCGGCCTGAATTCACGGAATACCTGGCCACCTTTGGCACCTTGAAGTATTATGGCGCGACCAACATCGGCAGCCGTCCCACGTCGCGGGCGAAGGACGGGGCCATCAATTTTGGAGACCTGCGGGCCATCCCGTTTGTGGGGTCGTGGTCGCAGTTGAAGCAAAACGTACCCGGGTACTTTGGATTGGGCACGGCCTTGGAGACGCTCGACCGCGAAGGCCGGCTGGATGAGGCTGCGGGGTTGTACCGGCGCAACGCCTTCTTCCGGACGCTCGTAGAGAACTCGATGCAGTCCATGACGAAGTGCGATTTCCGTCTCACGGCACACCTCTCAGACCACCCGAAGTTTGGAGGGTTGTGGAACACGGTGCACGAAGAATTTGAGCGCACCCGTGTGCTTGTGCTGGCCATCACCGGTCAGGCCGACCTCATGGAAACGGTGCCCGCCATCAAGGAGAGCATCCGTCTCCGGGACAGCATCATTCAACCGCTGTTGGTCATCCAGCAGTTTGCCTTGACAGAGATGGACCGTCAGGTGAGGGGCGAGGCGTCGTCTTGGAGTCCTGACATGTTGCGCAAGCTGATCATCCGGACGATGTACGGCATTGTGAACGCCAGCCGCAACGCTGTCTGACCTGAATATCCCAGACACAAAAAAGCCCGAACCAAGTGGGCCGGGCTTTTTCATGCGTGAGATCGAGGTCACTTGCCGTTGGCAGGGTCGCTGATTTGGGCTTCCTGAGAAGCGGGGTCTTCCACTTCTTCCGATGCGTAGACGAAGTCCATTTCCTCGATGAGGTTGGTGCATCCAGCGTACTTGTCAAGGATCCACATCACGTAGCGGATGTCCACAGAAATGGTGCGCTGGAGACGGGACTCGAAGGCGATGTCGCCGCTCATGGCTTCCCAATTGCCGTCGAAGGCCAAACCGATCAAGTCGCCGTTGGCGTTCATCACTGGGCTTCCTGAGTTTCCACCTGTGATGTCGGTGCCGTGGATGAAGCAAACCACCAAGTCCCCGCGGTCGTTGGCGTACGGGCCGAAGTCGCGTGCCTTGATGAGCTCTTCCAGGCGCTCTGGCACGACAAATTCCGGGTTGCTGTTGTCCTTCTTCTCCAAGATGCCGTTGGCCGTGGTCACGAAGTCGTAGTACACGGCGTCGGCGGGCTTGTATTCGCCCACAGGTCCGTAGGTCAAACGCATGGTGGAGTTGGCGTCAGGGTAATACGCCTTGTTGGGCATCAACTCACGCAGGCCGCGCACAAACAGGCGGTAGCCGCGGTCGAACTTCTCTTGGATTTCAGGGGAGGTTCCTTGGCTGTAGCGCTCGTAGATGCTCATCGCCATGCTGATGGCCAAGTCGTTGTCGAAGGTCTTTTCCTTGGGATTGTCCAAGAACGCCGCAAAGGCTTCGGCGCTGCGCAAAGGTGACTTGCCGTAAATCTTGGCCGCGTACGCACCGAAGTCGCCCTTGTACTTGTCTTCCACCACTTGGAATTCACTTGGCCACAATTCTGGGGCGATGTCGTCGCGGTACTTGGTCAGCATCTTGACGAAGAGCTCGCGGTCGGTGTCTTGGTCGTAGTCCTTGAAGTGGGCGTCGGCCAAGCCTTGCAGCATCTCCTTGGTGGCTGCAGCTGCGCCTTCGTCTTCTCCGAACAATCCCGCACCGCGGAAGCCCACACGCAATCCAAACAACACAATGTCGCTGCCCAACAGGCCAGCCTCACGCGCGTAGACTTCGCCTCGTACAGTGGCGTCGGTGGCGGCGTAGTATGCCTCAATCAAACCAAGCGCTTCGCCGTAAGATGCCTTGCGGTCTGGTGTACTCATGGCCCAGCGGTTGAAGAGGTCTTCCAACTTTTCCTTTTGGGCTTGCACTTCAAGGCGCTTGAGGCCCTTGGTTTGGCCGATGTAGTACTTCCAGTAATTCGCGGTCTGCGCGTACTTGGCGGCGTATTTGATGCGTACGGCCTTGTCTCCATCCATGTGGCGCTTCATCGTCTTGAGCTTCAAGTCGCGGCAATCCACCACAGAAGGGTTGTAGAGGTTGATGGCCTGTTCTACCCCCCAGCTGCTGAGGAAACGGTCGGTGCTGCCTGGGTAGCCCATGACCATGGTGAAGTCCCCTTGCTTGACGCCTTCCATGCTGATTTTGAGGTGACGCTTGGGGGTGTATGGGACGTTGTCCTCACTGTATGCCGCAGGGTTGTTGTCTGCGTCTGCATAAATGCGGACCATGCTGAAGTCGCCGGTGTGGCGTGGCCACATCCAGTTGTCGGTGTCGCCACCGTATTTTCCAACGCTTTCGGGTGGTGCCGCCACCAAGCGAACGTCGTTGTAGTCGCGGTAGGTGAAGACGTAGTACTCGTTGCCGTAGTACATGGATTTGACGTCGTAGCTCAAGGAGGCGTCGGCTTCGTTGTATTCAGCTTGAATCGCCTTGATTTCCTCCGCCACGGCTGCAGCGCGTTCGGCTTCAGGCATGTCGTCGTTGAGCTTGGCCAAGATGCGTTCTGTCACGTCGTCGATGCGCTCCAGGAAACTGACATAGAAGTCGTCGATGTGCATTTCTTGGTCCTTGCTCTTCGCCCAGAATCCGTCCGTCAAGTAATCGTTCTCTGGGGTGCTGAAGCTCTGGATGGCGCCGTACGCGCAGTGGTGGTTGGTCAACACCAAACCCTGGCTGGAGATGACCTCCGCAGTGCAGCTTCCGCCGTTCAGCCGAACAATGGCGTCCTTGAGCGAAGCGTTGTTGATGTCGTAAATGTCCTGGGCGGAGAGGCGCAAGCCAGACTTTTGCATGTCGGCCTCGTTGATGCGTTGCAGCATGTGCAGCAACCACATCCCCTCGTCGGCGCGGGCGGTGTTCAACAGGAGCAGGAACAGCGCCCCCAAGGTGGTGAATCGTGTCATGTGTTTGAAGATTGGATGTTCAGGTTTCAGCGCGCGTCTTCGGGTGTGGCTTGCCAGTCCATCTGGCCCACCAACCTTTCGATGCGCGTGTAAAGATCATTCAAGTTGGGTCCACCGTAGCGGTTCATCACCGACCGGTTTTGGATGGTGAGGGTGGCCGAGGGCAGGTCCATCACCCTCGGGTCGTCGTAGCACGCGGCCAGTGTGTCGAAGCCCATGGCTCGGGCCTCTTCGGCCACCATGTTCCAGACACCGACATCGACGTGGGCGGTGTGTTGTCCTTGCGCCAGCGAACGGCCGAATGCTTCGTCGCAGAACCGCCCGACGTCCAAGGTCGCTCGGCCGTCGCTCTGGACGCGCAGGTTGTACACTGGGCAGCGGCCATGGCAGGGCGTTCGTTCCAAGCCCACCAACGCTGACGGAGAAGCCACCTTGGAGGTCGTGTCTTGGGTGGTGCCACAAGACCACGTCAAGCACCCCAACGCCACAAACATCAACAATACGGGTCCTCGCATCATTTCTTCTTGCGCTTGGCCCGGGCGTCGTTCTTCTTGCGCTCGGTTTCCTTCTGCTTCTTCTCCGCTTCTTTGGCCGCCTCTTGCAGGCGCTCCATGAAGCTGGGTTTGGTGCGGGCGCCGGCCTTGGATCGGTTGTCGTCAATCTTCGCTCGGATTTTGTCTTCGTTGATGAAGAACCGCTTGATGGTCAGCATTTGGCCGATGCTCACCATGTTGGCTGTGAAGTAGTACAAGCTCAACCCAGAAGCGAAACCATTGAAGAAGAACAGCATGGTGAAGGGCATGATGGTCTGAATGGTCTTCATGTCCGGCATGCCTGGTTGGGTGGGCATGCTTTGGTTGGCCATGGACATTCGCATGTAGACGAACATCGATGCAGCCATCAACAGGGTGAATCCACTCACGTGTGACCCGTAGAACGGGATGCTGAAGGGCAAGGTCAACAGGCTGTCGAAGGCCCCCAGGTCATCGGCCCACAAAAACGATTGACCGCGTAGGTCAATGTTGGAGGGGAAGAACCTGAACATCGCATACAGGATGGGCATTTGAAGCAAGCCTGGCAAACATCCTGCCATGGGGTTGACTCCTGTCTTGCGGTAGAGCTCCATGGTTTCTTTTTGGCGCTCCATGGCGTCTTCCTTGTGACGCTCGTTGATCTCATTGAGCTCGGGGCGCAACACCCGCATCTTGGCAGAACTCATGTAATTCTTCCACGTGATGGGGAAGAGGGCGCTCTTGATCACCAGAGTCAAGACGAGGATGATCAGCCCCATGTTTCCAATGTATTTGGCCACAAAGCCGTACACCGGGAGGATGACGTTTCGGTTGACCCAGCCAAAAATCCACCACCCGTAGTCGATGATGCGTCCCACTTCTTCGAACCCAGTGGTCTCCAACTCCGCCACGTCGTTGGGGCCAAAGTAGAAGTGGAGCTGCTGGCCGTCGTATGGAAGTTCGGCCGCGTAGCCCATCACATAGGTGGTGTCGTCTTCAGGCAGGATGTTGGCGATTTTGGCCCCAGCAGCGAACGGCTCAGGACTGCCCACCAGCGCGGAGAAGTAGTTCTGCTTGAAGGCCAACCAACTCAGGCCCGATTCCAACACCTCGTCGTCCTCCTGGCCGTCGCTCAGGTAGTCACGCTCTTCGCCGAGCTCGAGGTAATAGATGGCGCTGTGCTGTCGTTCCCACTGCAGGCCTTTTTCGTTCCGTTGCCCGAGCGCATTCCACGTGAAGAGTCGCTGGCGCTCCGTGAGGGGTTCAATGCCAATGAAATTGATGTCGGTCTTGACCTGGTAGCCCTCCAATTTGTGGACAACGCGGATGGCGTTGTTGTCGCCCAAATCCGATTCCAAGACAAGTTGAGTGGGGCCCTCTGAAATGGGCTTGAAGTGCAAATCTTGGAATCCGACACGGCCCACGCCGGGCACGTCCCATGCCACATTCATGTCAGATTGTTCGCGCACCCAAAGGCTCACAGGCTCGTCGCCACCGTACCGGGTGTACCCGTCTTGCAGGGTGGCAGCCACGGGAAGGCCGCCTCGGGTGTTGAACGTCACACGCACCTGGTCGTTGGACATGACCAAATCGCGGTCGGTGCCAATCACCCCAGGCCCAAACTCGCCGAAGCGGCGGCGCAATTCCGCGTCCAACTCCGGATTCAGGTTTCCGTTGTTCTCGCTGGCTGCCTGGAGTTGTGCGGTGGCGTTGAGGGCAGCTTGAGACGCGGCATAATCCGCTGCCGCTGTGCTGTCTTCTTCCGCCGCCAAGCGCGCTTGCTCGGCTTCCCATTGGGCGACTTCTTCGTCGGTGGGGGCCATGTACCATTGGTAGCCCAAGAGCAGGGCCATCATGAGCACGAGGCCCGTCAAAGTGTTGCGATCCATGTGGGCGTGAAGTTAGGGCCGAGTCACCACCGATGACCCTCGCAGCTGTCCCATAAACCGCGAAGTTTCATCGCTTGTTCCAACAAATTGCGAACACATCCCTCTCCACCTGCTTCTGGCACCACCCAGTCCACCACAGTGCGGACCTCTTGGACAGCGTCAAAGGGGCAGCAGCTGAGTCCCACAGCCTCCAACGCTTTCAAATCAGGCATGTCGTCGCCCATGTAGGCCATTTCACTCAGCGCAATGCCTGTCCGTTCAGAAATCTCTTCCAGTTTTGCAAGTTTGTCGTCGGCGCCCAAATGCACCTCTTTCAAGCCAAGTTTCTCCATGCGCCAACGCACAGGTTCGTCCTTGCCTCCAGACACCACGGCAAGGTTCAATCCTTGCTTCACGGCCCATTGCACGGCGAATCCGTCCCGGGCAGAGGCTGTGCGCGCCATGCTGCCGTCGGGCATCAAGTACACCGTTCCGTTGGTGAACACCCCGTCGTAGTCGAAGGCAAAGAGCTTGATGCCGGAAAGCTTGGTCTTGTAGTTCATGAAGAGTGTCTGTGGATGATGTGTGCCGTGACGGCATCGTACAGTGATTTGACGTCGTCTGGGAGGAGCGCACGATGTCGCTCCATGGTGGCTTCGTCGCCGCGACGCGCCGGGCCGGTTTGCCGCTCCCGAGAGTCGCCCTGCAGCCCGCCCTGTGTCAAGCCCAACACCAAGTTGCGCAACAGGGTCTTGGGCAAGCCGCGCTGTTCGAGAAGGTCTTGCGCCTCGGCGAACATGTGGTTCGCGAAGTTGTCTGCCACCGCTGCGGCCATGTGCGCAGCTGCACGCTGGGTGCCTGACACTTCAGACACCTCTGCATCCCAGGCAGAAGCAAGCGTGTGGGCAAGTGCCATGGCTTGGTCGTCTGAGGCTTCAAGAACGGTGGGGGTGTTGGCAAGTGGGACACTGCTGGCTTTGGGGTTGAAACTGCGGATGGGCCAAACGACAGCGCTCGGTGCACGCAAATGATTCAAAGGTGTGGCCCCAGAGACGTGAACGATCAAGCAGGAGGGAGACACCATGTCCGTGATGGCGGCGTTGATTTCGGAGATCAGACCGTCGGTGACTGCAATGACCACCACTTCAGCATCGCTCAAGGCGCCTGCGGCGTCCGTCAGGGTGGTGCTCCAGGAGCATCCCAATGCCTCGCCCAGAGGCCGGGCAGACTGGGCGGTCCGGCTCACCACGTGCAAGATGTCGTGGCCGGCGCGTTGCCATGCCGGCGCCAATTCACGTGACACACGGCCCGCGCCCACGACAACGATGCGAAGTTCAGCCATGGCCACGGGGGGAGGATTTTCGTTGACGGATTCGGAACCGCACGGCCAGGAAGGACCCCAGGGTCATCAGAATGCAGCCCAGCCACAGCCAATTGATTTGAGGGAACAGCACCGCTTGCATCACCACAAAGTCGCGACGCACGCTTTCGTGTTCCCACACTGTCATCTCGAACGTCTCTCGCTCTGGGTCGAACGACTCCAGACGGAACTTCAAACCCCATCCTTCGGCCTCATAAAGATCAGGCACGACGGTGGTGCCGCGCACGATGTACAAAGGATCGTGCACTTCAACCACCGGTCCACGGCGCAATCCGAGGCACGCGGCCAAAGCCAAGTCGTCGTCCAGGAGTCCCCGTTCAGTTCGTTCATTGTCGCGAACGACCCGCAAACTGTCGACGGTGAGCAAGACCCCACCCACAAACATCGAGTCGCCCACGACAAATTCTTGGGCTTGACCGCCGAGCCACCCTTCCTCGTCGGTTTCAGGTGGGGTGACCCGGCCCCATTTGATGTGGGTGTACAGGTCCTCAAACAAGAAGTGCTTCGTGTCTGGCTCAGGCGCATTGCCCATTTGGGCGTTCAGTTGGATGCGCGGGGACAAGGTGAACAGCTCGTTGCCGGCCGTGCCGTTGACCCAGCGTGAGGCGCGCTCGGTTTGTGCAGGAGTGGGGAAGGGCAGGAAGTTCCATTGTGTTTCCACGTCCTCGTCGAACGTGGCGCTTGCGTTGTGGTCTGTCAGCGCCTGCCAAACCATGCCTTCCTGGACCACAATGTCCCCCGCCTTGTAAGCCATGGGAGCGCGGTCGTAGTAGGCCATGTCAAACATGACATGGATGCCCTCTTGTCGGCGTTCTTGGTACGACACGAAGTACGGACCCATGGGCAAGGTGTCGCCTTGCATCATCAACAAGTCGGTGGCGTTGCTCAACTCTTCATTGAGTGTGGTGATGTCGCCGATGCGGTTTTGGGAGATGACGTCTTTTTGGGCCGTCGACAACACCGCGCCAAACAAGGTCAAAGCAAAGCCCACGTGGGCCAGGGGCGATCCCATTTGGTCCAGTTTGCCCTTCCACATTTGAACGATGTAGTCGGCGTTGCTGAACGCCGCGAACAGGGTGGCGAACAGCAAGGCCACCCTGGGAATCTCATGCGTGGCGAAGTCGTAAGTCACCACCAAGGCACCTGTCAACACGCCCGCCGCGAGCAAAGGACGAACCAGCTTGCCCAACACGGTCTTGATGTCAGAATTCTTGTACTTGAGCCATTGTGCCAAGCCAATGAGCAGGAAAATGAGGACAGCCAACGGCACCTGAACCACGTGGTAGGTCCGGTCCAAGTCGGTGCCTGGGGCCAGGTCGTGTTGGGCCAAATCGCCCAAGAACGCCAGTCCGGTCACACCTTCCGCCCACGTCAGCAATGGGGCAAACGGTTCCAAGAACAAATTGAAGACGGGGACGCTGGTTTGCCAGGTGATGTGCACCGCCCCAAGGACCAACAGCAGGGAGCCGACAAACATCCAAAACTCCCGTGACCACAACGCATCCTCTTCTTGGTCGCCCTTGAATTCCTTTCGGAAGGCCCGTACGGCCGCCGCCGCCATCACAGCCAAGAAGGCCAAGAAGCCCAGCGCCGGTTGTCCTGCCGCCACAAGCCCGAGTGTGGCCATCGCCAATCCTCCGTAGACCTTGCGTGACCCTGCATCTTCGAGGAGCATGAGGTGTCCCAAGGCCACGAAAGCCAAGAGGTAAGCCAGCAATTGAGGCAAGATCCCGCTGTCCACAAAGCTGTGGACCGAGGTGTCGCCGAGGACGCCGCTCTTGGTCAAGAAGGTGGAATAGAGCACCAACAAGAACGACAGGATGCTGAGGTACACCGTGGAGAACAGGGCCGTCGGTTGCTTTCGGTTGCGGTTGATGAGCAAGAGGTGCGCCGCGGCGACAAGGACCATCCAGGGCACCAAGGAGGAGTTCTCCACGGGATCCCACGCCCAGAAACCGCCAAAGCTGAGCGCCTCGTACGCCCACGCTCCGCCCATCAATATGCCTGCACCCAGAATTCCCACGGCGAAGAAGGCCCAAGGAAGAACGGGCTTGATCCACGACGTCAAGTCTCGACGCCAAAGCGCGCCCACAGCGTAAGCGAACGGGACGCTGCACGCCGCAAACCCGAGAAACAGCGTTGGCGGATGGATGGTCATCCAATAGTTCTGCAAGAGTGGGTTCAGCCCTTGACCGTCGGCAAACTGAGGGATGGCCGTCAGGTAGTCGGCCCGCGCCGTCCACGGCAAGCCAATGTTGTTGGGGGCTTCACGAAGCAGCAAGAAGGGGTCGAGGCCCAGTTGAAAGTCGCCAAAGTAAATGCCCAGAAGCATGACCCCCAGAAACGCCTGGATGCTGCTCAGTACGGTCATCACCTCCCGTTGCCAGTCGTCGGCCCGTCTCAGAATGAACAGTGCAAGCACGTTGTGCCAAAACATCCACAACAAAAACCCACCCTCTTGGCCACCCCAAAAGGCGCTGAGCACGAAGCGCATAGGCATGTCGTTGTTGAGGTGTTTCCAGATGTATTGGAACTCGTAGCGGTGCCCAAAGAAGAGCACGAAGATCAACACGATGACGCCCAGGGTGCTGCCTGCATGGATCAGGTAGGCACGTCGTCCTAGGCGAAGGTTGCCTTTCCAAAACGCTCCGGTGGCCACCAAGGCCGACACAAACGCAAGCGCCACCAGAAACCTGCCGGCGTGCGCCATCCCAATCCATTCCCCCAAGTACTCCATCAAGCGTCAGCCTCCACCAAGTGGTTTTGTTCGTTGTATTTCGACGGACACTTCATCAGCATTTCTGTGGCCTGAAAGTGCGATCCGTTGGCTTTGCCATACAGGTCAATGCTCTCGCTGCGCTCAAGTCCCGTTGGTTTGGCCTTCTCCAGCCATACTTCGCGCACCACGCCCTCGCGGTCCTGCATGTGAAACTTGGTGAGGTTGGTGTTCCGCTGTGGGTTGTACTCCACCGGCATGTCCGTCACCAAGGTTCCGCTCACCTTGTACTCGGTGCCAGGGTCGGCGAATGCGACGCCAAATCCCACCGAGCGGCTGGTGCTGGTGATGGACGCCACGAGGGTCCCCATCAATCCAGCGACAAGGAGCAACAACACGATGTGGGTGCGTTTCATAAGGGGCGTTCCAATTCTTGGTTCAACACGCGGGCTTGACGGGTGTGAACCAGGCTCCAGAGTCCGAGTCCGAGTCCAATGATGACCGCCACACCCACAACAACACCCATCTTTCCGTGGTTCACCAAGGGTTCAGACCATGCGGGGGTGGTCAACAGGAGGAAGGGCAATCCAGCTTTGGTGGCGCGTTGCAAACGTGACTCGGCCAACGCCGCCCGCAACCTCTCCAGATGCAGGGTTTTGGCGTACATCCAGGTCCCGAGAATCATCCAGCCCAACACGGCAGGGTAGAAGACCGCCCTGAGCGCACTGTCCAAATCGTAACTGCTGAAGGCGGGGTTTCCGCCCTTGCCTGGGTGAAGGCTTTCCGTAAACCGGGGGAGGACCATCAGAAGCACCACCAGCAGGCAAAAGCCAAACAAGTTGTACACCGCAGACAAGCGGGTGCGAAGCGTTTCGTCTTGCACGGAGCTCCGAAGTACGAGGTACCCGGCGTAGACCATGACCGTGACGAAGGCCCCGTTGAGCTGAGGGTCGTCAACCCACCATGCGCCCCACGTGAATTTGGCCCAAAGGGACCCAGTCAACAACCCGAGCACCCCAAACCACATCCCGGTTTTCACCGACGCCAACGCCTTCATGTCGTGCTCCGCGACGCCCGCGGCGCCCAAGCTTCGGATGCTTTGTGCGAAGCTGATGCCCATCAAAAGGAACATGGTGAACCACATCGGCACGTGCAACATCAAGTTCCGGATGGTTTCCATGATGTTGGGCTGGAACGGGAAGTGAAACCCCAAATCGGCCTGGGACAATCGATCCAAGACAGCATCGTTGTCAGGCGATTTGGCTTGGGCGCTGGCGGTCAGTCCTTGGGCAAAGAACCCATTGGCAAAACTCATCGTGCCGTCCACAGGGTTGTTGACAAAGACGTCCCAACTCAGGGCAGGCACTACCTTGTCCATGGTCACCTGGCCAGCCAGATGTTGGTCGTCGACGGCCTCGAGGTCGCGGATCACCACGAAGTGCTCGCCGCGTTTCAAAAACACCAATGGAATCGATTCCGAAAAGTGGGTGTTGTGCCCTTCGATGTCGAGGTTGAAGGTCGTTTGACGTCCCACATCTTCACCGGGGCTGACACGCACATCCACGATGCCTGGGCCCAACGGCACGGTGAAAGTCATGACCAGCACGTAGCCCAACAACAACACACCCGTGGCCCGAATCAGACGGACTCCCGAGGTCGGAGAAGAAGGGGAGTTGGGCATACTCATTGTGCGCGCCAAAGGTACGGGAAGAGCACGACCCCGAGTGTCCCTGAACCTGCCGCCAATGCCCCGAGAAATGCGAAATTGTGCCAAGTGTCGGCCACCAACACGCCTTGCATCAGGTCGCGTCCCAAGGAGGTGGAAACCAAGACCACGGGAAGCACAAGCGGCAACCCAAGCACAGCCGTCATCCCAAATCCTGCGCCAGCACGCGCGGCAATCAAAGCAATCAAGGTCAGCGTGGCTCCGAGGGCCAGCGCAGTCAGGGCCATGCCGGCAAGGAATCCCCACAGCCGGGGCCCTTCCAACGCGCCCCAACCCATCAGCAATCCCATGAGGGCGGTCAACAGGCAAGCCAACCCCGCCAGCACAGCGGAGTTGTGAAGCGTCCTTGCCACCAAGTAATGCACAGGATTCACCACCGTCTTCAGGTAAGCCAACACTGCCGGCCGGTCTTCTTCCAGCGTCCGGCTGACCCCGTTGAACGCGGTGAACAAAAGGATGACCCAAGCCAGCGCATTCCACGTCATCGGATCAGGACGGCCGCGCACAACTTGGTACGCCGCGTAGGTGGTCGCAATGGCGAACAGCGCAAGCCCGACCAATCCGTGTTGGGAGCGACGTTCGGCACGCCACAGGTAGGTGAACAAGTGCCAGGTTTCGCGCATGGCCGTCAGACGATGGAAAGGGGTTTGGCCACCTTGGCGAAGAGGCGCCCCATGTTTCGGGCATCCTCGATGGCTCGATGTTGAGTCCCATCGAAGGACAACCCTTCCATTTCCAAGGCATTCTTGAGGCCGATTTGATTCTTCGAGCCTTTCCAGCGGCTGTAATGCCGCTGCAAACATGCCCAATATTTCAGCCAGGGCAGCTCCATGTTGTGGAGTCTGGCATCGTTCATGAATTGCCGACGGTCAAATTCACCCCAGCTCATCAGCATGCTACGTGTTCGGTCAAAGCCGACCCAGTCCTCGAACGCCTCAATGGCTTCGTCAAAGAGCGGTGCGTCTTCGATGTCGTCTTGAACGATGCTCGTCAACTTGGTGCAGAACGGGCTGATTTCTGGGTGGAGCTTGGGCCGCACGAATTGGCAGAAATCGTCCACGACCTCAAGACGCTCGTTCATTTTGACGGCGCCGATCTCAATGATTTCCACTTTTCGCGGTTTCCGACTCCGCCAACACGTGGCTTCCAAGTCGTACACGATGAATTGCCTTTCGTTCATCGGGCCCAAGATACGGCGGCCTGGGTCCTGGATTGGCACGTAGCTTTCTGCCATGACAAAACGAAAGCCCAAACTTGTTGTCCTCACCGGCGCAGGCATGAGCGCGGAATCGGGCATTGCGACATTCCGCGGCGCAGACGGACTTTGGGAAGGCCACAGGGTGGAGGAGGTGGCTTCGCCTGAGGGCTTCGAAGCCAACCCGAGTTTGGTGCTGGAGTTCTACAACCAGCGACGTCGCCAAATCGTCGCGGCCCAGCCCAACGAAGGACACCGTGCTTTGGCTCGGTTGGAGAGAGTGTTTGACGTGCACATTGTCACCCAAAACGTGGACGACCTCCATGAACGGGCTGGAAGCCAGCGTGTGCTCCACCTTCATGGAGAAATCAGAAAGGCCCACTCCATGGCGGACCCGCAATGTGTGGTGGAGCTGGAAGGGACCGAGTTGTCACTTGGGGACCTGGGGCCGGACGGCCATCAGCTCAGGCCGCACATCGTGTGGTTTGGCGAGCAGGTGCCGGCGTTTGGGCAGGCGACCCAAATCATGGAGGAGGCTGACCTCGTCTTGGTGGTTGGGACTTCATTGCAGGTGTATCCGGCTGCAGGCCTGGTCGGATTGGCGCCTGCTGGTGTGCCCATCGTGGTGGTGGACCCCCATTCACCCCTTGAAGGTGGGGGGCGCGTGGAGGTGCTGCCTGTGGGGGCCGTGGAGGGCCTTGGACGGTTGGAGAGGCGCTGGGCCTCATCGAACCCGCAGGCGCCAGGCGCCGACGTTTGAGGTCTCTTCGAATTGAGGTTTTTCTGACTCCTTGACACGGGCCACAGCACCCAGAATGAGTTCGGCGGCAGTGTCGTCGTCGCAGGGCCATGGTCGCGTCAATTTCTCGGGTGAGAAGTGCTCACCAACAAAGCCGGTGTCGAATTGACCGGATCGGAATGCTTTGTGGTTCACGGCGAAGTGCCCGAAGTCCAACGTCGTGTCCACCCCATGCACTTCGTAATCTTCGATCGCACGAAGCATGCGCTCAATGGCCGCTTCACGGGTCGGGCCGTGCGTGCACAGCTTGGCGAGCATGGGGTCGTAGTGCATGCTCACTTCGCCACCTTCGGCCACGCCGTCGTCCACCCGAATGCCTGGGCCAGAAGGTGGCGCATACCGAGTCAAGGTTCCTGTGCTCGGCAAGAATCCACCAGGGACGTCCTCGGCATAGACGCGAAGCTCAAGGGCATGGCCTTGGATGGACAGGTCGTCCTGCGTGAAGGACAGGGGATGCCCTTCGGCGATGCGGATTTGTTCTTGGACGAGGTCCACCCCTGTGATCAATTCGGTCACAGGGTGCTCCACCTGCAGGCGGGTGTTCATCTCCAAGAAGAAGAATTCGCGCGAGGCGTCGACCAAGAATTCCACGGTGCCTGCCCCCACGTAGTCGCATGACCGGGCCACTTCGATGGCGCATTGGCCCATGGCTTCGCGCAGCGCGTCGTCGAGCAGGGCAGAGGGGGCTTCTTCCACCACCTTCTGGTGCCTGCGCTGGATGCTGCATTCTCGCTCAAACAGATGCACGGCGTTTCCATGCGTGTCGCACAACACCTGTATTTCAATGTGCCGGGGTTGCTGGACAAGCCGCTCGATGAACACGGCGCCGTCGCCAAACGAGCGCTCCGCCTCGGAGATGGCTCGTTGGAGTTCTTCTTCGAGCAGCGCAGGGTCGTGCACCGCACGCATGCCTTTTCCGCCGCCACCTGCACTCGCCTTGATCAAGAGGGGGAAGCCGATTCGTTCGGCCTCGCGCTTGGCTTCTGCAGGGTCGGACACGGCGCCTTCGGTGCCGGGGACCATGGGGATGTTGCGCTTCGCGACCGCATCCTTGGCGGCCAACTTGGAGCCCATGACCTGGATGGCGTGTGGTTGGGGGCCGATGAACCGGATGCCCGCCGCTTCCACAGCCTCGGCGAATGCGGCGTTTTCGCTGAGAAAGCCGTATCCCGGATGAATGGCGTCTGCACCTGTGTCTACAGCAGCCTGCACGATGCGTTCAATCACCAAGTAGCTCTCGTTGGACGGGGCGGGCCCGACACAAACCGCTTCGTCGGCGGCATGGACAAACGGCGCATGGGCGTCGGCCTCGCTGTGGACGGCCACGGTTGCCAATCCCATGTCGCGGGCCGTACGCATCACGCGCAACGCAATTTCTCCTCGGTTGGCCACCAAAACTTTGGTGATGGGACGGATCTCTTGGCTCATGGATCTACAGATTCTCAGCGAATGTAAAGCAGGTCGAACAGGCGACGTCAGGGCATGAAAAAAGGGCAAGCGATTCTTGTCGCACCGCTACAACCGCATACCCTTGCTGCCTTCCGGCCCTGGGGGATTCTGCGGGAGCTGGTCGCAAGAGACTTGCCCCACGGCAAAGATAGAGCACAGCCTGTCCGTACCTTGCGCTTCATGAACAAAATCTCCGTCGCTGCGCCCTACGGTGTGTACGCTGCCCTGGGTTCGTTTGTCATGATGTTGGCTGTTTATCTCATCCAGAGCGAATGGCTTGCAGAACGGTGGGTCAGTTTGAGCTCCTCATTGTTGAACGTCGTGTTCATGTTTGTGGCGTGCTCGGCGTTTCGGAAGGCCCAAGGCACGGCCACGTTTGGCGAGGCCTGGACCGTCAGCATGGTGGCTTCTGGTGTCGCCGCATTGGTCGGCATGCTGCTGAGCATGGTGCTCTTTTTCGTCATCGACCCCACATTGCCTCAATTGCTTGTGGACTTGTCAATTGACCAAAGCCGTGAGATGATGGAGAGCATCGGAATGTCTGGTGCAATGTTGGACATGCAGTTGGAAGGAATGCGAGCACAATTGGCCTTTGTCTTTTCTTTCAAGGGAATGCTTCTGTTTTCAATCCTCTCGTTGGCGTTTTGGGCGGTGCTGTCCTTGGTTGTTGCGGCCATCATGAAGCGGGCGCCCAAGCCTGAATTCGCATGAACATGGCGCATCGCGAGCCCAGTTTGGACGTGTCGGTGGTGGTCCCGTTGCTGGACGAACAGGAAAGTTTGAAGGAACTGAGGCAACGCATTGGCGAGGCCATGGCCGGCTTGAGCTACGAAGTCATCTTTGTAGACGACGGCAGCCGCGACGATTCGTGGGAAATCATCGAAGGCTTGCACGTCGCCACGCCAGCGGAGGTCAAGGGCATTCGCTTCGCCCGGAACTACGGAAAGAGCGCCGCCCTTCAGAAGGGTTTTGAAGCGGCCCAGGGTCGCGTGGTGTTCACCATGGACGCCGATTTGCAAGACGACCCCAAGGAGTTGCCCGCCATGCGACAGCAATTGTTGGACGGGGAGCTGGATTTGGTCAGTGGTTGGAAGAAGAAGCGGCACGATCCGCTCAGCAAAACCATTCCCACGAAGTTGTACAATTGGGCCACCCGCAGGGTGAGTGGCATTCACCTCCACGATTTCAATTGCGGCTTGAAGTGCTACCGTTGGCAAGTGGTGAAGGCCATCGAAGTCCAAGGGGAAATGCACCGGTACATTCCGATGCTGTCCAAAATGGCCGGGTTTGACCGCATCGGGGAGAAGGTGGTCACCCACCATGCCCGCCCGTATGGCACCAGCAAATTTGGCTTGGAGCGGTTCACCAACGGAGTGTTGGATTTGATGACCGTCGGGTTCATGGGGCGTTTCGGCCGAAAGCCCATGCACTTCTTCGGCTTGGTGGGCATGCTCATGTTCCTGGCCAGCGCGGGGCTGTTTTTGGCCATGGGCGGTTACAAATTGTGGGCCTTGCAAACAGGCCAAGAAGCCAAGAATCTTGCGGATCTCAGCTGGTTTTACGTCGCCTTGACCGGCATGGTCTTGGGAGCGCAGTTCTTCTTGGCCGGGTTCTTGGCAGAGATGGTCTCCCGCAACGACCCCAAAAGGACCGACTACCGCGTAATGAAGACCCTCAACGGGCAATGACCGCGGACCCCACGACTTCTTCCCAGCTCGTTCCGCCGTGCCAAGCGGCGAACTGTCCAGCTGCAACGCCGCGCTGAGGCTCGTCAAATTCCATGTAGTGTCGGCCGTCTTCGGCATGGATCAATTTGCCGGTTTGCAACGCCTGTCGGTACCGAATCCGCAGCCCGAACGCTTTGTCCGAGCCAGCTTCAATGGTTTGACTCGGGTCCACCCAATGCGGCGTTTCCAAGGGAATGACTTTCCTAAATAGCCCGGGGTGATGGTCACCTTGTCCCACGTATACAGTGTTGGAGTGGATGCAGGTGCCAATCACGAAGAGCGGCTGGGGCTTCCCGCCCACATTCAATCCCTTCCGTTGCCCCACCGTGAAAAAGTGGGCGCCGTCGTGTGCCCCCACCACTTGGCCCATGTCGGGCTTCAAGTCGAAGGGGTGTGACGACGATTCAAGGTTGTCGTTCGACCGTTGGAAGACCGCGTGGTCTTTTGGAATTTCAACGATGTCACCTTGCTTGACCGAGAGTTGTTGTTGCAAGAAGTCTGGCAGGCGCACCTTGCCGATGAAGCACAAGCCTTGGCTGTCCTTTTTGCCTGCGGTGGCCAGGCCGGCCTGTTCGGCGATGGCCCTGACTTGCGGCTTTTCCAATTCGCCAATGGGGAAGAGGGCACGGCCAAGCTGGGCTTGGTTCAATTGGCACAGAAAGTAACTCTGGTCTTTGTTGTTGTCGAGGCCAGCTTTGAGGTGATGGACGCCCTGGTCGTCCGTGGAGCGTCTGCAATAATGGCCTGTGGCCACGGCATCTGCGCCCAATTTCAGGGCGGCGTCGAGAAACAGGTCAAACTTCACCTCACGGTTGCAGAGCACGTCTGGGTTGGGGGTTCGACCTGCGGCGTATTCGTCAAACATGTAGTCGACAATGCGCTCCTTGTATTCCACGCTGAGGTCCATGACTTGGAACGGGATGCCGAGGTGGTTGGCCACGAGCATGGCGTCGTTGGCGTCGTCGATCCAAGGACACTCGTTGTTGATGGTGACACTTTCGTCGTTCCAATTGCGCATGAAGAGGCCGATGACCTCGTGCCCCTCTTCCACCAAAAGGTGCGCTGCCACGCTGGAATCCACGCCTCCGGACAATCCTACAACCACTCGCATGGTGCAAATTTAGAGCGACCTACGGACGTGGAGGTTGCAAATCATTTGGATTTCCACGACATTGAGGCAACCTACGGATTTTACTTGCGTCATTTAGACGGCCTCCATCATGCACGAAGCAGAGTTGCGCCCTTACATCGAAGCTTGTCAGCTTGGCGAACGCCGGGCTCAGCGCTTCATTTTTGAGCGGTACTACCGCTTGATGTTTGGGGTGTGCCTTCGTTACATGTCCGACCAGGACAGCGTTCAAGATGTTGTGCAAGAAGGGTTCCTCAAGGTGTTCAACAACATTGGGGGGTACACCTTCAAAGGTTCTTTCGAAGGCTGGATGCGTCGCATCATGGTCAACACGGCCATTGATGCCATCCGTCGCAGGAATGCGGCAGGGTGGGTGTTGGGAGAAGAAGCGTCGTTTGAACCTGTGGACGAAGAAACAGGTTGGGAAGAAGACGATGAGGCGGATGCGACGTTTAACGTGCACGATGTGCTGGAAGCCATGGAGCAATTGACTCCTGTCTACCGCGCCGTGTTCAACCTCTACGTTTTCGACAACCTGGGGCACCAAGAGATTGCATCTCGCTTGGGCATCAGCGTTGGAACCTCGAAGTCCAACCTCGCAAAGGCGAGGCGAAACATTCGGAACATTCTGTTGACCTCAAAAGCCCATTGACCTCATGCCCAACAAGCATCCATTCGACGACCAATTGCGCCAAGCCTTTCAACGGTTTGAGCCTGAGGTGAATGCACCTTGGGATGCGTTGGAGCGCGAGCTGGATGGGGTGAAAAGCGCGCCAGAAGCCTCGCCCGCCAAAGCGGCAAACCGTTGGGCTGTGGCCGCAGCTGTGGCCGCTGGGGGCGCGCTGATGTGGCTTGGCAAACCAGCCGTGGACGAGTTGATTGTGGCGGCAACTGAAGTCCCGTCGGAAATGCCTGCGATTCAAGCAGAGCCCATCCCATGGACGGATGCCACTGACGCTGCGTCATTTGAATCCGCTTGGGACCAATTTACCCAGGAAGCCCCTGTTTTCTCAGAAGACGTGATGACCTCTGACTTCGGGGAAGTCACTGAGATCTCACCAGCGGAATCCGCAGAACTGTCGACAAAAGCAGTTCAAGGTGCGTTGGAAAGCGCATCAGTTGCAGACGCCGCTGGGGTGGATGAAGACGACATGCCCAGCCTGGATGTATTGCTTGCCAGCCTTCCCTTCACGGCATCCTCAAGTGAGGCTTGTGAGGGGGTGGAGGTCTCCTTTGAGCTTTCGGGTCTCGACAAATCCCTGAGCTTTTTGTGGAATTTCGGAGATGGGTCGTTCAGCAACGATCCGGCACCGCGACACACCTTCATGACGCCAGGCACCTACGACATCACGTTGTCGGTTCGCGCGCCTTCAGATGGTGTGATTCGTACGCGGACCATCCAAAACATGATCACCGTGCTGCCGAAGCCGCAGGCCGATTTCTCTTGGGCGTTCCCGGAGATGGTGCACTCGGGCAAAGTGCGTGTGAAGCTGCAAGACCAAACCCCAGACGCCACCGCCACGCAGTGGGTGTTTGAGGGGGAATCGGACAACAGCCATTGGATTCAACTCGAAGTTCCTGGGGCGTATCCCGTGAACCTCGTGGCCAGCAACAAGCACGGATGCTTGGACGATGCAAGGCACGACATCGTGGTGGGGGACCGTCACGGGCTTGAGGCGCTGGCTCGATTCAGTCCAGATGGAGACGGCCGCTACGACACCTTCTTGCCTCCGGTTCTTCGAGAAACTTCGGATCTCTGGGAAATGGTGATTTCAAACGCGAAAGGCCAGGAAGTGTACCGCACGCGGAATGTGAATCAACCGTGGGACGGAATGTTGCCTGATGGCACTGTGGCCCGCAACCGCTCCAAGTTCCATTGGACAGTGCGTTGCCAGGCTGAAGATGGCACCGGGAAGCTGTTTACGGACGAGGTCCGTGTGGAGCGCTGAGCCGTCCCTGACTTGCTGACATTTTCTTGAAGATTGCCGTGAACATGTGCAACGCATGAAGGGCATTGAGCGTTCTTCCTTTGTCCTATTTTTACGGGGAATTGCAGCACAATGAGTAACCACTTTTCAGGAGGTTTGAAGCGCGTGTTTGGCTTGGCTTTTTTGCTGGCTTTGACCGGATGGCTCCGCGCGCAAGAAGGCATCATCGTTCCGATCTCTGACGAAGGCCAAATCGTGATTGATTGCGACGCGGGCGAGACCATTTATTTCGTGGACGACAACAGCGGAAGCACCGACTTCCAAGATCCATACTCGAACAACAACTTTACCATCACCCTTTGCCCAAGCGAGCCCGGCGACGCCGTTCAGGTGAATTTTTTGTCGTTTGACCTCCAGACCAACGCGAACCCCAACAACAACGACGTGCTCTATGCCTTCAATGGCGCGGACACAAATGCAGATTTGGTGGGGGCGGGCACGGGCAACTCCTTCGTGGGGGTCAGCATCACAGCGAGCATCGACAACCCCACAGGGTGTGTGACATTCTCTTTGGATGTCAACAACAACGCCACTGGCGGAGACGTGGGATGGGTGGCTGAAGTGAGCTGTGTGACGCCTTGCAGTTACCCTGAGGCAGGCATTTCGTTGGTCAGCCCAGCGCCGTTCCCCGACAACCCCATCAGCGTGGGGGTTTGTCCTGACGAGACCGTGACGTTTGACGCGAGTGGTTCACTTCCTGGTGCGCCTGAATTCCCGGTGGACAGCTTGATTTGGAACTGGGGCGATGGCTCTGTGGAGACCACAGCGGCCTCGGACGGATTTCAATTGGGACACAGCTACAGCGAGCCCGGAGAGTACATCGTGACCCTCGTGGTGCAAGACGTGAACAACTGCAACAGCACCAACCTGTTGCCGCACCAAGTCTTGGTGTCCACGATTCCCATTTTCAACACGGAAGTCTCCACTCCGTTGTGTGAGGATGCCCCAGGATTCTTGAATGGAAATCCAGTGCAAAGCATCACCTGGACGGCCTTGCCACCTGTGGGGGTGTCTGAATTGGCGGACTTGCCAGATGCGACCGGCGTGGCCTTCACATCGGAGTTGTTCATCGACTTTTTTGACACCAACCAAGTGCTCGAGGATTGCGACGACATCCAGCTCATCACGGCCAACATCGAGCACAGCTTCATTGGCGACTTGAGTTTTTGGATCACCTGCCCGGACGGTACGGAAGTCTTACTCATGGACAACGGGGCCTCTGGAGGACCGGACCCGACCGGGTGCACCCCTGTGGATTTGGGGGGAAACGACCTCGGGATTGTCGACGTCGAAGGCTACGACTACTCTTGGAACATGGACGCGGAGTGGGTGCTTGATGATTCGAACAACCCCGACGCCGCCAGCCCCATGCCGTCCGGCACGTACTTGCCTTGTGGCGACTTGTGTGATTTCGTGGGATGCCCGCTCAACGGGATTTGGACGTTCAACGTCATCGATCAATGGGCGGCTGACAATGGCACTTTGTATGAATGGGGCATTGACTTCAACCCTGAAATCGTGCCAGGTGTGACCACGTTCACCCCGGTGATTGGATTGGAATCAGACTCTTCGTACTGGCACCCCGTGGGGGACCTGGACAACATTTTGACACCGGCAGATTTGGGCGTGGTGGAGGTCAGCGACGACGGGAATTATGTGGACCTGATGTTCCCCGATCCTGGGACGTTTGAGTTTGGCTACATCGTCTCGAACAACTTCGGCTGCACTTGGGACACCACCCTGACAGTGGAGGTCATTGACAACCCTGGAACCTTCATCACGGCCGGCGTGGACTTGGAATACTGCGGAGGTGAAATCCAATTGCAGGGGGCGTTGGACGACGGATCGCCCGTGGTTTGCGGCAACGCCGCCGGCACATACAACCACTGCTACGGGTACGGGGACAACTCGGTGTTCAGCTACTGCCCGGACAACCTTGGAGACGGGACCATGATGACCATCAGCTTCACCGCTGGAGCCATGGAAGGTTTTGGGCAGGATTTTGTCACAGTGTACGATGGACCTGACGCCACTGGACCTGTGCTGGCCACGTTGGACGCGGTGTTTGCAGGCCAAAGTTTCACCGCCACCAACCCGGACGGGTGCATCTCGTTCCAATTCACCAGCGACGAATTCTTCTGCAGTTGCACGGATTTCTGTGCTTTTGAGCCCGTGGAGTGGTGTGTGAGCTGTGGTGGAGCTTCAAGCACATGTGGATTCGATTGGTCTTGGGAACCTGCTGAATACTTGGTGGACCCCAACGTGCCACAACCCATCATGAACACCTTCGACGGCGAGCCGATCGAGTTCACGTTGTTTGTGGAGCCAGTGGGCTTCGACAATTGCCAAGCGACCGATGTCATGTTGGTGGAGCCCGGCTTCTCGTTCGAGGTGGAACAGCAGCAACCCTCTTGCTTCGCCAACGACGGCATCATCGGGGTGGAGGTCTTTGAGGACGCCCTTGCCGAGGAGGGGCCGTTCACCATCCAACTCTACGTGAACGAGGCCGCAGGTTCTGAGCTCGTGGAGGAATTGGTGTGGGACAACATCAACGATTTCTATTACAACGATTTGGTTCCTGGCGATTACACTGTGGTGGTGTTTGACGGGCAAGGATGCATTTACAACTTCCCAGTGCTTCTGGAAGATCCGCTGCCCTTGACGCTCGACATCCCCAATGTCCAAACCATCTGCCTCGGCGGCACGGCGAACTTGGAGGTGAGTTCGCCTCAAGATCCCTTGAACGCCTGGACGTACGAATGGGACAATGGGTTGCCCAACGGCCCCGTTCAACAAGTTTCGCCCAACACCTCCACGGTGTACACGGTTCAAGCCTTCGACATCAACGGGTGTCCCACAAGCGAGTACCAAGTGGGTGTGAACGTGCTGGCCGGCATCAACGCCGACCTCGTGGCCTCCGATTTCTTGTGCAGTGGGGAAGAGGCCTTCCTTGACGCCTCCGCGACAAACGGGGGTTCTGGCTTAGGTTATGAATACACTTGGACCTTTGAAGGAGCGGTGATCAATGAGGACGAAGCGAGCATCTTCACGGTTCCACCTTCTTCGGGTCAGTACTGTGTGACGGTGGAAGACGATTGTGAAACGCCCCCATCTACAGTGTGCGCCGACGTGGTGCTGGAGTCTCCTGTGCCCATTCAATTCTCTGCGGACACCACAGAGGCGTGTGGCACTGGCACTTTCTTGTTCACCAACGAAACCGACCCCGCGCTCATCACGTCAAGCCTGTGGGCGTTTGGTGACGGCACCTTCAGCGGGGAGAGCAACACCATCAAGACGTTTGAAGATCCTGGATTTTACGACGTCAGCCTGACGATCACGTCTCAGGCAGGAGGGTGTGAATACACCCACGTGAAGGAAGCCTACATCAACGTGTATCCGATTCCTGATGTGGGTTATTTCGCAGGACCCCAACCGACCCGGGCCCCCGACACCAAGATTGAATTCGACGGCTACTCGGAAGCCAATGTTGTGGAATGGTTCTGGACGTTCAACACGTTCAGTCCACTTGGGTACAGCTACGAACAGAACCCGACGTTCCAGTTCCCCGTGGCTGAAGGAGGGACGTACCCTGTGCAGCTCCAAATCACCGACGCCCAAGGTTGCGTGAATGTGGTGAACCGTGAGATTGTCATCCAGGACATGTTCAACTTGTTCATTCCGACCTCGTTCACGCCCAACAACGACGGCACCAACGACGCCTTTTTCGTCGAAGGCACGGACATCGACCCGGATCGTTTCGAGTTTGAGGTGTGGAACCGTTGGGGAGAATTGGTGTGGAGCACCACGGACCCAGACGACGCGTGGTACGGTCAAGTGGGAGAGGAGGGACAACACTTCGTTCCCAATGGCCCTTATTCTTACCGAATTGAGGTGCACAGCGTTTCTGAAGAAAGCTACCGGAAGGAAGTCTTCGGGGTGGTGACCATCATCCGCTGATCACGGTTCTTGGAACCAAGAAAAAGGCACCCCGAGGGGTGCCTTTTCTCATGGCCGTCTTTGAAGCTCAGTTGGCCGAACGTCCGAGCAATTCGTCCATGGTGCCCGTGGCCACGCTGTGGTAGTTGGGACGGGCCTGCTCGTAGATGGCATCGGCCATCGCCTTTTGGCCTGTCTCCACCATGGCCTTGTACAACGGCGTCAGGAACTTGCGACGCCCCACGTGAATCAAGAACGTTTCCAGGCGCCCGTACGCCGGAGTATGGTGACTGCGAACGGCTTGCTCCAACCAAGCGAAGAGCACTTCGTTGTTGCCTGTGGCATTGATGGACCAGGCCTTGTCCAATTCGGCAAGGCGGTTGGCTGAAATGTCGTCTGGGAGGTTCGACAGGAAGCGGTATTTCTCTTGATACAGCCATTGATCCCATGGAAGCTCTAAGGCTGTTTTGTCGCCGCGTACCCAGGCGTCGAGGGTGGCGTCCACCAAGTCCAAACGTGCGCTCTGGACCTCAGGGCAATTGTCAGGCAGGCCTTTCCCATCCACCCAGGCTGGAACATTCACGGAGGCGCGCAACGCGTCTGTGGTGAGCAAGTTGGCGTCGAGGTAACTCAAGAAGCTGTCCGTGTCCATGACCTGGAAGGCGTGTGACGTGAAATACGTCTTCAAGAAATCGTCAAAGGCAGGACGGCCCACGGTCTCTTCCAAGAGCCGCAAGAAGAAATACCCTTTGTCGTATGCGATGGCGGTCATGCCGTCGTCCGGATTGCGGTCCTTGAGATGGAGCCGCAAGTGGGTGTCGTTGGGGTTGACGTCCATGATGGCGTCCACTTCGTTCACCAATCCTTGGTAACTCAGTGTGCCCAACATCTCGCTGATGTCGCGACCATACACAGCCTCCATGATGCGCTGCTCGAAGTACACGGTGAAGCCTTCGTTGAGCCAAAAATCGTCCCACGTGGCGTTGGTGACCAAGTTGCCACTCCAGCTGTGGGCCAGTTCATGGGCCACCAGCGACACCAAGCTGCGGTCGCCTGCAATGATGGTGGGGGTGGCGAATGTCAGTCTTGGATTTTCCATGCCGCCGAAGGGGAACGCGGCTGGCAAGACCAAGAGGTCGTAACGTTCCCACGCGTACTTGCCGTAGAGGTTCTCGGCGGCCACCAGCATGTCCTCCATCTCAGAAAATTCAAACTCAGCTGCGTCGATCAAATCTGGCGTCGCGTACACGCCTGTGTGCGCACCGACTTCACGGAACTCCACGTCACCCACCGCCAAAGCCAGGAGGTACGATGGGATGGGTTGGTCCATCCGGAATGTGTACACGCCATCTTTGGTTTTGGACGTGGGGTTGACGGCACTCATCAGCGCCATCAGTTCTTCGGGAACGCGAACTGTTGCGTCGTACGTGAACCGAATGCCAGGGCTGTCTTGGCAAGGCACCCACGTCCGCGCCAAAATGGCTTGGCTTTGGGTGAACAGGAAAGGGGTCTCGCCCTCAACCCAAAGAAAGGCGTCTGCTTCGTCCGTGGTGCTGTATGTGACTGCAACTTGATTCGATGTGGGGGTCACAGGAATGCTCAGGGGTTGCCCGATGAACGGCCGTTCTGGGCCCAATTCAAACTCGACAGCGCGTCCATCCACCTGAACGGCTTGGATGTCCAGGCCGCGACAGTCCAACAACACGCGCTGGGCATCCTCGGCCAAGTCCAGGTCGTACGTGGCGGTGGCATGAATTTGACGTGAGGCAAAGTCCACCTCGGCGTCCCAGGACAAGTGTGTGGTGACGGCTTCAGATGGCTTGGCGTAACTGTGGTGGTCCGTGGCTCGTTTCATGTCTGCGATTTGCGCCGCCTTGGCGGAATGGGTTGTGTCTGGCTGGGGCTCACCGCAACCAAGGATGGCCAAGGCCGCGCAAGCGGAGGCCACGAGTAGAGGATGTTTCATGACGGTCGAATGAGCGACCAAGGTAGGCCATCACGAAGGAGTCTTGTGCGAGGTCAACAGCCTCCCCACAAACACGACGACCAGCGTACCCAAGGCACATTTCACCAAGATGGCCGGGAACAATTGGGTGATGGTCTCCATCCACGAAGCCTCGACAGGAATCATGGTCCGTTGCCACATCAACCCCAGTGCCACAATGGTCATTTGACCCAACAACAAGAGGCAAGCGCCCTTGGCATATTTCATGGCGGAATGGCCTTCTGCAAGCCAGCCGACCACCACCGCAGCGATGGGAAAGGCCATGAGAAATCCGCCTGTGCTCCCCGTGAAGTGCTGCCACCCGTGTGCCCCGTCGGCAAACACGGGCAGGCCGGCGCCTCCAGCCAGCAAGTACAACACCACTGAGGCTGTCCCGGTGCGCCATCCCCAAAGCAGAGGCCACAACACCACGAGAAGGCTCTGTGGCGTGATGGGCAATTGCCCCTGAAAAGACCAAACCTGAGGTGCCAACCAGGCCATGAGCAACACTCCGACCCCGACAAGCAAGGGCTCCTCAGCCCATGACTGCCCAAGTTTCACATGCGGTCTGAACATGGCTCGACGTCAGTGGCTTTGGAGCGCTTCTTGGATCAGGTCCAAGTTGAAGCCGATTTCGTCGTTCTCAGGGTGCACGTCGGCCACCAGGCCCGATGCGTTCAATTCCACCGATTTCAACCGTTTGCCGCCGGTGGGCAAGGTCAGCTCATAATTGGGGTCGACCCAAGGCCAGTCGTCCCCCAAGATTTCACCATCATTCAAGGCGCGGTGACCGCGCATCATGACCAATGGAATGTGAACGGAAGTGGTTGTCTCGTCCTCCCACGTGAGGGTCAAATCTTGGGGCATCGCCATGTCACCCGAGCGCGTCAATTGAATGACCGCCGAATCGTTTTGAACTTGAACGCCTGAAACTTGGTAGTCCACGGCGTTGGTGGTGTGCATCATGTCCTGGAAGTACCAATCCAGTTCCAGTCCGGATTCACGTTCCACCACACGCTTGAAATCGTGCGGACCTGGATGCTTGAACGACCACTCTTTGAAGTACCGTCGCATCGCGGCATCCCGCACCTCTGGACCGACGATGGCCCCGAGTTGCTCGACCAAGACCTCACCTTTGGAGTAGGCCCCCACGCCGTAGGCACGGTTGGTTTTGTAGTGGTCCGCGTGGGTGATGAGCGGCTCTTCGTTGCCCGACAAATGTTGACGGATGTAGCTGGTGTAGGCCCAACCATGAGGATTTTCCGACGGTTTCATGGGGTCGGCAAAGAGGTGCGCCATGCACCGCGATTCCGCCCATGACGTGAATCCTTCGTCCATCCACTCGTGCAAACTTTCGTTGGTGGCCACCATGGCTTGGAACCAACTGTGCGCCATCTCGTGCACCGTCACGCCCACCAAGCTGCGCAATGAACGCTCGCCTGTGACGAGGGTGATCATCGGGTATTCCATGCCCCCGTCACCGCCTTGGGCCACGGTGTATTGAGGATAGGCATAAGGCCCAATGTCTTCGCTGATGAACGCCATGGCTTTGGCCGCGTAACCAGCCAAGGCCGTCCAATTGCTGTCAATCTCGGGGTTGGCTTGGTGGACCAAGGTGAGGTCGACGTCACCCACGGCCACGGATTCAACGATGAAGTCAGGGTCGGCCGCCCACGCAAAGTCAATCACATCGTCCGCTTCAAACGTGGTTTGTGTCCTGGCGGTACCTTGAGGACCTTTCACCGATTTTTCGAAGGTCTTTACCCCGGTGGCAGCGATCACGTAGCCTGAAGGCACGTCGAGGGTGACTTCAAAGTCGCCCCAGATGCCGTGAAATTCCCTTCCGATGTAGGGGTTGCTGTGCCAGCCGTGGTGGTCGAATTCGCACAAGCGTGGGTACCACTGGGTCATGCTGTATTCGACGCCTTCCTTGTTCATCCAACCGGAACGGCGGATTTGGCGCGGCACTTGGGCCGTCCAAGCCAACTCGAAGGTCACCGACTTCCCGGGACGAAGCGCCTTGGGGAGGTCCACGACCAGGATGGTGCCGTCTTCCTCAAATTCAGCATCTTGGCCAAAGGCTTTGACCCGTTCCATGTGGATCCAGCCCCATTCCTCCTCAGGCAATTCCACAATGCGACTGCCCACCCGCCGGTCGGGATCTTCAATGGTGCGAGAGCGGACGTCCATCATGCTTCCAGGTTGGAATGCATTGAAGAACAAGTGCCAAAACACCTTGTCCAAGGTTTCTGGGCTGTTGTTCTTGTAGGTGACTTTCGCCGCACCTCGGTATTGGTGAGACGCGGTGTCCAACGTGGCTTCCATGTCGTAAAACACGGCTTGTTGCCAGCCAGGGTATTGACCCAGGGCGGAAGTCACACTTGTGGCCGTCAGGGCCACGGTCCAAAGGAGTCGAAAAGACATGGAAAGGGTTGTTCAGGATGAGGTGAGGGTGCGCTTGAGCGCGAGCATGTGAAGAAGACCGGCGGCCGCTTCCACGCCTTTGTTGCCATGGACGCCACCACTGCGGGCTTCTGTTTGGGCTTCGTTGTCGTCGGTGAGCACGCAGAACATGACTGGCTTGCCTGAGGACAAGTTCACTTCCATGATGCCTTGTGCTGCGCTGCTGCACACGTAGTCGAAATGGGCGGTTTCCCCGCGGATGACACTCCCAATGGCAATGACGCCATCGACGTCATCGCGGTCGGCGTGCCACTTGGAGCCCAACGCGAGCTCGTAGCTGCCAGGCACCCAGGACACGCGGATGTGATCAGGTTGGACGCCTGCGGAGACAAGCAAATCCTTTGCGCCTTGCATCATGCGCTCGGTGAACTTTTTGTTCCACTCAGACACAACAATGCCCACTCGAAAGTGGGCACCGTTGGGCAAGTCCATAGACTTGTGTTCGCTGAGGTTGTGACCTGCAGTCGCCATGCGTCAGAGCGAGGCGGCCAAACCCGTTGCGCTGGACGCGTACGTCGAGTTTGGGTAGTCCGAGGCCAAGTCTTCCAAGACGCGCTGCGCTTTGGATGTGTTGCCAAGTTCAATCAAGACGAGGGCTTGCTTGTAGGCGCACATGGGGGCAAGGGCATTGGCAGCCAATCCTGCTCCGGCCGCGCTGGCAGCGGAGGCGAAGTGGCTTTGGGCGGCATCGAGATCGCCAAGTTCCACATAACAGTCGCCGAGGTTGGCGTCCACCAAGGGGCCAAAGACGTCGTCCGAGAATCCTGCTTGGTTGAACGCGGCCACCGCCTCGTCAAAACGTGCGGCGTCGCGGTGCATGATGCCCAGTTGGAAGGCGGCACGTGCAGCTGCAGGGGTGCCGCTGTGGTCGTTCAACACTTCTTCCAATCCGGCACTCAAGCCGTCGCCCAACATGGCGAGGTCTGTGCTGTCTTTGGAGAAATAGTGTTCTGCCATGAACGACGCTTCTTCTGCGGCTTGGTTCTTGGGGCCCACGATCAAGCTGCTGTATCCGATGACCACCAGGATCAACGCAGCCACGGCGCCGAGGCCCAGGCTCAATTGCTTTTTGTTGTCGTCGACAAATTTTTCGGATTTGCTGTACAGCTCCTCCACGTCGAGCACGGTTTCGTCTTGGTTGGTTTTCTTCGCCATCGTAATTGTGTAATGGAGCCCAAAAATAAGAAATTCGCATCATGCGTTTGAAGGAACTTCATTTGGTCAATTTCAAGAACCACCGCGGGGCGGACTTGGTGCTTGGGAATCAAGTGAATTGCTTCCTCGGGGACAACGGAAGCGGGAAGACGAACGTCTTGGACGCTGTGCATTACCTCTGCTTTAGCAAGAGCTATTTCAACCCCATCGATGGCCAAAACATCGCCCACGGAGAACCCTTCATGTTGGTGCAAGGCGATTTCGAGCGTCTCGACGTGCAAGAACGTGTGAGTTGCGGGTTGAAGCGCGGCACAAAGAAGCAGTTCAAGCGCAACGACAAACTGTACACCCGTCTGGCCGACCACATTGGGTTGTTCCCGGCGGTGATGATTGCCCCGGACGATGCCGCACTGATTCACGACGGAAGTGAGATGCGCCGAAAGTGGTTGGATGCCGTCATCAGCCAATACGACAGGGGATACTTGGAAGCCCTGATCGACTTCAACAAGTCGCTGGCCCAGCGGAACGCCTTGCTTCGGTACTTCGCCGAGAACAGGACCTTCGACGCGACCATGTTGTCGTCCTGGAACGCCAGGATGGCCCCGAAAGCGGCCAAAATAGCCGCAGCCCGGACCACCTTCATGGACGATTTCTCGCCTGGATTCTTGTCCACCTACGAGGAGATTTCCGGTGGTGCTGAGGCGGTGTCGTTGTCGCTGAAGACACACGTCGTGGGGGATGCGTCAGCCATCGAAGAAATGATGGAACAAGCCCAAGACGACGACCGCCGATTGCGGCGCACGACCATTGGGGTGCACAAGGACGACGTGGTGTTCAAGTTGGGCGAACACGCGCTCAACAAGTTTGGCAGCCAGGGTCAGCAGAAGTCGTTTTTGGTGTCCCTCCGGTTGGCCCAATTTGCCTTCATCGAGCAGGCCACTGGGGTGAAGCCAGTGTTGTTGTTGGACGACATCTTCGACAAGATTGACGAGAAGCGTGTGGAAGCGCTCATGCGACGGGTGACCAACGGGGCGTTCGGTCAAGTGTTCATCACCGACACCCATCTTGGCCGCATCCCCGCCATGTTTGAGCAAACAGGAGCCGACGTCAAGGTGTTTGAGGTGCAAGAAGGGGAGGTGAGTCCCGTTGAACCCCAAGGCTCATGAGGAGGAAGCGTCCACCGTTGCGCAATTCTGCCGACTACGAGCGTGCGGAAAACAGCTCTCGACCACTGGCGGACGTCATCCAGCACTTCATGAAGGTGTCCCGGATGGACGGGAAGATGCAGGAGATGGACGTGCGGAAGGTGTGGGCAGAGGTGTTTGGGCAGGCGGTGGAAAACCGCACCCGCAAGCTGCGTTTGCAGCGCGACGGCACGCTGGTTTGCATGCTTGACAGCGGCCCACTCAAAGAAGAATTTCAGCACGCGAAGCAAGACATCGCCGACCGCATCAATGAACACATGGGCAAAACCGTGGTTCTCAAGGTCCGCATCCTCTGATGTTCGCCAGATCGGGTGCACCTTGCAAGTAGAATGACAGGCCACGGGACACGAAGGGTATGGACATTGGCTGCAGCTGGAGCTGTGGTGCTGGCGTCTTGGTCTCTGAGGCCAGAGGGATTGCACGAGCAGGGCAATCCGTACCACAGCCGTGCTTTTTTGACGGCGTACGCGGCGCTTCCGGATTCGTCCAACGCCTTGTTCACGGGCAGCGGGGTGTGCGCAGGATGCCACGGTCATGACCAAGCAGGCTTGGCCAACGTGAGTTCAGCGGGGGAGGATGTGAACCCCACCGACCAGTGGATGAGCTCGCTCATGGGCAACAGCGCCAAGGATCCCTTCTGGCGTGCCAAAGTGGCGCACGAGGTGGCCGTCAACCCGAGCCACCAGTTGGAACTCGAAGACAAATGCACATCCTGCCACGCACCTTTGGGGCACTTCAACGTTCATCACCTGGGGGAAGAACACTACAGCATGGCCCAGGTGTTCCAAGACAGCTTGGCCTTGGACGGCGTGAGTTGCGTGGCGTGCCACCAACAGGCAACCACTGCAGGCAATGCCTTCAGCGGGGAACTCGAGTTTGATTCGCTGACCATCTACGGTCCATATGGTGCCGGCAAGGACGATGCGCCGTTGCAACAAGCGCCCATGCAGTTGTACACGCCGTACCAAAACATCCAATACGGGGCGCACCTCGACGGGTCAGAAGCGTGTGCAGCATGCCACTCTTTGGTCACCCACACGGCAGACATGGAGGGCAATTTGACGGGGCAAGATTACGTGGAGCAAGCCACCTACCACGAGTGGCTGAATTCGGCGTTTGCCGATGACGGAGACACGCCAAAAGACTGCCAGGACTGTCACATGCCGCTGGTGGACGGGGGCGTGATCATCGCGTCAGGTCAAGCGTCTTTGGGGCCTCGCGCACCTTACCGGAAACACATCCTCGTGGGGGGCAACGCCCAAATGCTGGAAATCATGCGCGACAACACCGATCTGCTCGGGCTTGCCGCTTCGGAGACCCAATTCGACAGCACGCTGGCATGGACCCGTCAGTTGCTTCGTCAGGAAACGGTGGGGCTTCAGGCCCTCCAAGCGGAGTGGGTGGACGGCTTGGGCACCTTGACTTTGGAGGTGGAGAACAAGGCGGGGCACAAATTCCCATCTGGCTATCCGGCCCGCCGCGCGTGGATTGAAGTGGTGGCCAAACAAGGAAGCGACACCCTTTGGCACAATGGACGGTGGTCCGCTGGCGGATTCCTTCACGGGGTGGATGAAGGTGGGTTGGCGATGTACGAGTCCCACTTCGACGTCATCTCCCAGGAGGACGATGTGCAGGTGTACGAGTTGGTGGCGGTGGACGTCACAGGCGCCCCCACCAACGTGTTGGAGCGGGCTGCAGGCTCTGCCAAAGACAACCGGCTGCTGCCGCTGGGCTTCTCGTTGGACCATCCTGTGTACGACACCACGAGGGTGGAGGGGCAAGCGTTGTCCGATGCCGACTTCACGGAGAACGCAGGTACAGGCAAAGACCTTGTGACCTACGACATGGTGGCAGACTTGCCGCTTGGTTCGAATGTCGACGTCGACGTGAGGGTGTGGTACCAGGCGATGCCTCCACGTTGGGTCAATCCGATGTTCGACGTCCAGGACAGCACCATCCAAGCTTTCCAAGCCTTGTTCGAGGCCCAGGGCGCAGCGCCAGAACTCGTTTCGGATTTGTCCTTGACAATCCCGGTCACGTCCAATGTGCAGGAGACTGCACTGCCCGGAGGACGGCTGTACCCCAACCCGTCGATGGACGGGCATGTGTCGGTGCAGGTGCCTGCCTACTTGGTCAACGGCATGTGGGAACTCTATTCTCCAGACGGTTCGCGCATCGACCATGGCGCATGTGAAGCGAGCTTGTCCCTGGAATTGCCTCCCGTCCGCGGCACGTACGTCTTCAAAGCACACGGCTCGGGCGAGCCTTGGGTGCAGCGCGTCGTGCGTCGCTGAGCGTCAAAGGTGGTCGTTGGCCAAATTGGCCAGTGCAGACCGCTCTCCTTTTTCCAAGGTGATGTGGCAGTAGAGGTCCCTGCCTCGAAGCCTGTCAATCAGGTATGTGAGTCCGTTGGATTGCTCGTCGAGGTAAGGCGTGTCAATCTGACGGATGTCTCCGGTCAGGATGATTTTGGTGTTCTCGCCGGCGCGCGTCACAATGGTTTTCACCTCGTGTGGCGTGAGGTTTTGGGCTTCATCGACAATGAACACGACGTTGGACAGCGAGCGACCCCGGATGTAGGCGAGGGGTGAAATCGTGATTTTGCCATCCTTCTTCATGTCCTCGATGAGGCGGTACTTCCGTTCATTGGGTCCGAATTGCCCCTGAATGAACTTCAAATTGTCGAACAGCGGCTGCATGTAAGGATTGATTTTCTCCTCGGCATCGCCTGGGAGAAAGCCCAAATCCTTGTTGCTCAGCGCCACAATCGGCCTGGCCAAGATGATTTGGTCATAGCGCTTGTGTTGCTCCAGGGCGCCGGCCAAGGCCAAAAGGGTCTTGCCCGTTCCAGCGACCCCGCACACCGTCACCAGGTTGACTTCGGGATTTTGAATGGCGTGGAGTGCGAATGCTTGCTCCGCATTCCTCGGTTTGATCCCAAATGCGTACGACTTGTCCACCCGCGTGATGGACCGTTTCTGTTCGTTGAAATAACCCATGGCTGAGGCAGAACCGTCTTTCAGCACGTAGAAGTGGTTGTTTTCTTTGGCGTCTCCCAATGCAGACACCTTGCGGCTTTGGCCGTCGACGTGCATCCGTCTGATGACGTCACAATCGATGTTCTCGAGTGTGGTCCTGCCCGTGAACATGTGCCTATTGTCCTTGACTTTGCCGGTTTGGTAATCCTCAGCAGGCAAGTTCAAAGCCTTGGCTTTCAACCGGAGGTTGATGTCCTTGGACACGAGGACCACTTTGGAATCCGGCTCTTGGGCCTGCAGGCACAATGCAGCGTCCAGGATTTTGTGGTCGTTGGTGCGTTCTGAGAACACGGTGTCGGTCACCGCCCCTGCGCAGCTGTGGTCCATGACAATTTTCAACGCCCCATTTTGGCCATTGTCGAGAGGGACCCAATCGTGCACCGCATGGTCCTGAATGAGCTTGTCCAAAGACCTGATGCATGCCCGTGCCTCAAAATGTTTGGATTCGTTCCCCACTTTGAAGCGGTCAAGTTCTTCCAAGACAGTGATCGGCAAAGCCACTTTGTTGTCCTCAAAATTCTTCAACGCAGTGTGGTCAAACAACAACACGCATGTGTCCAACACGAAGATTTTGGTCTTCACCTTGCTGGAAAGTTGAGGCTTTGGCTTTGGCTT
>JBMZAB010000006.1:0-84870 GCA_049610985.1 Flavobacteriales bacterium | reverse complement strand
ACCTCTTGCAGTTGTAGATCCCCTCGCGACTTTGCGCCAAGTGCTCCTCCCCCAGGAGTTCCTGCAACTCCTTCCGAGTCGTCGATGCTCCTACTTCAATCATTCTGTGAAATTGATGCAGCAGACTGATAGGCCCTGTTGATGAGTAGCCTTTTCGGTGGTCTTGATTCGATTCGCTCGGGTACCATCAGCAGTTTGCGAGAAGGACAAGCAGAAAAAGCAAAATGATAAATCCACCGACGTACTCAGCACAGCCACTGTTTGACTTACGCTTGCTATTACCCCGACCACTGGGGCGGATCTTATTCACGCCAACTTGGATGTCCCCAAAATTCATAGCGTCTTGCAATTCTGCTGTTTTTCCAGTTGGCTTGGAAGCCGCGCTGAAACGCTCTTCCAACTCAGGGGGCACGGAGTAATCGAACATCTCGGCAATCTCCATGTGTCTTTTTTGTGCAGCTCTCGAAAATTCCCATCGGGATTCCTCACCTTGAGCATAGCGCTTACTCAACTCTCCCTTGAGATTGTCAACTCGAGTCCCATAGACGTCATTCCAACGCAGGGAAAGAAATTCTGCTCCTAGCTCATTACCGAGTTTGAAGAAAACGACATCACAGGTTGAGGCAACTTTGGATTCCCACCAAAGAGTGAACCACTTTTTCGCTTCGCCGAGAGTATCAAAAGAGCCTTGGCTGCAGGTCCCGCGCTCCGTCAAGAACTCGCAATCGAGAAGTCTTTCTCTTTGGCTTTGAAGGGCGCGCTCAATTTCTGCGTGCGAAATCCACCCTTCAGCAAAATGGGTGGACCACCCATACTCCCCTTTCGTGATTACTGGCTTCACCGAAATACCCCACCTTTCAACTTTTGGTCCGATATAGGCAGCCTGAACAAAGTCCTCCTTCTCCCCGTACACTTTTAATTTTTGGAAGTTCATTAGGTTCTTCTGTGGAGGTAATAATAGATGCAGGCCGCGTAAACACAGTCTAGTTCGGCATTGTGCGACAAAATGTTTTCTGGAAGACCACGGGTAAAGCGGATGCCTAACTGCTCAACAACCTTCTCTAGCTTCACAAATCGACGCCCTGTAATTGGCTCTGCCTTTTTCATAGCGCAGAACTTCTTTTTGCCTTTAAAGGGCTTCGGTATGTCAACTCGCAGGCAGTCTGCCTCAATCGTGTATTGATCAAATTCTACGTTGAATGCAACGAGATAATCACAAAACTCAACTTGACGAGAAAACTCAAGAAGAACCTCCTTCAAGTCTCTCCCATGTTCATTGGCAAACTCTGTTGTAATTCCATGAATTCGAGTAGCTCCCGCTGGAATCTTCTTGTCTTGCTTGATGTAGCTAGCCCCCTTCGAGACCAGACCGCCATTTTTGGATAAAACGAGCCAGGCAATTTGAACGATTCTCGGGTAGCATTCAGGATTCGCTCGCAACTTCGTCTTCGTTGGTGCTCCATCTGTGGTTGGAAGACCTGTAGTCTCGACATCAACCACCACGGAATATGGGGTCAATGATGGATTTGGGGTGTCAAAATTTAGCCTCAGAGCCATTCAATTTGATTCGTTGTGTTTTGTCAAACTTCTTTAATCCAAGGCCCTGAAACAACCAAAACAGCGCTTAGCAATGCTGGCCCCCACCATGTTGCGTCCGTGAAGAGACAGTTGAGCATGGAGAACAAAAGCACACAGACTCCTATGACCCAACCAACCGAACCAATACTCCAAATTGACTTCTCCTTCGAGGAATTTTCGTTCAGATCAAAAGACACTTGTGAAGCCCTATGTCTTTTGGCAATTATTCGAGACGCATTTCCAATCAAGCCCAGGAATAGTACATACAAAAGGGAGTTCATGCTTCAGCGATTTGATTCGCATTCATCTTGACGCAAACCTTCCCTAAACATAGGCATATCCTCCACCTTCAACATCGGCACTTCAAGATTCCTCAAATATCCAAGCGTCGTCTTGAGATCAGCATGCCCCATGGCGCGCTGAAGGGTGTCCAAAGAAGCTGTTCTCTTGTAAACTTCAATGGCACCTGCATGTCTGAAGGAATAGAGCGTCTGATCGGATTTCAAAAGCCGTGAACGGCGCTTGAACCTACCCCAAAGCGTCTTGAAGTAATCAGGGTTGTATGGCTGATCAGACCCTGTAAAGATGTTGTCAGTGTGACGTCCTCTTCGGAGATGTACGGCAATGGCTGGATTCAGGGGGACGATTCTCGTGCGTCCGCTTTTGTTGCGTCTCCCAGACAAGGCAACGAAGGTCATGTCCTCAGAGAAATCGCCCCATGTCAGCTGCCTGATCTCTTGGTGAGGCCTCAGCAAGCAGCCGTAGGTCAAAAGGCAGCACAACCACAGATTCTCGTTGAACGACCTGATCTCTTCAAGAACAGCCGACACATCCTTAAAAGGCTTGTGAAGCTGTGGCTTCTCTTTCTTCTTCTTGACGAGGAACGCAGGATTGGGCTTGCCGAGCGGAGCCAAGAGCTTGCTTAGGATGCTTCCAATGTGCTTCAGCTCATGGTTGTAGGAAGACACTGAAAGCTGCATGGACATCAGAAACGCACGAATGTGACTGTCTTCGATCTCCACAAGCGCCAAGCGGTCCAAGGCCTTGTCTTCGATGAAGGAGACAAACCGTCTCTGTGTAATCCTTAATGTCTTCTGATACGGCGGGGTGAACGAGGCATCGACAGTGAACGAGCGGACAGCCTCCAAGGCCGTGATCTGCTCTTGCCTTGTGCGCATTCCCCATCCTTCTCTAAGCTGTCCATGGATGAGGTAGCACAGCTCCTCAGCTGCAGCTTTTCTCTCATCAGGAGGCAGCCTGTTGGGGTCCAAATCGAGGTTGAATGCGCGCCCGTTGGCGTAACGTCGCCTGCGTCCATGGAGACGAAATGACACGTAGAAGCGCCCTCTGTGATCGAGGGTCAACTTGGGGACAGTAAAATGGTGCATGGTGCCGCACTTTATGCCGCACTTCGCTCATCAGACTCTCTAAATCACTGATGAACAGATTCTTGACGGGTAGCTACCTCTTGCATGCCATGCAAGCGCTCTAGCCAGCTGAGCTATACCCCCATTGAGTGTTCCGCGTGTCCTCAGCCGTTGCTGAAACGGACGGCAAAGATAGGTGGTTTGATTGCATCCTTCCAAGAAGCCAGCAAACAACGGCCTTTTGGCTCTTCGCCTTCTCCTCAACCAACCTCATTCTCAGTCCTGAACTGCCTTAGTGCGACTGGTTTGAAATTGAATGAAAGAGGTGCGAATTAACGTCGAAAACCCACAAAATCGGTCCCCACTGGCACACTTTGTGGCACACTTTCGCAAGACTCAGAAATAGTTCGAATAGGCCAGTCATGAATGGCACCCAACCTCAATTCGATTGTGTCACTTTTCGTAGGAGAGAAATTGGAAGGGTTGAAGTTTTGCTTTCTCCCTCAAAAAAATAATTCACGACAACAATTACCCCATTTGGTGTTTGAATGGTCTGTTTCACTTCACCCTCAGCTACATCTCCTCCAGCAATCGAAAATGACACCAAGTCTCCTACTTTAAATGCACCATCATCTCGATCGCTCTTTCTCTTCTCCTTGGGTGCTTTTTTCTGCTTAGCTTCTTTTTTCTCGAGAGCTGGCTCCTCTGACGCCACTTCCGCTAATTGTGATGATGGCGGGGAGAGTGACTTCCCTGAAACGAGGCTGCTAGAACCTGCCACTGGGATCTCATAATTCAATGGAGGCTGTCCAAATTGAATCACATCTGCAGAAATTGTCGCTGTGAGCTCGACCCTTGCCACAACCCTGTCCTCTTGGACAATTGATCCAATTTCTGTTTTGGACACGTCAATGGACATGTTCACATAGGACTGATTGGGCCCAAGGGGATGAGCCTTGATCAAATTCCTTTTCGCGTCTGCGATCAACCCATCACGTACATGTCCCCCTCCCCTAGCAGTATATGCTGCAGTGGCCGCACCTGTCACGCCATATTGCACATAGAAGAAGTCTCTACCGAAGGATTCTTGGGTAGATCCATAGAACTTGAAGCTGTGCGAGGTGGTCGAATAGGTGCACCCTGAAAGGAAGATGCCCAAGCAACAGGCGATTGCAATGGAATTGGCCTTCATGATCAAATGGTTTTGACCGAATTTCGATGCCATGCCCTTCTCTTCCAAATTCATCAGTTTACTTCTGATTGGCTTTGCGGCCGTTCAAAGCTGTGATGCTCAACAGTCCATTGCAACCTATGCCGTGGGTTCAGTCTATGGAACAACCCCCTATGTGTCCATTTCGATCCCTGGGGCAAACACAGCTTCCATTGGGATCAATGAATACAATGTGGCGCATTTCGATGACCAACAAAGGCGCACTGTGACATTCAACCGAAAAGGGATGGGCTCAATCACAAGGACCGCCTCATTGGAGAAATTGGTGTTCAAAGTGATTCTGAAAGATTCGAGGTGGGATGTGGTTGAAGTGGCCTACACAGATGCGCCAAGCGCCATCGTGTCGGAGATCGACCAGGAATTGGCCAAGAGGACCACTTCTAAGTCTTCGGACGGCAATGGATCAGTTCTCATTTCCACTGGCATTCCCTCAAAAGGGAGCACAGTCCTTGTCCTTGAGAACGACGGACTGGACGCCTCTTGCTCGGCCATTGCCCAAGTAGTCAAAGGAGCCTTGGTGGGCCGATTTGAAATGCTGGAACGCGGTGAGCTCGCTGGGCTTATTGAGGAGCAAAAGCTGAGCATGTCAGGCCTTGTTTCTGAAGAGGAGAGCATCGAAGCAGGACGCATCCTGGGTGCGCAATTCGCTTCTCGCTTGAACTGCACAGAACTGGACGGCCAGTACCTCGTCACGCTCGAATTCATCAACTGCGAGACAAGCGCCATTGAGGGGGTGCTGACAGTATCCGCAGCCAACATCGCTGGGGTCGCCCAGCTGATCCAAGGCGAGCTTCAAAGCAACTGAGTTCCTCAAGGAGTTTCCTGGCGGAAAAGTTGAGTCTGAGAAGTCCATCGCCGAGGCCACCAAGAGAAAGCTCAGAGAGGAGTTGGAGAAATTGGTTCAAGTGTTCGAGCCAATTGCTTGCAACATTTGTTCGTTATAAATTGAACGACATGGACAAGAAACAAGCACAGACCAAAAGGCTTTTAACTAAGGCTATTAATGCTCTAGATCTCACGAAAGCCATCAAAGAGTCGTCCAACGAAACGACCACAAGAGATTTCCTTATTCACCCCTTTTTTCATGCACTTGGCTTTCAAAAGATGTATGACTACACGCATGAATACGTGGCTGATATATCCGGAAAAAAGAGCATGAAAGTTGACATGGCGATTACACTGGGTAAAGGCAGTCCACAAATTTTGGTGGAATGCAAGAAAGCAGGAACGGCACTGTCAGACCGTCACTTCAGACAACTAAATGAATATATTCATTACACCCCTTCGTCAAAAATTGGAATTCTTACCAATGGGATTTGCTATCGGTTTTACGTCAGACCGAAAGACTCGAGCACTGGCCTCGACACAATCCCATTTCTTGAGTTCGATTTGACGAATCCCAGCAGTATAGACTTTGACAAATTGAGCCTCTTTTACCGCCCTTCAATCGAAATCAACAAAATCCTTGATGAAGGAGAAGATGAGCTTTTTTTACGACGGTTTGACGAGGCACTTTTCCAGGTATTTCAAACGAAAACTGAAGGCTTCGTCAAAGACATCTGCCAAAAAATGGGTAGCAAACGCGTTACAGAAAAGCAAAAAGACCAAGTGCGCGACTTGATAAATGCCGAGGCCATCAAAAGTACAGCTGAGTCGTTATGGCAGTCCGAAGTGGACAGCAAGTCGACCGGAATTATCACTACAGCTGAAGAGTTGGAGGCTTTTTACATCATCAAGACATTCTTGGCCACCTCCAGTAAAATTAAGAATTCCGAGGAGTCAAGAATTGTACCGAAGGATCGAAAAGGGGCCTTTACCATTGTTGTCGACGACAATCAACGAAAGAAAATCGCTGAATTGAAATTAACTCCAACCAGGAAGCAATTGATAATCGAAGAGGTCATCTACGACTTAGATTCCATATCTGCTGTTGCTTTAAGCAAATACAAAAGCTTACTCGTGACATCGGCATTGAAGCACCTCAAATAGAAACCGCCTACCCCTCTGCTCATGAACTCGAACAAACCAAGAGTCCCTAATTGGATTAAGAACCTTCAGGAAAACTCCTGGGAGCTTGAGCTTTTGATCTCAGGAGGGGCGATTTTCTCTTTATTTCAACTTGAAGATCATTACAAGGACTGGTTCTTTTGGGTAGATTCTTTCATTCATTTCGAATTCCAGCAAGGGGTCGAGTTTCTCGGCATGTATGCCATCAAGCTACTCACCTTAGGGTTTTGTGTCCACCTCATAAGTAGGGCATACTGGCTCGCTTTGATTTGTATCAGCCATGCATTCCCAAGTGGAGTTGACACAACCAAACTAGAATGGGAAAAGCCGTTTGAACACTCTCTAGAGAACGGTCACAATCTTCAAGATTCAATTATTCGAGCTGACGATTTTTGTGGGATTGTCATTTTTATGACTGTCGTCTACTTCTTCATGACTTTAGGGGTAATGGTAACTGTATTGGTTACCCAAGGGATTTTAGACCTTCTGAGTATTTCAAATCTCGGCTTTCATATTACAGAGTTTATTTGGCTTTTATGGGTTCTCGTTTGGGCATTTTATCTCACTGATACTTTGTTCGGTTTCTTCGCTCGAAAAATCAAGCCAATCGCGAAATTGGTGGCTCCATTTTTCAAGGTACTTGACAAGCTTACTCTCCGGGAATTCTATTTGCCAGCTGTTCTGTTATTCTACACAAATACCAAAAGAAGAGACAACGTTTGGATCTTTCTTTTTTTGGTAGCCCCCTGTTGTTGGACTTTTATCTCTTTGGGACGCCTTGACCACTGGCGCTCAAGTCAAATAAAGGGTTCAGCAGCAGCTCAATTCACTTCTGGACTGGAAATGCACGACAATTTTTACAGAGATTCTCACTCACTAGAGGGCGGAATGGCCATGGCGTTCATTGATCAGAAAGTTCAGGAAGGCAATTACATGGAGTTCTTTCTCAAATTAGACCGAAGTTGGGAGAGGAAAATCGAACAATTTCGGCGAGAGGACTCGGCACAAACATTCCTTAACCTCGCCATAGATTCCACCACAGTACAGGATTTGACGTGGCACATTCACAGCACAACAGAGGATGTTTGGTACGTGGCGGCGATGATACCAACACACGCCTTTGCCAATGGATTGCATGTCCTTGATGCATCTCCTAAATGGATTCAATCTGAAGACCAAGGAAAGGCCCCAGCGCACATACAAATCCCATTTTGGATCGACCGGTTAAACTAATCCTAATCGTTTCTGACTGCGGCCGACTAGCTTGTTCCTAATCAAGCACGTACAATAATATTACTGCACTTCGCTGACTTATGAAAACCAGAAGTCCTCCCTGTTATGGGGTATGCTCGAAACTTATTTACCCTGTTGGCATGGCAATAAGTCCAAAATCAACCCAAGGGATTTCTTTCAGTCCAGCGCGAAGTTCATCAGGAGGCGGTAGCGGACCTTGACGGGCTTGCCGCGCTGCTGGCCAGGGATGAATTCTGGGAAGGACTTCACCACGCGAATCGCCTAGTTGTCCAGCAGAGGATGAATGCCGCAAAGGATCGAAACATTGATCACAGAACCGTCGGTGTCAATGACGAATTCCACGAACACCTGGCTGGCCAAGCCCATTTTCCGCGCTTTCTTGGAGTACTTGGTTTCCGCAACCACATGCTCAGCCAACTGCTCTTAGGTGCACGTTCCCGCCTCTTTTCCGGTGAGCACGCCACAACTTCCCCCAATGGGTACCTGCTCCACAATGACGTAAACCTTGGAGCTGTCCGCAGGCATGGACTCTGCCTCGGATTCAGATTGCGCCCAGAAAGAAGAAGCTGCAAGACAAGCGGCCGTGGTCAGGACGACAGTGCGGAATGAGAACGTCATGTCAAGCGTGGGTTTGGCGCCACGCGTGGAGGCTGGCCAGTGTGGTGAGCAGGCCCTCGAGCTGGTCGAGCGGCAACATGTTCGCTCCGTCGCTCAGCGCATTCGCAGGATCGGGATGGGTCTCGATGAACACCCCGTCGACGCCGGCCGCCACAGCTGCCCGCGCGATTGTGGCGATGAGTTCAGGCCGTCCGCCTGTGACGCCACTGGCCTGGTTGGGCTGCTGAAGGCTGTGGGTCAAATCCATGATGGTCGGCGCGAAGGTGCGCATCTCTGCAAGGCCCCGCATGTCCACCACAAGGTCCCCGTAGCCGTGCATGGTTCCACGTTCTGTGAGCCACACGTTGTCGTTGCCCGAATCGTGAACCTTGGCGACGGCGTGGGCCATGGAGGCGGGCGCCATGAATTGTCCCTTCTTGATGTTCACCGTCTTGCCTGTCTGGGCCGCTGCGACCAAGAGGTCGGTCTGTCGGCACAAAAAGGCGGGGATTTGAAGCACGTCGGCCACCTCCGCGGCCATGGAGGCTTCTTCCGGGTGATGGATGTCCGTCACGATGCCCACTCCAAGATCCGACTTGATTTTGGCGAGGACGCCCAACGCCTCATTGTCACCAATGCCGGAAAAGGAGTCGAGCCGGGTTCGGTTGGCCTTGCGGTAACTCGCTTTCACGTGAAACGGCAACCCAAGCTTGTCGCACACGCGCCTGACCTCTCTGGCCACGGTCGTCGTCGTCTCGAGGCCTTCGACTGCGCATGGGCCAGCCAGCACATGCAAGGGCGAATGGGAAGCGTGGGCCATGGTCACATGCTTCTTGTGGAAGGTCCAGACCGACGGCCGGATTGACCAAAAGCACGCGACCGGTCCAACCCCATCAGACGCGTCCACTTGTCCTCGCCAGGAATGCGACGAAGGGTAAGGTGGAGGCCTCGTCCGTAGGTGTATGCGGCCACATCCTCGCGCCACATGAACCCCAATGGATCGTCGATGTCCAGCGACAAGATGCGCTTCTTGGTGATGCGCAAGTCCAGCCACAACGCAGGGCGTGACTGTCCCCAGCCTCCGGTCCTGAAATCGAGGCCAAAGGCGAATCGGCCATCGGGCATCCACCCTACCCCCGCGGTGAGTTCTGGCTGAGGCATCCAGTTGCCCGCCCTGACCGCGGCCTTGATCATGAACTCTTGGTGCGGCCAGTAGGACAGTTTGGCGTTCAAACGCGATGGAAGCATCAGCACCCGTCCCACCGCACTGTCCGTGTGAAACACCACGTCCTCGTAGCCGGTGTTTCCGTCCTGCACGTTTTGGATGGTGAGTCCGGGTTCCGCAACGTAGTTGTCATCCAAGTAGGACGCAATCGGAAAGGGCAAGCCCGTGGTGAACAAGCTTGTGTCCACCATGGCGAATTGCCCCCCAGAGGGCTCCCAAAGCACGCCGACGTCCCGGAATTCAAGTTCCAACTGAATGGGGCGATTGTCGGAAATCAAAGGCAGCGATCCGCTCACCCCAAATCCATACGCAGGCATGATTTGGCCCACGCTGAAGCCCCCGTCTTGCGGAAGGTTGTCGACGCTGGCCGACGCGTACGTCTGCATGACGACCTCCATGCTGTCCGCACCTTCCGACACCAAGAACGTGCCGTACGGTATGCCCCATTCGGCGCCGGCCACGCGTTGCACCAAGGACAGTTCAATGCGCTGGCGTGATTTGGCCTGCTCGAGCCCCACCGACACCCGGTTGAAGACCCCCAGACGCACCCCAGTGCCGCTCAACACCATCTGACGGCCCACACTGGGTGCGTTGCCGATGAACGTCAAGGCAAACAAGTCTTGCCTCCACTGGGCGCGGGTCAGGATGTCGCTGCCCACCGACCACGTCAGACTCCATTGGTCCTTGATGAACGGGCGGGTGGACCAGCGCTTGGACCAACCCACTTCCAATCCTGCGGTGGCCATCTCCGGATGGTCCGCCAAAATCCGATTCAAAAAGTCGGACGTCAAAAACCCGCCGGTGTAAAAAGCGTCGAGCGTGGCCGACGTCAGCGCGTTGCTGCGCTGGTGAGCCCACACCTCGAACGAAGCTGGCCCACGGTCAGTCAGCACACGCGCCCTGTCCACAAGCCCTTGGGCAGAAGCATGCATCGACCCCAACGCCATCAAAGCGACCAAGGCCATTGCCACGCGCCACGCGCTCTGTGTCTTGTCAATCTTCGCCATTGTCGATCACGATGGTTTGGGTTCCTTCCAACCTGCCCTGGATTCGGACGTATTCTAGACCGGTGAAGGGCTGAGCACCGAAGGTGTTGATGGCAAAATCCACAAACATGGTGCCGCCAGTGGTGGCGTTTTCCTCGTTGAGCGGAATGCTCAACGTCGATGCACCCACAGTGCCATTCGGCACGCTGCCCGCCGGCACGAGCAACGTGTCCTGGACCACGGTGCCGTTCAGCAACTCTGCCCGCAAATGCGCCTCCACCTCGATTGGAAAATTGTGGGTGAAATCCAGGTGCAAGAACCCTTCGAAACCCGGCCATTCGTCCAACACCTCCAAGTCAAACGACTCGCTGAAGAGCAGCCCATTCGCCCCCACTCGAATCGGCACACTCAATTCGAGCCACGCCGTGGGCAGGAACTGCGCATCCCAACGGTCCATCAACAAATCCGAGGTGTCGAAGGGATTCAACTCGACGCGTCCATTCACGACGACGGTGTCCGGGAACGTCTCCAACCCTTGCACGAACGTCGACGTCGGCGACGCCAAATCCAAGGACCACGGGGTCGTCTCAGGCACCCCTGTGGTCCAAATCGCACGTGGGATGTCGTGACCGGCCATCAGGTCGCCTTCCACCAACAGCTCGCCGAAGGCGATGGTGTCCAGGTAGAGACGGAGGTCTGCCCCCATGGTGTTGTCCAAGTGCAAGCGCAACTCCATGCCCTCGAAATCCGCCACAGGCTCCGGCAACGGAATGGTGTCGAACAGCCCCACACCCAGATTCATGGGCAGCTCCCAATTCCCGAAGTAGCCTTCCAACTTCTCCATCACCAGCGACTGAAAGGTCAATTCCAGCCGGATGCTGTCGGACGCTTGCACCAAGTAACCATTGGGGTTGGCAAATTCGCTGGCCACCGCCACAAGTGTGATGTCGAGCATGTTGGTGTCGAAATTCAACCCCGTCTCACTGTCCACCGCCTGGGTGAAATCGAACTGCGCACCACTCAGATCCACCGTGGTTGTGGCCGATCCAGGCACCCCTCCTTCAGCGGAGGGCAAGTTGAATTCGAACAACAAAGGTTGACCGTCCAAGGTGATGTGGGGGAATTCGTACACCATGTCCATCTCAAGCCCCAACGTGTGGGATGCTTCAATTGCGATGGCACCCGACGAAATCTCGGCAAACTCAAGCTCCACCCCACGGGTCGGATCCACATTGAACTCGAACACGTCCGACACCGCAATGAAATTGGCGCCAGGCAAAATGGGAAACCCTTCAGGAAGCCCTTCTTCTTCCCCACCGTACTGGATGGCCCACGTGGTGTCGGGAATCTCCAATACAGCCCCCCAATTCACCACGTCGACGGTGTCTTGCAGCGCAAACCGGACGGCCTCTGTCGGGTCCCCTTCTTGGAACAACGAATCGGGCACGATGTCGTCCCATGACAAGCGGTCGTCAAACACGGGAACGTGGACGTCGTTGCCCCAGGACAGCTCGTTTTGGCAACTGCCGAGCCCAAGCACCGCAATTACCCAGGCGAACGCCCAAGGCACATGCAGCTTAAATGAGAAGAATGTCTTCATGAGTAGATTCAAAACTACGGGTCAAAGGGCCCGCTTGGTGGCCCCCAACCTCAGAGTTTGCCAACAAGCCAACACGGAGGCCAACGCCAACCCTGCGCTGGCCCAAACCACCGTTTCTCCCCAAGGCAAAGCACTTCGGGTCATGGGCCAAATCCAGGTCGACCCCAAGGCCACGACAAACCACGTCCCCAGAAGAGCTCGGGCGCGGAAGCCCAAGGCTCCCGCCTTGCCTCGTCGCAATTGGATGCGCCGAAACAATGTCCATACGCCGAGCGACGTCCAACACAAGTCGGCATTCCACCACGTGTCGTTGTGGTCCGTAAACAGCATCATGGACGTGAACAACACCGTCATCAGCGTGGTCAGCGACGCCAAAACCCCCACGGTCAAACCCAACAACACCTCCCCAGCCGGTCCCAGCCTCGTCACCAGTCCCCACAGCAAGGCAAGCCAAGCGACCAACCCCCAGGTGAACTTCACCGGGGCGCTTCGGCCAGGCGACTCTGGGGCCAATCCCGCATGCCAACGACCTTCTGCAGGAAACACAACCTCACGCGGGAACGCCAATGGCTGGCCGTCCAGCGTCATGACTTCCAATTGGGCCGCGAGGACGTCAGGCAAAAAGGCGTGACCGCATGCGGGCATGGGCGAACTGGCGTCTGCCCCGAGGATCAATTCCATGCCCCACCCCGTCCAAGGCAACCCGGCCATGAATGGACGAAGGGCCTCGAGGTAAGTGCTGTCGGTGGGCACACATCGCGCGTCGAAGCGGCCTGGTCCCAGCACGTCCTCAAGGACGTCGACGACTTTGGACGCGCAGTTGTCACGGAAAAAATCGTAAGCGTAAGTGGCGTGTTCAGGCAAGGCATTGCGCTCCAAAAAATCCGCGAGCGCCCGCACGTCACGTTCCGACAAATGCAACACATGCTCGTGCAACGCGCGCCCCTGACGCAGGTAAAGTTGCTGGAACCGCGGGTAGCGTTCGACTCCGAGGCGGTAATCCATCCTCCCCCGCACGAAGCGCACGTAAAAGCCTTCGTCCACCACGAATGTTCCGTAGTTGAAGACCAAATCCAAGGCCAACACCGGGTCGTGGAGTCGAAATGCTGTGTGCCCAAAAGCGGCGTACAAATCCTGTCCAGGGCTCGCCGTCAGCACGGAAAACTGGGCCTGAGAAGACAACGTTTCGCCGAGTGATTGCCCCTCGGTCTGCGCGTGCAATGGCGACGGCAGCGCCATCCCCAGGGACCACAAATACGCCGCCATCCAAAGCCATGTGCCCTGGAACACCCGCCGCGCCGCGCCCCACAACCACACGGAGCTGAACCTGCCGTCGGCTCCAAGCTCTGCATCAACAGTGAGCAAGCCACCTCGGGCGTTCACGGTTCGCGAGGAGGCACCTTGGTCGCCGGATTTGACCATGTCGCACAAGGCGGCAGCCACCACCCCCGTGCCGCACGACAACGTCTCGCCTTCCACCCCGCGCTCGAAAGTGCGGATGTGCAAGGCACCATCCTCACCAGGTGACACGACATTCACGTTGCACCCCTCGGGGGCGTGGTCGACGTGGTGGCGCACAGGCAAGGCCACTCCCTCCAAATCCAGGTCAACGAGGGCTTCATGTTGGTCCAACCACATCACGTGGTGCGGCGACCCGGTGTCCAAAAACGCCGAGGTCGACGCAGCCTGGCCCGCGACCCCAAATCTAGGCGTGCCGTCCACCAGAAGGGAAATGCCCGGCGTGCCATTGGCGCGCACGAGGCCATGGTGCACCCCATCGACGGCTTTGATGGTGACCGGCCCGTCGTTGGGAGAAATCAAGCCTGCGTCGTGGGCCCAGGCCAAGGCCGTCCGAGTTCCGTTGCCGCAGAACGAACGGCTGCCATCGGGGTTGCGGAAATCGACGACCAGAAGTCCATCGTCGTTCACGGAGACCACGACCACGCCGTCGGAGCCGACGCCGAGGCGGCGGTCGCAGAGGCGCTGGATTTGGTCAGGGGTCCACGAGGAAGGCAATGCGCCGGCCTGGCGGCCGTCCACCAGGACAAAATCGTTGCCCGTGCCCTCCCACTTCTCGAACTGCAGACCCATGAAGCGAAGGTAGGGTGCCCCTATCTTTGACACATGCCCCAACCTGCGCAATCCACCGCATCCACAGGGCTGCTCGAGGCGTACACCTTGGCCCGCACCGCGCGTGCCATGTCCGACCTCTACGAAGAGCACGCTCGGCTGACCGCCAAATATGTCCACGCGTGCTCGCGAGGCCACGAAGTCATTCAAATCGCCGCCGGCCTGAAGCTCTTGCCACAAGATTACGTGAGCTGTTATTACCGTGACGACAGCCTCCTCCTGGCCATGGGCATGACCCCAAAAGAGCTGATGCTGCAGCTCTTCGCAAAGAAGGACGACCCGTTTTCAGGAGGGCGTACCTACTACAGCCACCCGAGCCTGAACCGCCCGGACCAGCCCAAAATCCCGCACCAAAGCTCTGCCACAGGCATGCAAGCCATCCCTGCGGCGGGCGCGGCCATGGGGCTGAGGTACTTGACCGAGATGGGACTCCACTCCCAAGCTGTGAAGGACGGCCGTCAAGCCGGCGTGGAAGTAGTGGACGAGGCGCCAGGCGTGGCGCTGTGCAGCATCGGCGACGCGGCGATGACCGAGGGCGAGGTGGCCGAGGCTTTCCACATGACGGCGCTGAAGCAGTTGCCCATGGTTTGGCTTGTGCAGGACAACGAATGGGACATCAGCGCGCACAGCTCTGAAGTCCGCTTCGGCGACGCCACCACCTTCGCGAAGGCCTTCCCAGGCATCGAGGTGCTGTCGGTCGACGGCACCGACTGGGAGGCCTGCCATCAAGCCATGTCTCACGCCATTGACACGGCCCGCCGGGAACAACGACCGTTCATGGTGCACGCCAGCGTGCCCCTTCTGGGCCACCACACCAGCGGCGTGCGTCGTGAATTCTACCGGGACGACTTGGAAGAAGCCGCCCAACGGGACCCCTTGCCGCGCTTGCACACAGCTCTGTTGGACAGCGGCTTGGCCCAAGAGGAAATCGACGTGCTTCACGCCGAAATCGACGGCGCAGTGCAAGAGGCATTTGACGCAGCCCGTGCGGCTGAGGAACCCTCGGTGGACGACTTGTTGCCTCATCGGTTCGCCCCCACCTCCGTGACGGAAGAACGCGGCGAGCGGCACGCGCCTGACGGCGAATTGACCCTGATGGTCGATTGCGCCTTGCACGCCATGCAGGAAATTATGGAGGACCACCCCGAGGCTCTGCTGTACGGGCAGGACGTGGGCGCACGTTTGGGCGGGGTGTTCCGGGAGGCGGCGACGTTGGGCCAAAAATTTGGCGACCACCGCGTCTTCAACACCCCCATCCAGGAAGCCTTCATCGTTGGGTCCACCGCCGGCATGAGCGCCACAGGCTGCCGTCCGATTGTGGAAGTCCAATTTGCAGACTACCTCTGGCCTGGACTGAACCAACTCTTCACCGAACTCAGCCGCAGCTACCTCTTGAGCAACGGTCAATGGCCCATCCACAGCCTGATTCGCGTGCCGATTGGCGCTTATGGCAGCGGAGGCCCATACCACAGCTCGAGCATCGAATCTGTGCTCGCCAACATCCGCGGCGTCAAAGTGGCCTACCCTTCCAACGGGGCTGACCTCAAGGGCCTCCTCAAGGCGGCTTACGAGGACCCCAATCCCGTGGTCGTGTTGGAACACAAAGGACTGTACTGGTCCAAAATCCCCGGTACCGAGTCCGCCAAGGTCATTGAGCCCGACCGAGACTACCGCGTGCCGCTGGGCAAAGCCCGCACGGTTCAGGGCGTAGACCTTGAATTGGCCGGCGAAGACAGCACGGCCACCGTAGTCACCTATGGCCGTGGCGTGCATTGGGCCATGGAAGCCGCCAAAGCCTTTCCGGGCCGCATTGAGATCCTTGACCTCCGCACCATCCAGCCCGTGGACTATCCGTCCATTGAGGCGAGTGTCTCCAACACCAACCGATGCCTTGTTTTGACGGAAGAACCCGTGGCGCACAGCTTTGCACAAGCCTTGGCCGGGTACATCGCCACGCGATGTTTCAGAGACTTGGACGTGGCGCCGGCCGTGGTTGGAAGCATGGACCTGCCTGCCATCCCCCTGAACGAGCACCTGGAAGCGGCCGTCTTGCCGAGCGCCCCCGAAGTGGAAGCGGCCTTGGCATCGTTGTTGCGCACATGACGCCATGAACCGAATGACCTTGCACCTGCTCCTGGGCCTTGCCCTGACTTCAACCCTCGCGATCGAGATGCGAGGCCAAGCGGGCGTGTGGGTCTTTGACGGTTGGCCCAGCGAGAAGAATGGCTATTTCGCGGGTCAAACCGAAGTGGTGGCCGACGGAGCCAGGGTGCGCATCACCGAGTGGCCAGAAGACGAGGAAGATTTGTCGCTGACCCTGGTGACATACCACTTGGGCACCAGCGTGGTGAAGGTCTTTCCCTGGAATGGCGAGCGCGTGGCCTTGGTGTTTGAAGCCGACGCCCCCATGCCTTTCCCCCAAACGAACGAGGCTGGACAACTCTTGCCGCCCGAACCTTTCCCTGCTCCAGGTCAGGAGGGCGAGTTGCCATGTGGCGACGGGTGCGTCTATCACGTCCGGCACGCGTCCTTCACAGCGCTCGATCCGGCGGTCCTGGCTCCTGGCGGTGCGATGTCCGCCGTCTTTGTGCCAGACCCCGACCTGGAGTTGCTGACCCAGCAAGAATTCATGGACAGGCACAATTTGACTCCTGGCCAATTGCCATTGTGGGGCGTCACCAACCGTCCTTGAAACCCCTTTCATGCACCCCGATGGTCGCCCTGGCGTCGTTGACGGCCGTGGTCTGAACCTGTTTTCGAATCTTTTGTTCCATGGTCAACTCTCCCATGGGAACACCAGCCTACATCACCGTCAAGCACGTACACCGCCTCAGTCCCAAGGCGGTGCGTGTCACCCTCGATCCTGGCGAAAACCTGGACGATTGGCGGAACATTCCAGGGGGGTACATGACGTTTTGTCTCCCTTGTGGCGACCCCGTTCTGACGAGGTCATACTCTTTGGTCCAAGGACCCGAGTCCACCTACCCTGAAGTCATCGTAAAAGAAACGGGGGGCACCCGGGGCAGTGCCTTCGTGAATCGCAAGTTTGAGGCCGGCTTGAAATTGATGGCGTACCCCCCGCAGGGACGTTTGCTGCCGGCTTCTTGGACAAAGACGCCCACCCACTTTGTGCTGTTTGCCGCTGGTGTGGGCATCACCCCGCTGTACCACGTGATGCAGCACCTCTTGGCCGGGCCGGTTGACCATGAGATCACGTTGTTTTACGGAAACTCAGGATGCCATGACATCTTGTTGCGCGAGGAGCTCGACGACTTGAGCCAAAATCCACGCGTCAACGTTGTTCACATCTTGAGCGACGGCAGCTTGGACGACGACTTGCACAACGGCCGCATCAACGCCAGCAAGACCATGCTGCTGATGCAAACCGTGGACACCGCACTGCCCAAAAAGGTGTTGTTGTCGGGCCCCAAGTCCATGAAGACTGAGGTCCAACGAGGCCTGGACATGTGTCGGGTTCCTGAGGCGGACATCCGGGCGGAGGACTTCCACCACCCCCCTCACCTTGAGGCGTCCATGGCACCCACCTGCGAAGTGACCGCGGAGTACAAAGGCAAAACCGTGTCGTTTACATACGCGCCTGGCGAAGAAACGTTGATGGACGCCGTGCTCCAACACGGCCTAGACGCCCCGCAATCGTGCCGAGGAGGCGTGTGCGGAAGCTGCCGCGCGGTCGTGCTGAAAGGAGAGGTGACGGAGGACCACAGCTACGCGCTCACCGCAGAAGAGCGGGCCCAAGGCTTGGTGTTGTGTTGCCAGTCACGGCCTGCAGGCAACCAGGTGTCCCTGTCCTTCAAGGAAGGCCAATGAACTTGTGCGTCTGCAAGGACAGACGCCAGCCGGGCGCGTGGTGGATGCGCTGAATGACCCGGTCCATCACCTTGTCTCGACGGTCCCACTCGGGCTGCAAGAACTTGAGGGCACCAGGAGCGAGCTGCGCGGCGTGCTCCTCCGCCCAAGTCAGGTCGTGGTCGTTGACCACCACCACCTTCAATTCGTCGGCTTCGAGGTACCACTCTGGGAGGCATGCCTTGAACTTCTTGGGACTGAGCGTCACCCAATCCCAGATCCCCGACACGGGATGGGCCCCACTCGTTTCCAAATGCACTTTCAACCCTGCGTCTGACAACCCAGCCGTCAGCGCATCCAAATCGTGCATGCAGGGCTCCCCACCCGTCACCACCACCATCGGCAGTCCGGACGCCACCGCTTCCTTCACCAGGATGTCCACAGCCACTTGGGGGTGCGCCTCCACAGGCCAGCTCTTTTTTACATCGCACCAAGAACACCCCACATCGCACCCGCCCAAACGGATGAACCACGCAGGGTGGCCCGTCCACGCACCCTCCCCTTGAAGGGTTGGAAAGCGCTCCATCACGGGGTATGTGGGGGCAGTGCTCATGCAAGCTTGGCGTCCAAATCAAACGCCGAGGCGCCTGTGATTTGGGCGGTCACGAAATCTCCAATCCGAAGGTGGCCGTCGTGGGCAATGCGCACCTCGTTGTCCACGTCTGGGCTGTCGTACTGGGTGCGTCCCACCCACAGCCCGTCCTCAAAGCGGTCGATGAGCACACGTTCGGTGCTGCCAATCCGCCCGACATTCAACTCCTCGCTGATGCCGGCTTGGATGTCCATGATGCGCTCCACGCGGGCGCGCTTGACGTCCTCGGGCACGTCGTCGGCCATGGTGTACGCGTGGGTGTTCTCTTCATGGCTGTACGTGAAGCACCCCAACCGGTCGAAGCGCATGCGCTCCACCCAGCCTTGCAGGTGTTCGAAGTGGGCCTCCGTTTCCCCCGGGAAACCGCAAATGAGTGTGGTCCGAATGGCGATGTCTGGCACGCGCTGGCGGATGGCATCAATGAGGGCGTCGGTCTTGGCCTCGGTGATTCCCCGACGCATGGCCTTGAGCATCTCGTCGGTGCCGTGCTGCAAGGGCATGTCCAGGTAATTGCACACGTTGCTCCGCTCGGCCATGACGTCCAAGACGTCCATCGGGAACCCGCTGGGGAACGCGTAGTGCAACCGAATCCACTCAATGCCTTCCACGTCACTCAACCGGCGCACGAGCTCGGCAAGCTTGCGCTCGCGGTACAGGTCCAGCCCGTAGTACGTGAGGTCCTGGGCGATGAGTATAATCTCTGAGACGCCCTGTTTGGCGAGGCCCTTGGCCTCCTTCACCAAATCCTCCATCGGCGTCGAGCGGTGCTTGCCGCGCATCAACGGAATGGCACAAAAGGCGCAAGGCCGGTCGCACCCTTCGGCGATTTTCAGGTAGGCGTAATGCGCAGGGGTCGTCAGCAAACGCTCCCCCACCAATTCTTTCTTGTAATCGGCGCGCAAAGTTTTCAGCAACCTCGGAAGCTCCCGAGTGCCAAACCACGCGTCCACTTCCGGGATGCCCTCGGCCAATTCGTCCTTGTAGCGCTCCGACAAGCAGCCCGTCACGTAGACCCGTTCCACCTGGCCTTCTTCTTTGGCCTGGGCCCAACGGCAGATGGTATCGATGCTCTCCTGCTTGGCCGCCTCAATGAATCCGCAGGTGTTCACCACCACGATGCCAGCGTCGTCCTTCTTGGACTCGTGCTCGACTTCGTAGTCGTTGGCGCGCAACTGGGCCATCATGACTTCGCTGTCGAAGATGTTCTTCGCGCAGCCCAAAGTCACCACGTTCACCTTACGGGGTTTGAAGGATCGTGCTCTCATGGGTCGAGATCTAGGGATTGAGGCAACAAGCTGTCGACAAATTCCATGGGATGAAACTCCTGCAGATCCCCCATCCTCTCTCCCACACCCACGAACCGCACCGGCACCTGGAGCTGGTCTGAAATCGCCAACACCACGCCGCCTTTGGCCGTCCCGTCCAGCTTCGTCAACACCAAACCCGTGACGTCGGTGACTTCTGTGAACCGTTTGGCCTGTTCCAAGGCGTTTTGGCCCGTGGACCCGTCCAGCACAAGCCAAACTTCATGCGGGGCGTCTGGCACCACCTTGGACATTACGCGCTTGATCTTGCCGAGCTCGTTCATCAAATTTACCTTGTTGTGTAGGCGCCCTGCCGTGTCAATCAAGACCAAATCTGCGTTCCGTGCCACCGCCGCCTGCAACGTGTCAAAAGCCACAGCCGCAGGGTCGGAGCCCATGCCTTGGGCCACAACCTCCACGCCGACGCGCTCTCCCCAAACTTTCAATTGATCGACCGCCGCCGCACGGAACGTGTCGGCCGCACCCAACATGACGCTCAAGCCCTCGGACTTGTACCGGTGGGCCAGCTTGGCGATGGTGGTCGTCTTCCCGACGCCATTTACGCCAACGATCATCACCACGTGCGGATGACTTCCGCCGCGAGGTACGCGGTACGCCGTCGAGTCGGCCCACGTGCGATCGTCATCTTTGGTGATCAGCCCCAGCACCTCTTCGCGGAGCATGGTCATCAGCTCACCTTGATCCACGTAGGCCTCCCATGTGGCTCGCTTGCGCAACCGACCCAGGATGGCCTCGGTCGTGTCCACCCCAACGTCCGACAAAATCAGGGCTTCCTCCAAGTCGTCCAACAGGTCGTCGTCTATCCGGCGACGCCCCGTGAACACCTTGGCAATGCGCTCCATGACGCCCTGCTTGGATTTGGCCAAGCCTTGGTCGAGCGACTCCTTCTTCTCTTGGCCGAACAGCCTCTTGAAAAATCCCATCAGGCGTTGCGTGTGTGAGGTGAAACAAAAAATGGGCCGGATTCACGAGGAAACCAGCCCATCCAAATTCGTTGTTGTGGAAGCGATTTCCTCAGTTCTTGGCGAACCAGGCCTTCACTTCGTCGTTGTGCACCACTTCCTCCTTGAAGGTGTAGGCACCTGTTTTTTCGCTCCGCACCATCTTGATCACCTTGGTGTGCTGACGCCCACCTCCGGTCTGCAACGATGCCACTGTCTTCTTAGCCATGCTTTCTGGATTTCAGAAGTTTAAGTCTAATTACTTGATCTCCTTGTGCACCGTGTAACGGCGAAGGACTGGGTTGAACTTTTTGATCTCCATGCGATCTGGAGTGTTCTTGCGGTTCTTCGTGGTGACGTAGCGCGACGTCCCTGGCATGCCAGATTCTTTGTGCTCTGTGCATTCCAAAATCACCTGAACTCGGTTGCCTTTCTTCGCCATGGTTTCAAGAATTGGAGGGCAAAGATAACGAATTCTCTCGATTGGAGCAACGGCCTTTTGCACACGCCTGCGTGAAGAAGCAAAAACAGGTCGCAATGTCAGTGTGAATGCAGCGTTTAGCTTCGTAACACATGGCGAAGAACATCCTCCTTCACGACAAAGATGACTCCTCTTCGGGCGGAGGCAAAAAAGCCAAGCGCACCAGCCGTTCAAAAAAAGGCGCCAAGCCAAGCACCAAGGCGTCCAAATCTCGCTTCACCCTCCCCTCGTTCCAAGCTCTGGACAACGTCAAGGCGTTTTGGGCCGACGAGCGAACGCGCACCATTTCTGGGCTGATTGCCCTCACCACGGCGCTCATCTTCACCCTGTCCATCTTCTCTGCTTTCGGATCAGGTGACCAGGACATCCGCCTGATTCAACTCGGTGTGGACGCCGGGCCGCTGGAGGCATTTCACAACATCGTCGGCGGTCTCGGGGCGTACATTGGATATTTCTTCGCCCGTCAGGGCTTGGGCTTTGGGGCGTTGGCCGTTCCGTTCATGTTGACCCTGCTGGGCGTCAAGTGGCTGACCGACAAGGACCTGCTCCCCTTGGGCAAGTCGTTCCGGTTGGCGCTGGCCCTGGCGTTGATCCTCCCGTGCCAACTCGCCCTGATCACCCCGTCCGTGTCTGTGGATGGAGAACCTCAATTCAGCTGGCTGAACGACCACGTCGTGGGTGCGGCGGGCATTTGGAGCATGCAGTTGCTGCGTCATGTCCTGAAAGCGTTTGCCCCTGTGTTGTTGTTTGTCGCCCTTCTGAGCATGTGGGCCTACAACCACTTCGAATCTTTTGCCAAAGCCCGAGGGCGGTTGGCGAGCTGGATGCGCGCGCCCAAAGACACCATGCGGGCAGAAGACGAGGCGGATGAGGCTGCGGTGAAGCAAGACGCCGCTTCGCGCCAGGGCCACGATCCCGAGATCCCTGCGTTCGAGCAGCCCATGTCGGCCACAAACATCTTGCTGGCGAAAGACAAAGCCAAGCAGGAGGCGGATGCCGCGCAGGCAGTGGACGACGGCGAAGATGTGCCGTTTGAGGTGACCCTGCCGCCAGAACCCGAGCCGCAACCTGAACCGCAACCCGAGGAGGATGTACCCGTCTCGGTCGAAAACAAGGACGAAAACACCGAGGATCAAGTGGCGTTTGAAGTGAAGGAGGCCCAAGACGAGGAAGTGCTGACCAAAGCGCAACTGGACGATCTGACCCAAGAGTTTGGGCCGTTTGACCCGACGCTGGACCTACCGAAGTTTCAACTGCCCAACATCGACAAGCTGGCGGACCACGGCGACGGCAAGCACCGCGTCACAGCGGAAGAGCTCGACGTCAACAAGGACAACATCATCCGAACGTTGCAGAACTTCAAGATTGAAGTCGACAGGATTTCAGCAGAAGTGGGGCCGACCGTGACGTTGTACGAGATTGTGCCTGCGCCTGGGGTGCGCATCAGCAAGATCAAGAACCTCGAGGACGACATCGCCTTGAGCCTGGCGGCGTTGGGCATTCGCATCATCGCCCCCATCCCAGGCAAGGGCACCATTGGCATCGAGGTGCCCAACTCCAACCCAGATGTCGTCAGCATGCGCACGCTCATCGCCAGCGAGAAGTTCCAGAACAGCGACGCCGAGCTGCCCATCGCCCTGGGCAAGACCATCAGCAACGAGACGTACGTCTTCGACATGGCCAAAATGCCGCACCTGCTCATGGCCGGCGCCACAGGCCAGGGAAAGTCCGTGGGCTTGAACGCCATGTTGGTGAGCATGCTGTACCGACGGCATCCGTCGACATTGAAGTTTGTCCTGGTGGACCCCAAAAAGGTGGAACTCACCTTGTACAACAAGATTGTGCGCCATTACCTGGCGCAGTTGCCAGACAGCGAAGACCCCATCATCACAGACACCACCAAAGTGGTGTCCACGCTCAACAGCTTGTGCGTGGAAATGGACCAGCGCTACGAGCTGCTCAAGGCGGCGCAGTGTCGGAACATCAAGGAGTACAACGCCAAGTTTACCAAGCGAAAGATCATTCCGGGGTTGGCGGACGGGCACCCCGACAACGGCAAGGACATCCACCGCCTCGGACACCACTACATGCCGTACATCGTGCTTGTGGTCGACGAATTCGCCGACTTGATCATGACCGCCGGCAAAGAGGTGGAAACGCCCATTGCACGGTTGGCGCAACTCGCCCGCGCCATCGGCATCCACCTCATCATCGCCACGCAGCGTCCGTCGGTCAACATCATCACAGGCACCATCAAAGCCAACTTCCCCGCACGGGTGGCGTTCCGGGTGACCTCAAAAATCGACTCCCGAACCATCCTCGATGCCGGGGGCGCCGACCAATTGATCGGCCGAGGCGACCTGCTCATGAGCACGGGCAACGACCTGATTCGTTTGCAATGCGGCTTCGTGGACACCCCTGAAGTGGAGAAGATCTGCGAATTCGTGGGGTCGCAGCAGGGCTTCGCCCAATCCTACGAATTGCCCCCCCCTCCAGCGGAGGCCAGCGAATCAAGCGGCGGGATTGACCAAGAAGACCGGGACCCCATGTTCGAAGACGCTGCGCGGGTGCTGGTGATGCACCAACAAGGGTCCACGTCCCTGTTGCAACGAAAGCTGAAGCTGGGATACAACCGTGCGGGACGTTTGATCGACCAGCTGGAAGCGGCCGGCATCATCGGGCCGTTCGAGGGAAGCAAGGCCCGGAAGGTCCTGGTGCCCGACGAAGCGAGTTTGGAACAGTTGTTGCAATCCAGCTCCACCACAACCGAGTAAGTTTGCACCATGCGGAAGATTCTCTCCATGCTCGGCGCATTTTGCGTCATGGCCTTGACCCCTGTCCTCAGCCAAGATCCAGACCTCCTGCTGGGCGATTTGAGCGAGAAGGCCAAAACCTACACCGCCTACGAAATCTCGTACACCAGCACCTTGGTGGACTTGAAGAACGACTTCGAGCTGACGCAAGAAGGCGCCGTTCAGATTGAAGGAGACCGCTTCCACCTCGACTTGGGCAACTACGTGATTTACTGCGACGGCGAATCTGTGTGGACGTTTGAGCCTGAGATGAACGAGTGCTACTTGGACGACATGGAGACCATGCGCGAGGAAGGCATGGACCCTTCTCAGCTGTTCACCGTGTGGGAAGAAGACTTCCGCCGCGAGTGGATGGGCCGCGCCCAAATTGGAGACAAGGACTGCGCCCACGTCAACCTGTATGCGGGCGAAGACAAGCCCTATCACACCCTGCAACTGTTCATCGACGACACCGCCCTTGAAATCGTGCGCATCGTCATGAAAGGACGCGAAGGAAGCGACGTGACGTACACCGTGACGTCGTTCTCAACCTCGTTGGAAATCAAGCCTGGGATGTTCACCTTCCCTGCAGAGAAGCACCCCGGCGTCGAACTCATCGACAACCGCATTTGACCCAAGGGCAGGCGCCGCTCAGTCCTCTCAGTCCTCGGGCTTTTTGCGCTCCTTGGCCCCAGGCCATGGAATGGGCGTCCCATCAGGCTCATACGCCTGGGGAAACAGGTGACGGTATTCCATGGGCACAGGGATGACGTCCTCAATTTCTGGATCGATGAACAACCTGGGCTGAAACGGCGGAATTTCAGGCATGGTGTCAAGGGGGCACCAGTCCAGCTGGGCAAACCGCCGCAACTCCCACGTCTCATTGAACCACGCCCCTTCTTCTTGTCGCTGGTTCCACGCAAGGTCCCCCATCATGGAGGTCACGAACCAAGCCGCGTCAGGCGCATGCCTCACGCCGGCATCCAGGACAGCGTCGTGGGCCAACGTGGCGTACTTGTCTGGGTCAGTGCCGGCGACGTCCCTGAACTGCTGCAGGGCGTCGAAGCGGGTGGAGTCTTCCCATTGGATGGCAGCTGAGCGAGGCAATGTCAACCGCCAGCGCTCCATCAAATCCCCTTCCACAAACGGCATGTCCGCCACTTCCGGATGGGCATAGACCACAAAGTCGGAGCTGTCGTTCATCTGCAATTCGGTCTGCAGCGCCGCCCACATCGAGCGTGAAGAACGGCCGGCCACACCCACGACCACGTTCCGTTCGTACGGCGTGACGTGCTCGGCCAAGCGACCGACAGACCGCCGGCTGCCCTGAACTGTGTCCAACAGCGCGTAACGGAGCGAATCGCCTTCTTCCAGCCACTTGGTCCGCTGCTGGGCGTTGAACACCTGCTCAAACGCTGTTTCGAGCAACGCGTCGTTGCCTTGGGTGACCACCAGAACGACCCGGTCGGTGTCGTGCCTGGCCGAAACCCACTGGGCCAACCGCTCCACCCCTGCCAATTCCAAGGGCACGGCAGATCGGACGCCAGGTCCACGCTCCACGTAACGCTCAGGCTGTTCGGTCAAAAGGATGTGCTGCCTGCCAAGGCGGTCGATTTTGGGTGCAACGACCCCGACATTTTCCCTCATCAGCGGCCCCACCACCACGTCGGCCCGGCCCAGATGGGCCTGGCTGTATTGGGGGCGTCCAAGCGAGTCTGGGGTCTCGTCCAAGACCTGTACTTCGACGGGCACGCCAGCTTCTCCAAGTTGGGACACAGCGGCTTCCACCCCATGCAAGCAAGACATCGCGATTTCCCGGAGACGAACGGTTTTCCGAGGAAGCATACCTCCTTCGAGGGTGTCCACCTGCAGGCCAAAAGGCAGAAGCAAGGCCAACCTCAATGTGTCCACAGGCACGGAATCCGTCTGGGCCTCCGCCGACGGCACAAGAAAGCACGCAGTCAGCAGGCACAGCGCTCGTACACGGAAGATGTTCAGGGTCATTCCCATTCGATGGTCGCAGGTGGCTTCGAGCTAATGTCGTACACAACTCGATTCACGCCACGCACCTTGTTGATGATGTCGTTGCTGACCTTGGCCAAGAAATCAAAAGGCAAATGGCACCAGTCAGCCGTCATGCCGTCGGTGCTGCTCACAGCGCGCAAGGCCACCGCGTTCTCGTACGTCCGCTCGTCCCCCATCACGCCCACGCTTTGCACAGGCAACAAAATGACCCCCGCCTGCCACACGTCGTCATAGAGACCAGCGTCGCGCAAGCCTTGAACCCAGATGTGGTCCACCTCCTGCAACACACGCACCTTCTCGGCGGTGATGTCGCCCAGGATCCGAATGGCCAGCCCTGGACCTGGGAACGGATGACGCCCGAGGATGCGCTCCTTGATGTTCATGGCACGTCCCACGCGCCTCACCTCGTCCTTGAACAAAAGTCTCAAGGGCTCCACCACCTCGAGGGTCATGTAGTCGGGAAGTCCGCCCACATTGTGGTGGCTTTTGATGGTTGCAGAGGGGCCGCCTGTCGCGCTGACCGACTCAATCACATCGGGGTAAATGGTGCCCTGGCCCAGCCATCGGGCGCCTTCCACCCCTTTGGACGCTTCGTCAAACACCTCGACAAAGACACGTCCGATGGCCTTGCGCTTGGTCTCAGGATCGGATTCTCCAGCCAGGGCTTCCAGAAACTGGTCGCCTGCTCGAACGCCGCGCACATTCAAGCCCATGTCCTTGTAATCTTCAAGCACCTGCTCAAATTCATTCTTCCGCAACAGACCGTTGTCGACGAAGATGCAGTGAAGCCTGTCGCCGATGGCGCGGTTCAACAGCTCCGCAGCCACGGTGGAATCCACCCCGCCGCTCAGACCCAGGATGACACGGTCGTCTGCGCCGATTTTGGCCTGAAGGTCCTTGACCGTGGACTCCACAAAATTGTCAGGGGTCCAGGAACCGGTGCATCCGCAGATGTCCATCACGAAGTTCTTCAGCAAAGTGGGCCCCTCCGTGCTGTGCCACACCTCGGGGTGGAACTGAATGCCCCACACCTGCTTGCCCTCGGCACGGAAGCCCGCGAAGTGCACATCGTCGGTGCTGCAGATGGTGTTGTACCCTGGGCCCAACTCGAAGATGGTGTCTCCATGGCTCATCCAAACCTGGCTGTTGGACGTCATGCCTGCCAGCAGTGGGTCGTCCGAATTCACAGTAGTGAGGTTGGCGCGGCCGTATTCGCGAGAGTCGCTCGCCTCCACTTTGCCGCCGCTGAGCGTGGCCAGGTATTGGGCGCCGTAGCAGACACCAAGCAATGGAACTTGGTCCACGATGTCCGACAAATCAGGCTGGGGGGCGTTCTCGTCTCTGACGCTGTGTGGGCTTCCAGACAACACCACCCCGAGGCAGCCTTCCGGCAACCCTTTGAAAGTGTTCCATGGGATGATTTCTGAGTAGACGTTCAACTCACGCACGCGCCGTGCGATCAACTGGGTGTACTGAGACCCAAAGTCGAGAATCAAAATGCGTTGCTGCATGGCGGCAAAGGTACCTTGGCCCTGTGCGTGACGGCGCCCATCTCGAACGCTACTTTTGCACTGAAATCCAACGTTTCAAACATGCCCCAAGCCACCCTCTTCCCCAACCTCGAAGGCCGACGTGTGGTTCTGGCCAGCCAGAGCCCACGGCGCCGTGAACTCATGACGATGATGGGGCTGAACGTGGAGTGCATGGCCCGGGACTTGGACGAGTCGTGGCCTGCCAAGCTGGAGGGACCCCGCGTGGCGGAATTCGTGGCGCGGAAAAAAGCGGAGGGTTACAAGGACGTCCTTCAAAACGACGACGTCCTGATCACCGGAGACACCGTGGTGGTCCTGCACGGCGAAGTGCTCGAAAAGCCCGTGGACGAAGCCCACGCCAAGGACATGTTGGGTCAACTCAGCGGCCAAACCCACACCGTGGCCTCCGCCGTGGCCGTGACCACGTTGACAGGTGGAACCCAAAGCGTGCTGGACACGTGCGACGTCACCTTCAACCCGCTGTCGCCTGGATTCATCGACCTGTACGTCGGAGGTGGCACTTGCATGGACAAGGCCGGGGCTTATGGCGTCCAAGATTTGGCGGGACTTGTGGGCGTGCATTCGCTTTCAGGTTCCTTCTACACCGTCATGGGCATGCCCACCCACAGATTGGCGGAGTTGCTCGCTGCATTGTAAGCGAGACACTTTTTTTTCGGAGGACGTCGTCGCACGGAAACGCCCTGTTTTCGGTGCAAAGCGGCTGATATTGAGCACAAGCCGCAACATCGATGCAAACAAAAGTGAAATTTTGGTGAACAAACCCCTGACACGGTGGTTGTAGGTGTGTTCACAGGACACATTTCTATGTACTTACCAAAATCAAAGCAATGATTTCTACAATTCTCACGTCGGTTCAGGCGATGGCCTCGGACGACTACGTCGGCTTCACGTTCTTCGTGGGCTGCATGGCCATGATGGCCGCGTCGGCGTTCTTCTTCCTCTCCATGAGCTCTGTCGAGGGCAAGTGGAAGACTTCTCTTTTGGTGAGCGGCTTGATCACATTCATCGCTGCTGTTCACTACTTCTACATGCGCGACTACTGGGCAGTTGTCGGTGAAAGCCCCACGTTCTTCCGTTACGTGGACTGGACCCTGACTGTGCCTCTGATGTGCGTGGAATTCTACCTCATTTTGAAGGCTGCTGGTGCCAAGACGGACCTCTTGTGGAAGCTCATCTTCGCTTCTGTGGTCATGTTGGTCACTGGTTACTTCGGTGAGGCGGTGTACATGGACGGTTCTGGTCCAGCCATCTGGGGCTTGATCTCAGGTTTGGCCTACTTCTACATCGTGTACCTCATTTACGCAGGTGAAGCCAAGCAACTCGCAAACGCTTCTACGCCTGCTGTGCAGAAGGCGCACAACATCCTTTGCAAGTTTGTGTTGATCGGTTGGGGCATCTACCCACTCGGCTACATGATCGGCACTTCAGGCTGGTACGATTTTGTGGACGCCCTTCCATTGAACATGGACGTGGTGTACAACATCGGCGACGCCATCAACAAAATCGGTTTCGGTTTGGTGATCTACTCTCTCGCTGTCAGCGACAAGTAATCACCTGTACCCTTTCCACTGAAATCGTGACCTGTGAAGGGCCGGGAACCTCGAGTTTCCGGCCCTTTCTTTCTCTCAACCCTTCAGCATGAACCACGCACTGACATGGATGGGCCACCGTTGGTTTGGGCCCGCGGCCGTCGCTTTGGCGGCGCTGCTGGGGCCTTTGCTTGCGGACCAGACTGCCCTGACTTGGGGGCTGTGTGCCTTGCTGTTCGTCGTCGTGGGGCTTCCGCATGGAGCGGTGGACCACATCACGTACCACCACGCCCTCGGTCGCAATGCCAAAACCGCACCCTGGCGCTTCGTGGCGCCCTATCTGGCTGGCTTGGGCGTTTTTGCGGCGGCCTTTGTGTGGGCACCCGTTCTGGCGACTTGGGCGTTCCTGGTGTTGGCTTCATGGCATTTTGGCCAAAGTCACGTCGAAGTGCGCACCTCCGAATGGCTGGACCGCTTGCGCGGATTCGCCCTGGGCGCGCTCATCTTGGGCACGTTGCTCGACGCACAGTCTGGCGCCGCCAGCGACGTGATGGCCATCTGGATGAGTGAGTCCGGCAGCGCTTGGACCCTCCGAACCGTTGGGGTGGGCTTGCCCATGCTGAAGCTGCTCTGGACGGTGACAGCCTTCATGGCTTGGCAGCGCAACCCCGAAGGACGGACCATGAGCACGCGGCTGCTCCGGGAGGCTTCGTGGGTGGTGGCCATGTGGGGTTTGGCCCAAACAGGTGAACTCCTCTGGGCCTTCACGGCCTACTTCTGTTTGGGACACGCCGCCGATTCATGGCGGGGTGAATTCCTCCACCACCAAAGCTTGACCTCACAGTTTTGGACGTACTACCGCTGGGCATGGCCGTTCACGTTGGTCTCCTTGGTGGGCCTGGCCGCCGTTGCAGGTGCAGCCCTCGCAGGTTGGATTGGCTTGCACTGGGCATGGGCCATCCTGATTGCAGGCAGCGTGCCGCACATGGTGCTGCTGGACCACTGGGCACCGGCCCAACTGCGCGCTGAGCGTTCCGAGTGACGCCAGACCCTCAGCTCGGACGGTACGCGACCGTCACCCCTTCTTTCAGCGATTCGTCTTCGCGAAGCATGCGTCCCACTGGACGGTGCGGACAGCCCGCGTTGGCCAACACCTCGGCCACTTCGTCTGCGTGGTCGGGGCAGACCGAAACCAGAAGACCGCCTGAAGTTTGGGGGTCGCAGAGCAAGTCGCGCAAGTAGCCTTCCGGCACATCCACATGCGCCCCGTAGCTGGCGAAGTTGCGCCGGGCGCCGCCGGGCACCATGCCCTGGATGTGGTAGTCAGGCACGCCGTCGAACGTTTGAACTTCCTCGCCGTTCACCACCGCCTGGGTTCCGCTGCCCTGGCACATCTCGAGCAAGTGTCCCATCAGTCCAAATCCTGTGACGTCCGTCATGGCATGGACGCCTTGGATGGCCGACAACGTCGCACCGATGTCGTTCAGGGTTTGCATGCTGCGCACGGCTTCATCGAGGTGGTCGCTGCGCACCTTGCCTCGCTTTTGGGCTGTGGTGATCATGCCTACCCCCAACGGCTTGGTCAAGAACAACAGGTCGCCAGGATGGGCCGCTGCATTCTTCTGAAGGTGATCAACCGACACGCGCCCCGTCACAGCCAACCCGAAAATCGGTTCCGGACAATCGATGCTGTGCCCCCCAGCCAAGGGGATGCCAGCCTCTTCGCAAATGCTTCTGCCGCCCTCCAGGACCTGACCTGCCACCTTCTCATCCAGCTTGTCGATGGGCCATCCGAAGATGGCGATGGCCACGAGGGGCGAGCCGCCCATGGCGTATATGTCGCTGATGGCGTTCGCCGCAGCGATGCGCCCAAACGTGTGCGGGTCGTCCACAATGGGCATGAAAAAGTCGGTCGTGCTCACCACCGCTGTCCCGTCACCCAAGTCCACCACTGCCGCGTCGTCCTTGGTGTCGTTCCCCACCAACAGTTGCGGATAATCGGGGCCCGTTTTCATGCCCGACAACATGTCGTGAAGCACAGCCGGGGCAATTTTGCACCCGCAGCCCGCGCCATGAGAGTATTGGGTCAGTTTGATGTCGTCTGAAGGTTCCATGGGTTCCATTGTGAATGTGCATGGCGACACGCATTGGCCGTGTCTGCAGGGTTGAGGCCAAACGCTTGAACCGTGCGCATGTGCTCGCGCTTGTCCAATCCATGGCGGTAAGTCTTGTCGTAGTACATTAAAGCGATCCTGGCCGCCTCGGTCAAATTCCCTTCTCGGACGTGGGCAATCGCGGCGTTGGCGTGCTGCCCTCCGAGTTTGGTGCGAATTCGCTCAAACGCTTGCACCAACGCCTCTTCGTCCGCCTCGCCGTACATCGACAGCAAGTGGGTGATGCGATTTTCCTCGGTGCGCTCCAGCTCCAACACTGGCGCCTGCCGCAACCGCTTGTGGAAGTCTTCGGGCATTTGGACCCATCCGATGGAGCGGCTCTCGTTTTCCACCCACACAGGCCCTTCTCGTCCATCGCGGTCCAAGACGCGCAACGCCCAGGCTAACTCGTTGGAGAACTGCTCCGTGCTCGGTTGGGGATGGGCGTCCAGGTTCCCGAACGAGGAGCCAAAATGACGGGCCAGACCCTCCAAATCCAGCGTCCGCTCCTCTTGCGCGGTCAGCGCGTGAATCACCTCGGTCTTGGCCGTGCCGGTCATGCCACCGAGCACCACGTAGGGTCGGGGCGCTTGAAACGCGTCGCGAAGCACCGCCCGGCAGGCCTTGTAGCCACCGTGACAACGCGCCGCAGGAACCTCCGCCGTGCGCAAGAGCCAATCCACGCTTCCCGAGCGCATGCCTCCCCGCCAACAATGCACCAACAGCGGCGTGCGGGTTTCCTGGGCCTCGAACAAAGCACGCGCCCTGGCGGCCATGTCGCGCAACTTGGGGCCCACCAGCTCCAAGCCCAAGTCCACCGCCGACTGCTTGCTTTCTTGCCTGTAGGCCGTCCCCACCCGGGTGCGCTCCTCGTCGTTAAACAAGGGAAACGACACCGCTCCAGGCAGATGCCCTGCCGCATATTCACCTGGAGAGCGCACGTCCAACACCACACTCCCATTCTCAGCCGCAGCCAAGAATTCTTCCGGGGTCAAGATGTGCTCAGGAATGGGCATGGATGCAAAGATGCTTCACTTGAAACCAACAAAAAACGCGCCCCGAAGGACGCGCTTTGCAATAAACCAAGAACCTTGGTCAAGGTTCTAAACCAATCTCTCTGGCGTACACAGACACTTCAGCCTGGGGGGCTGCGTTTGGTTCAGGATGCACAGCAACTTTGGTTTGTTGCGTGGCGGTTCTGCCGTAAACATCTGTGACGGTCAATTCAAACGTGTATTTGCCCGGCGTCGCCGTGAAGGACGAACGGCCAGGAATTTCCTCTCGCAATTGGACGTCGGGGCCTTCGATTTGGACCCAGGCGAACGTCAACGAATCACGCTCTGCGTCGTGCGAATCCGCACCGTCCAGGACAATGTCCATGTCCGATGTTTGCGCGTCGCGGTCGTGCGGCAGCTCGAAATGCACACGGCTCGCCGCATCAGCGTCTTCTGCAGCTTGTGCTTCCGCCACGGCGGCAACTTCGGCGTCCAAACCGGCACGTTCCGCCATGCGCTCCATTTGCTGGGCCTTCAAATACCCGATTCCCGCCACACTCAACACGAGCGCCGCAGCTGTGATTTGCTTCTCCATGTCTGGCTGATTGAGGTCAAACGGGTGGATGCGACAAGGCGCGGTGGCGTCATTGTACCACCGCGCTTGTCAACTCATCGCTTACTTCTTGGTAAGGATGTTCCAGAGGATCAAAAGGGCCACGAGTCCAACGAACCCGCCGTTTCCAAGGGTCGTGATCAACGATGTCAAGTTGTCGACCACAGTCATGCCTGGGAACATTTCTGCTCCGAAGACCACTTCAGTCACCACTGCAAGGGCAGCGAAACCAATCAAGAGTTGGGTGAGGCTTGAGAAGAAGCCGCCCATGAATTTGAACACATTGTCCATGATGTAAGGGTTTTGAGGTTTGGACTGCTGCAAATCTGGTATGAATTAAAACGTGTATCGGAGACACCTTTTTTTCTCATCAACACCAAGTCGTTGAAAATCACTGGATTGCCTGAAAACACTGGGAATTACCAGGTCTTGGGCGATCTTTACAACACATTCATTTGCAGCATTTTCGTTCAAAAAGCATCGTGGACTCAGGACGACTGAAGTCGCAAAACCGTCTCTTTTCCCGAGTTGGAAGCGCCACGCACGCTCGGATGCGATATTGCAACCATGAAGATGCGCACTTGGATGGCGGCCCTGGTGATGGGCTGCGCTGGGATGACAGCGGAGGCCCAAACGCCGGCCGCAGACGTGGATGTGGCCACCGTGTTGGGCCACAACCTGGGGGACAAATTCACACGCCACCACCAAGTGGTGGACGTCATGAAACACTTGGCGGAGGCGCGGCCCCATTGGCAGCTCGAGGAATACGGTTCCACAACCGAAGGGCGGCCACTGCTGGGGCTCGTCATGTCCTCCGAAAAGAACATGGCCAACCTGGATGCGTTGCGCGAGGCCAACCGACGTCGGGTCGCGGAAGGGGTGGATTCGGGAGACCGTGTGGTTTGGGTGTACCTGTCGTACAACGTGCACGGCAACGAGGCGGTGTGCACCGAAGCGGCCATGGCGACGGCGGAAGCGTTGGCCACGACCCACAGCCACCTGCTCGAGAACGCGGTGGTGGTCATGGACCCCTGTGTCAACCCGGACGGCCGAGACCGGTATGTGCATTTCCAAGACCAGTCCACCTCTCCCCGTCCCAACGCCGACCCGTACGCTTGGGAACACGACGAGCCGTGGCCAGGCGGTCGACCCAACCACTACTTGTTTGACATGAACCGGGACTTGGCCTGGCAGACCCAACGGGAGACCCAAGCACGGACCGCCTTCTACCAAGCATGGATGCCCCAGGTGCATGTGGACTTTCACGAGCAAGGGGTCAACAGCCCCTACTACTTCGCTCCTGCGGCAGAGCCTTACCACAAGATTGTGTCGCCGTGGCAACGGGAATGTCAGGGACACATCGGCAAGAACAACGCCAAATACTTCGACCAGCGTGGGGCGCTGTACTTCACCCGAGAGGTGTTTGACTTGCTTTATCCGGCGTACGGCGACACCTGGCCCATGTTTCGCGGTGCTGTGGGCATGACCTACGAGCAAGGTGGCAGCGGCCGCGCTGGAAGGGCCGTGGAAACCGCAGTGGGCGACACGTTGACGCTGGCCTACCGCATCCAGAACCACACTGAAAGTGGGCTGTCCACCGTAGAGGCATCTGCAGCGCACGCCGACCGCATGCTGAAAGAATTCGCGGCTTACCACCGTCGCAATGCGCAGGAGCCTTGGGGAGACTTTGCGGCTTACGTGATCCCTCAATCCAACGATGCCGCCAAGCTCACGTGGCTGACGGACTTGATGAAGGCCAACGGCATCGCATGCCACACCGCGACCAAGTCGACCAAAACGAGCGGATTGGATTACCGGACGATGGCCACGACCAAAGTATCTGTGCAGCCCGGCGACCTGGTTCTTCACGCGCACCAACCCATGTCGAGCTTGCTTCAAGTGTTGATGGACCCCAATCCGGAGCTGAGCGACAGCTTGACTTACGACATCACCACATGGGCCCTCCCTTTCGTTTACGGCCTGGAGGCATACGCCTTGCCTGCGGCCTTGACCTCGCTCGCACCTTGGTCTGCCGAGTCTGTCATGAAAGCCCAACCCGCGCTTGACGTGCAAGAAACCCCGGCCTACGCGTACTTGGTGAGCTACCAGACCGATGCCGGCACGCCTGCGCTGGCCGCCATGTTGAAACAAGGGTTGACCGTCCGGGTGGCCAAGCGTCCAATCGAGGCGGGCGGCGAGGTGCATCCTCGGGGCACGTTGGTGATCACACGGAGGAACAACGAGGCCCACTGGGACGGCATTGAAAACCACCTGAACGCCTGGACCCAACGTCCAGGACTTGACGTGACCCGGTTGGAAAGCGGCATGGTCGACGGCGGGCCCGACTTGGGTGCGTACGACGTGCGTCCTCTCGACGCTCCGCACGTGTCTGTCGTGATGGGCGACGAGGTGTCGTCCTTGAGCTTTGGCGAGGTTTGGCACCTGTTTGAGGAGGTGTGGGCTTATCCCATGACCGCGGTGCGTGGCTTGGACGGGGTGCAATGGGAATCCACCGATGTCGTGGTGCTCCCTCGCGGCTGGTACCGCGCAGGCGACGACATGAAAAGTCAAATCGCAGACTGGGTGCGCAACGGAGGGCGCCTCATCGCCCTGGACGGCGCGTGCAACCTCGGCCTCGACGAGTGGGGGCTTACGAGGTACGACGACGCAGAAGACAAGGAAGCCCGGGCCGACGAACGGGACGCCCACGACGCAGCAGACCGCTACGCCCCGTATGCCTTGTCGGAGCGGAATGGCATCCAGAGCGACATCCCTGGAGCGGTGTATGAGATCCAACTCGACCCCACCCACCCCTTGGCCTACGGCTTCGGCGACCGTTATTGGAGCATCAAAACGTCTGCAAGGCGGTACGCGCATCTGGCGGACGGGCACAACGTCGGCATCTTGGCAGGCGACGCCGACCCCATCAGCGGCTTTGCGGGCCACCGCGCCAACATTCAGTTGAGGGAGAGCCTGAGCTTCGGGGTCCACGACATGGGCCGGGGTCACGTGATTTACCTCGCCGACAACGTCCTCTTCAGGGCCTTTTGGAAAAACGGCCACAAATTCTTCGCCAACGCTGTGTTTTTCAGCGCAGCCATGTGATGGAATTGGCCAATGTGTTGCAACTTTTGACCCACAACCCACGTAGCGATTCATCCGACATGACTGCACACCTTCGACTCCTCGCTTTGGCGCTCACCGCATGTGTGCCGTTCTTGTCCTTGGCGCAACCCGACTTAAAACAGTTGCTACCTGCGTTGCCCGACGGCTACGAACTCTCCGTGGACACCGTTGTGGTGCATGAATCTGGAGAATTGGCAGGGTACAACACCTACAGGTTGTACGTGGAATGTTTGCACCCCTTGGACTTCGTGGTGTCCTGCTCCGGCGACGAAAGCAACCCGCTCCTGTTGGCGTCGACCTCGTCAGAGGGATGGTACAACTCTCCACTGGCCGTAGGTTGGAATGCCGTGGCCATCAACGAACCCTTTTTCACGGCCTTCCCTGAGATGGAGTTCGACAGCTTCTTGACCATCGGAACCGACAACAGCAGCATAGAGCCGCACCCGCTCAGCCAGTGGGGCGCCATTGATGCGGGTCTTGAATTCGACCAAGACGGGCCTGGCGCCAATGTGTTGGTCAACGACTCTATAGGTGGCGCTTGGTTCCATCTCTTTTCTTCCCTGGAAGATTCGCTCACCCATCCGGCATTTGGCGGACCAGAGCAACGCGTGTTGATTGCCCAAATCACTACCCCTGGTCGCATCTATGGCCAAGTGCAGATTCAAATCTTAAGAGAAGGCCAACAATCCAACGAGTTCCGCTCCGTGCTGCAAATCCCATTTGAAGGGTGCGACGACCCCACGGCGTGCACGTTTGACTCCAATGCGACCCTCAACGACGGAAGTTGTGTCTACGCCTCCAACGGCTTCGATTGTTTCGGCAATTGCGAAGGCACTGTGGACGCGTGTGGCGTGTGTGAAGGCGACGGCACCTCCTGCCAAGGCTGCACAGATGCCACAGCGTGCAACTACGATGAGCAGGCCACATCTGGAAACAATGACCTCTGCGACTATGAATCCTGCACAGGTTGCATGGATGTTGAGGCCTGCAACTACGACCCTGGGGCCACGTTGCCAGCCGACAATTGTCAGTATGGTGGACCTTTCGTCGATTGCAATGGGGCCTGCCTGAATGACGTGGATGGCGATGGGATTTGTGACAACGATGAAATCCCCGGTTGTACGAACCCCAACGCCATCAACTACGACCCTGCTGCCACCGACAGCGACAACAGTTGTGTGTTCTTCTCATGTGGACCTGGCACGACATACGACCCGAGCACCAACATGTGCGAACTCGATGCATGGCTCGGGGAAACCGGCGACATGAGCATGTTGGACCCCTGCTACGTCGACTTCGACGGCTCAGGGGTGGTGGACGTGACCGATTTGGCCCGCATCAAAGTGGTGCTCGGAGAAGATCCAGGCGTGTCCGCAGATCAATGTGGTGCGGGGGTGACCTTCGACGCAAGCCTGAATGAAGGCACCGGTGCGTGCGTGCCTGCCCCGCTGACGGTGGGCGACGGCAATGGGCTGAACAACCTCAACCCGCGCTTCTTCGACCTCAACCGGGACGGCGTCCTGGACCAAGTGGACTTCGACCGCTTGGAGGTCCTTCTCGGCGCGAGCTGCGCGGATTAAGAAGGCGTTTTCCGACGATCTTCACACAAAGTGCACACCCTCAGCGTCGAACGAAGGGCCTTTCAGCTCGTCGTAAAGCCCGGCGCCTGCGACACTGACGACAGGAATGGCGAAGAACAGCCCGATGCCGAGGGCCAGCGCCCCCAACAAGATCACGAACAGGCTTAAAATCCCAAGACCCACCACCTTCCAAAAGTGCCCTTGGGACCACACCAAGCGCCAGCTCTCCTTCAAGGCCTCGATGGCCCCAAGTTCAGGCCGGTCTTGAAGCACATAGAACGCTTGGGACAAGCCGACCGCCGCGATCAGGCCGGGAATGAAAAGCAACACGAAGCCCACCATGCAGATGGTGCTGATGAGCAAGAACAGGATGAGGGTCTGCAAGAAGTGCTGGAAGCCATCGAAGTAAGTTTCAAACTGCGGGGTTTGACCGCGGTAGATCTGCACCATGGTTCGGTTAAATCCGAACGTCAGCGCACCCGTCAAAACCAGAGATCCGAGGCCCATGCCGACGCTCCCCACCACGAAGGAGATCAGGCTGTGCAACAAGGTCAGGGCAATGGCCACCAGCCAACGGGGCTGCAGCTGTTGCCAAGCACGGGAAAGGATGTCGATGTTCGCACGCATGTCGCAAGGGTTTGCGACAAGGTAGCAAATCCGGCAAGGTCAGAGTGTTTCGCCGAAGACGCTCAAGAAAATGAGCAAGTCAGATGTGGTGACCGCCAAGTCCCCGTTGAGGTCCCCTTGCAGAGCGCACGACACCACCTCGCACGATCCGTCGTCGAAGGCCGCCTCTGGGTTGTAGTTGCACGCAAAGTCGTAGGTGCATCCGCCGACTTCCACCACAATTTGGGCCTCAGGAATGGTGAGCGAGGCACCGGCGTACTGGTCCCCACCCATGGACATCGAACCCGCCGCCGCGAGACCTGAGGCATACACCGTGACGTCTCCACCGCCCATGGGCGCGGTCCAATCCACCCGGAAGGTGTTGAGCTGGCCAGCCGCGTTGTGCTCGAAGATGTGAAGGCCCTGCACGTCCTGAAGCTGGGTGTTGGCAGAGGGGTTGCTGAAGGAGCCGGCGTTGTCGCCCGAACCGTCCAACACCGCCGTGGCCTGCATGCCATACCGAAGCGGTGAACCGAAACTGTGGTTGACCGCCACTTCCAAGACGTACTGTTCGCCCGGCAAATATTCCATCACCTCTTCCCCTGAGTTGGGATCGAGCACCGAAATCGCCACGGAGGCGCCGAAGTTGCCCCCGTTGTGGCAAGCGTTGCAGGTCGAGCTGGACCCAGGCGAGCCGGTGCGGTTTTGGTTTTGGGCTTCGGCCACCCCCGTGCTGCTGGAGGAAAGGATGATGCTTCCAGCAATTCCAACGGCCATCAAGGCCAACGTCCACTGCGTGCGAGTCATGTCATGAGGTTTGGGCCGCCGCGCGAGGTGCTCGACGACAATTCTATGACAATGACAAACGCGGCCCGCCCCTTGTTCAAAGGGGCAGGCCGCGCGTGTGTGAGCCCAAAGCCGCGCTTAGAAATCCACGCGGTAGAAGAAGATTGGCAAGAACCCAAGCTGGTATTCTTCACGCACCGGGCTGTAATCCGGGTCGTTCACGTCCCCGTCGTCCGGTGCGTAGGTGAGCTTCAGGATGTTCTCGGTGCCCAAGATATTGACCCAGTCCACACCGAGCTCGTGCGTGGTCGAGGGACGGTTCCACGTCAAGTTCGTCTTGAGGTCAAACCGGAAGTAATCGTCAAACTGCAACGTGTTCCGCGTGGCGTCGTCCCAGACGAGCTCGCGTTGAACCAAGCTCTGGGCTTCATCCACGCCCCCGTACCAGCGCCCACCCGCCATGGTGCACTTGGCACCTGTGACGAGGCTGAGGGACGTGCCGAGCTTCCATTCCTTGCTCGCCAGGGCGTTCCAGGCGTACCGGCCGTTGAAGTCGGTGTTGCGGTACTCGCCGTCGGCGCCTGTGTACTTGGCGTCAAACACACTCCCCGTGAACAGGATGAACCACCCGTCGCGGAACGCCCGAGAGAGGGTGAGCTCGACGCCTTTGTTTTGGCCTCGGCCCTCGTTCACAAGTGTGTCCGGGAACAAACGAGAGAATCCACCGCCCGCGTTGATGAGGGAGTAACTCATGTTGCCTGCGCCCCAAGCGGTCGAGGCATCGGCCACAGGGATGTTGTACAGCTCCTGCCAATACGCCTCCGCCTTCATGGTCCACAGGCTGCCCAAGCGCCGGGTCATCCCGACCACCGTGTGCAAGCTCTTGGTGAAGTCCATGTTTTGGTTGGGCATGGCCAGCGCCTCGCCCTGGCCCGGATCCACTGACGCGGACGACGCGTAGAGATACGGCGTCTGCATTTGGCTGTGCAACCCGGTGCCAAACGACCAAGCCGTCCCGCCCGAGGTGACGTACTGCGCCCCGACGCGGGGCTCCACCCAAGACGTGGCCCCGCTTCGCGTGTCGGCCATGGCGTGAAGTCCCGCCGTCACCGTCCAGGGCTCACTCGGGCGCCACTTCACCTGGGCGAAGGGTTGAACGAGCAAGCTGGTCATGTCCGCATCCCAACGACGCCCGAAGGCGCCGAGCGTCAAGGTGCTGTCCATGCCGCCAGGACCAGGCGTCCACAGAAACGGCTTGATGCTGTCTTGGAACGTCCAAAACATGGCGTCCGCATTCAACCCGAACCGCAGCGACGCTGTGCCTCGCTCAACCTCCAACTTGCGGTTGGCGTGCGACGCCAGGGAGGCGCGGCGCTTGTCAAACACGTAGGCCATGAGCGGCTCGGTGTTCACGTTGGTGAACAGCGTGTCGCCGTCCTGCACGGTCAAATCGCGCGTCACAAACTCGTGGTAGCTGTCCTGTCTGTCTTGGCTGAGCGCCAGGGTGGTCTTCACGTAGGTCCGCTCGTTCACCGGCTTGGTGTAGGTCGCCCCCACAATGCCCATGGCCGACTTGAAGTACTGGTCGCGGTCGTTGTCGCCGTAGATGTTCCGCTCGGGCCGGAGCTGCTCTGAAATCAGGATGTCCACGTTGCTGTTCCCCCCCATGCCCCAAAGCGAGAACGCCCCGCCCCCGCCCGTTGGCATGTGGAGCTTGAACGAGCCGTCCTGGTATTTGGGCACCGCGTCCGTGCCAATGTCGATGCCCAGCGCCGAGAAAATCACGGCCGTGGAATACCGGTAGTTCACAAGAAGGCTTGAGCGCTTTTCCCGGTTCAGTGGCCCCTCTGCCAGCACCTCGGTCCCGAGGAATCCCAGCTGCGCACTGCCGTGCCACTGGTCCTGGTTGCCGTTGCGCAACCGCAGATCGAACACCGCCGCCGTGCTGTTTCCAAACTCCGCCGGGAACGCCGCCGTGAAGAAGTCCGAGTTCGCCAGGGTCTTGTTGTTCACAATGGCCACGGGACCGCCTCCCGTTCCAGGAATCGCGAAGTGGTTGGGGTTGGGCAAGTCCACGCCCTCCACGCGCCAAAGCACACCGCTGGGGCTGTTGCCTCGCACCACGATGTCGTTGCGGCTGTCGTCCGCACCTTGCACACCCGCGAAGTTGCTGGCCATGCGGGCAGGGTCCCCCCGCGAACCGGCGTACCGGTCTGTTTCCTCTACCGTGAAGGCCCTGGCGCTCACCGTCGCCATCTCGTTCATCACCTCCCCTTCTTGCGTTGCAGAAACTTCTGCCGCTTGGATGGCCACCACGCTCTCTTGCAAGTCGATGTCCATCACCACAGGTCGGCCGCTCGTCAGCACAATGCCTTCCAGCACCCTCGGCTCGTAGCCCATGAAGGACACTTGCAAGGCATGACGCCCCAAGGGAACGTCTTCGAGCTTGAACCTGCCGTCCAAATCCGCGGCCGTCACCTTGTCTGGCGCGGTCAACACTTGGACTGTCGCCCCCATCAATGGGTAGCGCGCCTCGGCGTCCACCACACTTCCCGAAATGGTGGCCGTTTGGCCCCACGACGTCCACGTCATGGCCCACAACAACGCGCCCCAAAACACCGGTTTGCCGCCATCAAGCAGACCAAATTGGTTGAATTTCATGGGCACAAACTAGGGAAAGGAATCCACTTCCACGCCGAAGCGCAGTATCGAGAGGGCTGCAAACGCCTCTCCTCAAACCCGGGCGACGGGCCTCGACCGGGCCTCAAGCTGCGGCTTGGAACGCCACCAGGAGCAAGGTCCCGATCACGGCAAGGGCCAACAACGTGGGCATCACAGATTGTGAGAAGTCCATGACACAATAATCGCGGAGGGAATCATGCACAACATCCTGAACTGTAGGGGTTTATTCACGATTGATTGTGAACTCTCACCGCACAAAAAACCCCGCACCTCTCTCGAAGCGCGGGGTTTTGCATGTCGTTCAAGTGTGGCTCAGCGGCCGCCGAGCAGGACGCGGCGGGTGGCCGTGCCCCAATCGCCACGCAGGGTGACGAAGTAGATGCCCTGAGGGAAGCGGCTGACATCGAGGGAGGCGTTGCCCAGGAGCTGCTGGGTGTGCAACGTTTGGCCTGCAGCGTTCGTGAGGGTGAGCGCGGTCAAGCCTGAAGCCTCTCCGTTGAAACGGATGTGCATCACGTCGTTCACCGGCGTGGGGAACAGGGCGATGCCCCATTGGGTGAACTCTTCCACACGGTCGACGATCTCGGTGCCCACGCAGTCGCAGTTCTCGTCGATCATGTCGTTTTCCGTCATGTCGTTGCCGTCGTCGCATGCGTCGCCCACCACGGTGCAGCTTCCGTCGTCGTCGGTGGCCAACTCGTCGTAGTTGCATGCGTAGGGGCTCGTGCAGCCTGCGACTTCCAATTCATCGCACACGCCGTCCATGTCCTCGTCGTTGAGGCAGTTGCCATCGCAGTCGTAGAAGTCCTCTGCGAAGGTGCAGCTGCCGTCGTCGTCGGTGGCCATCTCGTCGTAGTTGCACGCCATGAGGTCGGTGCATCCAGCCACCTCCAATTCATCGCACACGCCGTCGCCGTCCGCATCCATCAAGCACATGCCTTGACAATCGTAGTAGTCGGCGGCGTATTCGCACGACATGTCGTCCTCGGTGGCCGACGCGTCGAAGTTGCAAGCCATGGCGTCGGTGCAACCCAAGACGGGGTCACACACGCCGTCGCCGTCCGCGTCCAACAAACAGTTGCCGTCGCAATCCAGTCCGGGATCGGCGTACGCACAAGACCCGTCGTCTTCATTGGCTTCGGGGTTGTAGTTGCAGGCCGTGTCGTCTACGCAACCTGGCACCGGGGGTTCGTTGATGGTCAACGTGTAGCCCTCGAAAGGGAAAGGAATGGCGTTGGCCCCGAGGAACGGCACCGTCACCCAAGCGGTGGTGTAGATGGCGCCGGTGAACACACCCACCGTGTCCGGCGTGCCTTCAAGTGAGGCGCAGTATTGGTTGCCGCCCAAGAACGCGTTGGGGTTGGGCAGGTCGCCGTTGTTGTTGGGGTACATGCTCAAGCCGATGTCCGTGGTGAGAAGGGGCTCACCCATGGAGCCAATGAGCAAAATGCTGTCGAGCACCACAGAGTCCAGCGGCAACTCAATCGGCGCCTCAGGGATGCCCGCCGTGGAAGCGGGGATGATCACGTGGATGACGTCCTCATAGGGTTGGTCCACTTCGCCATCTGCAAAGGTTTCTCCAAGAAGCGGGTTGGGGCTGATGCCAAACTCCGCACCCATGAAATCAAAATCGGCATCGCACTGTCCAAACGCAGCGCCCATGCCCAAGGCCGCAACGGCCAGGAACGAGAAAATGTGTTTCATGGGCTGAAGGTAGCGCGTCAAGCACTATCAGCACACCAGCCCAAACGTCCCCAACAGCAAAAGCAAATCTTGGACATTCACCGAAGAGTCGCCATTCAGGTCTCCTGGACACGCGGACGTCGGAGGAAACAACAACTCCAGCGCGTCGTCGATGCCGTCACCATCGCTGTCCGCACTCAGCGGATCGGTTCCGAAGAGCTCCACCTCTGCCCCGTCCGTCAAGCCGTCTCCGTCAGAATCCTGCACCGTCGGGTCCAAGCCCAGGTCCAATTCCTCCGCGTCCCAGAGTCCGTCCTGGTCGCTGTCCTCGCATGCATCCCCCACCCCGTTGCCGTTGAAGTCGGCTTGCATGGGGTTGGTCAAATCCAAGCAGTTGTCCCAAGCATCGGGCACGCCATCCAAGTCGTTGTCCATGGCTTGGGATCCAATCAGGGCCAAGTCCACCACGATGGGCAGGTGGTCCGACGCGACCCACGTGTCGGTGGCCAGCAGCCCGTAGTCGCCGAGGCGCTCGCCAGACATGTCTTGGGTTTGAAGTCCGTACGACCTCAAGACCTGCAACACGCCGTCCGACACGATGGCGTAATCCAACTTGCCAGGGGCGTAGTCGCTGTTGTCGTTGCGCCAGGTGTAATCCATCGGGCGGTCCGCTTGCAAAATGGGCAGCTCCAGCATGCCCGTGCCGTCCCAATCTGGCGCAAAGTCCTCGCCGTAGGTCGCCTCGTCGTAGATGTTGCCGGTCTGCAACGTAACAATGGGGTCGCCCAAGCCCACCATGTTCAGGTCGCCGCCAAAGATGAAGGGTGAGCCCTCCGGCAAGGTGAGGTCCCCGCCGGGCGCCATGGCGTCGCGGTGGAAGGCCATGAATTCGTCGGCCTCGGCTTGGCGTTTGGCCTCGTTGGTGGGGCCGCCGCAGCACTTGAGGTGGGAAGATGTGAAAAGCGTGGGCTTGCCATACAAGGCCTCCGTGTCCACGACCACCGGAAAGCTGCGGTACACGTCAGGAAAGTCCTCGCCCAAGGGATACGTGCTGGCGACCATGAGGTCGTAGTCGTCCTTGACCACGTTCCAAGTGGTGCCTGGCAGCCACGACTCCAACAAAGACTTCACGTAGGGCGCCGACACGTCGTCCACTTCGCTGAGGCCGATGACGTCGGGCTGGATGGCCGCCACCATGCGGCCCATCGCCGCGGCTGCGCCAGTGAGGTCCATGCGGCGGTTGACGTTCCACCACATCGTGCGCAGTTGGGTGCCTGCGGCGCGCTCCAACGGGATGGGCGTGTAAGTTGCCGCGGTCCCGCTGAGGGGCGTCAATTCAGGGTTGGCAGGAAGCACCTCGTCGTGCATGGTGTCCACCCACTGCCAACGCACGGCGTTGCCGTCAATGCCGGCCATGTCCCGGTCGACCGCGATTTCAAGGTCGTCGCCGCTGTAGGTGGGGGCGACGTGGAAGCCCACGTCGTTGAAGCCGAGAACCGTTTCAATGCCGTTGGCGTTGTAGCGTTTGACCTCCCCTTCCGCGAAATCAAACAGCACGTCTACGCCGATATCCGGCTGAAGCCACCCCGTGTTGACGTTGGCGTCGTTGTCCACCCAAAGCTGCAGCCCGTGCGGAACGATGGTCTCGTCCAAGGCGATTTCCACCTCCAAGCCCAGCCGCCAAAACACCCATGCGCTGTTGGACGTCACTTGCGCTTGGCGGGCATGCGCGTTGGACTCTTGGAGCCCCACCACGGGGATGGCGGCCCAATCGTCAAATTGTTGGTCGAGGTCGATTTGGGCTTCGAGGTTGAAAGCCACACAGGTCGCGGCGAAAAGGAGGAGGCTGGCTTTTGTCATGTCAGTGGCCAAAAGTACCGCCTTCCACATCGGAGATGAAGGCGGTCAACCCGCCAAAGAAGGTGTCCGCGTCGTCCCACAGCGCGAGGTGCGAGCCCTCCTCACAGATGAGCGCGCGGCCGTGTTGAACGAGGTCAGCCTGGCGGCGCATCGCCTCTGGGTCCATGGTGTCGTGCGTGGCCCCGACCATCAACGTCGGCATGGCGATCTCCGGAAGCCGGGCCGTGATGTCCCAGTCGATGATTCGGCCACCCACCTTGAACTCGCTCGGACCTTGCATCAGGTCGTAGAGCTTGTAATTGAGCCGTGCAAACGACTCCGTCACATCTTCCGGCCAGGTCTCCAAGCGGCACACGTGCTTGCGGTAAAACTCCTTGTCCACCAACTCGAGGTACGTCGGGTCGTCGTACGCCCCAGCCGCTTCGTAGGCTTCCAGCGAATCCACAAGCGTTGCGCGCATGGCCGGCCTGAGAACCTCCTTGTTGTACGCGGCGTAGTCGGGGATCGACGACTGCATGTTGCACACGACCAAACCCTTCAAATGCCCCGGGTGGGCCAACGCGTATTCCATCGCCAGCATCCCTCCCCAGCTGTTGCCGAGCAAGTAAAAATTGGTCGAATCCATGCCCAGCGCTTGCCGTACTTCGTCCACTTCTTGAACCCACCGGGGAATGTTCCACAAGTCCTCCTTTGGCTGGTCGCTGAAGAAACTGCCAAGCTGGTCGTACATGTGCACTTCCGCCGTCCTGCCCCCAAGACCGGCATGGGTTGGCAGCTGGTAAGCGAGGTTGAGCATGTACTCGTGGGTGCACGCCGGACCGCCGTGGAGCACGAGGACCTTGGTGTCGTCGCTGGCGCCGAATTGCTGCGTAAACACCTCGTAGCCGTTGCTGAGCGTGACCATGGTCACGCCATCTTCGGCGTGTTTGGCGGCGCGCAAGGCCAGATCCTCCTCTGAGAAGGTCATGGCGCAATTGCCGGTGACGTGGTAATCGTCGACGGGGTCTGGAACGGGGGAAGTGGCCGGTGCGCCGCAGCTCAAGGCGGCCAAACACCACGCCGCTCCCAACATGTGCAGGGCGGTTTTCATGCCCTCAAGATGGGCCCCAGGTCGCGAACATTGGAACTCCTTGGCGTGTATTCCTCCCGTGGGACGCATGAAGCCGCCAACGAACCAAGTCCACCGCGCTGGCGCAGCGTGGGAAGAGTGGCCTGAGGAGGACATCGACCGCGTGATCCAAATGGCGTGGGAGGACCGGACACCTTTTGAGGCGATTGAATGGCAATTTGGGCTGAAGGAAAATGACGTCCGCGCCCTGATGCGGCGGTTCATGAAACGCAGCAGCTTCGAGATGTGGCGCAAGCGCGTCAAGGGCATGGCCAACAAGCATGGCAAGCGACGTGGAGGCGACGTGAACCGGTTCCGCGCACCCGACCAGCGGCCTTGATGCCTACCTTGGTCGACCAAATCAACATCGCGATCATGACGTTTGCCCCTCCCCTTTCTCGCCTCACGTGGGCGATGGCCGCCTTGGCCTGCATGGCCATGAACACAGACCTGCATGCCCAACGAAGCGGCTCCAAGTCTGCCAACATAGAACTCACCACCATCCCCACCGTCCCCTATGAGATGGTCGACAAGGTGGCGTTCTTCATCCATGCCGACCCCAGGTTTTTCACCCTCGACGACCTTCGTCGCTACGGGGGAAACATCAAGATCATCAAGGACGGCGAGCGCCTGGAAGGCATGAAGTATTACAGCCTGGGCAAGGAAGTTCAAATTGTGGACGACATGCCCACGTGCATTGTGGACGTGGCCCTGGGCCCAGACCTCATCATCGGCGAACCCAACATCAAGTCCGGCACCACCAAGGGCTCGGACGTGAAGACCTACTGGGCTGAGTTCGCCCACGAGCTCCCCGTCCGCATCACCATCTCGGACGCCAACGGCAACATCATCGACGGCTGGGAAGAGACCTCGACCAACCAGATCCGTTACGGCAACGAGAAGGTGGCCACCATGGAATCGGGTGTGCTCGGCGGCTTCACCTACACCTCAGGCATGATGACATTCGACAGCCCGATGGAAGTCCGCAACGAATTGCGCGGCTATGAAGGCACACGCTTCGTGCGTCGCAAAGCCGTCCTCATGCAGATGAGCAAGGTGATCGACGAGATGGAAGAGCGCTTGTTCTTCATCGACACCAAGCAAAAGGTCAACGTCTACGTGGGCAAAGGCAAGCACGACTACACCGAGCTCGAGACGGCCCAAGAAACGGCCGTGATGGCCTACAAAGAAGGCAACTTCGACGCCCTCGACGCCCCCATCGCCACATGGAACGCATGGCTTGAAGAACTCGACTTCATCGACAAGAAAGCCAAGGTGACCAAGAAGGTGGCCCTTGGGTTGCACCTCAACCTCGCCACGGCCCACCTGTACCGCAACGAATTTGGCCCCTGTGGCGCCGCCATCTCGGCCGCGCGCGGATTGGCCGTGGGCGATCAGTCCAAGCTGAATGAATGCGACGAATTGGTGGACCGCCTCTTGAAGCGTCGTCGCGCCCAGCAAGCCAACCCTGGCTTTGAAATGCCCGGTGAGGAAGAGGTGGAGCGTGAAAAAGCACCTGACTTCAAGAGCGCGATTGGCAAGCGTTCCCAGAACAAGGACGTGGCCATGATTTTGGCCGGAGACCGCTACAGCCAAATCGGAGGCTTGATGGCACAATGGGAGGCGGAAGCGCTCTCAGGCAGTGCCGAATCTGCAGCAACCGAGACCGCAGAAATGACCATGGAGCAGCGTCTCGGAGCGAAACTCACCGGCGCCATCGGCGGCGTGTCTCTGATCCTCAGCCCGTTCACCGACGGTGATCTCGTGGGGCAACCCCTTCCTGCGGAGGTGCTTGCCATCCCCAAGTTGGTCTACCTCGACATTTCAGGCATGAAGGTGGGTGCGTTGCCCGCCAACATCGACGAGTTGAGCATGCTCCAAACCTTGGTGGTGAGCAACAACGACTTGACTGAGTTGCCTGCGACCTTGGCCAACATCCCCACCCTCAAGCGCGTGGTGGCCCGCAACAACAGCCTCACGTCTGTGCCGGAGGGCATGGAGTTGATCCCAGAATTGAAGGTCATTGACCTCAAAGGCAATCCCTTCGACGACGGCGCCAAGGTGTCGACCATCCGCCGGTTCGGCGAGGACACCAAAATCAAGCTCGACTGATGACCAAATTCTTCACCCTTTGTGTGGCGGTCCTTCTCGGGACCGGGACGCTGCATGCGCAGACAACCGCGAGCCCGGTGTTGCCCGTGCAGCCCACGAAGCTTCATGACGGCCTGATCAAGGTCAATTTGACCGACTTCATCTCCGGCAAATACAGCCTGTCCTACGAGCGCGTGATTGGTCCATGGACCACCGCCGAATTCACAGTGACTGGCATCGGGATGACCACCAGCGACTACACCTACACCATTGCCCAGGCGTCTTACTACCCCTACTCCAGCTTCTACCCCAGCTTGCCTGCGGACATGACCACGGAGATGTCGGGTTGGGAAGTGTCCGGTGCCGTGCGCAAGTACGGCTGGGTGGACGACGGCGTGCCGGATGGCTTCTACGCCTCTGCGTTCCTCATGGCGGGAGGTGTGACCATCGAAGCCGACGAGCGCCTCCGCCCTGTGGCCTTCGACCCGGACACCGTGCAGTGGGAGCCTGGGGCCTTTTTGGACGAGGTGGACCACAAATTGGACGTGACCAAGTGGGGCTTTGGCCTGACGGTGGGCTACCAGTGGCTCACCGAGAGTGGGCTGGGCATCGACGCCTACATGGGTCCCATGTTTCGAGGCATCAACCGCACCTTCGTCATGGACGGCTACACCAACGAAGAAGCCAGCGACATCGTTCGCCAACGCATCGAACAGCGCTACTGGATGTCGCCCGGACCCGGCGAGCATTACAACGGCAACACCGGACCTTGGTTCACGGGAGGCCTCAAAGTGAGTTTGGCCTTCTGAGGGTGAATCCATCGTATGACATGCAAACGGCGGCCTGGTTGGGCCGCCGTTTTTCGTGTGTCAAAGTGTGAGGTAGGGTTACCCCATTTTCTCGCCGTGTTGGCTGTCGTCCAAGCCGCGCTTCTCTTGATGCTCCGTGACGCGCATGGGGATGAGCGCGTTCACCAGGGCAAAGAGGCCGTAGCTCAACCCGAAAGCCCCCACTGCCACACCCGCCAGGGCCACGAGGTGCTTGACAAACGTCTCGGTTTCTCCCGAGGTCAGCCCAATTTCCGCTGCGAACGCTCCGGTGAGCACCATGCCTACCATGCCGCCCACACCGTGGCTAGCGAACACGTCCAACGTGTCGTCCACACGGCCCGATTTGTGAAACACATCGATGCACACGTTGCTGATGAGCGAGGCAATGAATCCGATGAGCAAGCTGTCGCCCAGGCTCACAAATCCTGCGGCCGGGGTGATTGCCACCAAGCCCACCACGGCGCCGATGCACGCCCCGACGGCGGACATCTTGCGGTCGCGGTACCGGTCGAAGAAAATCCACGTGATCATGGCCGTGGCCGAGGCCAAGTTTGTGTTAGCGAAGGCCAGCACCGCGTCGGTGCCTGCCGAGAACGCCGACCCTGCGTTGAAGCCAAACCACCCGAACCACAACAACCCGGTTCCCAGAATCACAAATGGGATGTTTGCCGGGGTCTCCTCTTGTTGGATCCGTCGACCCAAGAACAACGCTCCCGCCAACGCTGCGCATCCCGCCGACATGTGCACCACCGTGCCACCAGCGAAGTCGAGCACGCCCCACGTGCGAAGCAGTCCCTCAGGATGCCATGTCATGTGGCACAGCGGAGGGTAGATCACCAACGCGAACAGGACCATGAACAAAATGTACGCGCGGAAGCGCACGCGCCCGGCCATGCTTCCCGTGATCAGAGCGGGTGTGATGATGGCGAATTTGAGCTGGAAGAGGGCGAACAACAAAAACGGCACCGTTCCGGCAAAGTCCGCGTTGGGACTGAGCCCCACGTCCTGAAACGCCAAAAACGTCCTCGGGTCGCCCACAATGCCACCGAGGCTGTCGCCGAAGCACAAGCTGAATCCGACCAGCACCCACAACACGCTGATCACACCGAGGGCCACGAAACTTTGGAGCATCGTCGAGATGATGTGCTTCTTGTCAACCATCCCTCCGTAAAAGAAGGCCAAGCCCGGCGTCATCAACAGCACAAAGGCACTCGCAACAACCATCCAGGCCGTGTCGCCCGAATCCAAGTTGGCCAATTCAGCCGCGTCTGTGGCCGCCTCGTACGACGTGCCAAAAAACCAAATCAGCGGCACCAACAGCGCCAACACCAAAAAGTTGCTCTTCCTTCCCATTGGTCCAATAAAATCAGGGTTCTCCGGGAATCATTGCCCGGCAGAAGGCCGCGCCTTCAGGGCGAAATTATTGGCCCCAAACGACTTGCGCAACTCGTGTCCATCTGACAAGGGCCCCAAGAAACAGGTGCCACCGCACGTGCCGTATCTTATGAGACCCAACTGACACGACCATGAAGCACCTCTTTCTCGCCTTTACCGCCCTGATGTTTGGGTTGGAGATGCATGCCCAGCATGGCTGCCAACACAAGGCGCAGATGGACAAGATGCATCGGGCGCACCCGGAGTGGATCCAAGGCCAAAAGGCGCGACGCATCGCCTTGGAGCATTTCACCCACCAGCACACGCACAGCCAGGCGGCCTGCACCAGCGAGGACATCGTGGTGCCAATTGTGTTTCACGTGGTGCACGACAACGGGCCGGAGAACATCTCCGATGCGCAGATTCACGAGGCCATTGTGCAATTGAATGAAGACTTCTCGGCGTCCAACCCGGAGTTGCCAGACGTGCACTCCAACTTCACGGGGCTTGTGGCAGACGTGGGGATACAGTTCCGTTTGGCTGACTTCGACCCCAACGGGCAGCCCACCACCGGCATCAACCGCATCCAAAGTGACCTCACATACAACGGAAGCAATCTGGCGCTCAAGGAAATGATCCAGTGGGACCCCACCATGTACCTCAACGTGTGGGTGGTGAACTCGTCGGACGGCGGGAACGGCTCGGCCTTCGCCTTCTACCCCGGGGACGTGGAAGGCTCCGCATCGGTGTACGACGGCATCGTGTCGTCTTACTGGGCCGTGGGACGGACCGAGACCGCGGTATGGACGCATTACAAGATATTGACGCATGAGGTGGGCCACTGGGCCAACTTGAAGCACACGTGGGGCGACGAGTCGTACAACTCCAGCACCGCCGGATGTGCCTACGACGACGGGGTGGACGACACGCCCAACACAATCGGCAACACGGGGTGCAACCTTGAAGCGGCGTCGTGCGGGTCGCAGGACAACGTTCAGAACTACATGGACTATTCCAACTGCTCCAACATGTTCACCGAAGGCCAAAAGGCGCGCATGCTCGCCACCATGTGCTCGGATGTGGCGGGGCGGAACCACATTTGGTCTGAGGAGAACCACGCAGTCGTGTTCCTGCAAGACGACTTCCTGCCGCGCATTGTCTACCAAGACCAAACCTTCCAAGAATCCTACGCCAACGACGGCTCCATCGACAGCGCCTTGGGCCTCGAATTGCTCGACCTGAGCTTCTCGGCCACCGGCACCTTGGTCGAAGGCGTGGACTTTACGGCCGCGAACCTTCCCGCGGGCACAAGCCTCTCGGTCACCGTCACCGACGCGACCCACGCCACCGTCACGCTTGAGGGCCAAGTGGGCAGCCACACGACCGCCGACAACCTCAACAACCTCGAGCTGCACTTCACCGCGGCGCCGTTCGCAGACGTCACGGACGAGGACATCTACAACCCGTCCAACACGGGACTGGGGGTGGCGTTCCTCGACCCGTACGAGGTGGTATTCGTGGACTTGGTGGACGATGCGCACAACTTCTTTGAAGGGCGTCGTTGGACGTGGTTCACCATGGGCTCAGGCGGGGCGGATTTTGGGTTTTTCCATCACGACCTCGTGAACATCAAACTGGAGACCTACGGCAACGGCGCGGTGTGCCACCTTGGCACGTCAGACATCGTGCCCCTGCCCCACGGCACCGAGGTCGGCCCTGGCAGCAACATCACCGAGCCCGGGCCTTGGTACCCGGACCAACTCGATTTGTCCAACCCCACCTACACCGATTGGAACGGCCAAACTGCCTACGCCGGCGTCTCCTTCCAAAAGAACGGGAACACCCACTTCGGCTGGATCCGCATGAGCGTGAGCGAGGACGGGACGCATTATTTCGCGCACGACATGGCTTACAACGAGGCCCCCGACGGGCCGATCACCACAGGCGAGGTGGAAGAGCCCGTGCTGGCGTACACGCAAACCACGTTTCATGAGGCTCCAGCCAACGACGGCAGCCTCTCTTCGACGCGGGCCGTCGACGTGTTTGGGGCGACCTGGAGTGAGTTCGACGTGTTGGACGGCGGCGACGGGTTCACCGTATCCAACCTCCCCTCCGGTCTGGCGGCCAAGCTGCAACGAGATTCGGACCGGCGCGCCATCTTGTCCCTTGTGGGCGAGGCGGACGACCACGCCAACCAAGACGACCAGGACGTCAACGTGTCGTTCAACACATCCCTCCTGTCCGAGACGGCCCCAGGCATGTCGCTGAACCGCTGGATGTCCCTGGACTTCGCCGATCCGTATGGCATCGAGCACGTGGTCGTGGACCCTTCGGAAGGCATCATGGTGGCCAACCCCGGCAACAACTGGAAGTACTTCGATTTGGGGGTGGGCGACGCGGAGTTTGGGCTGTGGTACGTCAACAACCACTTCCGCTTCGAGACCTATTCCAAGTCGGGCGTGTGCAACGCAGGCTCCACCAATTTGGCGGCGTTGCAAGCAGGGGCGGTCATTGGAGCGCCGAGCAACTGGGAGTACTTCTCCGAACTTGAGACCCAGTTGGTCATCACCTCCCCTTCCTACAGCGATTGGGACGGCCAAATCGCCTACGCCGGATTCAAATTCACCATCGCCGAACGCTTCCATTACGGGTGGATGATGTTTGAGGTGGCGCCCGACGGCAACATGGTCCAGCTGCTCGAATACGCGTACAACCGCAAGCCGTTTGAGGAGATTGTCGCAGGCCAGATCTACGCCGACTACGGCTGCACCGATCCTGACGCACTCAATTACAACCCCTTCGCCATCGAGGACGACGGCACATGCGAATACCCTTTGGACTGCGGCGACGAGACGACGATGTTCATCCAAATGACCGACTCGTACGGCGACGGCTGGAACGGCAACGTCTTGGAATTTGTGAACGCCGCAGACGGCACCACCCAATCGGTGTCGCTCAACAACGGCTCCTCAGGCACAGACGAGTTCTGCCTGCCTAACGGGTGTTATACTTTCTCGGCCGGGGGCGGCAGTTACCTCTACGAGATCGGTTGGGCGCTCTACGCTGGCGACGTTTTGGTGGCCAGCGGCAGCGGCGAGGAGTCGGGGCACTTCTCCCTCAACGGCGACTGCAGCGTGTTGAACGGCTGCACCGACCCCGAAGCTTACAACCACAACCCGCTTGCCATCTTCGACGACGGCTCGTGCATCTATCCAGTGGTTGGCTGCACCGACCCCGAGGCGCTGAACTACGACGCCGACGCGGAGTTTGACGACGGGTCGTGCTACTACGATTCCGACATCCTGGGCTGCACCGACGACGGGGCCACGAACTACAACCCGGCTGCCACCTACGACGACGGCTCGTGCTTCTACCCTGAGTTGGAATTCGACGTCCTGGCTTCGGAGTGGTGTGTGGGCGAAACCATGACCATCACGTGGACCGGCGGCGACGCGGACGCCTTGATCTACGTGGGCCTCATCAACGTCACCGCGAATGCCGCCGCCGCGTCTTTGGGCACGGTGCCCAACACCGGAAGCTTCGAATGGGTGGTCGAGGACGTCGCCGCGGGGTCTGCCCTCACCTACCGCCTCTACTTGGAAGAACAGCCCTATCCTCCGACCACCTGGGCGTACAGCGACGAATTTGAAATCCTGGACGACTGTGAAGTCACGGTGCCTGGCTGCACCGACGCCTCGGCTTGCAACTTCAATCCTGACGCCACAGAAGACGACGGCACGTGCCTGTACGACGTCGACGCCCTCGGAGAATGCGGCGGCGACTGCGAAGCCGACGTCAACGGCGACGGCGTGTGCGACCCCACCTGCCCGGCCGACTTGGACGGGGACGGCGTGGTGGCCACCCAAGACGTGCTCTTGATCCTGAGCGAATTCGGATGCACCTCAGGCTGCACCACCGACGTCAACCTCGACGGCTTTGTGGCGATCGACGACTTCCTGTTCCTCCTCGGCGAGTTTGGGAACACGTGCGAGTGAGGGAAGTTCGGGTCTGGATTATTGGGGGGCTTTGATGCCAATCCAGCTGTCCCATCAAAATCAGGGTTGTAGTGCAAATAGTTAGGCACTTGCCCAAGAGCATTCAATGAGATAGCTCACAGAAACAGAGTAAGCATCCGTTTCATTGGTCTTTGTTGAAGATCTAGAAGTTACGCCTTGTGTCCTGACTCTCAAAGCGTACACAACCAAGGTGGAGGTTGAGACTCACTTCTCAGGCCCTAAGGAAGCACAAAAAAAGGGGCCCTTGCGTTGAAGGACCCCTTCCAAACCAAAACTCTGATTCATGATGCTGTTCAAAGCACTTCACCAAAACCACACCCCTGTACTGTGGCAGGTTCCAAAAGGTTTCACAAAGACCTCAAAAAAAGATGTCACAGGCTTGACACCAAGTCCTTGTTCGATCACGTCAGGCGCAATGTGCCGCACTGCATTCTTGGCATCTCCTCCACCCTCAGCTTCGGCACGTCGAGCTGATCAACCAACGTTCATTCGCGGGAGTCAGTGGCCAAATCCACGCCCATGATCAACGACATCCAGTCAGGGTCTGTGGATGATTTGGCCGTGATTCCATTTTCGCCTCGAATTGTAATTCCTACTTGTGAGGGCATGACATTGGTGTTCCGAATGAAGTCAAGGGCTTCCTCACGCGAAAGTTCCGCAAAAGCAGAAATGAACTCATTTTCTTCATCTGCGAAATACAAATGCATCATGGCCTTTTCATCTGCATTGTCGTGGGCCGCGACAATGGCCTTTTCAAACTTCTTGGTTTCGATGGTGCCGCGCTTCACCCACATCTGCTTCCTCGAAAATGTGACAATGCGCAAACATGAACCCTGGCCACAATAAACACGTGCTTGGGATTCTGTGACGTTGGGCATGACGGCCTTGACCGTATCCATTTCTGGCGATTGACACCCTGCTCCAAGGATGACCAACAACCAAACAAAAATGACTCTTAACATGCTTGCAATGTAGCCAAGCATCACGTTGCGTGCGATGATGCGGTGTTGGCGAAAGGTGACAGGTGTCATGATGACCTTCGGGGCCTTGACGACTGATTACCGAACAGCTGTTTGGTCAGCAAACGGAAGGAACCAGCGCTTCCCCGTTTGAACAACGGAACCGCTCCCCGTGGATGTCAAATTGAAAGAAGGAAAGACCGTTCTTCGACTGCACCAAACGAAGTCATTGATCAGATGAAAAATTGGGCATGACTGCCACAATTTGCTGCCACACCAGATCAGCCCAGCCTCTGAATTGTAGCGATCCCACAGGGACTCGAACCCCGAACCGTCTGCTTAGAAGGCAGATGCTCTATCCTGTTGAGCTATGGGACCAAACCTGAGCCGTTGCCCAGCGGAGCAAAGATGGCGAGAGAACCCCACACGGGCCAAGCCTCATGACTTCGGGGCATGAAAAAAGGGAAAGCCGATTGGGCCTTCCCTTTTTCTGTGTCGTCAAGCTGATGTCAGGCAGACTCACTTGCCTCCGGAGAGACCTGAAGTCTTGTTGCCCTTCTTGCCGGACTTCTTTTTCTTCTTGGGCGCTTCAGCAGCGGCCTTGGATGAGCAGCATCCTGCGGCTTTGTCTTTGCTGCACGTGGCGCCCTTGGCGTCGGTGCTGGCGGAAGCGCCCTTGCTGCAGCAGCCTGCAGCCTTGTCTTTGCTGCACGTGGCGCCCTTGGCGTCGGTGCTGGCGGAAGCGCCCTTGCTGCAGCAGCCTGCAGCTTTGTCCTTGCTGCAAGTGGACTTCTTGGCGTCCTTCGAGCAAGTTTGTTCAGTTTTGGCCTTCTTCTCAGCAGGCGCTTCGGTGGATTGTGCAGAGGCAGTCCATGCGAACAGGGCAAATGCACCAAGGAAAAGAAACTTCTTCATGTGTTGTGTTTTGATTCAATTTCAAGTGTGCCAGTCGGCAACGGTCAACCAAGATACAAACTCCTTCCACTTCTCGCGGTCGCAATGAAAGGATTTCACTAAATTTGCGTCCCCGTTGCGCTCGCGCGGCGGCTTCTTTGGAGAGGTGGCAGAGTGGTAATGCAGCAGCCTGCTAAGCTGTGACCGATATTTTTGGTCCCCGAGTTCGAATCTCGGTCTCTCCGCACAAGTGAAAAGCCAGCGCACCGCGTTGGCTTTTTTCCGTCTGAGACGGATGGCCAAGCTCGCTTGAGCCGGACGGCGAGGGCGCAAAAAAAGTGAGCCCGCGTTAGCGGGCGTGGCATTTCGCTTTTCAGCCTCCACTCTCAGAGATCACGAGCGAGCATCAAGCGACGCGAGTACTCTCGGTCTCTCCGCACAAGTGAAAAGCCAGCGCACCGCGTTGGCTTTTTTGCATCCAGGACTTTGTGAACTTCATCTGCCATGCGGGGGTTGACCCAGTGTACTTTTGCGCCATGATTTTCAACCCGTTCCGTCCTTGGACCTGCGTGTTCGCTGTGCTCTTGAGCACCGCATCCGTGCACGCACAAACCTGGTCTCCTGTGGCGGAATTGCCAGACGGGCACCTCACGAACCACGCCTTCGGGTTCGCGGTGGACGGCACCGGCTACCTCATCGCAGGCCAAACCCCCGACGGATTCACCAACGCCGCCTACAGCTACGACCCTGCGTCTGACGCCTGGTCCTCGCTGCCAGATTTCCCAGGCGAGCCCCGCGGCTACACCATCGGCGACGTGTGGGATGGGATCGCGTGGATGGGGTTTGGGCTCAACGACGACGGGGCCATGAACGACTTGTGGCGGTTCGACCCTTCCACAGGCGAATGGACCGAGATGGCCTCCTGCCCATGCGAGCCCCGCTACCACCCTGCCTTCATCGCCCACGAAGGGCACATTTTCATGGGCATGGGGTCGAGCTTCGGGGGTGACCTGGGCGACTGGTGGGACTACGACATGGCCACGAACTCCTGGACCGAAAAGCCGGGCATTCCAGCCCCTGAGCGACACCACCCGTACCATTTTGGCATCGACGGCATCATTTACACCGGCTTTGGCCACAACGGTCCTGACATCTACAACACGTGGTACGCGTACGATCCAAGCGACGAATCCTGGGCAGAAGTGGCGTCCTTGCCGGACCAAGGCCGCGTGGCCGGCACGCAGTTCGCCCACGGCGGGCTGGGCTTCACTTTGAGCGGCGACGGCGAATCGCATTCTTCCATGGACTTGGGGGAATTCTGGGCGTACGACCCCTTGGCCGATTCTTGGTCCGAGTGGCCGGCCCACCCCGGCATGTCTCGGTGGGCGCCCGCCTCATTTGTGATTGGCGACGATGTTTACCTCATCCAAGGCATGAGCTACGACCCGGGCACGTTCGAATACATGGCGACCAACTGGAAATTCTCGCTGGTGCCAGAGGTGGCGCAGGATGTGGCGCTTGAGTCCTTTGTCGGCAGCGAATTGATCTGCGGCAGTGGTCCATCCACCATCGTGGTGGAGGTCCGCAACCTGGGGGCCGAGAGTCCCGACGCGCTCACCTTGGAAATGCGGGTGGATGACCAAGTCTTCCTCTCCACGAATTGGACGGGGGCACTGTCCCCTTACGAGACTGCCTTGGTGGTGTTGGGCACCTACGATTTGAACGACGTCGGGTCGTTTGAGTTGGTCATCGTGGAAACCGACGACAACCCCACCAACAACGCGCTTGTGGTGGAGCCTGAGCAACCCACCGAAGGGCACGTCACGTGCGAAGTGACGGTGATCACCGACAACTGGGGCGACGAAACGAGTTGGGAAATCCTCAGTGACAACGCCGTGGTGGCCAGCGGAAGCGGCTACGACGACAACGCGATGTACACCGTCGACGTGACCTTGCCCGGCGAGGGGTGTTACGAGCTGGTGCTCAACGACAGCTACGGAGACGGCATGGTGGGGCAAGGCCCCAACGGCGCGGGCTTGTTCAGGCTTCGCACGTTCGAGGAGCCCGGCAATCCATTCACGGCGTTTGACCTGTTCTTGTACGACGGCTCGTACGAATTCAGCCAAGTGACCGAAACTTTCGCCGTGGTGTCGTCCCCCTCCGACTCGGACGAATTGGACCAGGAGAAGGACCTCCGCGTGTTTCCCAACCCCATCCGCGAGACGCTGAACTTGACTTGGCCCCAAAGCCAAACTCCGTTGGCTGTGGACATCCTTTCCGTTGAAGGCCAAACCATTTGGCGTCAGGACACGCCGCAAGGCGGTCGCGCCAAGCTGGACACGCAGGGATGGGAAGCCGGGGTGTACCTCGTGCAGGTGCGCACTGCAGCGGGGCTGCGCACGACCCGCGTGATCAAACTCTGAAAAGCTCCTGGCCATGGATGCGGCGCACACCGCGCATTCGACGTAACTTCTCCTCATGCTTCGCCGAGAATTTCTGCAAGGCTCTGCGATCGTGGGCGCCTCCCTGGTGTTGCCGCGCATCTTGCGTGCCTCATCTGGGATGTGGGCCGAAGGCGGCGAGCGCAAAATCGCCAAGGTGCTGACCGCGCGCAGCACCATGGTCCAAAACACCCCTGTCATCCGGTCCTTCGCCGGCAACCACACCGACCTGGTGTCGCCGTGGGTCATGCTGGATGAATTTGGGCCGATGCGGGTGGAGCCGGGCACGCTGGGCATGGACATCCAAGCCCACCCCCACGCCGGAGTGACGCCCACGACCTATTTGATTTCTGGGAGCGGACGCCACACCGACAGTTTGGCCAACGACATCGTCTACAGGAAGGGCGAGTTCATGCTGTTCAGCTCGGGCCGCGGCGCCATCCACGAAGAAGTGTCCAGCGACGAATTGCGGCGCGACGGCGGCACGGTGCACGGCTTTCAGATTTGGCTCAACACCCCGGCCGCGGAAAAATTCTCCGACCCCAACACCGTGATTCATGGCACGGATGAGACCCCCATCGTGGTGGTCGACGACGCCACAATCAAGGTCATGATTGGCTCGCTTGAAGGCTGCACCTCGCCCGTTTTCACGTTCAGCCCTGCCTTTTACTTCCACGTGGAATTGCCTGCCGGCGGCCGACTGAACCTGCCGGTGGACCCCAACCACAACGCCTTTGTGCACATGATTGAAGGTCAATTGGAAGGCGAAGGGCGTCAGCTCTTGCACGACGAGCAACTCGCCCTGTACGAGCGCGGGGGCGATGTGATGCGCTTCCACGCCTTGGACGATTCAGAATTCTTGGTGCTGGGCGGACAACCGCTCAACGAGCCGTTGGTCAACTACGGGCCGTTTGTGATGAACTCCCAAGACCAAATCAACGCCTGCATCCGCAACTACCGCGCAGGCCTGATGGGCCAGCTTTAAACCCGGCCGAATTTGCCGGCTTGGTACTCCGCGTAGGCCTCCCGGATTTCATCTTCCGTGTTCATGACGAAAGGTCCGTAGGCCACCACGGGCTCCCGCAACTCTGCGCCATGGCAGAACAGCGCGAGGGCGTCTTCGCCTTTGCAAGTGAGCTCCACATTTCGGTCCGTCTGGGCCCCGAGTTCCACCATGGTTCGCCGACGCACAGGCGTGCCGTTCACCGCCACTTCGCCACGCACAACGTAGAGCATCAGGCCACGCCCAGCAGACACCCGCTCCGAGAATGAGGCGCCCGACTGAAGATCGAGCCAGGACATGAAGAGTCCGGTGACGGAGTCGACCGGACCGCGCTGGCCGTTCACTTCGCCCGACACGATGTGCCACGCCCAGGACGGGCCGTGGAAGTGAAGCAGTTCCTCGCCCTCGTACCCGCGGTACCAGGGGTCGCTGCGCTTGAGCTGGGCGGGCAGGTTCATCCACACCTGGATGATCTCAAGCGGTCCGCCGTGCTTTTTGAAACTCTCCGGCGAGACTTCCTCGTGCTCGATGCCGCGTCCGGCCGTCATCCACTGCACGCCGCCGGGGCCGGTGACGAAGGTTTGGCCTGTGGAATCGCTGTGCGCCACCTCGCCGTCGAAGACGAACGTCAACGTCTCGAAGCCCTTGTGCGGATGCGGCCCAAAGGGCAACCCCTGGTTTTGAGGCGGGTACACCTGCGGCCCATGGTGGTTCAAGAACAGGAACGGATCCAACGCGGGCAGCGACGGCGTCGGCAACGCGCGAAACGTGACCAAATCGGCCATCGGGGTTTCCAGGGCGGGGTGTTGCTTCATCGTCGCAAAGAACAGCCAAGCGCCACCCAAAGTTGCTTCCTCATGTCAGACCTTGTGCGCATGGCTTGGGAAGAACACCTCACCGTCCTCACGGAACTGCTCGACCAAACGGGCATGGAATCGCGCACCAAATGGGGCAAACCGACGTACGTCCACGCCGGACGCAACGTGGCCATGGCTGCGGCTTTCAAGCACCACTGCGGGGTTTGGTTCTTCGATGGCGCCCTGCTCACGGACCCGCTGCAGGTTTTGGAAAACGCCCAAGAGGGCAAGACCCAGGCCATGCGCCATTGGAAATTCACAGACCCCGACGGCGCCCAAGACATCCCCCGCAAAGACGTCCTGGCTTACCTCCGCGAGGCCATGGCCAACGCCGAGGAAGGCAAACGCGTGGCCCCGCCCCCCCGTCCTCAGGGATCCCCGGATTGGTGTCCTGCCCTTGCGGCGGCCTTCGAATCCGAGCCTGAGTTCCAAGCGGCCATGCTCGCCCTCACCCCTGGCCGCCAACGAGAATACAACGACCACGTCGGAAGCGCCAAGCGCGAAGCCACACAGCTCGCCCGCCTCGACAAGATCCGTCCTCTGGTCCTGGCAGGCAAAGGGCTTCGCGACAAGTACCGCAAATGACCCGTGCCCTCCACTTGGGACTTCGCGCGGGTCTCGCCGTTGGAGTGTTGCGCAGCATATGGGTGGCGGCCGAGCACGGCGCCGGCGTCCGCACCGCCCACCTCGAATGGGTGGAACCCAGCTACGGCGTTTTCCTGCTTGTGGGCGTGCCGGCGGTTTGGGTGGCACTGTCCAGGAACCGCCATAGCGCAGCCGAACGCGATGCCGCATGGTGGGCCGTCGGCCTCACTGCGGGGCTGCTCGCAGGACTCCTTCACACTGCGATGCATGGAGCCTACGCCGCTTGGGTAAACCCTGATTACTTGGAGTCTTTCGCCTCGTGGAATGCCGCCACCACTTCCAACACGATCGAGGTCGCTCGGCGCGAGTTCAGCTTGCCCGGATTCATGGACGTCTTGGTGGGCCATCAATTGGCCGTGAACCTGGCCATGGCTTGGGCCACCTCGAAGAGGTTGATGTAGGTTTGGGGGACACCTTCATCTCTTCACATCATGAAACTCAACCTTCGTTTTGGCCTGATTTTTTGGGCCGTCCAAAGCGCCTGGATTCTGGGGGAATTCGCCAAGGGCTGGCACACCACCGACGTCGACGTCACCCGCGGCGCCCAAGGCTGGTTTTTCTTCCCCGCGGCCGCCGTGATGGCCTGGGGCCTCATCGCGCACAAGCGGGCCAACCAAGCCCTCACCTACCTCAACGGTTTGAAAATGGGGGCGGCCATCGGCGTGGTCGTCGGCGCGCTGAGCATCCCGTTCCACTTCGCGTACACCACCTTCCTCAACCCCGACTACATGCAGTTGATGGTGGACAGCATGGTCGCCACAGGCACAGCCACCCTTGAAGACGCCACCGCCCAATTCGCGATGCCTGGCTACGCCGTCGGCTTGTTCCTTTTCCCCATCGTGGCCGGCGTCATGACCAACGCCATCCTCAGCCTCTTCATGAAGACCAGCTGGCGTTGAGGGGCACCACCGCTGAAGCGCAATAAAAATGGGCAAGGGGGATTGTGGGAGGAAAAAACCTCGCTATCTTTGCGGTCCTCAATCTAGAGGCGGGGCGTGGCCCAGCCCGGTTAAGGCGCCTGTTTTGGGAACAGGAGATCGCAGGTTCGAATCCTGCCGCCCCGACTACGAAAGCCGCTCACACATGTGGGCGGTTTTTTTGTGCCCCCATTTTTTTTCACCCAAAACGAAACCCTATTTCATCCGGTCCCGTTAAGGGGGCTGAACATGGTTTCAGGCTCGCAGCGAGCGCATCGCTGCAGAGAATTGGTTTTTTGGTTTAGAACAGGAGAGCTGCCCCCCGGGGCGGCTCTTTTGTTGTGCGCCGGACTCGCCCGTTGGATTTTTTTCTGACGCCGGATGTAACCTTTTCTTCCATGGTCCAGTTCAAGGAGACGAACATGGTTTCAGGCTCGCAGCGAACGCATCGCTGCAGAGAATTGGTTTTTTGGTTTAGAACAGGAGAGCCGCCCCCCGGGGCGGCTTTTTTGTGTCCCAACTTGTTCACATTCTCTTTGGAAGTCAGACGATTGCGTGTACCTTGGAGCAAAACCAAACCTCATGTTCCGCTTGTTCTCCCAATTCCTCGGACTGACCGCGTTGTTCGCCGTTCTGGCCACTTCAGCGTCCGCCCAGTCCACCCTCGAACTGAACCTCCTCGGCTTGGCCGAAGGCGACGTGGCCCACGCCACGGTCCAGCAGAACGTGCAACACCTTCTGGAGAAGTCGGTGACCGGAACTGGCGAGGCGATGGTCATTTCCTTTGACTTGACCGAGGGCGAGTGGATCGCCGGGGTCGACGTGCCGGGCTACGCGGTGAACGGACCTTGGACCGTCTTCGGAGAAAGTGGCGGCGCCATCGATGTGCACATGACGCCCCTGGATGGCGGCGACGATTTCTCGTTCTCCTGGAACGACGACGAGAGCTACGCCGGACACGCGACCGAGTTTGTGCCTGGCGACCAACCGGTCATTGTCGTGTTGAGTGATTCAGTGCCCATGCCGGATGACTTCGCGGCGCGTCAACTGTACTTCGAATACGGGATTGTGCTGGAGGACAACGACGAAGTTTGGACCCCAGAGGACGCTTTCAAATTGTGGCAATCCTTGAAGGAATTGCCCTTCGAGACCACCAGCCTGTGGGAAGAGCCCGAAGTCCGCGCCGTGTGGACCAAGACGGCCGGCATGCTTGAGCAAGACGTCACCGTCACCTCTGAAGAAGGCGTCGACTTTGTGACCCTCGCCGAGGACGTGTTCACCTACGCCTCTCCCCTGGTGGTCAACTTCGACGGCGTGGAAGGCCGGTACTTCTCACGCCGCTTGCACACCGCCTTGCTGAATGTGGTGTCCGACTTTGGCCAAAACGCCAGCATCATGGCGCAAGTGGCGCACGAACGGTACGGCTTGACCTTCCTGCAGCCCGGCCCTGAGTTGGAGGCGTTGATGAGCGAAACGGCGAGCAACTTCCAAGATTTTGAGCCTTGGGAGAAGGTGGAGATCCTCACGATGATGGAGGAGTACCCCAGCGGCATGCACAAGCAAGAAGGCCTGACCTACCTGGTGCGCCGCATCGCAGGCCAGCAGAACCCCTACTACCCCCTTGCCCCTGCCATTGCATGGGTGGGCATGGAGACCATCGAGTTCATGGGCTCGGCGTTCAACGCCACGTTGCTGACGTACGTGCACCGATTGGTCTTGCACGAGAAGGCGCACTTCTTGTGGGAGTACACCTTCAGCGACGAATTGAAGGACGACTGGATCGAGCTGGGCGGCTGGTTTGTGGACCCTGATTCCGAGAGCGGTTGGTCCACCACCCAAACCACCGAATTCGTGTCGGCCTACGCCCACGGCATCAACCCCAACGAAGACATGGCGGAATCGATCGCGTACTACATCGAGAACCCGCAAGTCCTCTTGACCCACGCCCCGGCCAAATACGATTTCATTCGCGACCGCGTGATGCACGGTGCGCGCTACGTGGCCTCCATTCCCGAGGAGTTGACGTTTGAGGTCCTCAACCTGTTCCCGGATTACGTGTACCCCGGCAAGGTCATCGGCACCGAGGTCACGTGTGCAGGCGCCCCGGAAGAGGACAAGCTCCTCACGTTCCGGATTGAGCTTCACTCTGAAAACGTCGAGACAGACGGCGCCTCTGGCGCGTTTGCGCGCTTCACCAGCCCTGCCGGTACTTACTTGGACATGTACTTGAGCCCCGAAAACGGCAGCGTCGACAACGTCCTCATCGGCACGCGCTCGGTGAGCAAGCACGCCGCCTCAGGATGGTGGAACCTCAACACGGTCGACATCACCGACCCCGTGGGCAACGAGCGCTTTGAGAACCCCAACACCTTGGGTTGCGCGCTGTACGTAAACAACCCGTTGGAGGATTTGGCCCCGCCGCTTTACATCGACGACAGCTATGCGTTGAGTCTGACCACGGTGGACATGGCAAACCCCGTCACCGGTGAAACCGAGATGCAGGCCCTCCGGGTCCAGTTCGACACCTTCGACAAGAGCCCGCTGGCACGTGGGTTGAGCCGCGTCACCTTCCCCGCCAACGCTGAGGGAGAGCAGCGCACCATCGACATCCAGTCCAACACCTTCCCCTCCAACGGATACGACGAGGTGAAGGAGCACGACATGAACCTTCCGATCCCGCACTTCTACCCCACCGGGGAGTACGTGGTGAACTGGGCGATCGCCGACGACATCGCGCTGAACACGAGTTCGCTTTACCTGACGGAAGACGTCACCAATTCCAACGCCAACGGGTTTGACATCTTCGCGGAAGACCGGGAAACCGTGTACATCGAGACGTCGCACCCCGACATCTTGCCGCCGATGGTGGATTTGAACTCCATTTCCATCTCGGCGTCTCCAACCAACCCCGACGCCCCCAACGGCGAGACCTTGGTGACCATCGAGTGCCTCATCCAAGACACAAGCGACTTCGACGAATTCGCCGCCGGATTGAAGTACGTCGCCTACACCTTGCGCAACCCCATCGGCGAGGAATTCACCTACTCCGCGTGGGACGACCTCGGCGGCTCCAACTACTACTACTCCACGTTTGCGCCAGATGTGACCAACGACTGGAAGACGGTGACGCTTCAACGCCTCTTGCCCGTCGGGTCGGTGCCTGGGACCTGGGGGTTGGCGCACATGCAATTGATGGACCGTGCGCACAACGTCCAAAACCACGACTTCGTGGAGATCATCCACTTCGAAACCAACGAAGAGCCTGAGACCTGTCATGGCGACATGGACGAGGACTCAGTCATTGGCGTGAGTGACTTGCTCGTCGTCATCTCCGCCTTCGGGTGCGAAGGGGAATGCGGCAAGCCCGACATGGACGGCGACGGGTACGTCATCGTCCAAGACGTCATCTCGTTCCTCGCCATCTTCGGCGACAGCTGCGAATGACGCCCGACCGTCGACCAAACGTCCAACACGCAAAAAGGGCCGCACACGCGGCCTTTTTTTGTGGGCTGACTGCCCGCGTTCAAACGCTCAGCTGAACTGTTCCTGGAAGCGGTCGGCCACGTAGTCCCCAATGGCCAACGACGCGGTCGCCGCTGGCGACGGGGCGTTGAGGACGTGGATGGAACGGTCGGTGGTTTCGATGCGAAAATCGTCTCGGGTGTCGCCGTCTTGGCTCAGCAACAACGCCCGAACCCCGGCACGCCCAGGCCGGATGTCGTCCATGGTCAAGGACGGCACCAACCGCTGAAGGGTCTTCAAGAACAACCGCTTGGAGAAGGCACGTCGGTACTCGTTGATGCCGAAGGCCATGTTGTTGAAGAACAGCTTCCACGTGCCCCCGTACCCCAAGGCCTCCATGGTGTCCTTCAAATCAAAGTCTGTCTTCCCGTAGCCCTCCCGCTTGAAGGTGAACACTGCGTTGGGGCCGCACTCGATCTCGCCGTTGGTCATGCGGGTGAAGTGCACGCCCAAGAAGGGAAAGTCAGGGTTGGGCACAGGGTAAATGAGGTTCTTGACCTTGTGCTTGGCGTGGTCTTCCAACTCGTAGTAGTCGCCGCGGAACCCCACGACACGTTCTTTCAACTTCACGCCGTCTTTTCGGGCCAAGCGGTCCGCCTGCAACCCTGCGCACACAACCACCTTGTCGGCGGCGTATGTCCGTGCCTCGCCCGCGACCGTGGTGCGCACCACCGAGCCCGAGCCCTCGGGACCGAGGTCCACCACCTCCTCGCCCAAACGCACCTGGCTTTCGGGCTGAATCTTCAGGGCGGCCGCGGCCATTTTTTCGGTGGCATTGCGGAAATCCACGATGCCCGTGCAACCCACAAAGAGGGCGGCCACCCCTTTGCAGTGAGGCTCGATCTCGGCGAGCTGGTGGGCGTCGATGCGCTCGAGGCCTTCGATGTCGTTCTGTTGACCGATGCCGTGGATCTTCTCCAACATGGGCAACTCGGAATCGTCTGCAGCCACCACCACTTTGCCACACACGTCGTGGGGCACGTCGTGCTCTTTGCAGAACTTCACGAGCTCTCGACGGCCCTGGACGCAATTTGTGGCCTTCAGCGAAGCTGGCTTGTAATACAGGCCTGAATGGATCACCCCGGAGTTGTTCCCGGTTTGGTGGTCGGCCAGCCGGGGCATCTTGTCAATAAGCAGCATGGTGCGCTCGGGGAAACGCTTTTGGAGTTTGTAGAACGTGGCTGCGCCGACAATGCCGCCGCCCACCACCACCACGTCAAAAGATCCGTCGTTGTGCATCGCCGTCGAAGGTACAACCCTCCGGCCGTGCCAAGGCCTTGGACTATCTTGGGCGGCATGGCTGAAAAGACAAGCGATACGCACGCCACCAAAAAGGTCCAAAACGCATGGGCCCTCTACGACTGGGCGAACAGCGTGTACTCCTTGGTCATCACCACGGCCATCTTCCCCATCTTCTACAACGCCGTGACCACAGTGCGGGACGACGACGGAAATTTGATCAGCGACGTGGTGACGTTTTGGGGCAAGGAGTTCCTGAACACACAGCTTTACAGCTACGTGTTGGCCACAAGCTTCGTGGTCATCATCGTGATGAGCCCGTTGCTCAGCGGCATGGCCGATTACGCCGGCAAGAAGCTCGACTTCATGAAAATCTTCTGTTACGGCGGAGCTGTGGGGTGTGTGAGTTTGTTTTGGTTCAACCCCGAGCACTTGGAATGGAGCATGGGTGCGTTGTTCCTCGCCAACCTGGGGTTCTGGGGCAGCCTGGGTTTTTACAACGCCTACCTGCCAGAAATCGCCACCAAGGAGGAGCAAGACAAACTCGGCGCCCGAGGCTACATCATGGGGTACATCGGTTCGGTGCTTTTGCTCGTGGTGTGCTTGGGCATGATCATGGGCGTGGGGAACCACCTCACCAAATGGGCGTTCGTGTTGGTGGCCGTGTGGTGGGTCACTTGGTCCCAACCCGCCTTCCGTCGCCTGCCGTCCACCCCCCAAAACTTCCGTCCTGAAGGAAACCTCCTGACGCAAGGTTTCAAGGAGCTGCGCAGCGTGGCCAGGGACCTCAAAGGCCAGCTCCACCTCACCCGTTTCCTCAGCTCGTTTTTTGTGATGAGCATGGCCATCCAAACCATCATGCTCATGGCGACGAGCTTCGGCATCAAAGAAGTTCAGCTGTCCAGCGCAGAGCTCATTGTCGCCACTTTGCTCGTCCAGTTCGTGGCCATCCCTGGCGCCTTTTTTGTGGCGTGGTTGAGCGGCAAAATCGGCAACGTCAAAGCCCTCAGCTGTTGCATCCTGGCTTGGTGCGCCGTGTGCGCGTATGCGTACTGGTTTGCAAGCACCAAAGAAGGGTTCTACGTGGCCGCAGCCGGCATCGGCTGCCTGATGGGCGGCACCCAAAGCCTCAACCGCTCGACCTACAGCAAGCTTCTCCCGGAGACCGAGGACAACGCCTCGTACTTCAGTTTCTACGAGGTCCTGGAGAAAGGCGGGCTCGTGATTGGCATGTTCGGGTGGGGCTACATCGAGGGCCTCACCGGATCCATGCGCAACAGCATCTTGGCGCTCGTGGGGCTGTTTGGCCTGGCGTTCCTGGTCCTGATGCTGATGCCCAAATCGCACCGAGGCCACCTCTCTGCCGCCTGACCCGAGGCCGGCCGCACCCCGCAAGTGAACACAAAAAAGGCACGCCGTGGGGCGTGCCTTTTTTCATTTTCAAGTCTTGAAACTCAGTTCACGGTGAACGTCACGCGGCGGTTTTGGGCCCGTGCGATCTCGGAGTCGCGTGTGCTGGCCGGATCGCTGTTCTCGCGGCCGGTGACCGTGATGCGGTCGGCCGAGATGCCTTCCGCCTCCAGCAAGCGCTTCACCTGGCCAGCGCGCTTCTTGCCCACGCCCTTGTAGCGAACGTTGATCTTGCCCTCATTGAACTCGTCGTCGTCGCAGTGTCCCACGATCTCCAGGTTCAAGGACGCATCTTCCTTCATCAGCTTGGCGATTTTGGTGATGGTGCTCCTGCCTGGGGTGGTGGGCATGCGCTTCAAGAATGCGTAGTAGATGGCGGCGTCGCGGATGACCTCTTGGGTGGAGGCGTCTTCAGGCAAGTTGCTGGTGCTGCCGTAGACCAAATCCATGTCGCGCTCGTCTGCCGCCCCACACTTGCACTGGCTCAACGCCTCGATGGCTTCCACCTTGACATTCTCCACGTAGTAGTATGCCTGAGGCTGCTGGGGCTTGCCGGTGAAGCAGTCGCGGTGGGCGGTGGAACGGGCCACCTTCTCTTCCTCGATGCTCGCGTCGCCGCCGAAGCATCCGATGATAAGGTATTCCTCTTCGCCAGTGCCGGTGAAGGTGCCGCACACCGTCTCCCAGCCGTCCATGTACACCATGGTTTTGTTGCTCTTGTGCTGGACGTCCGGCTTCTGCACGATGGGGGCTGTGCCGCCGCGCTCGATTTTGCGGTCGCTGAGGATCGCACCGATGTCTGGCACGGCGTAGCGGCTCAAGTCCGCCAAGCTGAGGTCAAACGACACGCAGTACATCTGGTTCTCTTCCAACTTCTCGGTCAGCTGCACCTGGAGGTAAGAACGCTTGAGTTTGGGGCTCTTGCTGTACGCGCGGAAGCCCGCGTAGAATGCCCCGTCGGCTGGATCTTGGTGCCCGTAGTCGTTGCATGGAATGGTCACCTTGCTCTCCTTCTCACGCTCCATGAACAGGTCTGGCGCCACTTCGGTGGCCCCGCCCCATTCTTCGCTGAACACGTTGATCAGCCCAAACGATTTGATGTCCTTCTCCTTCGCGTCTTCCGAGACTTGCTCGAAGCTGGGGTTGGGAACGAGGTTCTGGGCTTGCCCGCGCACGGACAAGGTCAACGACAACACGGCCAGGGGTGCCGCAAGGAGGGAAATGTGCTTGATGTTCATGCGAATGCAGGTTTGGTTGGGAGTCCAACGTCGGCGAAAGTTAGGGCGCTTCCCTTGGATGCCCAACGGGGCAAGCGCCTTGAATCAGGAACCGTGCCAAACGCGACGGCCAGCGCTCAATGCAAGATTTTGAAGACCGCCTCGCGCAGCAACATGCCGTCGGAGATTGTCGCGTTGCCGCGCCCCTTCGCCTTCTTGTCCGCCTCCCGCAGGTAGCCGAAGATGCGCTCCACCTTGGCGGGGCTGTACGACTGGGCGGCGCGGGCGTAATCCTTGACCGCGTAGGGGCTGCACTTCATGGCCTTGGCCGCGGCCGAGTCGTGCTTGTCGGCCAGCGTTTGGTACACCAACACGCGGGCGAAATAGGCGTGCAGCACAGGAACGACCATCGCAAGCGGGGCGTTCTTGGGGTTGGCTTCGAAGTAGTTGACGATGCGGTTCGCGCGCTCAACGTCTTTTTGTCCCAGGGCCCGCTGCAACTCGAACACGTTGTAATCCTTGCTGATGCCAATGTGCTGTTCCACGTGGTCGACCGTGACTTGGGTGCCTTGGGGCAGCAAGATCTGCAACTTGGCCAGCTCGTTGGCCACCTTTTGCAGGTTGCTGCCCAAACTCTCCGCCAACAACTGCGCCACTTGGTTCCCCATTTCCAGCCCTTGCGTCGCGGCGTGGCCCGAGATCCACTGCGGAAGTTTGTAGTCGCGGACTTTGTCGCTCAGAAAGAGCGTGCCCATGCGAGACATGGTTTTGACGGCCTTCAGCCGGCTGTCCACCTTCTTGTGCGGATGCGCAAACACCAACACCGTCGTGGGCACCGGGTCGCTGGCGTAGGCCTCCAACTTGGCCATGTCGTCCTTGCGCTTCCACATGCGCATGTCCTGGGCTTCCTTGACCAGGACGAGCTGCCGGTCGGACATCATGGGGAAGCGGCGGGCCGCAGCGAGCACCTCGTCCACGTCCGTATCACGCCCATACAACACCGTCTCGTTGAAGTCCTTGAGGCTCTCGTCCACCACCGTGCCCAGCAAGGTCTTGACGATCTCCGAAATGAAGAAAGGCTCTTCGCCGTGCAGGACGTACACCGGCGACAATTGTCCCGAGGCGATGTTCCGAACGATTTGGCGGTGTGGCATGGCCGCGAAGGTAGGCCTGCGCCCCTTTCGGAAGTAGCTTCGCGCCATGGACCTCGGCATGCCTCCCCTTCAGTGGCCCCCGGCCCCATTGAAGATCCATCACGGGGCTTCGGGCAAGCTGGAGGTGATGTGTTTGGCCCGACGAAAGTGGGTGGCGCTGGAGCCTGAAGAGTGGGTGCGTCAGCATGTGATTCACCACTGCATCGACGTGTTGAATTACCCTGCCGGGTGCATCGCCGTGGAACGCCCCTTGGTCCTGAACGGCATGAACCGCCGGGCGGACATCGTGTGCCACACCACAGACGGCCAGGCCCATTTGTTGGTGGAATGCAAGGCGCCAGAGGTCAAGCTGAGCCAGGACGCCGTGTCCCAAGTCGCCCGCTACAACATGGTGCTCCAGGTGCCCGCCATGCTGGTGACCAACGGCGTGGAACACGTGGCTTACCAGATCGACCCAGACGGCAACGCCACACCCTTGGAGGCCCTGCCTCTGTGTCCGGCCGGGTGACCGAGGACGTGGACCTCCCCTTGCGTACTTTCGCACCCAATGAAGATCTCTGAAATTCTCGCCGTCGCCGGCAAACCCGGCCTGTTCAAGGTGTTGGCCTCAGGAAGCGCCAGCATCGTTGTGGAAAGCATGATTGACCAAAAGCGCTCCAGCGTGCCCGGGACTGCCCGGGTCAGCAATTTGGCCGACATCACCATGTACACGGCCAGCGAAGACGTTCCGTTGCGTGACATCCTGAACCGCATCCACGACGCGCAAAAAGGAGAAGCTGGCCCTTCGCACAAAGACGCGGCGCAAGTGATCCGCGACTTTGTGGACGGCATTGTGCCTGAACTCGACCACGAGCGCGTGTACCAGAGCGACTTGAAGAAGTTGGTCCAGTGGTACAACCTGCTCGTCGGCCAAGGTGCGTTCCCGCTCGAGGCCCCCGAAGGCGCAGAAGAAGCGCCCGCAGCTGAAAAGGCTGCCGAGGAACCCGCACCAGAGAAAAAAGCCCCCAAGAAGAAAGCCGCAGCCAAGAAGAAGCCTGCGGCCAAGAAGAAAGAAGCCAAGTCATGAGCAAGCGCGTGACCGTCATCGGTGCAGGCACCATGGGCAACGGGATTGCCCACGTGTTCGCCCAAGCTGGCCACCAGGTGGTCATGATGGACCGCTCGGCCGACGCCTTGGAACGGGCACTGGCCACCATTGGCAAGAACATGGACCGCATGGTGGCCAAGGAGAGAATCTCCGCCGCGGAGAAGGACGCGGCCCTCGAACGGCTGACCACCTCCACCGACCTGGCCTCGGCTGTGGGACAAGCGGAGCTCGTGGTGGAAGCGGCCACCGAAAACACGGACCTGAAGCTGAAGATTTTTGCGGACCTCGATGCCGCTGCGCCGGAGGGATGCATCCTGGCCACCAACACCAGCTCCATTTCCATCACCAAGATTGCCGCAGCGACTGGACGTCCGGAGCGCGTGATTGGCATGCACTTCATGAATCCCGTCCCGGTGATGAAGTTGGTGGAAGTCATCCGAGGCTACGCCACGAGCGACGCCACGTGCCAAAACGTGATGGAGCTGAGCGCCCAAATGGGCAAGGTTCCGGTGGAAGTGAACGACTACCCCGGCTTTGTGGCCAACCGCATCTTGATGCCCATGATCAACGAAGCCATCCTCACCTTGCATGAAGGGGTGGCTGGCGTGGAAGAGATCGACACCGTCATGAAACTCGGGATGGCCCATCCGATGGGACCTCTGCAGCTTGCGGACTTCATCGGCCTTGACGTGTGCCTGAGCATCCTGCGCGTGCTGCACGACGGCCTTGGGTTGGACAAATACGCCCCCTGTCCCCTGCTCGTCAACATGGTGACCGCGGGCAAGCTCGGCGTGAAGTCGGGAGAAGGTTTCTACGTCCACACACGCGGCTCCAAGGAGCTCGTGGTGGCGCCCACCTTCGCGAAGTAAGCGGCGCGCCGGATGGCTGACGTTGTGCATCCAACAAGGCGCGACACGTCTTTCGGATGGATGGAGGTGACGGTGGCTCGGGGCGACGAGCCCTTGGTGGAACGCCTGGGATTTAAACGCGATGGACGCGCCCACCGGCACGACATGTGGGAACATTGCCGGGTCGTCTCAGGCAGTGGCACCATTGTCGTTGGCGACCAACGGGTGAAGGTCAAGGCCGGCGACACCTGCCAAATTCCTCCGCACACCACCCACTGGATGGAGCCCGAGGGCTGGATGGAAATCGTCCTGATGTACACCCACCCGTCGGCCTGACCCCAGGTTCCGCTATCTTGCCCTATGGCTCCTTCCAACCCAATTGCCCCTTGGCGCCAGCGGTTGCACACCGTCATCTTTGAGGCGGACACCCCTGCCGGGAAGGGGTTTGACGTCGCCTTGCTGTGGGCCATTGTCCTCAGCGTGGCTGCGGTGTTGGTCGAAAGCGTCGCGTCGGTGCGCGCTGAACATGGGGCCGCCCTCCACGTCTTGGAATTGGTCTTCACAGGGCTCTTCACCTTGGAGTACGTGCTCCGTGTTGTGGCGGTCCGACGCCCCTGGAAGTACATCTTCAGTTTTTACGGATGGGTGGACCTGCTGAGCATTTTGCCCACGTTTGTGGAATTGCTGGTGCCTGGCGCCGCCAGCTTGCGGGTGGTGCGCATGCTGCGCTTGTTGCGCGTCTTTCGCGTCCTGAAGCTGGTGGGGTTCTTGCGCGAAGCCCAAGTCCTGCGCGACGCCATGCTCGCAAGCCGACGCAAAATCGCCGTGTTCTTGTCCACCGTGCTCGTGCTGGTCACGTTGCTGGGCACGCTGGTTTACATGGTGGAAGACGCCGAGGCTGGATTCACGAGCATCCCACGGTCCATCTACTGGGCGATCGTGACCGTCACCACCGTGGGCTACGGAGACATTGCGCCCCAGACCGTCACGGGCCAAATCATCGCCTCCATGATGATGATTCTGGGTTACGCCATTCTGGCGGTGCCCACCGGCATTGTCGGCGCAGAGCTGGCCAAATCGTCTGCCCCCTCCACGAACACCCAGGCCTGCCCTTCTTGCGCACGCGAAGGCCACGACGACGACGCGGCGCACTGCAAGCACTGCGGCGAACAACTTTGAACGACAGGATTGGCGGGTGGTGTGTATTTTGGACCCCAAACCCGCCGCGCGGACGACGCGCTGGCGTTCGATTCCAAGACCATGAACAAGCCCACACGTCTCTTCGATTTCCCACGTTACCAATTGGCCACCAAGCCCTTGGACGTGATGATGACCATGCCCAATTCCGGCAACCGCGTCACGTATTCCACCGACCAATTTGTGGACGAGATGGATGCGGTTTCTCGAGGCCTCATCGCTTTGGGCATGCAAGCCGAGGACAAAGTGGCCCTCATCAGCCACAACAACCGTTGCGAGTGGAACATCATGGACCACGGCATCATGCAAGCCGGCGGCATCGACGTGCCGATTTACCCCACCATGACGGAGGAGGATTACAAGTACATCCTCACCCACAGCGAGTCCAAGTACTGCTTCGTCAGCAACGAGGAACTCTACAACAAGGTCATGGCGGTCAAGTCCGAATGTCCTGCCCTGGAGGAGGTGTTCACGTTTGAAGACGTGAAAGGCGCACGCCATTGGTCTGAAGTGGCCAAGGCCGGTTCCGATGCCCAACAAGCCGAGCTCGATGCCCGACGCGAGGCTGTCGATCCCGCCCAGCTCGCCACCATCATCTACACTTCCGGCACCACCGGCCTTCCCAAGGGCGTGATGCTGTCGCACAACAACGTGGCAAGCAACGTCTTGGTGGCGGAGCCACGCGTGCCCGCCGTCGACCCCAACATGGATTACCGCGTGTTGAGCTTCCTGCCGGTGTGCCACATCTTCGAGCGGATGCTCCACTACTTGTACATGTACATGGGGGCCCAAATCCACTTCGGCGAGAGCTTGGAAACCATCAAGGACGACCTGAACCACACCCAGCCGATCATGTTCACGGCGGTGCCTCGCTTGCTCGAGAAATTCTACGACGGCATCGTGGCCAAGGGCCGTTCAGCCGGCGGCGTAAAAGCCGCCATCTTCAACTGGGCGGTGAACGTGGCGTTGGAATGGGAGCCCAACAAAGGAGGGCTCTATCAAGTGAAGTTGAACTTGGCCCGCAAGCTGGTCTTCGGCAAGGTGAAAGAGGCCCTCGGCCTCAGCGGCATTGAAGCCGTGGCGTCTGGATCTGCGGCCTTGCAACCTCGTTTGGCACGCTTCTTCAACGGCGCCGGCATCACCGTGTTGGAAGGCTACGGCCTCACAGAGACCTCGCCCGTGGTCAGCGTGAACACCACCAACGGCGACAACATGCTTCGCATTGGGAGCGTGGGCAAGTTGGCCGACGGCGTGAGCGTGAAGATTGCGGACGACGGGGAAATCCTGGTCCAAGGTCCCAACGTGATGATGGGTTACTACAAGGACCCCGAGAAAACGGCTGAAGTCCTCAAAGACGGTTGGTTCCACACCGGCGACATTGGGGTGATGGAGGACGGTTTCCTGCGCATCACCGACCGCAAAAAAGAAATCTTCAAGACCTCAGGCGGCAAGTACGTCGCCCCGACGTTGTTGGAGAATGCACTCAAGGCGTCCCTGTTCATCGAGCAGGTCATGGTGGTGGGCGAGAACCGCAAGCACCCCGCCGCCTTGGTGGTGCCCGACGCCGTGACGGTGGAGGAATGGTGCAAGCGCCACAACCACACCTTCCCAGGTTTGGACGGCATCGCCAACGACGCGGTGATTCGCGAGCGCTTGGAAAAAGAAGTGGCCGAGCTCATGGCGCCGTTTGCCAAGTGGGAACAGGTGAAGAAGGTGCACTTCTTGCCTGCACCCCTGTCCATTGAAGGCGGCGAATTGACGCCCACCCTGAAGCTCAAGCGCAAGCCCATCATGACCAAGTACGCCGAGGCGATCGAGGGCATGTACGCTTGATGCTGGACTGGCTGATCGACCTCGACACGGCGCTGTTTTTGGCGCTGAACGGCGCCCTTCCCTGGTTGGACGGGCTCATGTGGTGGGTCAGCGTGCCCTGGGTTTGGGTGCCCCTGTACCTCTTCATGCTCTGGCGGTTGGCCCAAACACAAGTCAACTGGCAACCTCGGGTGGCCATGGTGGTGGGCATCGCGCTGTGCGTGACCGCCACAGACATGGTATCGGCCAAAGTGCTCAAGCCCTCCGTGGCCCGCTTGCGCCCCTCGCATGAGCCTGCCCTGTCGGCCGACATCCACCTCCTGGAAGAGGGGCCGGGCCAAACCTACACCGGAGGGCGCTACGGCTTTGTGTCGTCGCACGCCGCCAACCACATGGGCATCGCCGTACTCATGGGCTCGCTGCTTGGGGGCTTGTGGCTACGTGGCTTGGTGCTCTGGGCTGTGTTGATTGGTTGGAGCCGGATTCACCTCGGCGTGCACTACCCAGGCGACGTCTTGTGCGGGTGGATCGTCGGGGGGGGACTGGGCGCGGCCGCGCTGACCTTCGTTCGTCGAACCCTCAAACTCTGCCCCTCCCCATGACGCCCACACTCACCACATGGCTGGCGGTGTTCCTTGGCGGAGGGCTGGGAAGCGTTCTGCGCTTTGCGGTCGGCCAAGGGCTGGCGTCCATCTTGTCGCCTTCCGGCACGTCATTCCCCTGGGCCGTCTTGGCGGCCAACGTCCTGGCCACAGGACTCCTGGCCTGGACCTCCGTGGCGGGGGCTGACGCCTGGGGCAAGTCCTCCGCCATGTGGTTCTTCCTCACCGTGGGGGTTTGCGGCGGGTTCAGCACCTTCTCCACGTTTGCTTGGGACACGTTGCGCCTGATGCAGCAAGGCAGCCTGGGCCTGGCCTTGCTCAACATGGGCATCTCTGTGGGAGGATGCATCTTCACCGCCTGGTGGGTGGCCAAGTCGTGTGCGACTTCCTGACGTCATCTTGACGGGGCCCGACGGGTCGAGGTTATCTTGGGCGCACGATGAACATTCGCCTCCTCACCGCATGCCTGCTCGTGGCGGGATGCACGGTCCAAACCGACGTCCGCATCCACACCCATGACACCCAAGCCCGCCCCAAACTGGTGGTGGGCATCACTGTGGACCAAATGCGTGCCGACTACCTCACCCGCTTCGGGGCGTGGGACGACATCGACTCGCCTGCGACGTTCGGAGCGGGCGGCTTCCGGCGCATGGTCGAGGAAGGATTTGCGTGTCGGGACCACCACTTTGGCTACGCCCCCACCTACACGGGGCCTGGCCACGCCTCCATCTACACGGGAACAACTCCCACCGTGCACGGCATTGTCGGCAACAATTGGTACGACCGTGCCGCCAAGGAAAGTGTGTACTGCGCCTCGGACACGTCCGTGCGTGGGGTGAGCAACGACGGTCTTGATGGAGACGGTTCTGTTCTGGGCGGATCGGGCAAAATGTCTCCCGCCCGCCTTCTTTCCACCACTCTGGGCGACGAGCTCAAGGTGGCGACAGGCGGGGCCGCCAAAGTCTTCGGGATGAGCATGAAAGACCGTGGGGCCATTCTGCCGGCCGGCCACGCCGCGGATGGCGCGTTTTGGTTTTTCGGCAAGGACCGAGGTCAGTTCATTTCGAGCAACCACTACGGCGACGCCTTGCCCTCTTGGCTGCAAGAATTCAACGACAAAGGACGTGCCCAAGCGTTGATGGACGAGGGCTGGAGCAAGCTGCACCCCGACGGGGTGTATGCGCAGTGCTTGCCCGACAACAACCCCTACGAAGGGGCGTTCAAGGGCGAACTCAAGCCCACCTTCCCCTATGACCTCAATGCGCTGGCGGAGGAGAACGGCGGTTTCGACGTGCTCAAGGGCACGCCGGGAGGCAACACGCTGATTGTGGACGTCGCGCTGGCGGCCGTCAAAGGGGCTGAGTTGGGGCAAGACGACGTGACCGACTTGCTGGCGCTCAGCTTCAGCGCCACCGACTACGTGGGCCACCGCGTGGGACCGCACGCACAAGAAACCATGGACATGTACCTCAGGCTGGACGCCGAGTTGGCGCGGCTGTTTGACGCGCTGGACGACTTGGTGGGCCCAGGTGCATGGACGGCCTTTTTGTCCGCCGACCACGGCGGGGCCAACGTGCCTTCCCACGTGGCTTCCCTTGGCATGCCTGCCGACTACTGGAAGCCCGGCAACCTGATGGACGAGGTGGAAGAGCTTCTGCAAGACCGCTTTGGATTCACCCCCCGCGACCAACCTTGGATCCTGCGCCAGAGCAACGACCAAGTCTTCTTGAACCACGACTTGTTGCACCAGCGCGGCATGGACAGAAACACCATGGCAAGGTTTGTGGCCGAGCAGTGCGCGCCCCATCCGGGTCTGAGCAAGGCCATCGCGGCGTGTGATGCTCCGGCTTTGGCCGCCAGCGACCCCGTGGTCGAGCGCTTGGTCCGTGGGCACCGCCCAGGACATTCAGGGGACGTGTTCCTCGTGCCCCAGCCCGGTTGGATCGACTACGGCCGAACAGGCACCACGCACGGATCGGCCTTCGCGCACGACACCCACGTGCCCGCGTTGTTCTTGGGTTGCGGCGTGCCGCACGGCGAGACGTTCAACACGACATACATCCGGGATTTGGCCCCCACCGTGGCGCAAATCATGCAAACCCCCTACCCCAACGGAACCACCGGCACACCAATCTCAGACCTGCTCAACACCCCGGGTCGATGAGCATTCAGGTCACGGTGACGCGCGATGTGGCAGCCCAAAAACTCCACTTCGACGCCACATTCCCAGCCTCGTCCAAGCCTTGGACGCTCCAACTGCCGACATGGAGGCCCGGACGCTACGAGCTCGCCAACTTCGCCCAATATGTGATGTGGGTGAAGGGCACTGGGGCGGACGGCACAGAAACGCGGCTGTCCAAGACGGACTTGCACAGCTGGCAGGTGCCAGCCGGCGTGAACCGGGTGTCTTGGCTGTTTCACGCCGACATCCTCAACGCCGGATCCACGTGCGTCGAGTCCGACTTGTTCTACGTCAACCCCGTGAATTGCTTCATGTACGACGTCAACCGTCCGGAATTGCCCTTTGAGATTCGGCTGGCCGACTTGACATTGGCTCAGGGTGAAGCCTCGGGGTGGGCCTTGGCCACCGCGTTGCCCTGGACCTTGGACGAAGGCGTCCCCGTGATGCAGGCCCGCGATGTACAACACGTGATGGACGCGCCATGGGTGGCTTCTCCCAAACTTTGGCACGACAGCTACCGCGAGCAAGGCGTGGATTTCCACGTGTGGGTGCACGACACCCTGCCCGCCGACCCCGCGCGGTTCATGTCAGAGCACGTGGCTTTCACTCGTGCACAGCTCAGTCACTTCGGATCCTTCCCCACCGAAGAGTATCACTTTCTCTACCTGTTTCCTGACCGCGACGTCCGTCACGGTGTGGAACACGAAGACAGCACGGTCATTGCCCTCGGGCCGGCCGAGCGCGTGCAATCGGAGGAAGGCCACATGGAAATCATCGGCATCGCCAGCCACGAATTGTACCACGCTTGGAACGTCAAGCGCATTCGCCCTGCCGAATGGACGCCCTACGATTTTACCCAAGCATGCCCCTCCGAATTGGGGTACATCGCCGAAGGGGTGACCACCTACATGGGCGACTTGTTCTTGTTTGAAGGGGGGGTGGTCGACTTGGAGGGGTGGTGCGGCCTGATGACAAAGCTCCTCGAGCGCCACCTGAACAACCCGGGCAGGCTCAACATGAGCGTCGCCGCCTCGAGCTTCGACACCTGGCTGGACGGATACCGGCTGGGCGTCTCTGGACGCAAGGGAAGCATCTACGTCGAAGGCGCCGTCTTGGCGTTCTTGTGCGATTGCCGCATCATGGATTTGACCGACGGCCAAGCCTCGCTGAGCACCGCGATGCGTTTCCTGTGGGAACGCTATGGCCACCCTCGAAACGGCCTCACTGCCTCAGACTATTGGAACGTGTTGGCGGAAGTCGCTGGAGAACCATTGGACGACCTGCGACGCAACCACGCCGAAGGCACCGAGGACACGTGGCAACCGCTGGTCGACGCCATGGCCACACAAAACTTGAAATTGTCGAAACACGTGGACAACAAGGGCCTCACGCGGGTGAGCTTGACCCCTCAGAATCCGCCCGCCCCGCCCATGGCGTAACGGATCAGGTTGGCGCCCATGCGCAGGGCTTCCAGCCTCACTTCTTCCGGGTCGCGGTGCACTTGGTAGTCCTCCCAGCCGTCCCCGAGGTCGCACTCGTGGTCGTAAAAACAGACCAACCTCCCTTGGTGAAACAGGCCAAACCCGCGCGGCGGCAAGTCGTCATGCTCGTGGATTTTGGGCAACCCTTGGGCGAAGCCGAATTGTTGATGGTAGACCGGATGGTCGAACGGCACCTCCACCCATTCCGCGTCCGGAAACACCTTGGCCATGGCGGCACGCACATAGACGTCCATGCCATAATTGTCGCTGATGTGCAGGAACCCCCCGGCTTGCAAGTAGGTGCGCAATTGCTCCGCTTCTCTGTAAGAAAACAGCACGTTGCCGTGACCGGTCATGTGCACCCAGGGGTGATTGAAGAGGTCGGGCGATCCCACCTCCACGTAAGGCACTTCCTCGCTGAGGGACATGCCCATCTCGGTGTTGCAGAAGTCCACGAGGTTGGGCACCGCCGTGGGGTTGGCGTACCAGTCGCCTCCACCGCGGTACTGCAACACGGCCAACTGGACGTCGGCGGAGGTTTGGGCCGAGGCCACTTGCACAGCTCCGCCATTCAGCACCAGCAGGGCCATCACCCCACCCCAAAATCCTCGGCTGTGCAAAACCATTTGCATGCCACGAAGGTATGCTTTTCGCGCGCTGCGCCTGGATTTTTTGATTATATTCGCGCACCTGAAAATGAACCCTAGCGATCATGCAGAATAAGAACATTCTTGTCGTCTTCACTGTGCTGTTGGCCTTTGCGACGTTGTACACCCTGTCCTTCAACTGGGTGGCGAGTGGATTTGAAACCACGGCAGATGAATACGGAGCCTACGTGGCCGACTCCTTGGAAAGTGCAGGCGCACTCGGAGACCAAACCTTCGACGAAGCCGCGGCCCAAGCAGCCCGCGAGTTCTTGCGCGACAGCGCCACGGCGGAGATCTACCCGGTGTTTGGGCACTCCTACCGCCACGTCAAGGAGCAAGAGCTCAACCTCGGCCTCGACCTGAAAGGCGGCATGAGTGTCACCCTTGAAGTCAGCTTGCCTGACCTCATCGTGGCCCTGTCCGACTACAGCGACAACGCAGACTTCAGAGGAGCCTTGTCCGACGCGAAGGCCCTGCGCAAAAGCACAGGTGACGACTTTGTGACGTTGTTCGAGCGTGCATGGACAGAGCGCGCCCCCGAAGTTGAGTTGTGGCGCATCTTCCACAACATGGAAAACAAGGATCTCTTCCCTGCGAAGAGCTCCGACGCCGAAATCTTCGACATCCTCCGTGCGGAGGCCCAAACCGCCATCGACAACACCGAAAGCATCATCCGCAAGCGGATTGACCAACTCGGCGTGGCGCAGCCCAACGTGCAGAAGCTCCAAAACGGACGCATCCTGGTGGAACTTCCGGGCATTGACGACCGTGAGCGCGCACGCAAACAGTTGAAGAGCACCGCCAACCTCGAATTCTGGGAAACGTACTTCAACGACGAAGTCATTGGCCGCCTCGGCGCCGCCAACGAAGCGTTGGCCCAAGTCCAGAGCCCAGAGCTCTTCGGCGAAAACGCCCCCGCAGACTCGACCCTGACCCAAGACCAGCTCCGCGCCAAGAACCCCTTGTTCTCGGTCTTCCAATTGGAGTTGGGACGCCGTTCCGCCGTGGTGGGATACACCTTGGCCAGCGACACCAATCGCGTGAACGACCTCTTGAGCCAGCCGGCAGCCCGTGAGGCCTTGGGCAGCGACTTGCGTCTTTTGTGGGAAGCCAAGCCCGCCACCAATGTGGCCCAACTCTTCGCCATCAAGGACGCATCAGGCAAAGGCAAGGCGGAATTGAGTGGCAAGAGCATTGTGGACGCCCGCGTCAGCTATGACGAGATTGGCGACGTGGTGGTCAGCATGACCATGAACAGCGAAGGCGCCGTGGCTTGGGGCCAAATGACAGAACGCTGCGCCAACGAAAACAACCGCGCCGTGGCCGTGGTGCTGGACAACCTCGTGTTCAGTGCCCCCAACGTGCAGACCGCCATCACCAACGGCCGTTCACAAATCAGCTTTGGCGCTGGCCAATCAGCCGAGGACAAGTTGGCAGAAGCCGAAGACCTCGCTGGACTTTTGAAAGCCGGCTCCCTCCCTGCCCCTGCCCGCATTGTGGACGAGGTGAGCGTGGGACCACAACTCGGTGAAGAGAACATCAACGCAGGTTTGAGCTCGTTCGTCATCGCCCTTTTGGTGGTGTTGGCGTACATGATCTTCTACTACCGCGGAGCTGGTTTGGTGTCCAACGTGGCCTTGATCGCCAACCTCTTCTTCTTGATTGGCGCCCTCGCCTCCCTGGGCGCGGCTTTGACCCTCCCAGGCATCGCAGGCATCGTGTTGACCATCGGCATGGCGGTCGACGCCAACGTGCTCATTTACGAGCGCATCCGTGAAGAAATGCGAGGCGGCAAAGGCCTCATGGTCGCCTTGAAAGAAGGCTACGCCAAAGCGTACAGCGCCATCATCGACGCAAACATCACCACGTTGCTCACCGCCTTTGTGCTGTACAGCTTCGGAAGCGGCGCCATCCGCGGATTCGCCACGACGTTGATCATCGGCATCTTCACGTCGCTCTTCAGCGCGATCGTGTTGACCCGTCTCATCTTCTTCTCTCGCCTCGAAAACAAAAAAGGCATCAGCTTCTACACAGAAGCCACCAAGAACTGGTTCACCAACACCGCAGTCAACTTCATGGGCAACCGTCGCCGTTTCTACGTGCTGAGTGCCGTTGTGGTGATTGCGGGCATTGGATCCTTGACGACCAAGGGCTTGAACTACGGCGTGGAATTCTCCGGTGGCACGACGTTCGACGTGAGCTTCGACGACGCCGTCGACGCAGAGGCTGTCCGAAACGCCTTGGCCACGGCCTTCACCCAGGACGGCGTTCCAGGAAACCCCCTTGTTCAGACCAAGGACTCCCCAGAGAAGCTCCGCATCATGACCAACTTCATGATCGACAGCGAGGCCGAAGACGTGGACGAGCAAATCAACGCCGCACTGGCCTCGGGCCTCGGCTCAATTGGCACGGGCTACAGCGTGGACATGTACAACAAGGTGGACAGCACCATCTCCGACGACTTCCGCAGCGGCGCCCAGAACGCCACGATCTTCTCCTTGATCATCATCTTCTTGTACATCTTCTTCCGGTTCCGGAAGTGGCAGTACGGTCTAGGCGCCCTCATCGCGATGGTGCACGACGTGATTGTGGTCTTGTCTGTGTTCTCCATCTTCTGGGGAATCCTGCCCTTCACCATGGAGATTGACCAGGCGTTCATCGCGGCCATTTTGACGGTCATCGGTTACTCCATCAACGACACGGTGGTGGTCTTTGACCGCATCCGTGAGTACATGGGGTTGTACGGCAGCAAAAAAGGCGAAGAGGAGCTCATGAACAGCGCCCTCAACAGCACACTGAGTCGGACCATCAACACCTCGCTCTCGACGTTTGTGGTCTTGTTGACCATCTTCCTCTTTGGCGGCGACAACATCAAAGGCTTCGTTTTCGCGCTCATGGTGGGTGTTGTGGTGGGAACCTACTCTTCCATCTTCATCGCCACGCCGAGCGTGCTGGACTTCAGCAAGCGAGCCACCAGCTAAAGGCACACAAACATTGAACATCAAAAACCAGCCCTTCGGGGTTGGTTTTTTTTGTGCCAAACTTCTCCCTGATTTCCAGCAACTTACGTCGTAATTTTGCTCAACCCCATCCCGTCTTTCGGTAGAATTACCTGCCATAATGAGGGCTTCGTCGACAAAATGTCGTAAATTTATTATGTAATCATCTTATCTGCCCGTCAAATGACAATTCACAACTGCCATATGAATGATGCCCCGGCAGGCTTTGCTGGCCCATTGCGCACCCCTGTGCTGGCCTTGCTGTTGCTGATGGTTGGGTTTGCTTCGATCACCCCGGACACGGCCTTTGGCCAAACAACGCCTGGGTGCACCGACGACAGCGCTGCCAACTTTGACCCAGCGGCCACAGAGGACGACGGTTCCTGTGTGTTCAATCCGTGCTTCAACACGACGGCCTGCAACTTCGATCCAGAGTTGGAATGGAACGAGGGGCCTTGCGTGTTCGCGGACGAGGGTTTCGATTGCGACGGCAACTGCCTGGCCGACGACAACAACAACGGCATTTGTGATGCGTTGGAGCAAGGTGGGTGCACCGACAACAGCGCATGCAACTACGACGCCACAGCCACGTTCGACGACGGCACCTGCGACTATGTGAGCTGCCCGGTGTTTGGATGCACACAGCCGTTCGCGTGCAACTACAACCCCAATGCCGTGTACAACGACGGCTCTTGCGACTTCTCTTCTTGTGCAGGGTGCACTTTGTCTTCGGCATGCAACTACGACCCTGAAGCCACCTTCAACAACGGCTCTTGCGACTTCATCTCATGTCGCGGTTGCACAGACCCAGGCGCGTCCAACTATGATCCCGACGCTCTGATTGACGACGGCTCTTGCGAGATCTTGGGCTGCACCAACTCCGGAGCCTGCAACTTTGACATCAACGCCACAGTCAACGACGGCAGCTGCGACTTCTTGAGCTGCCTGCCATCAGGGTGCCTTTTGACCGCGGCGTGCAACTACGACCCCACAGCCCTTGTGGCTGGCGGAGAGTGCATTTTCCCTGAAGATGGGTACGACTGCGACGGCATCTGTCTGAATGACACCGACGGCGACGGGGTTTGCAACCCTTTCGAGGTGTCCGGCTGCGACGACCCCGACGCGTTCAACTACAACCCCCTCGCCACCGAAAACAACGGTTCTTGTGTGGCTG